>NZ_KB903773.1 GCF_000379845.1 Moraxella boevrei DSM 14165 | reverse complement strand
CTTGTTGGTCCCACCTGATCCCTTCCCGAACTCAGAAGTGAAACAACAATACGCCAATGATAGTGTGGTTCGCCCATGTGAAAGTAGGTCATCGTCAGCTCCCCCTATATCTACCCCCTTCAAATCTGAAGGGGGTTTCGTCTTTGGGGTGCTATAAACGAAACACAAATAAAAACATGGTAAAAACCATGTTTTGGAAAATAATTCATGAATACAGACTACTTGCCATGTCTTAATTTTGTCATCATTGCTTCTACTCACTAGATACGGTATTATCATGACTATTGCAAATCCTTTCTTAAGAAAAAACCCAACGCTTGGGCATAGCGTTGGGTTTTTAGGGGCTTTGTTTTCATCATGAAGTGGTGGCATACTAGCCGATATCCTTATGCATCACTGCACCAACACTGTGTATCCGTTCATTCCTTGTGTTGATGTGTGCATTATAGACTACAATGTAAGGTCGCACAAGCCGACAAAAACGGATTTGTGTGTAAGCATTTGCTTACAAAGCTGGTATTAGCTTTAGATTAGCTTTGTTTCACAATCTCACTTACCGCACGCCATGCTTGCTCAAATGCCCCTTGGGTATAAGGTTTCCAGTCAGCATCACTGCCTGCGATATGTACGTTTCCTTGCGGTTGTTTCACCGATGTCAACGCACGTTCGGCTTCGCCTTCTTCATCCCACAGGATATTTTGCTCGTAGCTGTAGCCATGCCCCCAACGGTTAATGGTAATGGCGAGAATATTATCGTCCAGTTTTTCATCTGCCAAGGCATAAATTTCACGCAACTGATCTAGCATTTCGCTTTCTAATTGCTCATAACTTTTGCCATACAGTTCGGCACGCCCTTGTTTGCAAGCTTGACGCAAAGTATTGCCTGTGCCATAGGGTACAGCAATTTTTACCATGTGGATAATCATTGGTTCGTCAGGATTTTTTGGATAATGATAACCACCCATGCTAACAGGATAATCAAGCATGACTAAACAATATGGCGATTTTGGGGCGTATAATTGCCAAGTGCCAAGCTTTTTAAACACTTGCCAATTTTTTACCAAAACTTTGCCATAAATCATCGGTACACGCACGTTTAAAGACATATTTTTTTTCTGCTGTTCGGGTAATTCCTTATCAATAAACGGTATCATGTGGGCATTACACGCTAAAATTACGTGTTTGGCATTGATACGGGCCACTTTGTCGTCCGTTTTATAGCCAACCATCATATTGTGTAAAACGTTATCAGCACTGCTCGCAACTTTTGTGCCATTTAGATTTTTGACTTGTACCACTGTGCTATTTAGGCGAATATTGACTGCTTGCTCTGGCTTGTCAAGCTCGCTGTAATTAAACTTATCCAATACAATCGCTTCCATTGCTGACATTTTTTTGCCATGTTCAGGATTTGATACCACATTTGGGATTAATTTTTTTACTAGCAAGCGAGCAATGGATGCATTACCATCAGGAAAATGATAAATATATGGCTCACTTTCAGAGTTATCGCTTTGTAAGCCTAAATTATTTAGTCCAGGATAACCTTCATAAAACGCATCAATCGCCGACAAACCGTCAATTGGAAAACCCCAATATTCTAAGCAAATATCTTCTAAAAATAATTTGGCTTTTTTGGGTAGTTTTACGTTTTCAATCAAGAACTTATCATAACTAATCTTGCTAAGATAATCTTCTCGCTTTTCCTGTGGCATGGGGGCAAGATAATCTTTTGGCTTGCTATAAAGGTTAATCAACGCCTGTTTATCGGCATCATCAAGCGGTGCATCAGTAAATAATTGCTCGGCATTGTCGCTATTTGGCGTGTCAGGCATGATATGACTTTTGCCAAACGTTGCTTTGTTAAAAAATACGCCCTTTTTGATGTTTAATTTTTCAAAAAAAGTTTGGTCATAAAATTTTTCAAATTTATCAACATCAATGCCCAATGCCACGAGAAGGGCTTTGCTTTGCTCATTATAATGGGTTTTTGGCGAGTCAATGCTTTCAGTGCCACCATAACTTAGGCGAAAAATATCTTTGCCGTCAACATTGGCGTGAAATTCGTTGCGTTTGGCATGACCGCCGAAATCATCGTGATTATCTATCAATAAAATTTTACTTTTTGGAAATTGTTGTTGATACCAATAGGCACTTGCCAAACCGCTAAGCCCTGCCCCGACCACCACAAGGTCATAATCACCAGTGCTTGGCTCATCCGTTACGTCAAAGGTTTTACCTTTCCATGCCAATTCGTGAGCAACATCAAAACTGCGTTGATGATTGCCACGCAATTTGTCATAGGCGGGCGGATAATTAGTAAACTTCTGTTTGCTTAAATCAGGCGTTGGTGTGCTAGCAGTTTGGCTAGGACTATTTTTAGGATTGGTTGAAGGATTTTTTTGGCAAGCGGTTAATAATCCTGTACTAACGCCCGCAATGGCAATAGCTGAGCCGTTTAAAAAATCACGTCGTGTAATTGTCATGGGCAAACCTTTTTATCAAAAAGTGTTGGTAAATTTTTGGGTAAATGCTTGAAAATGTTGCTATTTTACATGATTTTTCTCAAAAATTCATGATGAAAGAATTTTATTTTATTCTGAGTGATTTGTTATAAGGGGGCTTTTAAAACGTAAACATGAAAAAACAATCCTATTATTGCAATCAAAACCGCTCAACTTAAGGTAAATACAAGCGTTGATAAAATCACAACCCATTTACGTTGATAAGTTTTTGAAAATGCCAAATAACCATACGACAACATTATTGCTAAGTAAATTAACCAAAAGAACCAGTCGGATACACCAAGGTCTAAATACCAATCTTTATAATAGACATAAAGTGTGTCCATCAACAACTGAAATATCAAGGTTGTTAAATAGCCAATGATAAGTAAGGTGGTTGGGTTTTTGGTTAAAGATTTGACTTTCATTTATATTGCTAAGTAGGTTGGGTTAAGCGTGCGAAACCCAACATTATAAATAAAAGTTGGGTACCATACTTCCACCCAACCTATAAAAATGGTTGGTTATTATTTTATTCTGAATGATTTGCAAATTTTTGGTCGATGAGTTTAAACGTTTTGGTTGCATCATTCCACAACAGATAATAGTTAAGATAAGTATCGTTGTTATTGTCATCTGTGCCACAATATTCTTGTTCAACGATTAATTGGCTATTTGGTTTTGTGAAAAATTCACTGACCGTGATTGTCAATCCAGCTGGTAAATCAGAGCATTTTAATCTAGCATTTTCTCTAGCACTGTAAGCCAAATCTGCTAAAGGATAGACCTTGCCTGTGCGTCTATCAATCATGGCATAATTTACGCATGATGAACCACAACCCCAAGCAGTGATATTATAGCTACCTGCAAAATCAACATTGGTGCTTGCATAAGCATTTTTAATCCGTGTTTTATATTGAGTAGCATATTCATGGCTTTTATAGTTGATTGGGGCTTTTTTATCTGTATATATTTTGACAGGATAATCTGTAAAAAGGGGCGTTTTGGCATTGGCTTGAATGCTTATCAAGCCAAACAAAACAAATATAATAGAAAGTGTTAATTTCATCTTTAAATTTTCCAAAAAAATTAATTATTCCACGGTTACTTTCGCATACGCCTTTTTACCTGCTTGAATAATCACCGTTTGCCCTTTTTCTAGGGCAAAACCTGCGTCTACCACGTTGGTATCTACTTTAACCAAGCCATTTTTTAATAAATCTTTGGCTTGGGCTGAATTTTTGACCAAATTGGCTTGATTGAGTGCTTGGGCGATGAACAATTTTTCCGCACCGTGTAACTCCAATGTAATTTCTGGCAAATCCACAGGCAATTCACCATCGGCTAGTCTGTTACCTGCTGATTTATGGGCATTTTCGGCACTTTCTTTATCATGGAAACGCTCAATCAGCTCTAACGCCAAGATTTTTTTAATTTCTTGTGGATTGCGACCGTTCCCGATTTCATCAAGTAGTGTGTTAATTTCGCTCATCGGTTTAAAACTTAATAACTCAAAATAACGTGGAATGAGACTATCAGGCATGGACAAGATTTTTTGGTACATCACGCCAGCAGGGTCGGTAATACCGATGTAGTTGCCAAGTGATTTGCTCATTTTATTGACACCATCTAAGCCCTCCAAAATCGGCATGGTAATACAAACTTGGGCTTCTTGGTCATAGCGGCCTTGTAAAGTACGCCCCATCAGCAAATTAAAAGTTTGGTCAGTACCGCCAAGTTCAACGTCTGCTTTCATAGCAATCGAATCGTAACCTTGCACAAGTGGGTACATAAATTCATGCAGTGAAATCGGCGTTTGGTTTTTAAAACGGTTGGAAAAATCATCCCGTTCAAGTATGCGAGATACGGTGAGCTGACTTGCCAAGCCAATCATATCGCCTGCCGACATTTTAGAGAACCACTCTGAGTTAAACATAATGGTTGTTTTGTCTTTATCTAGGATTTTAAAGACTTGCTCGGCATAAGTTTTAGCGTTTTGTTTGACTTGTTCTTCGGACAGTGGCGGACGGGTGGTATTCTTGCCTGACGGGTCGCCAATGCGAGCGGTGTAATCGCCAATCAAAAACAACACTTCATGCCCTAAATCCTGAAAATGACGCAATTTGTTTAACACAACCGTATGCCCAAAATGTAAATCGGGGGCGGTCGGGTCCATACCAAGCTTAATACGCAAAGGGCGATTTTCTTCTAATTTTTTGATTAAATCTTCCTTAGAATAAATGTCTTGCACCCCACGCATGATAAGTTCAAGTTGTTCATTAGTTGCTAAAAAATTTGTCATAATAGGTTTCTCTTAAAATTGGTTTAAGGTGTCAAATAAAGATTAGCATCATTTTAACAAATTTATCCAAGAAAATCCCCCACCAAACCAAAAAAAGTAACCATGCCATCGCATAGTTACTTTGATGAGTTGATAAAATTAACGAATTATTTGCCTAATTTTTTCACAGACTTGACCTTACAACTTTTGTACAAAATCTCGCTTGCTGGATTTTGAATGGTATCAATACCAACTTTGTGATAGTTTGACAACGTCAAAGTACTAGCACCCAAGCTAAAATTATTGTCATCGCCAAAACGCGTTGTCACATTATCTGAGTAAGCAAGGTTAATCGGCATAAAGCGAGACTTTCCACCCAAGGTTGCTTGGGCATAGGTTGGTAGATTTTGTTGATTAAAGCCATAAGTTACTTTTACCGACTTACCGCTTTGGCATTGATAACTAACTTGACGTTTTGTTACCGTGGTGTCGTCTGCCTGGCGAGCATCCATCATGTCATCAGCATGAACCATAGAAGACGTACCGATAACCAATGCTAAGGTAGGTAAGATTTTTGTGAGTGTGGTTGAAAGTTTCATAATTTCACCTTGTTAATTACCAAAAAAATAAATGTTAAAATCGTGGTTATAAGTTAAGTTTTATTAAAAAATTTATATTTCTTAACTTATAGAATTATTATAAGTCGAAATTTTTCTAAATAATATAATAAAATGGTAAATAAATCTTTCTACTACCAGTGGTTTAGAAAAATAAATGGTTTTTTGACATATTTGCTTACAGTTTTGCCGACATTGCAAAAAAATAAGCAAGATTTTTTCAAAGTGATTGATAAAATCTTGCTCAAATTTTTGTGAAAAATCAATGGTTTTACAAAAGTGAGTTTATAAATCCAACACCACTTTGGCAGCAATTGCGATTTGATATAAAATCTGACTTAAACCACGTCCGATTTCCACACGTTTGGTTTTCACCGTTGGCAGCACCATAATTTGGTCACCTTGTTGCACCACATAATCGCTTTTTACCACCACATTTTCGCCATTTGGATGAATGGCGATGATGTTTTTCTTGTCCGCATTGGCATTGTAACCGCCTGATTTGGCAATATAATCACCTACTATCATGCTTGGGTTAAAGGTAATTGCATTTTGAAAACGCACTTCGCCATTTACCGTTACCACGGACGTTTTTTCAGGTACTTCAATGACATCGCCTTGTTCTAGCAATACATCTTGCCAAGCAGTTTGTTGTACCACAATCATGCCATCAGGTTGTACTTGGCGGGCTTTGGCGATAAATTTATCAATCATTTGGGCGTCAATTTGACGCAAACTCGCTTCTTCTTTGGTGATAGATTGGGTGGCGAGCGACATTTCTTGCAGTTTATCAAGGGCGGTATTGATGTTGCGTTTTTGTTGTTCAGCGACCGATTTACGATAGATTTTTAGGGCGGTTAAGTTGGCGGTTTCGCTTGGGCGAATTTGGGCGACCACGTCTTTTAAAGTCGCACCGTGTGGCAACACCACTACGCCATTGCCGATATGAGCCCCACGCACTTGCACGCCAATCGTACTGGCGTAACGGTCGGACGTTACCACGAATTTATCACCGTCATAGACTTTGAGTTTTTCGGCATCGGCTAAGGGGTAATATTCGCTTTTTAACGCACGGTCAACGCCACGAGCCACGCTGATATTGGTCGCTTGTGGGGTGGGGTTGGCAATTTCCAAAATATCGCTTACCGTTAAATTTTCCACATCAAATTCAAAGGTATAAGCGTTTTGCACTTCGCCATCAATGCTAAAGGTTTTGCGTTGTGGGGCAACAGTAATGACATCGCCGTCTTCAAACGAAAATGGCTCAAGTTGCCCTGCTAACAAAAATTTGTACAAATTCACTTGTTGGGCGATTTGTCCATGACGGCGGATTTGAATGTCAATATAACTGCCACGTTTTGGGTCAACGCCCCCTGCACGGTCAATATACGACAGTACCGAGTCTGCCGCTACCCCTGAATAATAACCAGGTTGATTGACAAAACCTGTGACAAACACCCGCACAGGCAAGGCTTCTTGTAAAGATGCATACACGCCGACATTGGCACGGTAAATTTTACCAACAGCAGATTTTACCACACTTTGCAAATTACCATTTCGCACCCCTGCCACATGGACAGGCCCGACATTTGGGATAAAAATATTGCCTTGTGGGTCAACCGTCATGGTTGCAGAAAACTGATACGCCCCCCCACATTCTAAGCTGAATATTATCGCCTGCGTTAATCACATAATTGCTGTTAAAATTCGCCCCAGACGTACTGGCAAAGGCCCCACGAAATAGCTGAGCCCCAAACATTTTGGTGTTATCGCCCACCGCTTGATAATTGCCTGTGGTGGTAACAATCGGCTGACTGCCAAGCGTGGCGGAATTGATTGCCTGTTGGCTGGCTTGGCTTTGCTGTTCAAATTGTTGGTTACTTTCGTTAATTGAGTTGGTTTGCACCGCTGTGTGTAAAGCTTGATTAACCGTATCATCTACGGCAAAAACCGCTGAACAGGGCAAAACGGCACACGCCAATACAAGCGTTTTTATGGCGAGTAAACGTGATTTATATTTAATTTTCATAAAATTACCTTTTATTTTTTTAGCAAATTTTAGCAATTATCGTTATCATTTTAGTCAATTTAATCTCGGTGGTCTCGGATAATTGCCAAAATCAACTGCACAAAGCCATAAAAAATCAACAAAAATGCCAACGACGTAAAAATAACATACCAATAGCGTGGGTAGCTGGCTTCTTCGGCTTTAAAGGGAGACGAAATTACAATCAGATTTTTCATTTTTTGGCTCGCTTCTAGGCGGGCTTTTTCCAATGCCGTGAGTGCCATTTTGTACTTTTCTTCAGCAAAATTGGCGTTAGCTTTGATTTGCTCAAACTGTAACGCTTTGGTATTTAAGCGATTATTGGCAGGTGAAGTTAATTTGGCATGTTCTTGAGCGACTTGTTGCTCTACTGCTTTGATTTGGCTACGTAACGATACCACTTGCGGGGCGGTCGGATTTAGGTAGCTTAATAATTGACGCTCCTCGGTACGCAACGCACTCAAATTGGCTTCCAGCCCTGCAATCAAGCTGTTTAATGCACGTGCTGAACTTTCTGGATCTAAGATTTCGTTACGGTTTTGGTAATTTAACACCGCCGATTTGGCTTCGTCCATTTGTTGTTGGGCATCAGCAAGCTGTTTTTCGGCAAAGGCGGTTTGATCTTTTGCCATATTTTGTGAAATATTGTTGACAAAATTTTCACTTTGTTCTAGCAAGGCTTTATTCAGTTTTAACGCATACTCAGGGTCAAAGCCTTCGGTTTTGATGTTTAAAATATGCGTGGTTTGGTCAAGTTCTACTTTGACACGCTTTTTAAAATATTCTAACAACTCTTCACGCGTTGGCTCGGCAGGTAGCTCGTTAAATGGGTCAGAGCCATCCACACGAAAATTCTTGCGAAATTGAAACTGTGGGTCAAGTTTGTCAATCATGTCATTTGACAAAATATAGCTAGTCAGATAGTTGCTATCTTCTACGCTAGTGCTGACACCACCAAGTAGGGCGACCAGTCCTGTGCCTGTGGGTATACTGTTATCACTTGTTTGCTTGACCACCACTTGTGATTGGCTAATATAGCGTGGATGAGCGATAGCAAGCGTGTAAAAAATCACCAAAAGCCACGGCAACACTACCAAACCGAGAAATAAAATACCTTGTTTTACTTTACTTTTATTCAAATTATTTTTTAGACTGACTGACATGTTCTTTATATACCTCGATTGCTTGCTTGGTGTCGTGATACACCACCGCAGTTTGATTCATAAGTACAATTCCAATATCGCAATTTCGCTCAATATCACCTAAATTGTGTGAAACCATCAAAAAACCTGACTGTTCACGGCGAGCTTGCAATACTTCTTCACTGCGTTTACGAAAGGCAGCATCACCCACCGCACCTGCTTCGTCCACCATATAATAGTCAAAATCAAACGCCATGCTTAACCCAAAAGTCAAGCGAGAACGCATACCTGACGAATAACTTTTGACAGGCATATCAAAATAGCGTCCTAAATCGGCGAACGCTTGTACAAAGCGGATTTTTTCATCAATAAACTCGCCACTTGAGTACAAACGACAGACAAAACGTACATTTTGCCGACCTGTCAAACTGCCTTGAAATCCGCCTGCTACACCAACTGGCCACGAAATCGTACTATTGGTAATGACTTGCCCTTTGTCAGGTTTATCTAAACCGCAAATGATATTTAGCAAGGTGGATTTGCCTGCACCATTTCGCCCTAACAGTCCAACGCTTTGTTTATCTTCAATGAGCAAATTTAAATCTTTAAATAAATAATGGCGACCGTGTGGGGTCATAAAAGATTTGGTAATATTATCAACTTTTATCATATTTATCCCTTTTTGCTTTTAACGCTTACGGATAAAATCGTTTTCACAGGCTTTATATAGCAACAAACCGACAAAATCCACCGCCATCATCCATTTAAAAAAGTACCAAATATCAATATGATAGTTCGGATAAGTGGGTGATAATGAATGACGAATTAATTCAATATTATGCACGAATGGATTATACATTAGATAGCTTAAATATGGCTATGGCACGATATGGATGGAATATATAACCCCAGAGATAAAGTATAAAATGGTGAAAATAATACTGATAATTTTGCTAATTTTGCCACCATAATGTCCAACCACCATCATAGTCAACGCCACGCCTAAGCTAAACAAAAATAACCCAAGCCAACACAATAACACAACATGTAAATTATCAAAATTAATCGTTATACCAAAAACCGCTCATAACATACCCATCAATAGCCAAAAAGTGAAAAAATAAATCAAAAATTCTAAAAATGAACGTGCCAAAATCACGTCAATATGCTGAACCGAGCGATACATAAGCAATCCTTGATTGGCTTCTACCGCTCCTAACGCTCGAGTGGCATTTTTTTGAAACATATAAAAAGGTATCATACCTGATAACAAAAATAACGGATACTCCATACCAGGTAAAACACGTTTCATCACCGTGCCAAAAATTATCACATAAATCGCCACCTGAAAAATAATCTCAAGTGGTGCCCACAAATACCCCAAAAGATAACCACCAAAACGTGTCTGCAACTCACGCATCAGCAACGCATGGATAGACGCCAGCATGACTTGCAGACCACTACGGCGTTTTACAGGACGGTATGGGGGAAGTTGGATTGACATAAGCACAAAATTTTGACACAAAAATATGCTATATAATAAAGCATCTTGCAAAAAAAAATGTATCAAAAAAAGGTATAATTTTGTGTTTTTACAGATAATTTGATGAGTTTTCAAAAAAATTGCATTATCCATTGAAAAATTTGAAAAATGTTGGTAAAAAACCGTTACATATCCTTACTAACTTTTACTAAGCTACCATACAATTACTAGCAAAATTATGTTATTTTGGTAGTTAAAATTTCAACATCAACATCAACATCAACATCAACATCAACATCAACATCAACATCAACATCAACATCAACATCAATATTGATATTAGGAAAACTTGTTATGGCAAAAATCTACGAAACCACTGCTAGCAACACAGGTGCAAGAAACGGTACAGCAACGCTATCTGATAGCGATAAAGCATTCAACCTTGTGCCACCCGCATCAAAGCAAGATGGCGTAAATCCTGAGCAATTATTTGCGGTGGGTTACTCGGCCTGCTTTAATGGGGCGTTGGCACTTGTCAAAAAAGCGTTTGGCAAAGCGTTTGAATCTGAAGTTCAAGTTACCGTTGAACTCAATAAAGAGGGTGACGATAATTTTTATCTAACAGGCAGTATTCATGTCGTCGCAACAGGTGATATTGATGCTGATACGCTAGAAAAAATTGTTGCCAAAACCCATGAAGTCTGCCCATATTCAAAAGCCGTTCAAGGCAATGTGGACATGAAACTGTCTAGCGAAGTTAAATAAAAAGCCAGATAATTTGCTATTATTTATAAAACCTTTGTTTAGCAAAGGTTTTTTTGTGTCTTTCTTTCAAAACTTGATTTAAAAAACCGTAAAAATACGCTACAATGACAGGGTTGATTAAATTTTACCAAAAATGAAAAGATATGCCAAATTTACCTGATGAACAAATCCAAAATTTTTCTCACGAAACGGTTTTACTAAACGAAACCGTAGCAAGCGTGCTTGGGGTAAAATCATTGAATGATTTGACGGCTAAAAAATCAGGCATTTTTGTGGATGCCACCTTTGGGCGGGGCGGACATAGTAGACTGTTATTGGAATATTTGGCGGACGATAGTGTTTTGATTGTTTTTGACAAAGACCCACAGGCGATTGAGGTTGCCGAAAATCTTGCTAAGACTGACAGCCGTGTCAAAGTAATCCACGATAGTTTTGCTAATATTATCAAGTGCTTAAGTGATTTAACCATTGACAAAGTCGACGGCATTATGGCGGATTTGGGTGTATCTAGCCCGCAGTTAGATGACGGTAATCGTGGCTTTAGTTTTATGCGTGATGGTGTGGTCGATATGCGTATGGATACCAGTCGTGGGCCGTCGGTCGGCGAGTGGCTAAAAGCGGTTGATGAAGCAACGCTTGCCAAGGTCTTGTATGAATACGGTGAAGAACGCCATAGCCGAAGAATTGCTAAAGCAATAAAGGCGATGGACAGTTATCATTCTACGCTAGAACTCGCTGAAGTTATCAAAACCGCTCATCCTAATTGGCAAAAAGGCAAGCACCCTGCGACCCAGAGTTTTCAAGCCATGCGGATTTTTATCAATAATGAACTCTCTGATGTTGAAAACTTTTTAAATGATTGTATTAAAATTTTAAACACAGGCGGACCACTTGCTGTGATTAGTTTTCATTCATTAGAAGATAGGATTATTAAGCAGTTTTTTAATCATCACAGTCGTGGGCGTTATGATGGCGATGATAAATTACCCATACCACCAAATCGCCCAAAGTATTTTAATAAGCCTGAACGCATTGCTCCATCTGATGAAGAGATAAAGGCAAATCCACGTGCCAGAAGTGCGTATTTGCGTGTGGCGACCCGTTCAACGGTAGCGGTAGAAAATTGAAAAATATCATTTTTAGCAAAAAAATTAGCCATTTAAAAACGATGTAACCACCATGCAGACAACTCCGAAAAATCCCCAATCCGAACCAATCCACACGAGTTTTTTTGACAATGTCAAAGGCGTGGTTGAAAAGTTTGCCAAGCCCAAAAATAAAACAACAAAAGTTGATAAAAAAACTAAGGTTAAGCCAAATCTTAAACAACATTTTAAAGAAAAAAACAACGAGCCAAAACCCACGCCACACCGCCAAAATATCGACAACAGCCCAAAAGTGCAAAATGATATCCGTGAGATTTTGCAAAATGATTATCAAGGTATTAGTCCGTATAGCGTGGCGATGTTACTGTTGGTGTTGGCGATTTTGTGGACGGGAACGCAAGTGGTTCAGCAGGTGCAAGATTATCATGAAGCCTATAGCAAGCTGTTGGTGCTAAAAAAATCCTTTCGCCATATGCAGGTGGAACGCCAACGGATGCTGATTGAACAGCAAACCTTTAGTGCTACGCCACAAGTCACCAATCGTGCAGTATCTGAGCTAAATATGTTTTATCCCAACGTGTCCGACCGCATGATTATTAATAATAATGGCACGATTATCCGCAATAATGTGGCAAGTGCAACGGTAGAAACCATTGTTATTGACCCAAGAACTCAGCATTAGAAATCAGTATTAAAAGCCAACATTCAGTTGGTTGATTTGTTAAAATATTGAAAAAAATTAAGTAATTGTTGTGAAAAATGCCAAAAACTAGGCGAAATCAGGTAGCGAGATGTTAAAATACCTTAAGCGTGATAAAAAAAATCTTAACAAAACAAAGCAAAACCTACGCCCCAAAAAAGGGGCGGGAGCGTCTATGCGTGGGAGTGTGGAAGAAGACAGTGGACGCTTTAAAATCGTGTGGGCGTTCATGGTGCTTTGCTTTGGGGCGGTGTTTTGCCGAGTGGCGTATGTGCAGGTGATTAACGCCCCTTTTTATCAACAAAAAGGCAATACGTTGATTACCACCACAGTGAAACAACCGCCGTATCGTGGCATGATTGTTGACCGTAACAACATTCCATTAGCGATTTCTGCCCCATTGGTAACGCTTACTTTTAGTCCACATGATTATGCGGTTGAGTATTATAAGTTAAAAGCCAAAGAAGCGGAACTTAACGAAGCCAAAGACAGCCAAAGTGTCAATAAAGCCAGAAAAAATGTTGCTGAACGCTTAAAAAACATGGATCTACAAAAATTGTCTGCCTTGACAGGCATTGATGTGGAACAGTTTAACAATGCGGTACAGCTAAATCACAATATTGACTTTGAAGACAAAGAAGCGGTCAAAGCGGTGCTTCCAACAGGGGCAGGCTCGCACTATTTTATGCTGATGAAAAATGTCAATCCTGAAACTGCCCAGCCGATTATTGATGCGGATTTTGTCGGAGTAAATACCGAAAATTTTTATCAGCGTTTTTATCCACAGCCACAGCCGAACGCTCAATTACTTGGGTTTATGTCACGTTCTGCAGACAAAGAAAATGGTTATTATCGTGGGCAGTCGGGGATTGAGTCTATTTTTGAAAGTACGCTCGCAGGCTCGGCAGGTGAAGTGAGAGTGATGCGAGATGCTAAAAATAACCGTCTAAAAGAGTTAGAACAAATCAAGCCTGAAGTGGCAGGCAAGGACGTGCAACTCACCATTGATAGCCGTTTGCAATATATCTTGTACCAAGAGCTTGAGCGAGTGGGGCGTGTGCAAAAAGCCCGCTGGGCGACAGGTATGATTGTGGATGTTAATTCTGGTGAAGTTATGGCGATGTCAAATTGGCCGTCATTTAATCCCAACGATTTAAACAGCATGACCAATGAAAATCAGCGAAATCATGCGGTGATTGATATGTTTGAACCAGGTTCAGTGATGAAGCCGATTACCGTCGCCATTGGTTTAAATTCTGGACAATATAATGTCAATTCCAAAATTAACACCAGCCCTGGTAGTATGAATTTGCAAGGGCATACCATTCGTGACCATGGTAATTTGGGCGTGATTAGCTTGCGTCAATTATTGCAAAAATCCAGTAACATCGGCTCAGCAAAAATCGCCTTATCACTTCCACCACAAGTTATGAGCGAAGGTCAAAAAGCCTTTGGTTTTGGCAAAAAAACCAGTTTGGATTTCCCAGGGGAAGCCAAAGGTGTTGTACCAAATCCAACCGTCAAAGAAGTCTCTCGGCGTGGTACGGTGGGTTATGGTTATGGCATTGATGTCACTTTGGCACAGCTTGCTCAGGCCTACACAGTACTTGGCTCAGGTGGTATTTTTTATCCATTAACTTTGGTAAAAAGTACGCGTGATAATGCCATGAATAGCAACAGTCTAAATAATGTCGCCGTGCCATTTGCCAAATCTGCACCGCACCAAGTCATCAAACAAAGCGATGCACTTGCGATTGTGGACATGATGTCAAGTGTCACTGAAGAAGGCGGTACAGCAAAACTAGGGGCGATAGATGGTTATCGTGTCGCGGGCAAAACGGGGACAGCACGTCGTATTAACCCAAAAGGTGGCTACTACAACGACCAATATCGTACGTCATTTGTCGGTATTGCCCCTGCCAGTAATCCACGTTTTGTGGTGGCGATTGTGGTGGAAGACCCGCAGTTACAAAAATTCGGCGGTCTTGTCGCAGCACCTGTGTTTCGCAACGTGATGAAAGAAACCTTACGCCTATATAACGTGCCATTTGACAAACCGTTGACAGGGAAGGAAACAACTCAGGTTAGTTTAGAAAGTGTAAATGATTTATAAACTATTTTTAAAGTATTGCCAAAAAAGTTAAGGGAAATAGGATGCAGTTAAACCAATTTAATCTAAATGATGAGTTAACAGAAAATTTAAAAAGTGTATTAAATATTGATTTTAAATCTTTGCAAGTGGATAGTCGTAAAGTTGAAAACGGCGATGTATTTGTGTTATTAAAATCCCAAAATCCGAACGCCAAAACCGATTTAGACACCTTAAAAACTTATTTAAAATCGGTACAAGACAAAGTGGTGTTTGTGTTATCAGAAATTGACATGTCTGCCATTTTCCACGAATTTGATTTTCAAATTGTTGTTTTGCCAAACATTCGTGAGTTTTTGGGCGATTTGGTAAGCCAAAGTTTGCAATTAAATGACCCTGCCACACTGCCAACCATCATCGCCACCACAGGCACAAATGGCAAAACGACGATTAGCCAATTAGTCGCCCAACTTTTCTCATTTAGCGGTGCGACGGTCGGTGTCATGGGAACGGCGGGTAATGGCGTGATAACTGACGGAAGTTTACATTTAACGCCTGCTACGCATACCACGATGGAAGTGTTTAATTTGCATCATGCAGTACACGATTTTGCCAAAAATGGCGTCAATGTCTTGTCGATTGAAGCCAGCTCCCATGGCTTACATCAGCACCGTTTGCAAGGCTTGCCAATCAAAGTCGCTATTTTTACCAATTTAAGCCGTGACCATCTCGATTATCACAGCGATATGGACGATTATGCACAGGCGAAAGCTCGGCTTTTTGACAAAAAACTTTTTCCAAGTTTGACTCACGCCATTATCAATCTTGATGATGAAATGAGTGAAAGTTTTATCAATACCGCAAAATCATCAAATTTGACCGTGTGGACGTACAGTGTGGACAATAAGCCTGCTGATTTTTTTGCCAGCAACATCGTGCCAAGCCTTGATGGGGTTGAGATGACGGTCATGACCCCACAGGGGCAATTGGTGTTAAAAAGCCCATTATTAGGGCGGTTTAACATTGCCAATTTGCTCGCTAGCATTGCAGGGGCGATGGCGGTTGGTGTGTCGTTTGAGCATATACAGACAGGCGTGCATGAACTTAAGGGGGCGACAGGGCGTATGCATAGAGTGCCGTCCAAGGTTGGGGCGTTTATTGTGGATTATGCCCATACGCCAGACGCTCTTCAACAAGTTTTAACCAGTTTAAAATCGCATTGCCGTGGCAATCTGTGGACGGTGTTCGGTTGTGGGGGCGACCGTGATAAGGGCAAGCGTCCACTGATGACCCAAGTTGCCTTAAAATTTGCTGATAAAGTCGTGCTAACTGCGGACAATCCACGCACGGAAAATCCGCTTGCTATTTTAAAAGATATGCAAGCAGGTATGAACTGCGAGCAACATTATAAAACCGAGATTGAACCTGACCGCAAAACCGCCATTGAATTTGCGGTGGCAAATAGCGGTGACAACGATATTGTGGTGATTGCAGGTAAGGGGCATGAAACCTATCAAGAGATTCACGGTGTGCGTTATGATTTTGATGATAGTGTGGTGCTGAAACAGGCGATTGAGAAGTTTGGGAAGTGAATATGTTTACAAACAATCTTGAAAACATTGTTTTTAATCGTCATGTACAAAATCATGCTGATGAGTTTTTGATTATTACAGGTTATATTGGGCCACAACCATTTGCTCGTTTGCAGGATTTGCCGATAAATTGCCAAGTGATTTATGGAATGTATGGCAGTGATAGCATTAGTTATCGTTTAAATAAAGCATTGAATCAAATTCAACAAAAATCTGAAAATACGAATTTGTTTTATTCAAAAATTGGCGTTCATGCAAAATGTTATTTATGGCGAAAAGATGGGCAAATCATAGATGCTTTGGTTGGGTCTGCTAATTTTTCACGTAACGGGCTTGCAACACCAAACCGAGAAATTTTAGTTGAAGCTGATAATCTTGTTTATACTGAATTAAATCATTATTTTGATTTAATCTTGAAAAATTCTATTCGTTGTGATGACAATGATGTGCAATTCAAAAACAAATTTATCGCAACAGTAGAACAGCCAATTCAGATAGATAATGAATGTCGTTTATCATTTTTAGCAAGAGATGGCGAAGTTCCGTCTAAAAGTGGCCTTAATTGGGGGTGCAACTCGACACAAATTGGTGGAACAGCTCATACCTGTGTTGGAGATGCGGAAATTCGCATTACAAAGGAGCATATTCTTAATTTTCCTAACTTATTTCCGCCAAAGTTAGGTGTTGAGAAAATCAATAAAGATGGTTCAAAAGGAAAATTGCAACGCCAAAATGATGAAATTGAGCTTATTTGGGACGATGGTAAAATTATGGCAGGTTTGTTGGAACAAAATATTAAACATAATGATATGCTATATCCTAAAGCTCTGTGTTCAAGCCATTCAAAAGCTGAATTAGGACTATATCTACGCAAACGTTTAGGTGTATCAGATACGCATACTATTACACGAGCTGATTTAGAAACATACGGCAGAACAGATGTAACGATTACTTTACAAGCTGAAGGTGTGTATTATTTGGATTTTTCCGTTAATTGATATATTTACCCCCAAATTTTTTTAATGTCCTATGTTAAAATATCGCTTTTTTGATGAGAAAATAAGATGAAAAATAAAAAATTTACTGTTATTGATATGTTTTCAGGCTGTGGTGGATTGTCTAAAGGCTTTATTGATGCGGGTTTTGATGTTTTAATGGGTGTTGATTTTGATGAAATGGCATTAAAAACATTTGAAAAAAATCATCATGGAGCGATTGCATTTAAAGGTGATTTATTTAAACATGAAACTTTAGATGAAATTGCAGATTTATTAAACCATCAAAAAATTGATGTGATTATTGGTGGTCCACCTTGTCAAGGTTTTTCATTGACTGGTAAACGTCAAGAACATGATGAAAGAAACGGCTTATTTTATAGCATGGTAGAAGCAGTTAAAAAGTTTCAACCCCAAGCCTTCATTTTAGAAAATGTACCAGGTTTAGCAACTTTGTATCAAGGCAAAGCCAAAGAAGCCATTTTAAAAGAATTTGGAGATTTAGGATATACCATTAATTACCAAGTTCTTTATGCTCCCGATTATGGTGTACCGCAAATCAGAAAGCGGATTTTTTTTGTGGGTTTAAAAAATGGTATCAAATTTGATTTTCCTTTACCAGTCCATACAGAAGATAATTATGTAACTTGTGAACAAGCCATAGGTGATTTACCTAGCTTAGAACATGATTTAGGTCATAATATTAGTGAATACACCATGTCTGCTTTTTCAGATTATCAACAAAAAATGCGACAAAATTCAACTGTATTACATAATCATTTGGGGACAGTTCATACCGATTTGGTGAAATCAGTTATTGCTCAAGTTCCTGAAGGTGGTAATCATAAAGATTTGCCTGCAGGTGTCGGTGATAGTCGAAAATTTAATGAAGCATGGACAAGGTATCATAGTCAAAAACCATCAAAAACAATAGATACAGGTCATCGCAATCATTTTCATTATAAATGGAATCGTGTTCCAACAGTTCGAGAAAATGCTCGCTTACAAAGCTTTCCTGACGATTTTGTATTTTTAGGTAATAAAACTCAACAATATCGACAAGTCGGCAATGCAGTTCCACCTTTATTGGGTTACTATTTAGCATTAACATTAAAAAATTATTTAGATGATGAATAACAATGTATAGATTTATAGATTTATTTGCAGGTTGTGGTGGTTTATCAGAAGGTTTTCATAAAAATGAAAATTTTGAGTTTGTTTCGGCTGTGGAATGGGAAAAAGAACCTGTTGCAAATTTAATTCATCGCCTAAAAACTAAATACAATGAACAAAACGCCGATAAACAAGTTTTAAGGTTTGATATTCAACGTACTGATGAATTATTAAGTGGTTGGCAAAATGATAAAGAATATGGTTCAAATCAAGGTTTAGATTTTTTAGTTAATCATAAACCAATTGATGTTATTATTGGTGGTCCACCTTGTCAAGCCTACTCTATGGCAGGTCGAGTACAAGATAAAAATGGTATGAAAGATGATTATCGCAATTATCTTTTTGAAAGTTATGTTAAAGTTGTTCAGCATTATCAGCCTAAATTATTCGTTTTTGAAAATGTTGTAGGTATGCTATCAGCCAAACCAAAAGATACTTTAGTGATTGATTTAATTAGAGATGAATTTGATAAACATGGTTATGCCATTGTATCTGATTTAAAAAAATTTGCTTTGCAAGATTTGACAAGATTTGGCGTACCACAAAAGCGTCGGCGAGTGATTATTATTGGTATTCGTAAGGGTTTATGTGCCAATCCTAAAGCTATATTGCAAGATTTCTATACCAATATTTTACCCAAATATTATAAACCGTTAAAGACAGTTCAAGAAGCGATTGGTGATTTGCCAAAATTATATCCAACAACTGCGTATCGTCTTAATGGAAAAAATTATTCACATACGCAACCTAATATAGCGATTGCAAATCATCTACCACGCTTTCATAATGTAAGTGATATCGAAACTTTCCAATTTTTGGCAAAAGACATTGAAACAGCGAGATATGAGTATGTTTCAACAGAAAAGTTAAAGCAACTTTATACACAAAAAACTGGTAAAAATTCAGCGGTGCATAAATATTATGTTTTAAGACGAGATGAGCCAAGCAATACTATCCCAGCTCATTTATATAAAGATGGATTACGACACATACATTATGACTCGGAGCAAGCACGCTCAATTACTGTTAGAGAATCTGCTAGATTGCAGACATTTGATGATGACTATGAATTTATTTCATCGGTAGGTGCAAATTATAAAATGATAGGAAATGCCGTTCCACCTTTATTTTCTGAAAAATTAGCGTGTGCTTTATTTGAAATATTAAAAAATTTATGAAAAAAATCTACCTAATCCGCCACGCCCAAAGCGAAAGTAATGCAGGGCTGGCACTTCGCCCTAACCATGAAATTAACCTAACCGAATTTGGCAACACCTAAGCGGTTGCCCTTGCCGATTGGCTGAACGAAAACATCTCCAAGATTGATGGCGTATTTATCTCCGCTTATGCTCGCACACACCAAACTGCCTTTCCATTTTTGCAAAAAACAGGCATGACTGCCCAAATTTTAGACGATTTGCATGAGTTTAATTATCTGGATTCTGAGCGGATTAAAAATATGGAACTTGGCGAATTACGCCAACTTGCTGAAGATTTTTGGACACAAGGCAATGATTATCAAGACAGCGATTTGACGGATAGTTTTGATAATTTTATTGGTCGTGTCAAAAATGTGCGTCAAGCGTTCGATGTCTTGCCAAATGGGATATATATCGTCTTTACGCATGGGATGTGGATAGGGATGCTGATGTGGCAACTACTTCACGGCGAAAGTAGTCGTGTGAACAACATGACAAAATTTCGTGAGTTTGAGCTTGCCATTCGCCCGAAAAACTGTGAAGTTTTTTTACTAGAAAATGGCGGTATCTAGAAAGTGCGGGTGCGAGCAGATAGTGATAATAATCCGTATGAACGCTACTGATTTTAAATAAAAAATTCTATAAAACTGTAAAATATGACCGAGCAAAACCTCACGACCAGTCTAAAAAATATACCACAAAACTCATCACAAAATCAGCATCAAAATTTAACCAAAATCCGCCAAAAAACTGAAAAAAAATCAACACTATCCCAACAAAATACGTCAATGGCGTGTGGTTGTGTTGGCATTATCGGCATTTATTTTTAACACCACCGAATTTATTCCGATTGCACTGCTGTCCGATATCGGCAACAGTTTTGCCATGCCTGTGGCGGACGTGGGCATGATGATGACGATTTATGCGTGGATTGTGGCGGTGCTGTCATTGCCTGCGATGCTTGCCACTGCCCATATTGAGCGACGAAAATTGCTGTTGGGGCTGTTCGTGGGTTTTTGGTCTTGGCAACAGTATAAAAATTAAAATTTTATCAAATCAAAATTAATGTTAACTGCGAAATACAAAATAAACCGCCCCGAGCAAACATAGTCCCGCCCACAGATAATCCAATTTTAAAGGTTCTTTTAAATACAGCACCGCAAATGGCACAAATACACACAGCGTAATCACTTCTTGCATGATTTTTAGTTGTCCGACATTCAGTACGGTGTGTCCGATACGATTGGCAGGTACTTGCAACAAATACTCAAATAACGCTATCCCCCAACTTACCAAGGATGCGACAATCCACGGTTGATTGTTAAAATTTTTAAGATGCCCATACCACGCAAAAGTCATAAGAATATTGCTACAAACCAGTAGCCCAACCGTGACAAAAACGGGATTTATCGTCATTTTCTGCTTTTTATCCATGTACCAATTTATCAAGCATTACGGATTTGCCAGCACAGGCTTATCGGTTATTACGGTAACAGGAGCATTGGTGTCGGTACTAACTTCAATCGCCATTGGTGTCTCCACGATAGTTTCGGTAATCGGTGAGATTTCTACAGGTTCTAGCATTTGTACAGGTTGTACTGTTTCGTTAACGTTGACTGGAGTTTTCATGCTTGTATTGACAATTGGTTCATGAGTGCTTGTAACAATAGGGTTTGGCACGACTTTTGGAATGTTTTGCAACGACTGCGATGCAGGCACAACAAGGTCATTTTTTGGTAAATTAACAGGGGTTGTCGGTGTAGTATTTGGATATAAGTTGTTAATATTTAACGGAATTTGTTTTAATGTGCCATTTTTGTCAATAACTAATTGCATGGTGCGAATGCCGTCTAGGCTTTTTTCGGTCATGCTCGCCACCGCCGTGCCGTTACGTAAAATGGTCGGTTGTAAAAACACGATTAAGTTGGTTTTGTCGCTATTTTTGGTTTTTGAACGAAATAGATTGCCAAGCACAGGCACGTCGCCAAGACCGGGGACTTTTTGTTGTCCGTAGCTACTGTTATCTCGCATCAGACCGCCTAAGGCAACCGTTTGTTGGTCGTCCGCCAAAATGGTGGTTTTAATCAGATTTTTATTTGTTACCACACCGCTTGTATTGTTGAGTGTGCCTTCCACGATAGAAGAGACTTCTTGAGTGATTTCAAGGCGTACCGTGCCATTTTCCCCAATATGTGGCACAACATTTAGGTTAATCCCTACATCTTCACGGCTCACGGTTTGAAAAGGATTAGTAGATGAGTTGTTGTTATTGGTGGTGTAAGAGCCAGTTACAAACGGTACATTTTGACCGACCAAAATATTGGCTTTTTCATTATCCAAGGTCAAGATAGACGGCATGGACAACAAATTGGCGTTATTGGTTTTATTAATCGCTTGCAAAATCGCCCCATAAAATTGACGATTACCACTACTATCCACTTTGCTATCACCGATGCCAAACAATGCCCCTGCAATTGATGCCGCAGCTGACCCTGCACGCCCTGTTAAGGCTTCACTCGCCAGCCCAATCGCGGTTGCTCCGACATTGTTAAAATTCACTACACCCACGCCACTGTTGGCATTCCCCATTGCCCATTGCACGCCGAGTTGTTGCGTGTCGTTGCCTGAGATTTCCATGATGGCTGCTTGTATCAGGACTTGGTCACGGCGTGTATCAAGTTGGTTAATGGTATTTTCAATTTCTACCATCAATTCTGGATTGGCATTGACAACGACCGAATTTTGGGTTTGGTCAGCGATAATGCTAAATGGGCGACCTTGATAACCTGAGTTGTTACTACTTGTGGTGTTGGTACTACTGGTGTTAATCGGTGAGCCTGTGGCAGATGTGTTATTGCTTGAGCTAGAATTGGAACTATTGTTGTTACTTGAGCCGAACATGGAAGTGGCTTCTAGCGTGGTTTGGTCACCTGCACTGTTAATAGATTGGTTTGATAACAGCCCACGAAGCATATTGGCGATATGAGTGGCACTGGCATATTTTAGCCGAAATACCCTTAAACCGCTTAGCCTTTGGCTTGGTAAGGTATCTAACTCTTCTACCATGCGTTGTACTTTGGCAGTCATTTCTACGCTACCTTTTACCAATAGTCTATCGGAAATCGGGTCGGCGATAATGTTAATCAAACTACCACCTGATGCACTCACAGCTTCTGGTTGTCCATTTTGGCTTGAGGTGGATGTTGTGGTAGACGTGCCTGTTAATGAACTTAATAACGCCATCATGCGGTTGGCGTCCACATGACGCAGCGGAATGACGGTGAGTTTGTCATTCATATTACTGTCTAAGTCTTTAATTAGTTTTGCCATTTCGTTAAGACTATCGGCACGGTCGGATAGTACCAATGCATTAACATTTGGCACGACAGCGGCATTGGCGTATTGGGGCATCATCGGTCGGATGACGTTTAACACATCGGTGGCACTGGTGTTGGTCAGATAAATAATGCGGGTCGCCATACGGTTACCTGTGGTATTACCCCGCAGATCCACGTCAACGCCTGCTTGTTTCGCCACAGTATCTGGCAATAATTCGACGCTTAAACCCCGCTCAATCGCCACAATACCATTAACTTTCATCACTGCCAAAAACAGCTCATAAATCTCATCACGGCTCAAAGTTTTATTGGCAATCACCGTTACATTACCATTAATGCGTGGGTCAAGCACAAAATTCTTTTGGGTAATACTGGCAACTTGGTCAATAAATGCTTTAATATCCGCATCTTGCAAATGCACTTTGTAGCCAGTTTCTGCAGATGCACTGGGTAAAGTGACCGCACCCATTGTCAACACGAGGCTTAAGGTTAACAGTTTGATTAATGGTAAAGATTTTTTGGTGGTCTGTGTATTCATTGCGTTTTTCATCGTCTGGTTCATCATTGTGTTAATTGTAAAAGTAAAATGTAAAATATTAAAAAGATTGCCTTAAAGTAATGGTTTGTTCGCCACGTTGCACTTGGATTTGGGCTTGCCCCGATTGTTTTACCTGTTCTAACAGTTGGGCATCTTGACTTGGATTTTCCCCCACATTTTGTCCATTTACCGAGATGACACGGTCGCCCGACTGCAAGCCCAAACGCTCTTTAATCCCTGACGGCATACCGTCTGTCACTAGATAGCCGTTGCCCGTGGTAGCAACCCCCATTTGGCTTAAATAGCCTGACGGATTTTCCTGTAATCCTGCAATCGTACTGTCAAGCGGTGAAGCATTGGCAGGGTCGGTTGCAGGGTTTATGCTTGCAGAATTATCAGCTTGTGTGGGTGTGCTTTGCATGGGTATATTGGTTGGGGCAGGGGAGGGATTTGGCATACTGTTCGTTGGCGTGTTGGTTAACACATTGCCTGATAACATCGCACCATTTGGGTTTTGGGCATTGTTGGTGTTGCCCGCTTGTTCACGTTGGTCAAGGGCAAAGGCTGAACCAAACTCAACCTTACTCGTTTGTCCATTTTGACTTAAGATAATATGGTCATTATTTACTTCTGCTAATTGATAGGCACTACCGTCTAGCATTTCGCCAATTTTATAACTTTTTACTTTGCCATTACTTGCCAAAATCGCAAATGACAAGGCTTTTGGACTGGCAATTGTCACCCCCAATACTTTGACATCAGGTGGTGGCTGATTGACCGTTTGTGTCGGCTCAGCACGTGCAAAAATATCCAAGCCATTGCCCATTGGCACGTTGTTTTGGCTTGCTTGCAATGCCACAGGCGTAATCGCAGGTGCAGACGGTGGTGCGACCATGAGCCACACCAAACGAGCCAATAACCAACACAGCCAAACTACCACCACAAATAACAACAGTGGATACAGCTTTTGTAGCTTTGGCAGCAGCCTATATAGGGCAGAAAAGTTCGCATTTGATTTCATCATTACCCCTTAAAAACTCGTCAACGGTTGGCGAAGCGACACTACCACGCTATCATCTGCCCCTTGCCCTTGATAATCGGGCATATTTTTTAACAAACGTTGGGTCAACTGTACATCCAACATTTTATCATTATCCACAAAAAAATCCCCCAAGCGTTGCCCCTGCGGTGTGCTAATCGCCAAATGTAAGCGTTCTTTTTCATTGCTTAACTTGCCTTGCATTGCAGGCAAATCAATCGGATACACCCGACCACCCATCGGATAACGCATCGCACCGCCCGCCCAGCTCAAATCCCCTGTGACACCGCTAAACCCTGACACATTTTTTTGTAATGCCAAATTCTCAAGCATAATCGGCGTGTCAGGCAGTTGCCAATCAGCAAATGAACTTAGCGTATCTTTACCAATTTTTCCTTTAAAATCATTGAGCTGAATGGTATTTTTGTTAAACTTTGCAATCCCTTTAATATCCGTTGAACCCGACCGCACCGCTACCGCCATACCGATTTTCCCTGTGAGCAAATGCCACGGTTGCCACTGCCAATTGAGCGTGCCTGCAAGATTTTTTTGATTGGCTTGATGAATTTGCCAATTGGCTTGACCTTGCCAAAGATTACCCGACACTTGTTGCAAATACGGATTATTTGGGGCGAATTTTTGCACAAGCCAGCTGGCTGGTAATTGCAATAGCAAAAACAAGCAAAACAAAATCAACCCCAACAACAGCCACAGCAATGTCGGTTTTTTCGGACGCATAGACAAAGTTGCCAAAATCAAACCCTTAATGATAACTTGTAAAAAATGAACAAGACAAAAATCCCTATATCATAACCGATTTTGGCAAAATTGTAATCCAATTTATGTCAATATCACCAATATTTTTTGCCAAAATTTCAACAACTTTAACCAAACCAAACCTAAGTTAAGCTATTTTTTAAGAAATTTTTGCAAAAAAATAAAAAAACACTTGCTTTTTTAAAAAATTTTGCTAAAATACGGCTCTCATAAATAGGGGTATCGCCAAGTTGGTAAGGCATCAGGTTTTGATCCTGACATCCGTTGGTTCGAGTCCAGCTACCCCTGCCATATTTTTTGTCAATGGAATAAAAGTAGGTTGTTTCCCTTAAAGGATAAATTCAATCTAAATACATTGACAAATATCTTAAAAATCGGTATAGTTCGCACCGTAATTCTTTATAGAGTTTTTAGGGGTATCGCCAAGTTGGTAAGGCATCAGGTTTTGATCCTGACATCCGTTGGTTCGAGTCCAGCTACCCCTGCCATTTTCTATCCTAACTTTTAGTCATTGAAAATTATCATCTAAATGAATAATGTTAAATAACATTATTATAAGCTGATTTTCATACGTTAATCACAGGACTGCACCATGCCGTATTTGGCGATTTTTACGGGAAATGCCCACCCAGAATTGGCAAAAAATGTTACCAACCATCTGCATATTCCATTAGGTCAAGCCAAAGTTGACCGTTTTTCTGACGGTGAAGTTGCCGTTGAAATTCAAGAAAACGTGCGTGGTAAAGATGTATTTATTTTACAATCAACGTCTGCACCGACCAATGATAACTTGATGGAAGTCATGGTAATGGCGGATGCGTTGCGTCGCTCAAGTGCAGGGCGTATTACAGCGGTGATGCCGTATTTTGGCTATGCTCGCCAAGATCGCCGTCCACGTTCTGCCCGTGTGCCGATTTCTGCCAAAGTGGTCGCTGATATGCTCAACATTGTTGGCATTGACCGTGTGGTAACGGTGGATTTGCACGCCGACCAAATTCAGGGCTTTTTTGACATTCCTGTGGACAATATTTATGGTACGCCTGTGTTGTTTAAAGATTTGCGTGAACAACATTACGAAAATTTAATGGTAGTTTCACCTGATGTCGGCGGTGTGGTGCGTGCTAGAGCTATGGCAAAACAACTCGGTGAAGCGGATTTGGCAATTATTGACAAACGGCGTGCAAAAGCTAATGAATCAGAAGTGATGCACATTATCGGCGATGTGAAAGACCGTGATTGTGTGATTATTGATGATATGGTGGATACCGCAGGTACGCTGTGTAAAGCCGCTGCTGCCCTAAAAGAACATGGGGCAAGACGCGTCGTTGCGTATGTCACGCACCCTGTGTTATCAGGTAAGGCGATTGACACGATTACTAACTCAGTATTAGATGAGTTGGTCGTAACAGACACAATTGCGTTAAGCGATAATGCCAAATCTTGTGTTAAAATTCGTCAAGTGACGATTGCCCCATTATTGGCAGAAGCATTACGCCGTATTAATAATGAAGAGTCAATCAGTGCAATGTTTGAAACTTTATAAAAAAATAAAAAAGTCTAAAATTTTGCTAAAATTGACAACTTATTTTTAAGATTTTTGCTATTTTTTTTAAAAAATAGTATCATGGTATCAATTGGTCGCAAATTGATACCGCTTGTTAACTTAAACTTTAAAGGAACTCTCATGAGTAACCAAGATTTTGCAAAACTAAGTGCAGTACTACGTGGTACTGATGTGCAAGGTAAAGGTGCGAGCCGCCGCCTACGCAAACAAAACCAAGTACCTGCGATTATTTACGGGGCGGACAAAGAGCCATTGGCGGTATCTTTGCGTTACAATGAACTTATCAAATCATTGGAAACTGAAGCGTTTTTCTCGCATATTTTGACCATCAACGTTGAAGGTCATGGTGAAGAAGAAGTGGTTATCAAAGCCCTACAACGCCACCCAGCCAAAAACGTGCCAATGCACGCTGATTTCCAACGTATCGTGCGTGGTCAAGAAATCCACGTAACCGTACCATTCCATTACGAAGGTGCTGACGTTGCTCCGGGGCATAAAGCTGGCGGTATCTTTACGTCAAATGCAACTGAAATTGAAGTCACGTGTATCCCATCAAAAATCCCTGAATTCATCAAAGTTGACGTATCAGCGATGCAAATTGGCGACTCTATCCACCTACAAGATGTGAAAATGCCTGAAGGTGTAGTAATCCGTGAATTGCAAGCTGAAAATGCGGTTAACCGTACCATTGCAACCATTCAAGCACCAACCGTTGAAGTGCTTGAGCCAATCGAGCCTGAAGAACACAAAGAAGCTGCTGGTACGCGTGACCCTGAAGGGGATGAAGAAGCTCGTAAACTTCAAGCCCAAGACGAAACTCACGATGCACCAAAATCTGAAGACGAATAATCTTGCGATTGCGTTAGGATAATTTCCATGTCTAAAATCAAATTGATTGTTGGACTTGGTAACCCTGGTCAGCAGTATGCCAAAACACGGCATAATGCTGGCTTTTGGTTTGTAGAGCGAATTGCTGAAGATTTTAACATTACCTTAAGCTTTGAAAAAAAATTTCACGGGTTACTCGGTCGTGGGCAAGTGCATGGGCATGATATACGTTTGTTATTACCACAAACTTTTATGAATAAATCGGGTGAGTCGGTCATACCTGTTGTCAATTTTTACGATATTGATAATGACGAAATACTGATTGCTCACGATGAGCTAGATATTGGTGTTGCCCAAATGCGTTTTAAAACAGGCGGTGGTCATGGCGGACATAACGGGTTACGAGATATCGTGCCACATCTGGGGGCAGATTTTCACCGTTTACGCTTAGGCATCGGAAGACCTGAGAGTAAATCGCAAGTGTCGCATTATGTGTTGGGTACGCCAAGTCCTGATGAGAAAATTAGCCTTGAGGTGATGCTCGATGAAGCCATGCGACAGCTACCTAATTTGTTAAACGGCGAGTTTGACAAAGCCCAACAAGTAATTAACGGCTTTAAATTGCCTGATTAATCGTCCTTTCTGAAATCCCTATCTATTCTTTTTATAAGAAAGATTTTTATTGCTGAGAAATTTTATGCAATTAACCATGTTAAAAGCCAAATTACACCGTGCCAGAGTCACGCATTGCGAGCTACACTATGAAGGCTCGTGCGGGATTGACAGCGACCTATTGGATTTGGCGGGCATTCGTGAAAATGAGTCTATTGATATTTACAATGTCAACAATGGTAAGCGTTTTCGTACCTATGCCATTCGTGCCGAAGCAGGCTCAAAAATGATTTCGCTAAACGGTGCAGCCGCTCACATGGCGGAGCTGGGTGATATCGTGATTATCGCAAGCTATGCCCAAATGGACGAAGCTGAAGCTGACACACATCAGCCACGCTTGGTATATTTGGAGGAAGGCAATGTGGTCAAAGATACTGCTAATGTCATTCCTGTGCAAGTGCAATAATTTAACCAATTAAATTTTTTGGTATTGTTAAATAAAGATAGATTTTAAGATTTTCCGTTCGGATTGAGCGTGTTGAAGTCTAGCAAAAGCGTTATGGTTCGACCACTTCGCTACGCTTCGTCTTGCGAAACACTGTTTCTCACACCACGAACGCTTTTGTAGAAAAGTATATTGAATTCACAATGCTAATTTTTTTAATTAGTCAAATAATAACCGCTTTTTTACATAAATTTTAACTGATTGACAGATTTGCTATAGACTTTATTTTGGCAAATCCCTAAAATAGCCTATCTTTGGTTATTTTTTTGCTTATGTCAGTATTTTCATCGTTAAATCAATCTATTTTTTTGCGTATTTATGCAGGGTTATTGCTCGTTTGTTTGCTAGTAGCATTATTCGCTCAACTTTTATGGACAACCATTAATGCTGAACGGGTGCAAAATTACCGTGAAAATATGGCAACTTCAGGCTTTCACTTGGTAAGTGAAGGCTTGGCTCGTCAAAAGAGTGATGTCGCTCGTAAGCGTTGGCTCAATGATGTGAGTATTTTGTTTGACAATGATTTTCATCTACAAGATATTGATAAAAATAATTTTAAAAACAGTGAGTTAAAACGTTTAGAAAAACAAAAATCTGTGGTGCGTTTTGATGATAAAACCACCGATGCCCAAATTTTTCACAAAGTCACCGATAGTAACCAAGTCATCCATGTCCATATCAAAAAATTAAGCGAACAGCAGATGAAGGGGCTGGGTGTGTTGTTGCTCGATGATTTGTCGTATTATCCTACCGTAGAAGCCAAACAGCAACGTTTGCAAGCCTTACAGCCGTATTTTCCATTTAAATTATCGTTGCAAAATTTAGAAAATTTAAAATTGGACTCCGACCAACAGTCTCGTTTACTACGGAAAGATATTGTGATTTTGTTTGCCGATAGTGCGAGTACCGAAAATTCATCGTTCAAAATTTTAGCCCCGACTGAAATTCCTAATACCGTGGCGGTGATGGGTTCAATTCCATTGTTCAATTGGTTTCCGCTAAATTTAATTATTAGTATTACTTTAATTAGTATGTTTTTGATTAGTTTAGGTGTGTATGCGTTGATTTTCCCGCTTGAACGTAAATTACAGCTGATCCAAACGGGTGTTACTAAGGTGCGTGAAGGCAAACTTGACACCAAAGTGAAAGTGATTGGCGAAGATGAAATTGCTCATTTGGCATCCACGTTTAACAGTATGACCGAGCATATTCGCCGTTTGATTGAGTCGCAACGTGAGCTAACACGTGCAGTGTCGCATGAGCTACGCACGCCTGTGGCCCGTATTCGTTTTGCGGTGGATATGCTTGCGGATACCGATGAATACGAAGACCGCATGAGCCAGCGAGATTATATTGAGCAAGATATTGAAGATTTGAATGGGTTGATTGATGAAATTTTGACTTATGCCAAATTGGAAGAAGGTTCGCCAAAAATGGAATGGGAAGCGATTAAGTTATCGGAATTGGTCGCCCAAATCGTGCGAGAAACTAACGCTCTTGGCAAGCCTGTCGTGGTAGAAGCGGGACAAATGGATGATAAAGCGGTTGCGGTGGCGGATAGACGCTATTTGCACCGTGTGTTACAAAATTTGGCAGGCAATGCGACACGTTATGCCGAGCAAAAAATTATCGTCACCGCAGGGGTGAACAAAAAAGAAGCCTTTATCAGCGTAGAAGATGACGGACACGGTATTGCTGAAAAAGACCGTGAAAAAGTGTTTATTCCCTTTGCTCGCTTGGACGACAGCCGAACACGTTCGACAGGTGGTTATGGTTTGGGCTTGTCAATTGTTTCTCGCATTGCCTTTTGGTTTAATGGTAATATGAGCGTGGACGAAAGCCCAAACTTGGGTGGAGCAAGATTTACCATGACATGGCCAATAAAACCGTTGGCAACTAGTATCAACGCTGACGAACTGACGCAACAAAGTACAGAACGCAAGTACTGCTCCGAGCCTAATCAGGATGAAGTGTAATCAAAAATTTTTTATCGGTTACCAAAAATTAACAAAGTTATCCTTTAATAACTTAAAAATTCAGTTATAGTGTACTTGGTATTGGCAAGAATTTGTTTTTGCTAATCATCTTATTTGCTAGATTTTTCAACTTATCACTTTATTTATAAGGATTTTTTATGAAAACTTTATTTGTCTCTGGTGCGATACTTGCTTTAGCATTAACTGGCTGTGCCACCAAAACCACGTCAGTGGCTCCTGCACCATCTGCGACAACTAGCCCTGCAGTTGTTAGCACCAATCATACAAACAATATGGGTACGAAGACTTTTCAATGTACCAATGGCTTGACGGTGGCAGTCACTTATCTTAGTGATGAGCAAATCCAACTCCAATCACAAGGCGTTTTTGCTAATCTTTCGTTAAGCCCATCTGCTTCAGGTGCTTATTATACAACGAGCAATGGATTATGGCATAATCAAGGTGGCTCATGGCATGAAAAATCCAATTCGGGTGTGTTAAGTTACAAAAATCTTAGCGGTCAGACACAAAGCGTCACCTGCACTTTGTAATCAACATCACTCTAAAACGCCATTGCTTGTATATTTGTAAAAAGGGACTGATTTTATACAGTCCTTTTTTACAATTGTTCGTAAATTATTTTTCGCTATATAGTTTGACACCTCGGCTAAAGGCACATTGTTTCATGCGTCCACTTTGCACGATGGCATCACGTTCGCCCATGGCGATACTGACGTTATTTTGATTGCCCGAGTTAGCTTTACCCACGCCAAAACTCACGGTTGGATAAATCCCGTGCCGACCGCCTGCAATACCAATTCCCACGCCTGACATGGTAAGTCCTGACTTTTGTTGGTTGGCATTGATGTATTGGGTGGTGCGGTTGTATTCACTCATCAAGGTGTTACAGTCGTAGCTTTGATAAGTATTTGGTGAAATGTATTGTGGTGTTGGCGTGCTAGCACAGCCTGTCATAGCAAGGATAGCTAAAGCAAAAGTTTGTAAAAATAATGATTTCATGGTGGTTGTTCCAAACTCAAAGAATTTAATGATATTTTAACAAATTTTTAAAATAAATTCATCGGTTTTAACAATGCTAACGCAATAATCCCGATATAAGCCACCGCCGAAATACATATACCTGCTCGTGCTTGTGGATTTGGTGTGCTAAGACGAGTGGCTTTAATGGTTGCCGAAATCGCCACGACCAATAGTATAATTTTTGCCAAGACAAAATGCGGAAAACCCACCACTTTTAAGAGCGGTAGTAACTGCAAAATCCCTGTGATTAATAACAAAAAATAAATTACGTGAACCGCAATTTTGAGTGATTTGGTCGCAAGTTGTCCATTTTTACCTTGAAAAACTAAGATAAATTGATAAACAAAAATCGCCACCGTGATAAATGCCATGAGCATATGAAAATGTTTCATGTGTTACCCCTTATTTTGTCCTGCACAGGCAGGGCTATTGGGGGCTTGTCCCACCGCTTGCCATTCATTTGATGTGTAGGCGTGAATAGCGAAGGCGTGAACGGTGCCACCGCCTTGTGCAAGTAGGTCATTTATCGCCTTGTAAACAAGTTGGTGTCGTTGTACCAAACGTTTGTCGGCAAATTCATCGCTGACAATGGTGAGTTTAAAATGACTTTCTTTACCGTCAAAGTAATTGGCATGGTTCATACTTTCGTTTTCTAATTTAACAAAAGTTGGGTTTAATACTTGGACACGTTCATTTAACGCATCGGCAATTGGGGTGGCAGACATCATTTTTTCCTAAATACAACACATAAAATTAACAACAAAGGTATGCTAAAAATTTTAACATACCTTTGATAAATTTAATATGGATTTAACCGTTATTCGTTAAAAAATCAACGTTTTGCTTGGTTATATAACGGCATGACTTTTGGCATCATGGCTTGGATACTGGCGATACGTGTGGTACTCACAGGGTGAGTACTCAAAAATTGAGGCATACCGCTACCGCCTGCTTTTTGCATTTTTTGCCAAAGGCTAATCGCACCGTTGGGATCGTAGCCAGCACGAGCCATGAGTTCAAGCCCCATTAAATCAGCTTCCGTTTCTTGGGTACGGCTGTTTGGTAAACTTAAGCCTACATCTCCCGCCAATCCTGCTAATTGAGCTTGACCGCTAGATAACCCGAGCACCGCCGCACCAAGCCCAATCGCAGTTTGGGTTGCGACTTGGCGAGACATTCGCTCACGCGAGTGTTCACGCAGGGCGTGAGCCATTTCATGCCCCATAATGGCGGCGATTTCAGCATCCGTTAATTTTAGTTTGTCAATAATACCTGTGTAAAACACGATTTTACCACCGGGCATCACATAGGCATTGATTTCGTTGCTTTTAATAGTATGCACTTCCCATTGCCAGTTTTTGGCGTCAGGGCGATAGGCCCCTGTTTGGGCGATTAGGCGATTGGCAATCGTTTTTAGGCGTTGCAGTTGGGCGGGGTTGGTGTCCAATACGCCGTCTTTACGGGCTTCTTGTAAGGTTTTGAGATAGCTTTGGTTTGATATTTTTAAGACTTCATCACTAGACACCATGAGCATTTGTTTACGATTTACCCCAATCGCTCCTGTATCAGTGGTGCTAGAACACGCCGAAACACCGCCAAGAGTGACACCGATTGTCAAAAGGCTGATGCTAAGTTGTTTTTTAAAGCCCATTTTTTTCTCCATAAAAATGTGAATGTTGACAAGGATATTATACCGTTTTTTTGGCAAAAAATAAGTGATTTCACGTAACGGTTGTTGATGATTGTGTAGAATAATAGATTTTTGTGAAAATTTTTGGTAAAAACTCAAAAATTTAGCAACTTATTATATAGAAAAAATAAATTATCATAATGACAGAAGATATATATAAAATATTTTTATTTAGCGTATAAATTTTAGTTTAACTTAATCATGATTTTATAAAAAATCAAAGGTTGATTTTTTGTGATAAATGGTCTTTTTATCAAACCTTAATCTAATATAAAACATTATTGTCCTATAAAATAGCGAACTGATACAACTTTTTGTTGAAGTCCATTGTTTTTATAGGGATTTCGGATTACAATATGCCGATTATATTTCCCTAGTATTGATTTTATGTGACAAAAATATTTCTAAATTTACAGTTATTTTGTAATTTTTGGCAACTTTTTTACTAAAATCTTTACTTTTTATCTTTTGAGAGATTTTAGTTATGTCAAATACGAATAGCAGTTTATTGGGGGATTTATTTAGCAATGCTAAATATCGTCCGCTACTTATTTCTTTATTAGCGTTGACTGCCTTTTTGATTGCACTTGGGGTAGCCAACTATACTTTCGCCCAGCGTGCCACCACGTCTACTGAACACATGGATTTGATTGGTAATATCAGTGATAACACGCTATTTATTGCGACGGGGACTCAGCAGTTAGAGCGTTTGATATCAACAAACCCTGCCAAAGGGCAAGAAGCCTTAAATGCGTTAAAAACGCAATCCGCTGAGATTGACAGTTATTTAGAAGAATTGTTCACTTATGAGCAAAAAGAAACCGCAATGCAAGATTTTGGCGTATTATGGAAAAATTATTCTGCAAAAATTAATACCTTAACACCAAATAGTAGCCCTGCTCAATTTGCCGATCTTGCCAATTACGCTTATCAACAGCAAGCCCCAATTTGGGATTATATGAACGTGGGTTATGATACGTATTTGGAAGATAGTTTGGCAATGGCAAGTTATACCCGTTATATTCAGATTATTGCTCTTGTGACGTTGATTGGGTTCTTGGTGTTTTTTGTGGGGTATGCGTTACGCCGTATGCGGTTGGGTGATGCGTTGGTTGAAAAAGCTCAAAAAGAAACCGATGAAATCATGCACACGGTGAATGAAGGGTTGTTTTTGATTGATAAAGATTTAAAAATTGGGGAGCAATATTCATCAAAGCTAGAAGATATTCTTCAACAGCGTAACATTGCAGGACGAAACCTGTACGATTTACTGGGTGGTATGATTAGTCAAAAAGATATGGAAACCACCAAACTGTTTGTAGAACAGCTTTATAATACTTGGGTGGTAGAAGAGTTAATCCAAGATTTAAATCCGTTAAAACAAGTGTTAATTTCGTTCGTTGATAAAGACGGTATGAGTGATACTAAGTTTTTGGAATTTAACTTTTTGCGTGTCATGGATAAAGCAGGCAAAGCGGTTGAAAAAGTGTTCGTTAGCGTGGTAGATGTGACCAAAGAAGTGCGTTTGCAATTACAAATGCAAAAAGACCGTGAACAACACGACCGTCAAATTGACATGATTAGCTACTTGCTAACAGTGAACCCAACACAGTTAAACAACTTTATTACTGAAACTAAACAACGGATTGAACGCATGAACAATGTGTTAAAAACCGAAAATTTGGACAATCTACCCCATAAAGCACAGCAACTTTACCGTGAAAGTCATCGCTTAAAAGGTGACGCATCTGCGATTAAACTAAACACCGTTGTTAGCATTACTGAAAAACAGGAAAACCACGTTAAACAATTGCTTGAAAAACAACAGCTTACAGGCAATGATTTCTTGGGATTTACCATTGCGTTAAACGAATTGATTGACATGGTGAAATTTATTGAAGGCTTGACCCAACGTCTAAATTTAAAAGATGAAAATGTGGTGGCGACCAATACCGCACAACCAACGCCTAAAACTGCGAGTGTTACGATTTTAAGCCATAATAAACCAACTGCAACGCCAGCGGAAAGTAACTATTGGCAAAATTATTTTAGTAATTACGCAAGCGACATCGCCAAGCGTCAAGGCAAAAAAGTTGTGGTATCGGTGAATGGTTTTGATGATGCTCCGATGAGTGCGGAAAAAAGCCATTTGTACAAAGATATCGCAACACAGTTTTTGAAAAATGCGATTGTCCATGGGATTGAAAATCCGAGTGAGCGTGTTGCTAAAGGCAAACCTGAAACAGGCGTGGTAACATTAAACCTAGAAAATGTTAAAAATAATCAACAAAAATTGAGTGTTACCGATGACGGTCAAGGCATTAACTGGGCAAAAATCCGTGATAAAGCGGTAGAAATCGGACAAGTCAAGCCAGAACAAGCCCAAAATCTACAACCACGTGATTTGGTGCGGTTAATGTTAAGTGCAGGCGTGTCCACTGCTGACAAACAAGACGAAGATGCAGGGCGTGGCGTGGGCATGGATATCGTGCGTCAACTCGCAGTAGAAGGGCAAGGTAAATTTGGCGTAAACAGCCAGCCGAACCAATTTACCCAAATGACCGTGACTTTTCCACGATAACGCCCTATAATAGCATCTTTTTTCAATGAAGATTTGGTTTTTAATAGTTATTTTTAATAAAGATTTTAATAAAAACTAAAACACCAAACCCGATTGACTTAACAACGAGGTAAAAATTATGGCTTACCGTTTGATGATTGTCGATGATTCCAACATTATCCGTAACCGTATTGAGCGTAGCTTTGCCAATAGCGATATTGAAATCGTTGCCACCGCAAGTAATGGGGTGGAGGCAGTACAAAAATTTACGGAGCATCAGCCTGAACTTATCACCATGGATTTGACCATGCCCCAGATGGACGGCTTGGAATGTATCCAAAAAATTGTGGCTCAAGGTACAGGCGTGAGTATTCTTGTCGTGTCGGCATTGTCAGATAAAGCGACGGCGTTGCAAGCCTTGCAATATGGAGCAAGAGGCTTTATTTGTAAACCATTTAGTGAAGATGACTTAGTGTCTGCTATTTATCGGTTGGTGGATATGCAGCATAAAGTATAAAAGTTTGTAAATTGGGCAAACAAAAAACCTTTTAAATTGATTAAAAGGTTTTTTATTTTTTATCAAATAGCAGTTAAAAACTGGCAATTTTTAAACGTAAATTTAACAGCCAGCTGGGTTGAATACCTGTAAAACTTTGTACGGCTTGCCCATTTTTTAAAATTACATAAGACGGTGTTACTTGCCCTTGCCATTGACGAAAAATTGCACCGTTATCATCATTTATCGTGATAAAATCCAAGCCTTTTTGCTGCATATATTGAGTGATGTCTTGATTGTCGCCCGAGCTGACCGCCACGCTGATAATGGGGTAGTTATGACTGCTGGCGAGTTTTTGCACGCTTGGTGAAGCCTGGCGACACACGCTACACCATGTTCCCCAAAAATAAATCAGTACTGGCTGTTGCTCACTTAAGCGGTTTAGGTCAATGCGATGCGCTTGGATACTGTGAAATTGTAGGGTGGGGGCAGACGGCATTACAGGTTTTCGCCACCAATTAATAAGGCTATAAATCACGACAAACATGACCAAATAGCTAAAAAAACTTTTGCTAAATTGGCGTAATTTAGCAGGTTTAGTTTGATGCGTGTTTGGGTAAATGGGTTGGTTTGGCATAGTGGATTTTCCAAGTTAATTTTTCTAAAGACAAAAAATACCTTGCATGATAGCAAGGTATTTTGGGTTTGCAAAGTTTTTTTTGCAATGATGCGAATTAATGCCCAAACTGGTTAGACGTGTTTTTTGCACCGCCAGCTTTTAAGGCATTATCGCCAGAGAAAATTTCTTTGTGGTCATCACCAATGTCAGAGCCTGCCATTGCTTGGTGTTTCACCGCTGATACGCCTTCACGCAATTCTTTACGTTGCACTTCTTCTACATACGCCAGCATACCTTTATCGCCAAAGTAACCTTTTGCTAATAAATGCGTGCTTAATGCTGCGGTATGGAAGGTTGGTAAGGTAATCAAGTGGTGGAATACACAGGCTTCTCGAGATGCGTCCGCTTGGAATGTACGAGCCAACTCGTCCGCAGCGGTGTTAAGCTCAGAATTATCGTAATCGGCTGACATCAAGTTGTTTTTGTCATACGCTGATGTATCTTTGCCTTCTTTTTCCCATTTTGCAATCACTTGTTTACGGAAGTTTAGCGTCCAGTTAAATGATGGGCTATTGTTGTAAACCAGTTTTGCATTTGGCACTTGCTCAACGATACGGTCAGTCATTGATTTGATATGAGCCACGTCTGGCGTTGGCGTTTCAATCCACAACAGGTCAGCACCGTTTTGTAATGCGGTTACACAGTCAAGTACCACACGGTCAATATTCGTGCCTTCACGGAATGCGTACAAGCCGTTTGGCATACGCACTGGGCGAACTAGTTTGCCATCACGTTTTAGCAAGACATCATTTTCTTGAGCGTTTTCAATGCTCACTTCTTCTACATCTAAAAAGTCTAAGTATTTAGATGCAAGGTCGCCTTTTTCACGAGAAACGGGCAGTTTTTGGGTCAATGATGCCCCTTCAGAGTCGGTACGAGCCACAATAACGCCGTCATCAACGCCCAATTCTAAAAATGCGTAGCGGATTGCGTTAATTTTGGCAATAAAGTCTTCGTGTGGCACGGTAACTTTGCCGTCTTGGTGTCCGCATTGCTTGGCATCTGATACTTGGTTTTCAACCTGAATGGCACAAGCCCCTGCTTGAATCATTTGTTTGGTTAACAGATAAGTTGCCTCTTCATTACCAAAACCTGCATCAATGTCAGCGATGATTGGGACAATGTGGGTTTCAAAGTTGTTGATTTTATCCAAAATTGCTTTGGTATCTTGACCTGCTTCTTTGGCTTGTTTTAATTCACGGAAGTAGTCATTTAATACTTTTTCGTCTGCTTGACGTAAGAAAGTGTAGATTTCTTCAATCAATTTTGGCACGGCAGTTTTTTCGTGCATAGATTGGTCAGGTAATGGACCAAATTCAGAACGCAATGCGGCAACCATCCAGCCTGAAAGGTAGATATATTTACGCTCGGTTGTACCAAAATATTTTTTCACCGCATACATGGTTTGCTGACCGATAAAGCCATGCCACGCACCAAGTGATTGGGTATATTTTGACTTATCAGCATCATACTGAGCCATATCACGACGCATAATGCCTGCGGTATATTTGGCAATGTCCAAGCCTGTTTTAAAAGTATTTTGCACCATAAGGCGACCTGCATCTTCTTCGCTGATATTTTGCCAGTTGCCATACCTTTCTTTTAACGCTTTGATGTGTTCAATGGCTGAAACATACGTTGTCATAATCCATCTCCTAATGACGGTTTGGGGGTTAATAACCGATAAACTTTGAAAGTTTGGTTTCCTTGAAAAATTTTTTTGCAAAAAATTGCAAGATTTTTCGCCGTGATACCCGATATTTTGTTAAAATTACCTTTAAACCAAACGGTCATTCAATTGCCCAATATACCGTAGGTTTTTTGATGTGTTTAACAAGTTGATACCACTATAACCCACTTATTATAATTTAGCTAATTTATGATTGTTATTTTTGGTATTTTTAAAAAAAATATTGGTAAAATCATTTTAATTATCAGCTAGTTAAACAAAATTATTTTTATTTATTTGCTAAAACAATTACGAAAAAGTCTTTAAATAACGGAAAAATTATGAATTTACAACGTGTTGATTTAAACTTATTGGTACATTTGGACGTATTATTGCGTGAAAAAAATGTTACTCGAGCGTCCGAACAGCTTGGCATTACCCAGCCTGCCATGAGTAATATTTTACGCCGTTTGCGTAAACTTTTTAACGACCCACTACTCATTCGTTCATCTGAAGGCATGACCCCAACCGAGCGTGCGATGGAATTACAGCCACGTATTCGTGAACTTTTATCGGATATTGGTTTATTGCTTGAGCCACGCACCGAGTTTCGTCCTTACACGTCAAGTCGCATTTTTCGGATTATGACATCGGATTATGCCGAGGCGACGCTTGTGCCACGCCTTGTGAAAGCCTTGCGTTCTGAAGCACCAAACGTGATTTTGGATTTTTTAACACCGTCTGATGTATCCTATCGGGATATGGAGCAGGGCAAGGTGGATTTGGCGATTAACCGTTTTAACGAAATTCCGCAAAGTTTTCATCAAGTATTGGTGTGGCGAGATACGTTTAGTTGTTTGTTGTCGGCGGATAGTCCCTATGTGCATCGGTTTAATTTAAAAAATTATTTGTCGGCACAGCATATTTGGGTGTCAAAAACAGGCATGGGCGTGGGTTTTGGCGTTAATCCTGAAAAATCTGGCGGTCTTGGCTCGATTGACCAAGCCTTGCACCGTTTGGGGCAAAAACGTCAAATCAGCGTGTTTACACGCCATTATCAGATGCCTGCGATGTTAATGGCGAATAAAGATTTGATTGCTACTTTGCCAACCCGTGTGGCGAGAATGCAAGCGAGCAATGATAGTATTGTGATTAAAGAGCCACCGTTTTTTATTCCAGAGTTTGAGTTAACAATGGCATGGTCGCCTCTTTTACAGCATCACCCTGCTCATCGTTGGTTACGTCAGTTGATTTTGCACGTGGCTCGGCAGGTGATTGCTGAAGAAGAAGCGATTGCCCCTGTGCAAGATACCTTACAAGACGGCTCAATGTACACGCAAGCCCCTGATTTGGTGGAGATTGACCCTGATAGACAGTGAGTTGGTTTTTGATTAAGAAGATGTAAGGTGGGTTAGTGATAACGTAACCCACCGAATGTTGACAAGTTGATAAAAAGATTACGGAATATAAGTGTGGTCTTTTGACGCTTCAAATTCATTATTTTCCACTTTTGGTAAAACTTTATTTAAATAAGCATAACCCAAAATTCCTGCAATCAATGACCCAAGCACAATGCCTAATCGCTCATCAAATACTTTGGTTTCAAGCCCCGCAAACGCCAAACCACCAATAAATAAACTCATGGTAAAGCCAATTCCGCATAACATCGCCACGCCAAGCACCTGTCGCCAATCCACATTTTCAGGTAATTTTGCCAAGCCAAGTTTAACCCCAAGCCAACTAAACAACATCACGCCAATCGGCTTGCCAAACACCAATCCCAACGCAATCCCAAGCGGAACACTATGGGCTAACTGCGACATCAATCCGCCACTGCTAAAAGTAATCCCTGCATTGGCAAAGGCAAAAATCGGCAATACCACAAAACTCACCGTTTCATGCAAATCATGCTCCAACGTTTCCAAAGGTGAATGGTTCGGGTCTTTGTCATTGGTTAATGGAATAAACATCGCCCCAATCACCCCAGCAAGTGTGGCATGAATACCCGATTTTAGCATCGCCACCCACATAATCACCCCAACCAACGCATACGCTGTCGTACGCGTGACATTCATGCGGTTCATCGCATATAACACCAACATCGTAACTGCCACCACGCCCAACGCTGTCCAAGACAAACCATGCGAATAAAACAACGCAATCACCAAAATCGCCCCAATATCATCAAAAATCGCAATAGATGCCAAAAACACCTTTAATGCCAATGGCACACGCTTGCCAAGCAACGTCAAGACCCCCAACGCAAACGCAATATCTGTCGCTGACGGTATCGCCCAACCCTTTAACAAATCAGGATTTTGATGATTAAACACCGCATAAATCAACGCAGGCACGAGCATACCACCCACCGCCCCCAATGCAGGCAATACGATTTTTTTCACATCAGACAACTCACCAATCAGCACTTCACGCTTTAGCTCAAGCCCAACCAAAAAGAAAAAAATCACCATTAAACCGTCATTAATCCAATGCACCGCACTATGAGCAATCTCAAAATTACCCACCTGCACCACAATCGGCAAATGTAACAAATGCTGATACCAATCCGCCAAGCCTGAATTTGCCACAATCATCGCAAGCAAAGCCGACACTGCAAGCACAATACCGCCTGCTATATCTAGGGCAAAAAAATTACGGATTTTTTCTCTAAAATGCGTGAACGTTGTCATCAGTCACCCCCAAAGTCACCATAATGGGAAAAATTAGCAAAATGCGAGTAATAAAGAAAAATAATCGCATATTTTGATAAAATTTGAAAAATAAAATCATATTAGCACAAAATATTACGATAATCTAGCATTTTTTAACCAAAAAAGCTAAAATTTGCCCTACTATTTTAACAAATATCATCTACCAATTAGCAGTTTTTCTTTGCTTTTTTCATAAAAACATGGTATAAATAGCCCCTTTAAATTTACCTGTATTTTTTATTTAAAAAACTTATCAAAAGTAAATTTTATATAAAAAATATAAATGAATAAACCTTGATAAACCCTTCAATAAAACCCGCTTAACAACTTTTTTTGTTAAATTTGTTAAAACGCTTAAACAGGCTTGTTTATCAATCCGATTTTAGGCATGAGTAACACTCATGCACACCGATTAGGAGTACACCATGTCTCAAGTATGCCAAGTGACTGGAAAACGCCCGTTGGTAGGTAACAATGTTTCTCACGCAAACAACAAAACCCGCCGTCGTTTCCTGCCAAATCTACATAACCATCGCTTTTGGGTAGAAAGCGAAAACCGTTTTGTTCGCCTACGCTTATCATCAAAAGGTATGCGTATCATTGATAAACTCGGTATTGACCAAGTTTTGGCGGATATGCGTGCTCGTGGCGAAAAAATCTAATTTTGCCAACTTTCTTTTAACATTTTGGAGCAATAGCGATGAGAGATAAAATCAAATTAGTATCATCAGCAGGTACAGGTTATTTTTATACCACCACCAAAAACAAACGTACGATGCCAAATAAAATGGAAATCAAAAAGTTTGACCCTGTGGTGCGTCAACACGTGATTTTTAAAGAAGCAAAAATCAAATAATTTTGCTGATTAAAATCGTGTTAAACGTGTTAAAAAGGTGGGCTAGTTCGTCTTGGCTCGCCTTTTTTGCGTGGTTTTAAACCGATAAATTTGAATAATTTTGTATGAAAGTCATGCGTTTGTTGTCATCGCTTCATCACGATGAAGATGAGCGGGGCATTTTTCGGCTAAATCGTAGTTTGATTAAAAATGGTCACGAGTCTGTTGTGATTGCCAGTACCCCTGCTGAGCATGAGTTGGCGGGACGCTTAGTGCGTGATGGCGGTGAGTATATTCCACTTGCGATGGAAAAGCATACTTGGTCGTCATTGTGGTCAGTTGTGCCGTTGGCTCGGCTGATTTATCGGTATCGTCCTGATATTGTGCATATTCATTCTCGTACACCGGCATGGGTATTAAAGTGGGCGTTACAGCTTGTGCCAATGGCGTATCGTCCGATTACGCTGGCGACGATTTACGGTTATTATCCAACTACGGCGTATAATAAGGCGATTTTTGATACTGACCATTTAATTAGCGTGTCAAATAGTGTCACCGAATATATCAAACAGCATCACCCCGAATATGATGATAGCATGATTACTCGGATTTATCGGGGGGTGGATACTCAAAAATTTATCTATCGGCATCAACCGTCTGTGTATTGGTTACGTCAGATTTTTGCGGAATATCCAGAGCTTGAACACAAAAAATGGGTGTTATTTCCCAATACCTTAGGTGACGGTAAGGGGCAGTCTTGGTTATTTGACATCGTGGGCAATCTAAAAGAAATTTTACCCAAAATTCACGTCATTATCATGGACGATAACCAGCGAGACGGCATTCACATGGAGCATTTTTTACAACGAAGTCGTGCGTTGGGTTTGGACGGTTATTTTACCTTTGTCGGACAGCGTCACAACGATAGCCGAGAGTGGTTATCAGCGTCCAACGTGGTGCTAGGGCTGGCGAGTCAACCTGAAAGTATTGGTATTAATGTGTTAAAAGCCATTCACCTTGGCACGCCTGTGGTGGCGTGGAATACAGGGATTTATAGTGAATTGTTAAACGAACTATATCCCCAAGGCTTGGTTAAAGAAATCACCGCCAAAGCCTTGTGTAAAGTGGTAAAAATTCAGCTAAAAAACGTCTGTCGTCCGCAAATGACCAATGAATTTATCCAAAAACACATGATAAAACAAATTTTGGCATTGTATCAAGAATTAATCCAAATTACCCAAAATCCACCCACTAAAAATCCAGAGCAAAACCAAATAAAATCAAATACTCGTCAAAAAAATCCTGATGATATGGCTAAAAAACAACTTTGCCGAGTGGATTAATTGAGCAAATTGAATAATGTCAACAATATCAAAATCAACGCACCAATTCTGCCAATTTTTCGGTGTCTAATTCATTCATTTGTAAAGTTTTTTCGTCCGTTTTAACAGGATTATTTTGGTTTAACGGTTTTAGATTTTTTTCAAATTCAGGCAACATTTTTTGCATGGCATCGCCAATCACAAACTGCGGTTCGGACGGTTCAAAGCCCATGCGTTTTTCTCGTTTGGCAATGTTCACAATCGCATCGTCAAAGGCAGGCTTAAAACGTTTAAATTTTGGTAGACTTTCGGCAAAAAAAGCTTGCCCAAAGTAAGTATATTCCGCTTCGTTGGTGCAGCCAAACGAGTCCTTGTCTTTTGCAGATGCGGTGATAATGAGCGTAGTCGGCGATTGCAAATCATCAATAAATGAGCCTGAATAACACGCAGAAATCACAATCACTCGCCACTTTATCCCTGATTTATCAAGGGTTTGGCGTAGCCATTTGGCGTCCACTTCATCCAGCTCTAGCGGTGGGTTAGACATTTCTAACAGCTTGTCACCGCCGTGTGAACTGATATTCAAAAATAACACGTCTTCGGTGATGTTCATTTTTTTGGCAATGGCTTGCAAAGCGGTGTCAATACTGGTTTTACTGGCAATCGGTAACACTTGCCACGTCATAGCATTGTTAACCAAATCTAAAGAACGCCCCGCCATACCAAACTGATTATTTAAAAACTCGGTGGTTAATTCAATCTCGGCGCGAAACACATCTTGCTCACCATGTCCTGCCACGCCTAAAAAATACCAATCTCGCACCGCAGGACGTTCGCCAAGTATTTGGTTTAAACTGTCTTGTAATAAATGTTGCTGAGCGTAAAAAGCGTCTTCGTTAAGGGTCGGTTGATAAGGGTCGGCTTGAAAAATCGGCTGACTTTTCACATTTTGTTGCCAAACCGTGAACACCACAAACGCCCCAAGCAAAATAAAGCCACGCTCCAACCACGACCAACGCAACTGTTGCCCAAAAATCCACAACAACGCCAAACCTTGCCAAACAAACAACACGGTAAACAAAATCGGCAACACCGCATACGACCATGCAGGCAACCAACCATAATGCGACACCCATTGCACCGCACTTTGTAACAATGCCATCACGGTATCGGCAACCAACCACAAAATTGCAGGCACAAAAATTAACATCGCATTGCCATGTCGCTTGGCAAGCACTAACCCTGCAAATACCATCACCGTTGGCCACACCAAATAACTAATCAACCCTTGTTGATTAAAATGCGTACTTTCATCACTGGCAAGCCACGAAAATAACAAATTACTTGCCAATGCGGTTAATGCAAAAAACACAAATTGCCAAATCGTTGGTTTTACCCAATAAAACGCCTTTTTTGAACCGATAAGCATATACGCCATTGCCCGTAAATTAGCGAGCAAATTTTGGGAAAAATACTGTAATGGACGTAAATCAAGCTGGCTAAAAGGCGTTGGCATGGTGCTTCATCGTGAGTGGTATGATAAAAATAAAAAGCTAAAACAAATTATACCTGTTTTGCGGTAAACATAAAGCCTTTGTTAACAAATAGGCACATTTTTGTTAAAATTTGACTAAAAAGATATCTTTTTACTATTTTAACAAATTTCGGCGATTTTTTGCTAAAATTCACAAAAAAACTTTTATCATTAAAATTTAAATTTACAACCTGTATCCATCACGTTTAAAAAAGAGAAACATCATGAGCTTATCCACCAATCACCATACTTACCAAGCCTTAATCAGCCTGATTGCTAATGACTCGGATGCGGTGTTTTTGGGTAAATTGTTTGATGCGATTTTGACCGACAAAGAGCAGGCAGAAATCGCCAAACGCTTACAGATTTTTGTGCTATTACAGCAAGGTCTGCCACAGCGAGAAATCGCCGAACGTCTGTGCGTGGGTATCGCTACCGTGTCTCGTGGGGCAAAGGCGTATCAAGTGAATGACGTGGCGAATTTGTTGCCAAATTTGCAAGAAGTTTTGGGCAATCCTTTGGTTGAAAAATAATCAATCAACCGATAAATCCTTGCAAAAATGGTTAAAATATTTTATGATGTATCATCATACTAGAACACTGATACATCGTGTTGAAATAAGTTATTTTTAATTCAAAAGAAAAATTTTATGACGACTAAAATCCCACCCATGTTTGATATTCCAAGCAAACCCAATTTGGTAAAAATCGCTCAAGATATTGATTTTTTTGCCCTTTTTAAGCGGATTGAACAAGAATATGATACCTGTTTTTTGTTTGAATCCTTGGGTGAAGAAAGTCACATGTCACGCCATCACCTCATCGGCTTTGACCCTGATGCCATGATTTTTGCCAAAGACCGCCACACCTTAAGTATTGAAAAAGATGGTGAAACCACCGATTATCGGTGCGAAAATCCTTATCATTTACTGCAAAAAATCACGCCACAACACGTCATTGCACGCAATCACACAGGTGGACTGGTTGGTTTTATGGGCTTTGACAGCGTGAATTTTTTTGAGCCGAGCTTAAAGGTGAAAGCAAGTGAGCATTTTGAGCCGTTTAAATTTGGGTTGTATTTGGATGGTTTGAGCCTTGATAAAATGACAGGCGAGATTTTTTATTTTTATTATAAAAATAACCGTATGGATAAAATTATTGCTTTATTAAACAGTGATTTACCGATTGATAATCAGCCAAAAGTAAGCTATCTGGGCGATGGTATGAGTAAAGAGCAACACGCCAAAACGGTGGCAAAAGTCAAAGAAGATATTAAGGCAGGTTTGATTTTTCAATGTGAAGTCGGTTTTCAGTCGCATTATAAAATTATCGGCGATAAAATGCCGATTTATGAAAAATTGCGTGAGGTCAATCCATCACCCCATATGTATTTTATGAAATTTGGCGAGCAAAAAATCATCGGTGCGTCACCAGAGCTGTTGTTTCGCCTGCGAAATGGTGAAATGGAAACTTATCCGCTTGCTGGTACGACCAAGCGTGGCAAGGATATGACCGAAGACCGACAGTTTGCCCGAAAGCTACTCAACGACCCCAAAGAAATTGCCGAGCATAATATGCTTGTCGATTTGCATCGGAACGACATTGGGCGAGTGGCTCAGTTTGGCACAGTGAAAGTGCGAAATCTGATGGATATTAAGCGGTTTTCTCACGTTCAGCACATTTCTAGCGAGATTGTAGGAATTTTGCACGCTGACCACGATATGTTCAGTGCTTTAGCGAGCAATTTTCCTGCGGGTACTTTGTCTGGAGCACCGAAGATTGAAGCGATTAAAATTATCAGCGAGCTTGAACCTGTGGGGCGTGGTGCGTATGGCGGTGCGGTGGGGCAGTTTGCGTTTAATGGCGATTGTATTTTTGCCATTCCGATTCGAAGTTTGTTTGTCAATGGCGATGTGGCGTACGCTCAGACTTGCGGTGGCAATGTGATTGACAGTAATGCCGATGATGAATATGAAGAAATCGTGCGAAAATTGTCAGCGATGAAAGTGGTGCTTGGGCATTTTATGTAAATGATAACAGATAAGAAAAATCAACATTATATTCCAAAGTTTTATTTAAGAAACTTTTCAGACAATAATAATGGAAAACAAATTGGTCTTTTCAATTTAAAAAGTGAAAATTTTTTTGTAAATGCACCATTAAAGAATGAAGCATCAAAAAATTTTTTACGGCAGAGATGGAAGGATAAATACGGGTTATGTTATGGGTTTGTAGGAGATAAAAACTCACAAAAATTTCAAAGGACTAATGATATCAATTTTAAGACAGGCACTGTGGTTTCCGATACTGTAAAAGTTTATGAAGAAAAAGAAAATTTGCTTATTTTTTTTCAGATAAAGACTGTAAAATTAAATTAAATCTATTTATAATGAAAATTAGCAGTTTTGGAAAAAATATAAACCTAGTGATTGTGTAGTACAAATTAGAAAAAGCCTACAAAAAACATTACTGATAAAACCTACTAAAGAGAGCAAAAATGAACGTTTTAATCATCGACAATTACGACAGCTTTACCTTTAATCTGTACCAATACATCGGTGAGATTTTATCATCATTAAACACACCATTTAGCTTAACCGTAAAACGCAATAATGAAATTACATTGGACAATGTCAAATCCATGAACCCCAACCGCATTATTATCTCGCCAGGACCGGGTTCGCCTGATGACATGAATTATTTTGGCATTTGTGGTGAAGTGATTACCGAGATTGGCAAAAGTACGCCGACACTTGGTGTGTGCCTTGGTATGCAGGGGATTGCTCACTTTTTTGGCGGTAAAGTGGTGCGAGCCGACACGCCCATGCACGGCAAAACATCGCCGATTATCCATAACGGCAAAGGTGTGTATCACGGCTTACCACAGGGCATTGAAATCATGCGGTATCATTCCTTGATGGTGGATTTTGACAGTTTACCAGCGTGTTTAGACATTACAAGTGTTGTAGGCGAAAATAATGACAATCATGGCAAAAATGATTTGCAAAACTTAGCCAAAAATGGGGCAGAAATCATGGGTATTCGCCATAACATTTATCCGATTGAAGGTGTGCAATACCACCCAGAATCCTTTGCCACCGAAGGGGCAAAAACCCAATTAACCAATTTTTTATTACAAAAAAGATAATCAATAACCCATAAAATCAAATGGAAATTTTTTATGCTAAATATTAATCAGCTGGTATTAGCCAGTAACAATCAAGGCAAACTTGCCGAATTTCAGCAACTATTTGATAATGTTAACTTAAAAATAGACATCATTCCACAAGGTCAGCTTAATATTGATGATGCGGTGGAAGACGGCTTGAGTTTTGTGGAAAATGCGTTAATTAAAGCTCGCCATGCCAGTCAAATCAGCGGATTACCTGCGATTGCTGATGATTCTGGTTTGTGCGTGCCGATTTTGGGTGGGCAACCAGGGATTTACTCGGCTCGTTTTGCCAAAGACGACCCCGTCTTTTCCGACAAATTTTCACAAAATAAAGACGATGCCAATAACCAAAAACTACTCAATGATTTACAAAAGTTTAGAAATAAACAGCCGATTATTGGGCAGTTTGTTTGCGTATTGGCATTGGTGCGTCATGCCAATGACCCTTTACCTATCATCGCACAAAGTATTTGGCAAGGTGAGATTTTACCAGAAATTTTGGGCGAAAATGGTTTTGGTTATGATCCATTATTTTGGTTGCCAAATTTGCAAAAATCATCCGCACAATTAACAAAAGTTGAGAAAAATCAAATCAGCCACCGTGGACAAGCCCTGCAAAAACTATTGGCTCACTTAAAAAATACAGATTGTTAATCGGTTCATGATAGAGCGGTTGTCACATTTTGCAACTTTGTTGGTTGATTTGCAATTAAATTTTTACTTTATGCCAATTTTACTTTATAATAGATGACTTTCGGTTTATTTTACCCAAAACCAACAGATTTTTTGCTTATCAATTATTGATAAATTTTTGATAATTCATTGCTTTTTCGGCTAAAAGTCGTAAGCTTAACCCATTTTTTACAGTTTTAAAAGGAAATGTAATCATGTCAGATTTACAAATCACTACCAACAAAACGTCAAATTTAGAAACCCAATTGACGGTAAAAGTGCCTGTTTCTAAAATCCAAAGCCGTGTGGAGTCTCGTATTCATCAAGTGGCAAAAACTGCCAAAATTGACGGTTTCCGTAAGGGTAAAGTGCCTGTTTCGCACATTCGTGCCCAGTACGGTGCAGGCATTCAGCAAGAAGTGATCAACGATGTTATTCGTGATACCGTGTTTGACGCCATTCGTGAAGAAAATATCCGTGCGGTGGGTATGCCAAATATTGACGATGTAAAGTTAGAAAATGACTTTTTGGTGTATCAAGCGACTGTAGAGACTTTCCCAGAAGTGGCAATCCAAGGCTTGGACGAAGTGGATGTTGAGCGTCAAGTGGCAAGCGTTGATGACAAAGACGTTGATGTGATGATTGAAAATTTGCAAAAACAACGCCAAACTTATGTTGAAAAAGACGGCGTAGTAGCGACTGGCGACCAAGTGAAGTTTGATTTTGAAGGTTCGATTGACGGTGAAAAATTTGACGGTGGTTCAGCCCAAGATTTTAGTCTAGTGATTGGTAGCGGGCGTATGATTCCGGGGTTCGAAGACGGTATTGTTGGCATGAAAGCAGGCGAAGAAAAAGTGATTGATGTTACTTTCCCTGAAGATTACCAAGCGGAAAACCTAAAAGGCAAACAAGCTCAATTTAAAATCAATGTAAAGTCGGTAGAAGAAGCAAAATTGCCTGAGCTAAACGAAGAATTTTTTGAAGTGTTTGGTGTAAAAGAAGGCGGTCTTGATAAGCTAAAAGCAGACGTTCGCAAAAATATGGAACGTGAAATCAAGAATGCAGGTCGTTCACAAATTAAAGAAGCGACTTTTAACGCATTGCTTGAAAAAAATGAGATTGAAATTCCTGCATCAATGCTTGAGCAAGAAATTGAGCGTCAACGTAACTTGATGCTAAACCGTTTTGCACAGCAATTTGGGGCAAATCCAAACAACTTTAGCAAAGATATGTTGCCAAATGAATTGTTTGAGGACCAAGCCTTGCGTTCAGCACGTTTGGGCGTGTTGGTGTCTAGCTTGATTGAAGCTAACAAGTTAGAAGTTGACCAAGAGCGTGTGACAAACTTTATCAAAGAAATGGCAGAAAATTATGAAGAGCCAGAAGAAGTGATTGAGTACTACAGCAACAATGCTCAAGAGCGTGCAAACATTGAAGCGGTCGTATTAGAAGACCAAGTGGTTGACTTTATTTTGGCAAAAGGTAAAGTGACCGATAAACAAGTGTCGTATCAAGATTTGTTAGCCAGTCAACAACAAGGCATGATGTAATCGTTCATTGACAAGATTTAATTGACGTTTGATGAACAAACGTGTGTATTTTGCAACTGCCCTTATCCGATGTAAGGGCTTTTGCGTATTGATTTTATTGAAATTTTAACAAAATAGGAACGGCTATGTTAGAACAATTTTTAGATTCACCTTTTGCAAACAGTCAAGTGCAAAACACGTTGACACGTGGTCTAGATGGTATGCTTGTACCGCAAAATGCGTTAGTGCCAATGGTGATTGAGCAATCAGCTCGTGGTGAGCGTTCATTTGATATTTATTCTCGTTTGTTACGTGAGCGGGTAATTTTTTTGACGGCTGAAGTGGAAGACCACATGGCGAATTTGATTGTCGCTCAGCTGTTGTTTTTGGAAGCGGATAATCCTGAAAAAGACATTCATTTGTATATCAATTCTCCAGGTGGCGTGGTAACCGCAGGTATGGCGATTTATGATACCATGAATTTTATCAAGCCTGATGTATCAACGATTTGTTTGGGTCAAGCGGCGTCTATGGGGGCATTTTTGCTATCTGCAGGGACAAAGGGCAAACGTTATGCCCTAAAAAATTCCCGCGTGATGATTCACCAACCATTAGGTGGTTTCCGTGGTCAAGCATCAGATATTGAAATCCACGCTCGTGAAATTTTGTATTTAAAAGAAAAATTAAATCGCCTGATTGCCGAACATACAGGACAAGATTACGAAAAAGTGGCAAAAGATACCGACCGTGATAATTTCCTAAGTGCCGATGCTGCTAAAGAATACGGCTTGGTTGACGAAGTCTTGGATAAACGCCCACAAACTGTATAATTTAATTAAAAAATAATATAAGAGATACGCATGAAAGAAGTTACCGAACCTTGTTGCTCGTTTTGTGGCAAAGCCAAACACGAAGTCAAAAAACTCGTTGCAGGCGAAAATGCCAATATTTGTAATGAATGTATTGAAGTGTGTGAAGGTTTTTTGGAAGACATTGATGACAGTACCGACAGCTACGGCGAAGCGTTAACGCCAAAAGAAAGCTGGGCAAGTCGTGAATTACCAACCCCAAAACAAATCCGTGAGCACCTTGATGAATACGTTATCGGTCAAGACCGTGCCAAAAAAACCCTAGCCGTTGCCGTGTATAATCACTACAAACGCCTAAAAGTCGCCGACCAACTGCAAGATGAACCAAGATTTGTCAAGACAGGGGCGGATGATGCGATGATTGAATTGTCGAAAAGCAATATTTTGCTCATTGGACCGACAGGCTCAGGCAAAACCTTGCTTGCTCAAACATTGGCACGTTTGATTGATGTGCCGTTTGCGATTGCCGATGCCACCACCTTGACCGAAGCAGGTTATGTCGGTGAAGACGTGGAAAATATCGTGTTAAAACTGCTTCAATCTGCCGATTACGACATTGAGAAAGCCCAAAAGGGTATCATTTATATTGACGAAATTGACAAAATCAGCCGTAAAGGTGAAAACGTGTCGATTACTCGTGATGTGTCAGGCGAAGGCGTACAACAAGCCTTGTTAAAACTGATTGAAGGCACGATTGCTAATGTACCGCCACAAGGGGGACGCAAACACCCCAACCAAGAAATGATACAAGTCGATACCAGCAATATTTTGGTGATTTGTGGTGGGGCGTTTGCAGGGCTTGACAAAGTCATTCAACAACGTACCGAAAAAACGGGCATTGGTTTTAATGCCGATGTTAAACCCAAAGACAACAGCAAAAAAATTGGTGAATTGTTTAAACAAGTTGAGCCTGAAGATTTGATTAAATTTGGCTTAATCCCTGAATTAATCGGACGTTTGCCTGTGGTCGCCACGCTAGAAGAATTGGACGAAGAAGCCTTAATCCAAATTTTAACCGAACCCAAAAACGCCCTTGTTAAGCAATATGAATATTTGTTTAACATGGAAAATGCCAAACTTGAATTTAGCCAAGATGCGTTAACGGCGATTGCTCAGCAGGCACTCAAACGCAACACAGGGGCAAGGGGCTTGCGTTCTATCGTGGAAAATGCGTTACTTGACACCATGTACGAACTGCCGTCTATGACAGGGCAAAAAACCGTGAAAGTAGATGAAAGCGTGATTAACGACAACCAATCACCACAAATTCAATGAGTAATTAATCGTTGATGACAAAAGTTAAAAAGGTGGGTTCATTAATGTGCAATCCACCTTTTTTATGCATAAAATCAAGGTATGATTAAAAACTTTAAACCAATCAAGATTTATTCGGACGAAACGCCCCTGTTAATTGTTGGGCAACAAAATTTGCCGTTTCGCTGGATTGTTCGCTTGCCACCGCTTTGAGCATTTTGGTCGGAGCGTGGGTCAAGGTTTGGGTAAGTTTGTGGGTTAATTCGGTCATCAGTTCAGCAGGATTTTCCCCTGTTGCCAAACGTTGGAGCATTTGGGCGAGTAGGGTATCGGATTGTTGTTTGGTTTGTTGCCGATAATGTCCGATTTCTTGTCCGATATCTTTTGCCAATAATTTGCGTTCAATCATCACGACTTGTTGACTCACGAGCAATTCGGCCTCTACCGCCGCTTGGCGACGTTGCTCCAAATTGCCTGCGATGACGTGTTGCAAATCATCAATCGAATATAGATACACATCGTCCAAATCGCCCACACTCGGCTCAATATCTCTTGGCACTGCCAAATCAATCATGAGCATGGGCTGATGACGGCGGATTTTTAGAGCAGTTTTTACCATATTTTTGTCAATGAGCGTGTGCAAACTGCCACTACAGCTGGTGGTAATATCCGCTTGTGCCAATACATCCGCCAAACGGTCTAACCCTACAATTTCTACTGTACGCTCTGGTGTTCGTAGTTCATTGGCTAAGGCTTCGGCACGTTGTGGCGTACGGTTGCAGATAATGACTTTTTTTACCCCAAGCCCTGCCAAATGGGTCGCAACCAAACGGTTCATTTCGCCTGATGCCACCACGAGTAAGGTGTTATTTTGTGGTTTGTTAAAAATTTGAGTGACTAATTTTGCCGATGCAAAGCCGAGCGATACCGCATGTGAGCCGACTTTGGTTTCGCTTCGTACTTGTTTGGCAGTAGCGAATACTTGTTGAATAATAAAACTTAACTGACTGTTAATATTGCCTAAATTTTGTGCTTGGTGAACCGCTTGTTTAATTTGCCCCAAAATTTGCGGTTCACCCAAAATCATGGAGTCAAGCCCTGACGCCACTCGCACCCAATGGGTCAATGCCAAGTTATTTTCATAAATATATAGGTGATGACGGATTTCGTTCGCATTTAAGCCTTTAAAATCGGCTATCCAACTCAATAATTGTTCGCTAAGTTCACCAAGTGCTTGATTGGGTTTTGCCAAAATATACAGCTCAGTGCGGTTACAAGTGGAGAGAATAACCGCCCCTTCGGCGAGTGATTGGAGCGATTGCAATGCGGTCGGTGTATCGCTACCGAATGCCAAACGCTCTCGCATGGCAACAGGGGCAGTTTTGTGATTAAGACCAAGAACCAATAATTGCATAACAAAAGCCGACAAATATTTGCCAAAATAATGTCAAAAGTTGGCAAAATAGACAAAAAATGAGACCAAGAAAAAAACCGCCATTATAACATAGTTCGCTATGCGGTGCTAAACTTTCAATTTTTTGGCAAAGTTTTGGCAGTTTTTTAAAAATTTTGTTGAGAAAACTTTGATAAAAAAATGACATTTTGTCAAAATCAGAAAAAATTAACAGTTTTTCTATATTTTTTGTAACAAAGTTTGATTATAATGGTGGGTGAATAGGGGTTTTTATTCTTCGATTTTACTTGATAGTGGTTGATATCATTACGATGGCTGATTTTTCATTACTCGCTAAACGCCAATTTCCCAAAAGATTTGGGCGGTTATCGTTTGTCGTGACGTTATCGTTGTCAATGTGGTACAATCAAAGTATTGCCGAAAATATCATTTACCAAAAAATAATTGACCATCAGCCGATTTTAACCATTTATCAACAGTTGCAAACAACGCATCTTGCCAAAAATACGCCATCTAGTCCGATGATTGGGGCATTGCTACATCAATCCAAGCTAAATCAGTCTAAGTCAAATGAGTTTAAACCAACCCAAGCGGTGAACCAACCGAGTTTGTTAGCGGTGATATTGGCAGAATTTTCCGCTAATCGCCAAGATATACCGACAGCGTTACAACTGTATAAACGTGAGTCGCAAAAAGAGTTTTCCGCTTCTGTTTTTGAGCGGGCGTTGGGTTTGTCCTTAGAGCATGAGCCTGCGTTGGCGTCATTGCAGTTTGCCAACCGTTGGCAACAGGCGAACCCTGAACACGTCCCTGCGTTGTTTTATGTGACACATTTGGCGTTGAAAGCCCATGAGTACGAGCTAGCAGGTGAAAAGCTCAACCAAATTTTAGAATACGACCCCAATGCGGATTTAAGCCAAATTTTGGTGGGCATTTATCCGACTAACACTGCTGACCAAGTGGAATTGCTCAATATTTTACAAAATTTGAACACCAAAAATAACCCATCTTTATTGGTGATGAAAGCAGGTTTGTTACTACAATTTAACCAAAGTCAACAAGCGTTAAGTGAAATTAATAAAGCCCTTGTCAAACAACCTAAAAATCCTGCATTTTTGACCTTAAAAGCCGATATTTTGCAAGCCATGCCATCTGCAGACGGTACATCGCACGCTGACAAAGTCAATGATTTTATTGTCAAAGCTCGTAAAATCTTACCCGACAATAAAAGTTTGTTTTTATATCAAACCCGTTATTTGATTAAGCAAGGCAAAAATGTTGCGGTTTGGCAGTTGTTAAATGATAAAAAAAATGCGGTATTTTTGGCAGACGATGAAATTAAGCTATTGGCAGGATTAGTCGGTGTGGATAGTGAACGGTATCAAGAAGCTGATAATCTGCTATTAACCTTGACTCAAAATCCCAATTATAAAGACCAAGCCTATTATTATCTGGGCATTAGTGCTGAGCGTCAGTTAAATTTTGAGTCAGCGATTGCGTTTTATGGCAAAGTGATGCAACCTGATTTGGTACTAACCGCTCGCAAACGCCAAGTGGATTTGCTCATGAGTGAGCAACGTTACGCCGATGCCAGTGCCAGTATGCAACGCTTGCGTGAGCAGTTTGACGAGTTTGTACCCCAAAGTTATATCATGCAAGCCAGCGTGTTAAAGCAGGCAAATCAGCTACCAAAAGCCATTGCCTTGCTCAATGAAGCTGAACGCCAACTGCCTGATAATACAGATATTTTGTTTGCCAAAGCCCTGTTAATGCCTGATAGCAACGCCGATGAACAAGCCAAACGCTTGAATGTGTTACAAACACTTCGCCGACTTGCCCCCAATAACATTGAATATCGCTTAGAATATGCCCAAACCTTGGTAAATTTAAAGCAAAACTCAACTGAAGTTGAAAATCTCATCGCCCCCTTGATTAACGATACCCAAGTGGGATTAAAAGCTCGGCAAATTTTGGCACAACAAGCCTTGCACCAAGCGGATAACACTCGGATTGTCATGTTATTATCGGATAATTTTGATATTATTCCTGACGTGATTAGCGGTTTGCTATTGCAACAAGCTTATGCTAATTTGGGCAATGTCAATGAAGCCAAACGCATTGAGAATGTATTAAAAACCGAACTGCATTATCCACCGACACCCAATAATTATTAATTTTTTTTAAATATTTAAAGAGTTATGGAATGAAAAATTATCAAATTATCCTTGCTTGTTGCGGTTTAACCTTATTAACCGCTTGTCAAAGTCAACAAGTTGCCAACAAAACAACCACAGCGACAGCCACGCCGATTATCAACCAATCTGTAGAAACCCAAACGCCAACGCGAATACAAATGCCAAAAAATTTTAACATTAATGGCAAAATCGGCTTAACGACGCCAAAACAAGCGGGCAGTGCCTTTTATGTCTGGACACAGCAAGGGCAAAATTTTGGCATTGAGTTGTCAGGGGCATTCAATGCAGGGCAAACTAATATCAGCTTTAACGGACAAACCGCCAGGTTGAGCAATGAAAAAGGTGAAATGCTCGCGGATAATCCAGAAGAATTATTGCAAAAAGCCACAGGTTGGCAAGCACCGATTTCGCAATTGCCATATTGGATAATGGGCGAACCTGCACCGAGCGATAGTGAATATCAACAAGATGATGCCAATCGTCTAAGCTTTGCCAAAAATGGTGAATGGACGGCAAGTTTTGCCTATAAAAATGCAGAAAAGTTACCAAATCGTTTAACCATTAACCACCCTGACGGTTATAAAGTGGTGTTAACGATTAATCGGTTGGATTAGTTTTATTAATATTTTTTTAAGAAAATTAAGCCCTTGGGTGGTGTTTACGATGGAGCTGTTGTAAGCGAGCGGTCGCCACATGGGTGTAAATTTGGGTGGTGGATAAATCACTATGCCCAAGTAGCATCTGTACACTGCGTAAATCCGCCCCATGATTAATCAAATGGGTTGCAAAGGCATGACGCAAGGTGTGCGGTGAGATTTCTTTATCAATACCTGCTTGTTTGGCATAACGTTTAATTGCATACCAAAAGTTTTGGCGGGTCATATAACCGCCTTGTTGGGTCAAAAATACCGCTTGGCAACGGCTTTCTTGACCGTTTTTGAGTTGGGTCAGTTGGGGGCGAGCGGTCGTCAAATAAGCGGTTAACACGTCAATCGCCACTTCACCGAGTGGTACGAGCCGAATTTTGTCGCCTTTGCCACGGATTTGTAGCCAACCTGCATTTAAATTCACCTCATGTAATGCCAAATGTATCAACTCCGACACTCGCAAACCGCAGGCGTACAGGACTTCTAACATGGCTAAGTCTCGCATTCCCAATGGCGTGCGGTCGTCAGGGCTGGCGAGTAGGGCGGTGACGTCATCTTCGGATAAATCTTTGGGCAAATCTCGCTGAATTTTTGGGGCTTGGATACCGTCGCAAGGGTTATCGGTGCGTTGGTTACAGTTAATTTGCCACAAAAAAAACTGTTTTAAAGCGGACAACGCACGAGCTTGACTGCGAGCGTTTTTGCCGGATTGTTGGAATTGGCTTAAACAGGATAAAATATCCTCGGCGTGCCATTGGCTTAGGGCTTTTGTGTTGGTGCATTCACAGGCGAGCAAATCTCGCAGATAGGCGTTGCGAGTGTTGGTGGATAGCCCACGTGCGAGTAGATGCTGACGAAATTGGACGAGATACCACGGTTCATCGTCAATTTGAATGGCTTTGGCGATGCGTGGGTGGTTGGCTTTGGTTAGGGACATAAACCACCAATATAATCGCTTAACTCATCAACCGAATTCACCACCATATCCGCCCCCCAAGCATAAAACTCGGTATCTTCAGGCGGAATGTAGCCATACCCTGCAACGATTGTACGCATATTGGCACGTTTGCCTGCTTCAATATCTCGTGGGTGGTCGCCGATATACACGCAATTTTCGGTGGTTAAATTTAAACCAAATGTTTCATTTAAACGCTCAACCGCCAAAAACATCGGCTCAGGGTCAGGCTTGGTGTTTTTCACATCATCAGGGCAAACTAGCACCGAACAGCGTTTATCAAGATGTAACTTTTGCAATAATTTTTCGGCTAAATAACGTGGCTTATTGGTAACAATGCCCCACAAAACGCCGTGATTTTCTAAATGTAACAATAATTTATCAAGCCCATGAAACAGACAGCTATCCACGCAAATATTGGCTTCATAGGTATCTAAAAATTCTTGCCGATACGCCAAAAGTTGTGGGTCATCATCGCTGACATTCGCTAACTCATCGCCAAACATGAGTTTTACCATGGCTCTTGCCCCTGCTGACACTTGTTCACGAATGGCGTCATCGCTTGGGACAATATGATTATATTTTTCACATAATACCTTGATAATACGGATAAAATCAGGAGCGGTGTCGATGAGTGTGCCGTCTAAATCAAATAAAATGCTTTGAATGCCTTGCATAATTTTTCTCCTTATTTCGGTCTATACACCGCCATCATATAATTGACATCCACATTTTGAGCCAGCCAATAGCGTTTTGTCAAAGGATTATAATGCAAACCAATCAAATCTTGACGTTTAAAGCCACTGCGTTCGGCAAAACGGTCAAGTTCGGCAGGCGTGATAAATTTGTTAAAATCGTGCGTACCCTTGTCCAACAAGCGTAAAATGTACTCTGCCCCAATAATGGCGAACAAATACGATTTGGCATTGCGGTTAATCGTGGACATGACCAACACACCATTTGGCTTTAACAGCTCAAAACACGCATCAATAATCGACTGTGGATTTGGGACGTGTTCCAACATTTCCATACACGTTACCACATCAAATTGCCCTGCGTGGGTTTTTGCCAAGTCTTCCACGCAAATACATTGAAAATCAATGGCTTGAGCAGTTTTTTCAGCGTGAATTTTGGCGACTTCGACATTTTCACGCCCCAAATCAATGCCTGTTACCACTGCCCCACGCTCCGCCATCGAATGCGACAAAATCCCACCACCACAGCCAACATCCAACACTTTTTTACCTGTTAAATCCGAATTTTGATGGCATTTTGTTTGCTCTTGTATCCAGTTTAACCGCAACGGATTGATATCGTGCAGGGTGGCAAATGCCCCATTTTTGTCCCACCATTCATTGGCAAGGGCGGTAAATTTTCCAATTTCTTGATAGTCGGCATTGGTTGATGAATTTGACATGATTTTTCCTAAAGCTAAAGAGCGTATTGTTGATTAATTTTTGCTAAATAACGGTTTATTTTAACAAAATTTTATCAAAAAAACCTTAACAAAAAGTAAGCAATCTTATTATGCTTAAGTTTTTAATATTATTAATCAAAGGCGATTTTTATTTTAGCAAAAATTATCAAAACCTTGCCAAACTTTTACTTTTATGTAGTTTTTTTTAGTACTTGTCAAAATTTACTACACGTAAAAATAAAAAAATGATAAGATAACATTATCGTATTTTACATTAATTTTTTACATTTTTTATCCAAAGGATATTGTTATGAAAAAACTTGCTATGACTGCCTTGGTGGTTGGTATTGCATTTAGTGGTTTATCTGCTCAAGCGGCAGATTTTGTATCGGGCAAAGATTATCAAGTGCTCGCCAATCCTGAAAAAATTGAAGGCAACAAAATTATTGTGCGTGAGTTTTTTTGGTATGGCTGTCCGCACTGTTACAACCTTGAGCCACATATACAAAAATGGGCAAAAACCAAGCCTGCGGACGTCGCATTTATGCAAACGCCGGCGGCGATGAATCCTGTTTGGGAACAAAATGCCCGTGGTTTTTATACCGCTCAATTAATGGGTATTCAGCACAAAACGCACCAAGCGATGTTTGATGCCTTGCAAAAAGACCGCCAAAAGTTGTACGACCAAGCGTCAATCGGTAAATGGTACGCATCGCAAGGGGCGGATTTGAACAAATTTAATAGCTTATACAACTCATTTGCGGTGAATACCAAAATCGCTCGTTCGCAAGAGGCGGCAAAACGCTACCAATTATCAGGCGTGCCTGCGGTAGTGGTTGATGGGAAATATGTGGTATCGGGTGAAGATGACAAAGTTACCCAAGTGGTTGATTTTCTTGTGAAAAAAGCCCGTAGTGAGCGTGGTGGGAAATAATTTGGACTAAACGGTTAAGCGAATTAGTCAAAGAAATTTGGGTGATTTGGGTTACCCAAATTTCTTTGTAAAATGTGGCTTAAATAAAAAAGACGATACCAATCACTATCGTCTTTTTTATTTCTTAGTACCCATTTATTGTAAACAAATACCGATAATGGTTTTATATTTGTCCCAAGTAACAGGAATGATATAAGAACGACGCTCTTTTGGTAAGTAAGTTGATGTTGGCACGCCGTCCATGATAATCGGTGGTGAGATGATAAATTCTGAACCAAATTCTTTACGAGCGTTACCCGATACGGTATTGGCGATTTCACCAACAAGGTCTTTTAACAAGTGGATTGAACTATCAGGCTCACCCATCGTGTGTAAAATATTGCGTAACATTGGCGTTTCCGAACTTACATACACCGAACCTTGTAATGGACCTGTAATGCTAATGATGCCACTAAAATCATAGGCCAACGGTTTTTCATTGTCATGAATATAAGGCGTATCCACCAACACCGCATCGCTGTTGATTTGCTTAAAAAAATTGGTTACCGAGTCAATAAATACGTGTAATTTTTCAGCTTTCATAAGCTATCTCAAGTTTTTTTATTAAGGATTTTGTAGGTAAATGACGATGGCGGCCGTCAAGTTTTTCCACTCTAGTGGAATGACAAACGAATGACGGTCTTTTGGCAAGTTAATACTGTCAGGTTGCCCACGGAACACAAACGGTACAGAAATGTTAAATTCTGGTCCAAACTCTGAACGAGCATTTCCTGAAATGGTATTTGCCACTTCACCGACCAAGTCCACCAAGTTATCTTCGCTGTTGTCACTTTCTTGCATGACGACCAGCATTTTTTCTAGTAAAGGTTTTGGTGCGGTAAAATACACCAATCCTTTGTTATTGCCTGTAATACCAATCACCCCGGTATAATCACTGACAATCGGCGTGTGGTTTTCATTTAGGTATGGCGTTGCAATCACGATATTTTCATCATTTAACTGACGAAAATAATTGGCAACGCTATCAATAAATACTTGGAAATTTTTTTCTACATTCATTACAATTACTCGCTTGTTGTTAACCTATTTTTTAAATTATTAAAAATTAACTGACCAGTTCAGCTAAGGCTTCGGCTAACTCTTCTTCAGAAAACGGTTTACACAAAAACCCGCTTGCACCTAGCTCCAATGCTTGAATACCTGTTGCTTTGTCCGACAAGGCAGACACGACCAAAATGCGGACGTCAGGGTTTTTAGCAACTAATCTTTCAATACACTCTAAACCATCCATTTGTGGCATGGTCAAATCCATAGTAACCACGTCTGGTTGGTGTGTGTCAAATTTTTCAATCGCTTCAGCCCCATTGCTCGCCGTAGCGACAAGTGTGAATTGGTCAGAATTATAGATACGTTGAATACGATTTCGGATAATGTTTGAATCATCAACAATCATTAAACGGTACATAAATTTTTTCCTTAACAAAAGTTATTCAGCATTTGGATTTTTTGGAATTTTAATGGTAAAGCGAGTATACTGGTTTTCTTTGGTATCAACGCCCAAAGTACCTTGTAACTGCTGTACATTGTCTTTGATGATATCCAAACCAACGCCACGACCTGCATCTTCATCAGCGGTATCTTGGGTACTAAAGCCTGATTTAAATAGTAGGCTTGTGAGTTTTTGTCGGCTCCAAGTGGCAACATCTTCAGCGTTAAAGCCCATGTTAACCGCTTTTTGGCGTACCGCATCATAGTTAATCCCTGCACCGTCATCTTCAAGGGTGAGTTTATATGAGCCTGCCAAATCCAACAGACTTAAGTGAATATTACCCATGGCTGATTTGCCCATTTGTACCCGTTTTTCTGGGGTTTCAATGCCGTGTACGACCGAGTTACGTACTAATTGAATAATAATTTCTTTGAGCGTATGTTCCATTTGGTGTGGCAACTGGGTTTCGTTCAAGCCGGATGCTTTTAACTGTACTTGTTTTTGTTGGCGAATGGCAATATTATCAGCAAATTGTTGATAAAACTCATTCAAACCTGACACAGGTGCGGGTACTGGGGTTGCCTTTACAACTACTGGTGAGTCTTGAACACCGTTAATCGATTGGGTACCAAGATTTAAGCTACTGGCATTTTGGTTAATACGGCGACCCAACGCTTCAATAGTATTTGACAAGTTTAACAATTCATCAAGGTGAATGGTTAATGGTAAGAAATCATTACCTGACAAACGACCTTGGTTTTGCAAACCTTTTAGTTTTTCCTCAAAATTTTGGGCGATACTGGTAAAACTGTGTAGTTTTAACGCTGATGCCTCACCTTTTAAGCTGTGCATAATACGGTACATACGGGTTAATTTATCTTCAAGTTCTGCTTGACTACTACCAGATACTTTTAAGATATCATTAATTTTTACGATATTGGCTTTGGTATTACTAATAAAGTCATTAATCAACGCAGGACTTACGTTTAAAATCGTGGTTAACATCTCAATTTGCAAGTCATTTTGAGCCCGTTCATGCTCTAGGCGTTGTTCCAGTCGTACTTGTTGGGTTACATCTTGTACGTTCACCAAGATTTTTTCAATCTCTTTGCCTGCATAAACACGTGAGAATTTAAAGTCCAAATAACGGTTTGACCCTGAGGCAGTTCGGCTGTCATCGCCATGTAGCATCACTTTTTTCAGTGGGTTTAAGTCATCTACAAGTTTTTCTTTTACTCGTGGGTTGTAAAGCTGTTTTACAAAGCCTTCGGTCGTATCAATGTCTTTGTCCGAGATTTTGTTTTTGAGCAATTTGGTTAAGTTTTCACCCGCAATATGCGTGTTCTTACCCATGATATTACTAAGTTCTGCGGAGTGTTGATGACCAATCGTCATGTCTTTGTTTAACAAGAATAGACCTGTGTTTACGTTTTGCATGATTTCAGCGGTTTCTTTTTGTGCCGCTAGTGCTTCAGCATCCGACTTACGCAAACGACGGATAAAAAAGGCAATGAAGAACACGAAATACAGGGACGCTAGCAAAACTGCAATCGCACGAATGGTGTTAATTTGTTTGGTTTGAGCTTCACTGGTATGAAAAGCTTCGGTTGTTAAGTCTTGTAATGCTGTGTTAATCGCAAGGGTTGATACTTTCGCTTGTTCACCTGCGATTTGTAGTGGGGTTGCTGAGTCTTTGGTAATGTCTTTGGCAACGGCTAAATAATTTTTAATTTTTGGTTCTAACTCGTTCCAGTTTTGACGTGTTGCACTTAATGACTCAACCAGTTTTGCATCTTTTACAATCGGTAGTTTGGTTGCTTCATGACCATCGCTATCAATGGCAGTTGACCCGCCCGTTTCTAGCGCCGTTAAAGTGGTATTAATCTGAGTGACTTTTTCATCCAAACGCTCTAAAACCGTTGCAATATGAGGTGAGTTAACGTCTTCACCATAACTTACCTGCATATCAAACAAGTCTTTAATTACCTGTTGTACATCGTTAGCAAGCTTATTGGTCGTTGCAATCAATGCCGTATTTTTCTGCAGTTGCATTGAACCATAAATCGTATAAACCAACATTACTGTTAGTAACATGACGAAAACGGCCAGTGAAATAATCAAATCACGGTAACGGCCTTTTACCACCGAATCACGTGGAGTATTTACCCCCATATCCGATGCTTTCTTTAAAACACCTAACGCCATAATGTGTTTCCTTGAACATTAAACCAAAAATTAAGAAGCAAAATGATGGTTTTATTTTTGCTAAATTCTTTAAAATAAACTTTATTATTTTAACATAAAATCAGTGTAAAGATACATCTTGTTAACAACAAAAAAGAATAAAGTGATAAATGGTTAAAAAAACTTTGATAAAATTTCGGTAAAAATAGCTCAACATCACATTTGGATTGACTTTAACATTAAAAATTCATAAAAATTTTATGGATTAACATTTTTTTGTAAGGAAAGGTATAGATTAAATAACACAAATAAGGTCAACACGCTAAAAAACGTAAACGACAACTGGGGTAAACTAAAGCCCAAAAACGTCCAATCAATCACCGCACATTCGCCCGAGCCTGTGAATACTTCTTTAAACACTTGGGCAATGGGCAGGGTATCCATCCAATAATTTAGCCCCGGCCCACACGCAGGCACTTCATCAGGTGGCAAGTTTTGTAACCAAATATGCCGACCTGCCACACCAACCGACCACAAAATACTGACTAATGCCAATATCATGAGTGTTACTTTTGCCCAGCGTTTTTGTGGGTTGCCAATCACTGCCAAAAATGCAAAAACCCCCATGCCAATCAAACCAACACGCTGAAAAATACACAACGGACATGGGTCAAGCCCGACGACTTTTTGTAAATAATAAGCAAATGCCATACCCACAACGCTACCGAGGATAAGCAAAGCTGAAACGCTACGATAGCTAAAAATGCGATACAAAAAGTTGGATTGTTTCATAAGAACCTTTTAACAGACAATGTGTTTTTTATAAAATTTTTTATCATCATCAACGATATTGTTGCACAAATTCATAAAAACTCACGTTATCTTGTTGTTCAAGTTTGGTTTGTTCTTGGATAGAGTTTTTGGCAAGTTGTTGATAATATTTATCTTTTTCGCAACCTAGACTTTGACTGCGTAATAGTTTGGCGTGCTGTTCGGCTAAGGCTTTACCAAATTGCCACGTACTGCCATAATGTTCGGTATCTTGCAAAACTTGTGCCGATAAGGTAAAGTCAGGATTTTGGGCTTTGCCAAACATCAAGGTTAAAGCGTTGCGGTAGTCGTTATTACCATATACGCCGTCTAGCAGTTCAGCAAGTGGTAGCATGGCATTTAAATGCTCGCTAATCCAGTCGCTAAAGAGCATTTCACCGTCTTTGACTTGGATAGTTAAAGCACTGTCACGTCCTTGGTTAACGATTTTTTCTTGGTTTTGGCTGATAAGTTGTTCTTCATCGGGGAATAATTCTGGACTTTCGTTGACTAAACAGTACAACGCCAAAATTTCCATAAAACACGCCGTGGATAAGCGAATACCAATGTCGCTATACGGGTCAAGGTCAATGGCACGAAACTCAATGTAGGCAATGCCACGATTTGCCAAGGCATCGCTTGGATTTTCGCCTGATTTTATGACTTGTTTTGGACGAATTGGGCTGTAATATTCGTTTTCAATTTGCAAAATATGGTCGTTAATTTGAATGGGGTTGCCGTTTTCATCATCCATTCCCAACGCTTGAAAGCTCGCATTTGGTGTGTGAATGGCTTGGCGTAAGCCTTGAATATATTCAGGCAAATTATTATAACGAATATCCAAGTCATCCTGCACGCTGTTTTGATAACCGAGCTTGCCCATGCGTAAGGACGTAGCATTTGGCAAATAATAAGTTGAATCATTTAAGGCCTGCAAATGATGTTCACGCCCTGTCAAAAAGCACTTGCACACACTCGGACTTGCCCCTAGCAAATAGAGTACCAAACTGCTTAAACGTTTAAAATTGCGAATAAGTGCCAAATATTTGTCATTTTTAAAATCAGTCAATGATTGTTGGTTATTCTCAGCCGATTGCCATTGCTCAAACAACCCATCCCCAAATGACAAGTTATAATGCAAGCCTGCAATCGTCTGCATTCGCCGACCGTAACGAATGCCCAGACCATGACGATAGAGCGTTTTGAGCTTGCCAATATTTGATGTGCCATAATCCGCCAACGCAATCTCATTATCATTATCCGACAACATACACGGCATAGAAAGTGGCCAAAATAGTTCGTCATTTTGCAACGATTGCTGCACCACAATGTGCAAATCTCGGAGCATGGCAAGGGCTTTTTTTGGGCTGTCTTGCGGTTCGGTAATCAATTCTAATAGGCTTTCGGCGTAATCAGTGGTAATCAGCGGATGCGTTAATTTTGAGCCTAAAGCACTCGGATGTGGCGAGCTTGCGATATACCCTTGGGGGTTCATGCGTAAGCCTTCTTTTTCAATGCCACGGAGCATTCCTGTTAAATGCTCGCTAGTTAGCCATTTTGGTAGTGGTGCGTGAAAAGCAGAAATTGTCATGGATATTCCTAAAACCAACTAAAAATAGCGATATTATACAACAATTGGCAAAAATAAATAGTGGCGATTGGTAAACAGGATTGGAAATAGGTTATGTCAAAAGTAAAACCCAAAACGAATTTTGGGTTTATTTTTTTATTTTTGGTTAAATTTTAGGCGAGATTTGCAAAATCTACTAAACAATCTCGGTTGATGTCTTTGATAGATTGTGAACTGGTTAAAGTCATGGCGACACGCATTTCTTTTTCAAACAAATTTAATAAATTAGTAACGCCCGCTTCGCCGTCTGTCGCCAAAGCATAGACAAACGCACGCCCAATCATACACAAATCCGCCCCCAATGCTAGCATTCGCACCACATCAAGCCCATTACGAATACCAGAATCTACCAAGATTTTGATATCATCTTTTACCGCATCGGCAATAGATGGCAATGCTCGGCAGGTGGATAACACGCCGTCTAATTGACGACCGCCGTGATTAGACACGACAATACCGTCCGCCCCAAAACTGACCGCATCTTTGGCATCTTTGGGGTCTAAAATACCCTTAATTACCATTGGACCGTCCCAAAAATCCCGAATCCATTCTAAATCTTTCCAAGAGATAGATGGGTCAAAATTTTCGCCCAAATAACCCATATAATCTTCAAGCCCAATCGCTTTACCAAAATATTTGGAAATATTACCCAAATCGTGCGGTTTACCCATTAAGCCCACATTCCACGCCCAATGAGGCTTGGTCATCGCTTGTAAATATCGGCGGATATTGGCATTAGGTCCGCTCATACCAGAGTGCATATCACGATATCTTGCCCCTGGCACTGGCATATCCACGGTAAAAACAAGTGTAGAGCAGCCCGCATTTTTGGCACGCTCTAACACATTTTGCATAAAACCACGGTCTTTTAACACATAAAGCTGAAACCACATCGGACGATTAATAGCAGGCACAACTTCTTCAATGGGGCATACTGATACAGTAGACAGCGTAAAGGGTAAGCCTTTTTTGTCAGCTGCGCGTGCCGCTTGCACTTCGCCACGCTTGGCATACATACCTGTCAAACCCACAGGCGACAAGGCAAGTGGCATAGACAACTTTTCGCCAAAAATCTCGGTGGACAAATCAAGCTGGCTCATATCTTTTAGCACACGCTGACGCAAGGCAATGTCAGACAAATCCGACACATTGCGTCCTAGCGTGTATTCACTATACGCACCGCCGTCAATATAATCAAACAAAAATCTAGGCAGTCTTTGGCGTGCACCTTCTCGGTAGTCATTGGCAGAAGCAATAATCATAAAAATCCTTATTAAAAGATACAGATATGCTATTGTAACAAATATTTGCTAAAAAACCTATAAATTATTTAAGGCATCTATTGTAATAATTTTGAAATTAAAATCCAGTTCAAGGTAGGGTAAATCTTTATTTGCTCAAATTTATAGCCAGTCTAGCAGATAATTTTTATTTTTTGCAAAATTTTTAAAAAAGTTGTAAGGTTTTGCAAAAAAACACGACTAATACTTGACCAAACAATTTGGTTTGGTTTTTAACGCCCACTTTAGATTCATTCTTTAAAATATTCATAGGAAACTGTTATGAAAAAATTAGCAAAAACTGCCCTAGTTGGCTCATTGGTTGTCGCAGGCGTAAGTCCATTTGCCATGAATGCGATGGCACAAGGCTATCAAAACACAACCGCTCAATGTAACAAAACCGATAAAGCCTGTATCGCCAAAGCCAAAAAAGCAACCAAAAAAGCCGAGGCCAAATGCGGCGAAGCTAAATGCGGTGGCGTAGCCAAAGCCCCAGTTAGCAAAAAAGCCGAAGCTAAATGTGGCGAAGCTAAATGCGGTGGCACAGCTTTACCTACTGCTAAAAAAGCCGAAGCCAAGTGTGGCGAAGCTAAATGCGGTGGTGCTAGATAATCTGCTAGCCAACAATTTAAATTAAATAATTAAAAAATAGTTGGCAAAAAATTTAGTCAAATCAAGCAAGTTCTTTTATTGGTTTGGCTAAATTGTTTTAATACACTGTTGGCTTTAACCACTCGTGTTTATTACTTGTTTTTTTATTACTTTTTTTCAAAATTTATTGCTTTAAATTTACTAAGGCTGTTTTTATCAATTTTTTGAGATTAATATGACAAATCGTCTTTTAAAAGGTGCAGGCTTAGGCTTTCGCCGTGAACTTTGCCAAGATATGCAAACACACGATTTATCAGCGATTGATTTTTTTGAAGTGTCGCCTGAAAATTGGCTTAATTCGGCAGGACAAATGGGCGGGCAGTATCACAAACTACTCAAATCCTATACCGAGCGATTTGCTTTTATTTGTCACGGTTTGTCTTTGTCAATCGGCAGTAGTGCCAAATTGGATATTGATTTATTAAAAAATACCAAAAAGTTTATGCAAGAACACGGTATGCAGTTATATACTGAGCATTTGGCGTGGACATCTGATGACAAGGGACATTTGTATGATTTGTTGCCTATTCCTTGTACCAACGATGCGGTCAAATGGACAGCCAATCGCATAAAACAAGCCCAAGATATTATGGGTATGCAAATTGGTTTTGAAAACGCCAGTTATTATTACACGCCACCAGACAGTGATATGTCCGACAGCGAATTTATCAGTGCTGTGGTCAAAGAAGCCGATTGCTTATTGCATTTGGATATCAATAATATTTATGTCAATAGCCAAAATTTTGGCTTTGACCCCGTTGCCTATTTACACCAGTTGCCACTAGAAAAAGTATGTTATATGCACATTGCAGGGCATTATGTGGCAGAAGACGGTTTTATTATAGACACGCACGGCAATAATGTCATAGAACCTGTTTGGCAGTTATTGGACGAAGCCTATCGCGAGATTTACTATCGTACAGGCAAAAAAGCCACCGACATTCCCACTTGTTTGGAGCGAGATTTTAATTTTCCTGCCCTAGATGAATTATTGACAGAGATTGATATGATTCACCATGCTCAAAAAAATGCTTGTCAATCTTTAAATCCAAACAAACAACAGTTATCTGCCTGATTTTAAAATGATAAAAAGCAATGATAATGACTTTATTTGAAAAAAATCGCACAGTTAATAGTCATAAACCGCCTTATTCTTTGCAAAAATTTCAATTGCAATTTGGCGATTATTTGCGTTCTCAATCTGCTAGCGATACTATCCCCCACAAGGTTGGCAAAATTTACCAAGACTTGATTTTTAACAATATGTCTGGTTTTTTAAATCAATGCTTTCCCGTTTGTCGGGCAATATTGGGCGACAACTTCAAACCCTTATCGTTGTATTTTTTTCAATGTTATCCAACACATTCGCCATATTTTAGTGAAATTCCAATGCAATTTGTGGATTTTTTATCAAAACTAAACGATGGCAACGATAGTGATTGGCATAATGCAATAACACTTCAAAAAAGTGATATTGATTTTGTGCCTGATTATTTGCCCGAGCTTGCCCATTATGAATGGCTAGAACTGTATGTAGACACCCTGCCAAATACAACGCCAAAGGTCATTATTAACAGCAACAATTCGTACGCTTTAAATCATAGTGTACAAAATCATCACTATCATTATCCTGTACATACCATTAGCGTGGATAATAGCGATATTGAACCGTCTGATGCTTTTTTGGTGGTCTTAAAAGACAATAATGACAAAATAGAATTTATCCAAATTAATGCTTTGACCCATTTACTCATTGATTTTATGCAAAATAGTGAACAAACATATTCATCTAATGAACAACTAATGCGTGATTTTGGTCAATCTATTGATTATGACAATATTGACGAGCTTTTGGCATATACTGATGATTTATTTGCGTTATTAGTTAGCCAATCTGTGTTAATTCAAATGACATAAATTAGCCCAATTAGTGTTTTATAAAAAAGAGTTTTTATGCAAAAAATTATCCATACTTATGATAGATTTATCCATAAATTAAAATCGCTTGATTTTACCTTACTGCTTGCTTTGCGTATTTATTTGGCACCGATTTTTATTGTTGCAGGACTCAATAAATTAAACAGCTTTAATGCAACCAGTGAATGGCTTGGCAATAGCGACTGGGGGCTTGGACTGCCTTTTGCACCTTTGATGACAGCATTGGTGATTTTTGCCGAACTTATTGGTGGATTTGCTTTGCTATTTGGAGTCTTTACACGCTTGTTTAGTATTATGCTAATCATTACAATGGCAGTGGCAGGCTGGACAGTGCATTTAAAAAATGGTTGGTTTGCCATTGCATCTAGTGAAGCCAGCACAAGCACTGCCTTATTTTGGTCAAAATTGGGTTTTGGCAGTGCTGATGACAGTCTAAATAACGCCCAAGAAGTTGCATTAAGATTGGAAAAGGCTCGTGAGATTTTGCAAGAACACGGTAATTACGAGTGGCTTACCGATATGGGTAATTTTGTGATTTTAAATAATGGCGTGGAATTTGCGGTAACTTATTTGATTATGCTATTGCCTTTATTGTTTTATGGAGCGGGTAACTATGTCAGCGTGGATTATTTTTTAAAAAGTAAGTTTTTAAAATAGAAAAAAGGCAAAAGCATGAATGAGGATTATCAAGTATTTATTCAGTTGTTATCAAAAAATAACACCGCCAATCAGACACATCACTCACTTAACGACCAATATTTAGCCGATTTGTACAAGCAATTACTTGCCTTTGCCAATAATCAATTAAATGATAAAAGCCTTGCCCAAGATGTCGTCCAAGAGTGCGTGATATCAGCGATGCAATACGCCAAAAATTTTAAAGGTAATTCGGCTTTTAAAAGTTGGGTTTTTGCCATTTTAAAGCATAAGATTGCCGATTGCCTACGAAAAAACACGCCGTATATTACGATGAGTGAGCTTGATGATGGCGATGGCGATATTGTTGATTTGGTGTTTTCTGATGCAGGCAGCTGGCAGAAGGACTATGCACCAAAAGTCTTTGATCATTCATGGTGCGACCCAGAAACGCAAGTCCATAACCAGCATTTTTGGCAGGTTCTGGAGTATTGCTTGACGCATTTGGCAGGCGAGCAGGCACGAGTTTTTTTGATGAAAGAGTATTTGGATTTAGACAGTGATGAAATTTGCCAAAACTGCCAAATCAGTAAACAAAATTATTATGTACTCATGCACCGAGCCAGAGTTAGCTTGCAAGTGTGTCTAAATCGCCATTGGTTTAATGAATAGGAACATAACATCATGAAAAACTGTGAACAAATCAGTAAGTTGGCGATCTTATCTTTGGAGCAGCCATTGACTTGGCAACAAAAAATGCAACTTCAAACCCATCTTTTGTTGTGCAGACATTGCCGTGCTTTTGACAAAAACAACAAAATCTTGTCGCAGATACTAAAAACCTATCATCAGCAAGATGATAAATCTACTCAGCATACTACATATTCATAAGTCATACGATTATTGATATCAAAAACCACCAACATCTAAAATCTTTTTTGAGAATTTTAGGTGTTGGTTTAATGGGTTTAAGTCATCTTTTTAGTTGATGATATTTTTTGCAAAATGCGGTAATTGGCAAAGGTTGTTTATACTAAATAACGGGCATAAACTGACGATTAAGGCTTGGCTGGTTTTAAAGATTTATCTTATTTTGGTATTTTTTGTATTGTTAACAATTTAATTATTTGCAAAATTATTTGGTAAGATATTGAATAATGTATTGGTAATATGATAATATTTATCAATTTAAATTGTCTTTTGCAAGATGTGAGAAATTCTTTTAAAATAATTACAAAGTAAAAAATACTTTAAAAGTTATCAATAACCTTAATCAATACAAGCTAATTTTTTAAACAAGGAGCGTTTTATGCTTACCTTTTTGGCATTGTTGCCAATTCTCATCGTACTTGTGCTACTGGTTATCATGCGTCTGCCTGCCAAAATTGCGATGGCGGTGACTTATTTGGTAACAGCTGGGCTTGCGGTTTTTGTATGGCAAGCAGATATCAATCAAGTAATGGCCGCGAGTGCCAAAGGCGTGATTACCGCCATCTCTGTGCTATTTATCGTCTTTAGTGCAATCTTACTACTTAATACCGTAAAAGAAAGTGGTGCAATTTTGGCCATCCGTAAAGGCTTTATGGATATTTCGCCTGACCGCCGTATTCAGGTGATTATCGTGGCGTGGCTGTTTGGCTGTTTGATTGAAGGAGCGTCAGGCTGGGGAACGCCGTCTGCGGTTGGTGCACCTTTATTGTTTGCCTTGGGTTTTCCCGCAATGGCATCGGTTATGGCAATGCTTATTATCCAGTCCACGCCTGTATCTTATGGTGCGGTCGGCACCCCACTGCTTATCGGCGTCAAAAACGGCTTAGACGGCAAAGAAGATTTACTTACCAGTATCGCACCTAGCACCTTAGACGATTATATCTTACAAACAACTGCCAATGTCGGTATGTTTCATGCGATAATCGGCTTTTTGATTCCGCTGATTTTGTGTTGTTTTTTAACACGCTTTTTTGGCGAAAAACGCTCTTTTAAACAAGGACTTGAAGTTGCACCATTTGCGATTTTTGCAGGGCTTGCCTTTACCATTCCTTATTTTTTGGTTGCCAAGTTTTTAGGCCCAGAATTTCCGTCATTGGTTGGCGGTTTTATTGGTTTGGCGATTGTTGTGCCTGCTGCCAAAAGTGGGTTTTTGCAACCCAAAAATATCTTTGATTTTCCAGAAAAGTCAAAATGGGCGGATAATTGGATGGGCGATATTCAGCATGACAAACACGATGAAAGCACGCCACCAAAATTTAGCTTGTTACGCTCGTTTTCACCGTATTTGATTGTCATTATTTTACTTATTGTAACGCGTGTGCCTGCATTGGGACTAAAAGGCTTGTTAAGTGGCGATGCTTTGACCATAAAATTTAACAATCTGTTTGGTACAGCTATCAGCCACAAAGAGTCGCTTTTGTACTCGCCTGCCAGCGTGCTGTTATTAACCTCATTGATTTGCATTGTACTGTTTGGTATGAATAGCACACAGGTCAAAAAAAGCTGGTCAGTGTCTGCCAAAACAATGGTTGCCGCTGCCCCTGCCCTACTTTGCTCGATTCCTATGGTGCAAGTATTTATCAATTCTGCCTCTGCCCCTGATGTGGCAAACGCCATGCCTGCTATGCCGATTGTACTGGCACAAAGTGCCGCCAACGCTTTTGGTAACAGCTGGCCGATGTTTGCCTCCACCATTGGTGCATTAGGTGCATTTATTGCAGGCTCAAATACGGTAAGTAACATGATGTTTGCCTATTTTCAATGGTCAACCGCCACTCAAATCGGTCTTGATACCGCCATGGCAAGTAAAGTTGTTGCTCTGCAAGCGGTTGGTGGTGCAGCAGGCAATATGGTTTCTGTACACAATGTGGTCTCAGCCGCAGCGGTGGTCGGTTTGATTAACCGTGAAGGGGCAATCATTCGCATGACTTTGATTACTATGAGTTATTATGTGATACAGGCAGGACTGCTTGGCATGGCATTTGTTTTAAATCCTATGTGGTTTATTGCCGCTTTGATTTGGCCATTTGTATTCTTTGGTGGTATGTCAATGTTAGATAAAAAATAAGTTTCAACTTATAAAAGTAAAAAAGTAGCTCAAGTGGCTACTTTTTTATGGGTTAAAATTTTAAAAATTTAGACCATAAAAAAGCCACTTAATCAACTAAGTGGCTTTTTAGAATTTGGAGCGGGAAACGAGATTCGAACTCGCGACCCCGACCTTGGCAAGGTCGTGCTCTACCAACTGAGCTATTCCCGCATTTGAGTTTTTAACAACTTAAACATTTTTTATGCTTGTTTATCGCGTCGTTGTGGTGCATATTATAAGGATTTTTGAAACCGAGTCAAGCACTTTTTTTAACTTTTTTATAAATTTTTTCAAATATTTTACAAGCTTCTGATTTTAAATAAAATTTATTTTAAAAAAATGATTTCTCTTTACGTTTTTTATTTATCCATTATTCGACAACCACAAACTCTCATCGCTATCGGCATAAAATTCCTGCTTCCACACAGGAATATCAGCTTTAATCGCATCTAATAGCCAGCGACACGCATCAAAGGCAGGGTAACGATGATGAGCGGTCACGCCAATCCACACCGCCATATCGCCTACATTTAAATCACCAATACGATGGATGGCGACGGCGTGTTCAATGTCAAATTGTTGTTTGGCTTCATCAATGAGTTTTTTGCCTTGATTAATGGCGAGTTTTTCATAACCATAATAGGTCAAATGCGTGACGGGGCGCTTGTTGTTGTGATTACGTACCCAGCCTTCAAAGGTCGCTAACGCTCCACAGTTGGCATTGAGCAGTGCCATTTTTAGCCGTCTGTCATCAATCTGCTTATCAAGTAAAGCAAAGCCGTCCGTGATAGCGGTAAAGTAAGCCTCATCTTCGGTTAGATTGATAACTGATGAGCCTTGGTGTAATTTTTTAGAATTTATCACCACTAACCCCCTGCTACAGGTGGAATAAAGGCAACAATATCGCCATCATTAACAGGGGCATTCCAGTCGCTAAATTCATGATTAATCGCCACAGCGATTTTATCTTGAGTGAGGATAAAACCATGTTTTTGGGCTAAATTATTAAAAACTTGGGGTAAAGTTTCATCAGTGACTGTGATAATCTCTTCATCAATGCCTGCGTTATCAGCTAGGCTTGCAAAGTATAAGATATTGATTTTCTTTGTGTTTTTTGGGTTATTACTTGACATAATCAGATTTTCCCCCCGTTTTATTCACAAGGCAAATATCACTAATCACAATATCATGGCTAATCGCCTTGGTCATATCATAAATCGTCAGGCACGCTACCGACACGGCGGTTAGGGCTTCCATTTCCACGCCTGTTTTGTGTGTGACTTTGGCGGTGGCGGTAACATGGATGGCGTGTGTGGTGTCGTCATAATCAAAGCTCATTTTCACCGTATCAAGGGGTAAGGCGTGGCACAGTGGAATGAGTTCGTGGGTTTTTTTGGCTGCCATGATGCCTGCAATGTGGGCGGTAGCGGTGATTGAACCTTTTTTGGTCTGCCCGTCAGAGGATTTGATGGCGGTGTAAACTTGGGGCGGAAAAATTACTTTACCTTGTGCGGTGGCACTGCGTTGTGTGACGGATTTATCGCCAACATCCACCATGGTGATATTGCCGTCGGTGTCCAAATGCGTTAAATTTGGGTGGGTTAAGTTGTGTTGTGTGTCAATTTGTACACTGTTGTTGTATATAACGCTGTCTTGACCTGTAGCTAGCCATGTGGGATTGACTTTAAATAGGTTAGCTAATTCAACGATTTTACTGCTACTTTTAACCTTGCCACTTTCTAATTGACTGTAAGCGGATTGCGTCAGACCATCAATTCGTTGTACAACTTCGTCTTGTGTTAGGTTAGCATTTTTTCTAGCCCGCTTTAAGCGGTCTTTGAGTTCCATATTTTCATCCTTTTTAATGATAATTCTTAAAATACTTTAAAGCCAATTCAAATTCATCAAGCGTATTAAAATTCGCCAAATATCGCCATTCGTTATTCATGCTGATTTTTTGTACTTGCTTATCTTTTAAAAACTTCATCACCGCACGATTATCATTATCCAAATAAGTTTTTAATTCATCAATTAAATTGAGATTGTATAATCCTAACAATGGATAATCTTTACTATCAGTTAAATGATTGTCAGTTAAATAAATCGCTTGTGAATTTGTATTATTTGCCATGAGTTTAAAATACAATTTATCAATACCAATCAAATTATCACAACTAATCACCAATATAAACCCATCATTTAAATGATAATTTTGGCAATAATAAAACGCACTTAACAAACATGATAATGCCCCAGCATTGTTGATATAATCTTGAATAGCAATTACATCTATATCATCAGATAGACTAAAGTTTTTATCATTATCACCAATTAAAATTGGGATATTCTTGTTTAAATTTTTAGCAAGTTTTTTGGCGTGGCGAATGTGATATTGTAATAAATTTTCGCCATTTGGCAAGGGCAATAACGCCTTGGGTGACCCCATTCGGCGAGACTCACCTCCTGCTAAAATTAAAATGGCAGATAAATTAATCATGCGTGGGGTTGACTTTCATTAAATGCGGTACAAAATTACACGGACGAGTGCGATTATCGAGTTGGTCTTTTAAAATTCCTGTCCAACCTGTGCGACACGCCCCTGTTGAGCCAGGCAAGCAGAAAATCGCTGTGCTGTTCGCCATACCTGCCACCGCACGAGATTGGAGTGTACTCATGCCGATTTCATCTTTTGATAATAAGCGGAACATCTCGCCAAAGCCGTCCACGGATTTGTCAAATAACACGCTCACTGCTTCTGGCATATTATCCCGCCCATAAAAGCCTGTGCCACCTGTGCTAATAACGGCGTGAATGTTGGGGTCGGCAATCCAGCGACTAATCACCGCACGAATCTCATAAATATCATCGGTAGTCAAGGCACGCTCGGCTAAATTATGACCTGCGTCCACGATACTATCCGCCAAATATTTACCCGAAGTATCTTCATCAAGCGTGCGAGTGTCCGACACGGTTAAGACGGCAATGTTTAGGGGAATGAATGGTTTTTCAGGTTTTGCTTTTGGGTTGTTCACTTTGTGGCTTTCTGTTGTGTGATTAGGGTCGTTACAAAGTTCGCACATAATGGTTTTCCTTTAAAATGAGTAACAATATTAACCGCCAACTAAAGACAAGTTATTCATCAGTCCACTGTGGCTGTCAAGATAATGATGTTCGGGCTTGATTGGCATAAGATTTTGAACCGCACGGATTAAGCCGTTTGTGTCGTTATTGCTTAAAAACTCACGAATGTCGTAATTTTGACTATCAAAAAGACACAAATGTACCTTGCCAAGACTGCTGACACGCAAGCGGTTACAGCTGTCGCAAAAATTTTTGGCATACGGCTCAATCACACCAATACTGCCCATGTAGTCATCATGAACGTATTCTATCGCAGGACCATCATCATTGTGTTTTTGGCGGATTGTCCAGCCGTTATCAAACAGATAGTTTTTGATGAGCGTGGTGGTTTGGTTTTGAGCAAAAAACAGCTCACTGTTGTCCGATGTCTGCATAAACTCGATAAACCGATAGGTAACAGGGCGATTTTTCACAAAATCCAGAGCAGACATAAGATTATCAAACGCTGTATCCGCCATCAAAATACCGTTCATTTTCAAGGCAATATCGGTCGTCTCCAAAAGTTTATCCACATCTTTTAAAAGTGCGGGTAGCATATCAAAACCTGTGATTTGTCTAAAAATTTCAGCATTAAAACTATCTATACTAAGGTTTAGTTGGGTCAGACCTGCATTTTGCCAAGACTTTAAATGCTTGGCTAATTTATAGCCATTAGAAGATATAGCAACTTTGTGAATATCGTACGATTTGGCAATGGCAATAATGTCCGCTAAATCACGACGTACGGACGGTTCACCGCCTGTGAAACGCACTTTTTTTGTGCCAAGCATGTGAAAACCGTGGATAAGTGTATCAATTTCAGACAGGCTAAGTTCATTATCAGCTCGTTTACCTTGATAGCCATTTGGCAGACAATAATCACAGCGAAAGTTACAAAAATCAGTGACTGACAGACGAAGGTAGGTGAGTTGTCTATGAAATTTATCAATCAAAATAGGGGTATGCGTTTGTTTTTTTAAATCATACCAATTTTTTTGGCTAGGTGACTGACCCGTGCTAACCCGAGTTTCAACGTGGGTCGGTGTGCTGATTGATAAGGTTTTCATAATAGTCTTCGCTAAGCGTTGCCTCGGTGGTGGATGAGCGTTCATTATAAAAGATTTTTTTTGTTAAAAACACTCAACTAACGGCAAAAAGCTACTACTTTAGCAGTAGATTTCGCCACTGAACCAACAAAGCTTTATCAACTAATCCAAAAATTTGCTTTTAAAGGGTGTTTTGATAAAAATTAATGCTTTTTTTGTGTAAATTGATTAAACTACACGCTTTAAAAATTTAACCAATTTAGCTAACCATATGCGAAAAAAATTTCTGATCATCGCCGTTATTTCTATCACGGCGACTGCCTGTGCCACGCCACCGACCCTAGAGCCACGCCCAAAAAATTGGGCAAAACTCATCAAAAAAGACAGCAATTTTTACCAAGTAGATACGCAGTTATTCCGCAGTGAACAATTGTTATCTGAAGATATGAACTTGTTAAAATCACAAGACATCAAGACCATTATCAACTTGCGTTATTTTAACCGAGATGAAAATGAAGAACATTTTGACAATCAAAGTTTTACTTTAATCAACCGACCGTTAAAAACTTGGGCGGTTACCCCAGAGCAACTTGCCAAAATTTTACTAGATATCGATAACCAACAAAAATTGGGTAAAAAAGTGTTAGTGCATTGTTATCATGGTTCTGACCGCACAGGTATTGTGATTGCCATGTATCGGATTATTCAGCAAAACTGGACAATAGAGCAAGCAAAACAAGAGATGCTACAAGGTGGTTACGGCTTTCACAACGTTTGGAAAAATTTGCCTAATCTTTTGACCGAAGACAAAGTCAATCAAGTGCGACAAGCCTATCTTCAACTAAAAAATAGCAATGAACACAATCAAGTAGGTGGCGTGTGAATATCAAACGTTTGTTGGGTGAAACGATTATTTATGGCATTGGGGCGATTTTGCCACGTATCATCACTTTTTTATTAAATCCGTTATATATCAACTATATAGATAAAGAAGCCTTTGCGATTTTTACCAGCTTGTATGCTTGGATAGCCTTTATCAATATTATGCTGACGTTTGGCTTTGAAACGTCCTATTTTCGCTACGCCAGTGAAGACGGTATGCACCAAAAAGTGTTTAACACGTCTTTTTGGTTTGTCACTGGGTTGGCGACTTTGTTTTTGCTAACGGTGTTGTTGTTCAATTATCCGCTTGCCACTTTGCTAGATTATGCAAGCAATCCTGAATATTTGCGGTGGTTTGCGTGGATAGCCTTTTTTGATGCGGTGTGTACCATACCTTTTGCGTGGTTGCGGTTTCACAACAAACCTGTGATGTACTCCGCCATTCGGGTGTCGTCCATTCTCATTCAAACTGTGTTGGTTATCGCCTTATTCCGCTTTGTGCCTATGGATTTTGCCAAAAGTATTGGTTTAAAACAGCAAGTTTCTTACCCATTTTTTAGTAATTTGGTGGCGAGTTTCTCAACTTTTGTCATGTTATTGCCGATTGTTGTTAAAGTAAAATTTGATTTTAGCAAAAATTTATTTAAAAAAATGTTAAGCTATTCTTACCCAGTAATGTTGGCAGGCTTGGCATTTATGGTCAATGAAAATTTTGATAAAATTATACAATACTACACCATTGACAAAGGTGATGCAGGGGCATATGGCGGGGCGTACAAATTAGCCGTACTAATGACCCTGTTTGTTACTGCTTATCGCATGGGGATTGAACCGTTTTTGTTTAAACAAATGAAAAACGCCGATGCCACTAGAACTTACGCCACATTGACCGAATATTTTACTTTGACTGCTTCGGTGGTGGCGTTGGGAATTATTGCCAATATTTCTTGGTTAAAACGGCTATTTATCACGGATAGCAGTTATTGGACAGCGATTGATATTGTGCCGATTATCGTGATTGCCAATTTGTTTTTTGGCATTTATTATAACCTTTCCACTTGGTATAAAGTGACCGACCGTACCAAAATCGGCACGGCAATTTCGTGGTTTGGGGCAGGTTTGACGATTTTATTACACATTTTATTTTTGCAAAAATACGGCTTTATGGTGTCGGCGTGGGTTACGCTCGTGGTGTACGCCAGTATGACGGCGATTTCGTATGTTTTGGGGCAAAAAATGTATCCTATTCCGTATAAAACCAAAAAAATCGGCGGATTTTTGGCAATTTTAATGCTGTTTAGTGTGATAATTGTCAGTGTTTTTGACATGAATTTTTGGTTATCTAATGCTCTATGGTTGATTTATATCGCTTTGGTGTTGTTGGTGGAGCGAGGTTTGTTAAAAGAACTGCTTAGGCGTTAAAAAGCGATAAAATAATCATAGATTTTTGCCTAGATTTTCCCTTATAATAGTAGGGAAAACGATATTTAAACAGGTCAAACAGGTTGTATTGCACAACTGTGAAGATTGATAACCATTCATAATAAGAGAATGTAAAGCATGAAAAAATTAGTTATGTTATCAGCGATGGCAATGCTAAGCTTAGCAGGTGTCGCTGTCAGCCAAGCCGAAACGACTGCCAGTGCTACCGCTTCTAGCGTTGCACCAGCGACCAAAAAAGAAGAAATCCCACAAGACCCACCGCAAGTACAAAAATTGGTTGCTTTATATCCAAACCTAATCGCACGCATCGCCCCCCAAGGCAAAGTGTGCTTTGAAGGTCAAGAATGCGATATCACGATTGCAGCACAGCTCGGGGCTGCCGACCCGAATAATCCACGTGACGGTAAAACCATCTACGAAGGCGTTTGTCATACGTGTCATGCCACAGGTTTGTTAGGTTCACCAAAATTTGGTGATAAAGCAGGTTGGTCAGCTCGTATCGGTAAAGGTACAGCGACATTGCATAGCCATGCGATTAACGGCTTTAATGCCATGCCTCCCAAAGGGGGTAAAGCAGATTTGCTAGATGTCGAAGTGACCAATGCGGTAGATTATATGTTAGATAGTGTTAAATAATTTTTAATTTTAATTAATCAAAAAGTACAAATTTTAGGTTTGTGCTTTTTTTGGCTTGTTAAAATTTTTTGGCTTGTTAAAAATTGGCGATTAAGGTTTGGCTGTTAACGCTTTTTTGGGTCAATATGGCACACACCATTTTCACAATTGGTTTTGGGTTTGCCAAACAATAAGTAAACAATGCGTTTGGGGATTTTGTAGCGATGGCGAGCAAAAATAGGATAAATCCAGCCACTTATTTGCTTGATAACAGGCATCGTTAGCCAAAAAGCAAAAGGTGTATCGGCACTAATGTGCAGCAGTCGCACCGCATCAATGCCTTTGTGCAGTTGTCCATTAGCGTCTTTGACACACAAATAAGTCAGGGTCTCTATTTTGTCAATGCCATAACGATTTAATTCATCAAGAGTAGACAATACAGGCACAGCGATAATTTTATCGGGGCATTTTTGCATTAAGTGGTCAATTTCACTTTGGCAAATGGGGCAATCGCTATCATAATAGACACTAATCATTGTTTATGCTCCGTTTGGGTTTTAAATAAGATGTTAAAGTAGGATAATTAAACTCAAACCCCATATCTAATAAAACTTTTGGATGTACTCTTTGTCCGTTCAGCAGCAGCGTTGCCATTTCTCCCAATAGGGTTTTTAAAACACCACTTGGGGCGACAAAAACAGTCGGACGGTTTAAAAATTTGCCAAGTGCTTGGGTAAATTCACGATTATTGACGCTATTTGGGGCAGTTAAATTATAAATTTGGCGGTGGGGCAAAGTATCACTTAAATTTTTGTCAATAATAAACAACACCGCACGCACCCAATCATCAATGCTAATCCAGCTCATTATTTGTTGTCCATTGCCCAACCTGCCACCCAAGCCTAATTTAAATTGGGGTAATAGCCGTTTTAGCATTCCACCGCCATTTTTGTCCATTACCACGCCTGTGCGAATAATGGCGGTTTTAATAGTACTGGTATTGGCAAGCGTTTCCCATTTTTGACAAAGACGGCTTGCAAAATCATTGCAAATGGGCGTAGTATTTTCGGTTAAAATGCTATCATCATTTAATTTTTGCACGCCATAAAACCCAATCGCCGAACCACTTATCAAAAGTTTGGGTTTGTGATGGCTTTGATGGATAAAATCAATGATTTTTTGGGTGGGAATAAGGCGACTGTCTAATAATGCTTTTTTGCGATTATCGCTCCACCGTTTATCGGCAATGCCCGCCCCTGCCAAATTGATGACAATATCAAAATGTTGCTCTGGCGTTAATTCATCATAAGTTAAAACTTGTACATTTTTATTGGGGATAAATGACTGACGACTGACCCAAAATAGGGTATTTTTGGGATTTTTTAAGAGTTTATTGCTCAAAGCGTTACCCAAAAATCCGCTACCGCCTACGATTAAAATGTTCATAAGCTCTCCTATTAAGCAAACAGTCCTTTAATTGGACAATTTTCATTATTTTTATTTGCCAAAAATGGTACAACCCTATTATTAGCAAGGTGTGGGGCTACTTTATCCAAGCGTTTGGCAAGTTTGGGTAGATTTTGCGTGGGTACAGCAGGAAATAAATGGTGTTCAGCGTGATAAAATAAGTTAAAAGATAAGGCATTTACAATCGGATTTCTTTCGGTGCGACCCACCTCATCGCAATCGTGATGCAATCCCCAAACGGCAATTAATCCTGCACAAGCATTCATGATAAACATTACCACAAATTGATAAATAAAAACGCTATATTGATAATAAAAAATGGCAATGGTTAATAATAAAATCAGTGTGCTTTCTAGGATAATTTTGCGTTTTTCTCTTTTGGGTGCTAAGTTAAAGCCGTGTTTAAATAACCGAATGCGAAACAACAATCCACCAAATAATGCCATTAACCAATTTTTATGTGCCAAATAGCCTTCGGTGTCATTGTCGGATAATGGTTCACGATGATGTAATAAATGGCTATATTTCATACTGTGCAAACTGGTAAATGACACCAAACTAATCAAAAACAATAACACCGTACTCATAAAACGAGAAACACCAAGCGTATGATGATATAAATCGTGTCCTTGCCGATATGCAGTAATGGTAAAAAAGTAAGAAAATATAACAGCAATCAAGTACATTTCTTGATAAGCAAAATACCAAGATAGCCCTAAAAATGGATAAGGCAATAGAATATTATAGGTTTTTTCATAAATTGTTAAATGGCGTAAATCTTGCCATTGTATTTTATTAAGATAATTGGATTTTTTCATATTGATTTCCTATTGTTCAAAATCTTTGGGTAATTTTGGTAAAAATAATTTACCACAAATCATTGCTGATAGTCCGCCAATAAAAAATAATATCAATAAAATTAAATTGACACCAAAATCAAGACTTGCTTCATTCGCCGTTTTTAAAAATATTAAAATTAAGCAAATAAAAATAGTTATTATACCACCTGTTAATAGTAGCGATAGATAATCCTTTTTATTTATAATGATAAATTCTGTCATTGCCAAATAAATGCCTGTAATTAAAGCAGGAATACCACCGACAAATAAACCAACTAACGAAAAACTTAGTAATGATAATAGTAACTCCACAAAAGAGTTTACGGTTAAAATATTTTTATTATTAATAATATCACCAATAATAAATACTAACATAATGCCCAATCCAAAAATAAAACCACCTACCATACCGCCCAATAATGTAAAACCCAAAATAACTTTCTCTTTTGGATAAACAAATTCATTTTGTTTGGTATATTCTAGGATTTCTTTTTTGCTTGGCATTTTGTTATCCTATTTTTCAAAATCTTTGGGTGGTTTTGGTAAAAATAATTTTGCTGTAATAACACTACTTAAACCGCCAATTAATGAAAATATTATCAATACATAATATTCTTTTGAGAAATTATCATAAATTCTACTTGGTAAATATTGAATAGGTAAATCATTAATTAAATCAATGATAATAAAACTAATTATAAAAAATAAAATAAAAAGAAAACAAGATATAACGCCTTTATTAAATATTTTAAGATAATCTTTTTTATTGCAAATATAAGTTTTCGTATTAGCAACCCAAATACCTGTAATAAAAGCTGGGATAATAGCCATAAAAGTAGCGATAACAAAAAATATTGTTAAAATAATAAATCCATAATCATTGATATTTTGAGAATGGATAATTGCAATTATAAATGAGCTAACAAACACCAATAAACAACCAATTAAAGGAGCAATTAATCCATAAGCAAAAATTACTTTTCTGGTAGGATAAGGCTTATTACTTTTCATTTGATCAACCTACTTTAAAAACTTCTGCACAGTTGCCCCAAGTTTTAGGATTTTATTTAAAGTTTTGGTAGAAAGTTTTAGCATTTCATTTACCCAAGTGCTAAGCGTGGCGACAAATTGATGCGTGTCTTTGATGCGTTTTTGTACATTGGTATTTTCTTTGGCAAAGTCATCGCTTTGTATCAGCTCTTCTAAAAACTGCACGGTGGGGGCAAGTTCACGGCGGTAGCGTTCTTGCACGATGGTGCGAGCAAGCGCCCACACATCGGTGCTTGTCGTAAAATAATCACGGCGGTCGCCCAAAATGTGCGTGGTCTGTACCAAGTTTAGGCTTTGAAGCTCTTTGATACTATTAGAAACATTGGAGCGGGCAACCCCAAGGGTCTGCACGATTTCATCGGCATTCATCGGTGTACCTGTGATAAAAAGTAGGGCGTGGATTTGTGCCACGGTGCGATTGACGCCCCATTTGTTGCCCATCTCGCCCCAATGTAGGATAAATTTTTGGGCGGTGGGGGTGAGTTTCATAATTTTTTACCTGTAGTGGCATAATAAACCTAGACAGCTGATAAGAGATTATAATACCCCAAACGGAGGCATAATCTCATGACAAAAGTACGTAAAACATACACACCCGAATTCAAATTAGAAATGATAAAACTCATAGAAGAACAAGGGCAAAAACCAAGTAATGTTGCAACCCAATATGAAATAGCCGAATCCACACTCGAAAACTGGCTAACCCGTTATCGCAGAGAAAAACGAGGCAACCCCATAACCAAAGGCAACGCCCTAACTGAAGAACAACGAGAAATCCAGCGACTAAAAAAA
>NZ_KB903772.1 GCF_000379845.1 Moraxella boevrei DSM 14165 | reverse complement strand
GTAAAGGCATGAAGCATAGTATGAGCAGACGTGGTAATTGTTGGGATAATGCTCCAACCGAGCGGTTCTTTAGGAGCTTTAAAACAGAATGGATGCCCAAGAAAGGCTATGACGATTTATCTCAAGCAAGAGTCGATGTAGCGAGTTATATTTTAGGTTATTACTGTCAAGTTAGACCACATAGCTTTAATGATTATTTAACACCTGTTGAGAAAGAAAATCAGTTTTTTAACCAAAATCTCTTAAAAGCTGTCTAATTAAACTTGACCACTACAGTAAAAGCGGTTGTGGTTAAAGTAACCTTACTTGCCAATCCCACCAATGCCAACCCAGTCCCTGCTATGGCAACCTTGGCAATGGTCTCAAAATGATTAGAAATACCAATTAAACCCTTTGCCACCGCACCTGACAGCCCTGTGGTTTTATTGATAAAATTATCCACAAAGACATTGTAGTTATTTTTTACCACGCCAAAGGCTTGGCTCATGGTAACAGGCATTTTGTCAAACATGGCTTGTAGTTTATCCGTTGCCCCTGATAAACTATCGTACACCACTTGGGCGGTGATTTTGCCTTCACCTGCCATTTTACGCACTTGTCCACGCGTTTTACCCAGTTTTTCGGCAATTAAATCCAGCATAATGGGGGCATTTTCAGCCAGTGAGCGAAATTCATCACCTTGCAGAACCCCTGATTGCATGGCTTGCCCCAGTTGTAATAGGGCAGACGCTTGCTCGGTGGCAGATTTTCCGCCCACGCCCATGGCAAGGCTATTGCCTAGATTTTGGGCTTGCGTGGATAACTGCCCCATGCCACGCCCTGCAAGATTGCTACTGTCCGATGTTTGGCGTAAACTTTGGCGAAATTGGGCTAGTCGTTGCTGGGCGTTGGTGGTATCTACTACAATACTCAGGCGTGAAGTTTGTTCGGTCATTTTCTTTTTTCCAATAAAAAACCGCCCATTTTTTAATGAGCGGTTCAATTATCATTTTTTAAACTTTTAAATTATCTAAACTTGGTAATGCAAATGGTGGGTGAGTAGTTAAATCTACAATCACAATCCTATCATTAAAGCGTTGATAATGCAGTACATACTCACTGGTCATATCACCATGTTCGCCCACATATTCAGGTATACCAATATGGTAATGCCAAAGGCAATATTTTTGAGCATATTTGGCATTTTCTCGCTGTTTTTTGGTATGCGGATTGACAGGGATTGATGATTTATTACGCCCTGCTAGATTTTTTAAACCATTCACACTAACATAAGCAACAAAATCCATCACGGCTTGCCGTTTTTTATCATCAAACTTAGGTAAATGCTCTTGAAATTTATCAGACAAAATCACTTTCACGACTTTGCACCTGCAAGCCATCTATCAAAACTTGCCAAATCCGCTAACGCCCATTTTGGTACTTCTTGCCCTTTGGCTTGTCCGTTTTCTTCTGTTTCGCCAATGGCTTCTTTCATGCGTTCAATGTCAAAATGTTCATAAAACCAATCATAATAAGCCTGTTCATCATCTTGGGCGGTGTACTGTTTAATCACTTGCCCATTTTGCACAATTTGTAGGGTATTATCCGCTTTGGCAGTTAAAATTTGTTCTTGAATGATTTGCGGTAATTGGGACAATTCAATTAACATAACTTTTACCTAATTTTGACTTTTAACCATTGTAGCCTAAAATTGGCATTATGACAAATTATCCTGCAACCTGCCCCACCCATCAAGCCAAATATCATCAATGGCAAACACCGTCTCATCAACAAGCTCACGGCTGGCGAGCACAGGATATACCGCCAAAACTTCTGAAATATCCTGCACCGTTAAAGGTAAAGGTATTGTTGCCATACCGCCAATATACCTACGACTTCGGCTCGCCAAATAAAATATATGGATAATGGCAAGCCCAACATCATCACAATCAGGCAATGGCGGTATTGGTTCACCTAAATAAGCATAAACTTGTTTTTCAAAGTCTGTTAAATGCTTGTACTGGTTTTGCCATTGCCACCTTTGGACGGCTTTTTTTTGGTGATGTCATTTTGCTCGGCAACCTCTTTGGCAATCTGTCCACTACATTCCATACACCAATAAAAAAATGCCATTGGGTCATCAACATTGGCGGTCAATAACACAAAATTATCGCCATTAATCGGCAATTTTTCACCATGTTCATCTTTCACATTCCAATCAGCGACCAAATGCTCGCCCACCGCAAATAATAACGCTTCATCAGCCGTCAATTCATCATCATTGATATTGGCAATCGTATCTGCGTTTAATGGTACATCAGTCCCAGTTTTTTGCTGGATAATGCCATACGCCCTTTGAAATTTGGGATTGGCAAGCGATTTAAAGGTAATTTTTAACTCATCATTAAAGCTAAATTCTTGGGTGGTTTGTTTGTGTAAATTAGTTAAATCGTTTTTCTTTAAAATAAATGCTATGATTTGCTCCTAAGATTTAATGGCTAAAATGATGTCAGGTAGTTTCCAAACAAAGGCGATTGCCACAAAAAACATCAATACGCCCATGAGTGCTAAACTCTTTGTCTGTGAACAAAATAAAAAACCCAACTACTGCAAATAGTTGGGTTTTTTATGTTTTCGCCTTTTACACGATTGTGCGTGTTAAAGTCGGTGCAATCTCCACCACCGTATAATTTAACTGGGCTTTTAAAATTTCATTTGCCCCACCGCTCGGAATATCGCCACTGATTTGGACTTTTGGGATATTTAGGGTATATTTTGAGCCGTCCGTAAAGGCAATCACCGCAGTAATGGCAATGGTTGCCCCTGTTAATTGTTTATTGACGATACTTTGGGCTTTTTGGCTATACGCCAGCGTTAAACTGCCTGTCATATTCGCCATCATCTCTAAATTTTTTGCCCCATACAGCCCTGAGCCGATACAGTTTTGGCGTTCCATACCATTGTCAAGCTCAAAATTAAACTCGGTAACGCACGCAATGCCTTTTAAATTTTCGCCGTCAATGGTAACACTTTCAACGCTAATGGTGCTTGCTTTTGGCTCGGTTTTTGATACAGTTGGCGATGTGGCAAAAGCGGTGGTTGCCGTTTCATAGCCTGCCCCCATAAAGCCAAAGCCATACCGATAAAACCACTTTCAGGAATGGATAAGCTAAATTTATTGACCGCCATGCCTTTAAAATAATGGTATTGTCCAATATCGCCGTATTTTTTCTCAATGGCGAACAATTTTTGAACATTACCGTCAAAGGTTAAAACATTGGTTTTCCACGCATTAAACGCCACCGCTTCTAGTAAATCATCATAAACCGATTTGATAAATTCTACTTCCACATCGCCTTCTGCGTTGGCGGAGGTTGGCATACCTGCGGTTTTGATACGGCTATCGTTTATCGTTTCGCTGTCGGTCAATTCTACCGTATGGTTGAGACTATCCGATTTTCTTGGCAAGGTTTTCCAACCTGTTAATGGTTTAATTGCCACATCGGTTTGCGGTGCGTACGATAGTACGACTTTGTTACCACGAGACATAAGCTCTCCTTTAAATAAAAAAATGGTTAATTATACCAATAAGGTACACTCACATTGTATTGACAAAACCCATTATCCACGCCCACAAATATAATGCTAGGCGTTAATAATTCTAAATTCTCTTGTGAAAAATAGGCAAAATGGCTCCAATTCATCACACGCTTGTTTAATCTTTGCCGTGCCTGTATTTTCACGGCCAAATATTGGATAATCAGCGTGCCAATTTCACGAGTACATGGCGTATCGTTGATACACGCTACCGTATTGACGCCACCTGTGATATTGACACGATACCAAACGCCAGTTACAGGCGGTGTAAAATTGTGATTGACCCTAGCCACTTTGCTTTTGTCAAAGTTTGGCAAGGTCAATAAATGCGACATGATGATTTTTTCAATGGTTAAACTATTCATGAAAAACTCCTAATCGCATGATTAAACGCATTTTGATACACCCCTGTTGGGGCTTGATTTGAATGCCCCTGTTCAAGCCTTAACCCATAGGGCAAATTATTTTGTATATATACCGTTGGGAAAGTGCCTTGCGGTGGTAGCTGTATGCCAACATTACCAACATCAACGGCGTAACTTGGAGCGTTAAAACTGATATGATGATTGTTTTTATAACGCCCTGTTGATACAGGGCTTAATGCCACCAAATTATTGTAAATGGTAATAATCAAGCCACGATATTTACGCTCAAAATCTTCTTCTACCACATTGGCAAATAAATCAGGCGGTGTTATCCATTGCATATTAAACCTTTCTTAATTGCACCGTAAAGCTAACATTGGCAGGGTCTTTTTGCACCGCCACCACCTGATAACCATTGACAATATCATCTATGGCTGGCGTATCGTTTATTTCTTTTTGCAAACAAATTAGCTTAATATCAGTTATCAAAATACTTTGTCCGTCAATCTCACTTTGATGAAAATTGCCAAACACGCCACGCCCTTGATAGGTGGTTTCGCTGTGGTTATTGCCATTTTCTAGCCAATCATCATCAGTTTTAATCCTGCGAATGGCGGTAAAAGCTGTAACAACATCTGCAAGGTCAGTATCAAAAGCATTGGCAATATCATGACTGATTTCTTGATTTAGCCCCATTTTAGCCCCTAATCACTGGCAAATTTGCCAATCCTAAAAATTTGGCAATAAATGGCTCAATGAGTAGCAACGCAATCATTTCATGTTGTCCCATGGCTTTGTCTTTTTCATGGCTGGAAAAAGTTTTACTGCTTGACACATCGCCTGCTTTGACCGATTTGCTCGTAACCACGCTTTCGGTGCGACCTTGCAAGATTTCGCCTTTGATAAAGCCTTGTGCCAATTCAATGCCTGCTTGTTTTATCGCCTCTGGCACATCATCGAAGGTGCGTTTTATTCTCGCCGTCAAATAAGCATTTACGATGAGTAAATCCGCTGTTGTTCGCTGTCATTTTGGTCGGTAAAAACGCTTTTTATATCTGTTAAATAAAGCATAAAAATCACCTTGCATTATCCTAATTAAAATCGTACAATATTAAGTACTTAAATTATAAAAAGGAGCTTGTTATGCAAGTCTTAGGATTTAGTGAATTTCGCCAAAACTTGGCAAGTGCGTTAGATTATGTAGAACAAAATCACGCCCCTGTACTTATCAAACGGGGTAAATCATGTGCTGTTGTCATTAGCCTTGACACCTACAACGCATTAAACGAAACCGATTATTTATTGGCAAGTCACGCCAATGCCAAACGATTACGCCAAGGCATTGCCCAATATCAACAACAAAAAACCATACAAAGGGATTTAATTGATGATTAGTTGGACAGATAATGCTTGGGATGATTATTTATACTGGCAAAATCAAGATAAAAAAACCCTAAAACGCATTAATGCCCTAATCAAAGACTGCTTGCGTTCCCCTTTTGACGGCATTGGCAAGCCTGAACCGTTAAAACATGATTTGGCAGGCTATTGGTCTAGGCGAATTGATGATACCAACCGCCTAGTGTACGCTTATGATAACGACACGCTGATTATCATTTCATGTCGTTATCATTATGATTAGCCACTACGATTAAGCTATTATGATTAAGCCCCATTCCCTGTCTCAGAAGTTTTGCCTGTCAAGGCTTCTGTCTTTTGCGGGTCTGTGATGCCATAATCCGCCCCTGATTTGGCTTCATCGGTGGCTTTCATTGCACCTACTGCACTTTTACTGTCATCAAAATAATCTTTTTCAGACGGATAAGTGTAGTTAAAAGCAGGTTTAACTTTATCTTTGGGTAATCCCATGATTTACTCCTTATAGATTGGTGATTAAAAAGCGAATGGCGGTTTCATCAGCGGTGTTGTCCATACGCCAATTTGCCCCATTTTGTAAATCCGTCCAACTGGCGGATAATGCTTCATTTTTTGTCCCACCTGTCAAGGTGCTATCTTCGGCGATAAAGCTAAACCCTTGTGGGTGGATTAAGGCATTACGGCGTGTCCAAAGCGTGGTATGACCTGCACCGTTGCCTGTATTTGCCGTGCGTTCTAGCTCTAAGTCATCATAAGCGGTTACCATGTCAGTGGCAAACGCACCAGCACCTAACAGATACGACACATACTTGGTATTTTTGCCTGTGCCAATCATCGTGCCTTTGCTAGATTGAATGACTGTGCGACCGTTGTAAACTTCAATCGGTTTTAAATCATCGGCGGTGGTTACACGCTCCACAAGTCGCTGTTTACGCATTTTGGTGGCAATCATGGGGTGAACAATCATCACCCCACGCCCTTGATGAATGTCATTCATTGACCCTTCGGCATCAATAAAGGCATTGACATCAAAACCTGAGGTCTCATCAGCGGTGGATTTACTGATATCGTGGGTCAATTTTTTACCGTTGGTATGGTCATAATTCATCAAACCAAACAAAGTGGCAATGGCTCGGTTTTCCATTTGGGTAAGCCAAAAGTTATCTAGCATTTTGGCGATTTCTTGTAGTGGGCTTTTATTTGTTAAATAAGTTTCTAAGCGACTTTCAATAAAGCCTTCGTTTAAAAAGGCAATCCGCCCTTTGGATTTGCTTGCACTAATGGTGCGTGGCATGGCAATGTCCGTCATTATGGTGTTGCCATAGTTGGCTTCAAGGTTGCCGTCAACGGGGTGGATAAATGGCACTTCAAAGGTTTTTGAGCCACTATTTAATAAGGGGCGTAATCGTGGGTCTGACACGAACGCCCCTGATTCATAAAACTTGGATTTTTGTAGGTTGTCTTTCACTTGATAAGACAACACCACATTTTTGTTAAAAACTTCGCTAAGTTTTGGCATTATTGCTCCATAAATAATTGATTAAATAAAGTTGGATTGGAAGTTGCCAAAGCGACCCGCTCGGCTTCTGTGTAGTCATTGGCAGATTTGCTGTTTTGACCTGTTGCCCCTGTGCCACTAGCACGAGTACCAACAATCAAACTATCAAACTTACCGCTTGTACTAAATTCTTTGTATAAATCATCAAGGCTATTAATCGTCATAGCACCGCTATCATCTGTGACCTTGATTTGTCCGTTATCGGCGGTTAAACGCTTTTCAAGCAACATTTGTAAAATCGCTTGGTTGTGTTCATTGTCCGATAAACGGCTGGCTAGTTTTAACGCTTCAGACTTTACTAAGTCGGTATCACGTTGTTTTTCTATATCGCTAATTTTTTGCTCTAGATCAGCAATCTTTTGTAAATACTGTTTTTCTAGCGTTTCAAAATCGCCTTTTTTACGAGCGATTTCTTCGGCTTGCTTGTCTTTTTCGGCTTGTTCGGCTTTGCGTTTTTCGGTTTCGGCTTTTTTTCGCCAAGTAGCGTTTCGTTGTGCTTTCGCAAACGGTCTATTTCGGCTTTTAGTGTTTCAAGCTCGTTGTTGTCAGTGTTGGTGTTTTCGTTGTTTTGTTCGGTCGTCATTACTATGCTCTCCGTTTTGCCTACTAGGCATGAAAAAAGCCCCAACATGGGGGCGTAAAAAAACCCCTTGCAAAGGGGCTTGGGATTAAAGATTAAAGCGTGAACTACATTGCAATCATTTGCTTGTAGGCGTTAATTTTGCTTTGACGCAAGGATTCTATCTCGGACTTCGTTAATGCTTTTACCTGAATTGATGATGAATTTGGCTTCCCACTCGGTAAGTTTTGAGAAGTCATAGCCGAATGTTTGTTGCCAGAATGGTTCAAGTGTTGCATATTTTTCTCTCAAAGTGGTTAAAGTATCGCTGTCAAGTCGTAGTTGTGCTGAATATTGCTTACCAGTCAAGGCATACGCCCCAATAACGGTTGCCTCGCTTTGTTCAATATGACCCTTAAATGAAGCAAGCGTACCGCCTTGTGTTTGGGTATCATCAACCATTGTAACATAATTACCCTTTGGTATGCTACCGTCAAAAAATGGTGGATTTGCCAATCTGTGCCAACCATCGCCCCCTGTGCGAGAAACTTTGACCGCTTGCACAACATTTAAATCTACTTGTCCACCAATCTTCTTTGCCAAAACCGTTGCTACAGCCACAGGTATCATATTTCGTCCTGTACTTTCTTCGGCGTGAACAGGGGCAAAAACAACTACTTTGTTGCCAATTAGGTCTTTTAATTTTTTAATTGCCTCATCACTGACCAAATCTTGTGCTAGTGCATAAGCACTAATCACATCGCCAGCTTTGGCTTGTTCATAAAGCAAATGACTGGTCGCATCGCCAAGTTTTCTATCAATAATGGTATTGGGTAAATCCCCCCAATCGGTGCGTGTCATAGACAATACTCTATCTTTTGTATTGTCTAATTTTAACACAGCACCAAACACCTTTTCAAACCCGAAAGGCTCAATTTGTCTCATCTCATCAAGCGTTAAAGGGGTAAAGTTTTTATCTAGCTGTAATTGCTTAAACTTTTCTGCACTCATGCCACTTTCACGGAATAATCGCCCACGAGTTTTACCTAAAATACCGTCTTGATAATCGCTATCTTGTTTTTTAAGCCACTCATAATAACTGACATTCTCCGTTACGCCAAACTCACTCGCCCTATGTTTTGGGCTTTGGTAACCGTCAAATACAATCTCAAAACCAGACCGACAATTAAAATGATAGGGCGGATATTTTGCCTTATCTATCGGCATAAACTGGTGGTCAAGATGACGGCAAATGGGGGAGTTATGCAATACAACTCCCCCACATTGAAATGATTTATCTATTGGGATTTCAATATCATAAACCGCCACAGATTCATCAAGTTCAATAAATTCTACATTAACCACTTCTACCAAAATTTAATACCCCTTGTATCGGATTTTCTTTTCTGTACTTCCAATCCGCCTTAGTGTGGCAACTATCACAAAGCGTTTCTAAGTTGCTTAGTTTATTAGCAATTACAGTATTGCCGTATTGATGAAATGGGATAATATGATTAACAGAAAAGTCACGACCGTAACGTGCCAACTGCTCTTTTTGAGTAATGCCACAATGACAACATGTATAGTTATCTCTTTTCATTACTTGCTTCCTAAGGCGTTGCCAATTACTTCCCCTATAATCAACTTTGGTATGACTTGCACCACCTTGCCAGTTGGGGTGTTTGCTACCCATAAATGCCTGACTGATTTTTTCTTTTCTAGCTTCATTAGTACGATAAAATTCATTTAAGCATTCATTACTACATGTTTTTGTACTTGAACACCCTGAAAGTCTAACACCGCCACCTTTCTTTTTATGGATTTTGATTGTGGTAAACCATACGCCACAATTAACGCAATGTGTCGGTTTTGGTCTTTTGCTCATCAGTCGGCACTCTATGCAACAAAATTTGGCATTCTTTTGGTGTTTACCAAGCAACAAGTTATTGCCACAATTTTGACATTGTCCAACTACTTGTTGTTGTAATTTTGTGCGATATTCATCATAGCATTTACGATTACAAAATTTGTTATCCGCTTTCTCGCCATTGCGTTTGGTAGACTTCCTACCTAAGACTTCTGTACCACAATTAGTACAAGATGTTCTATGTTTTGTCCTTACTTCGGTAAAGTTTGTTTTATATTCAGGTGTTTTTTGAAAGACTCTGTAACAGTCTATTCCGCAAAATTTCTTAGGGCTGTAAGAAACAAATTGATTGTTACAAGTATGACAGGTATAATATTGTTTAGCCATTTTTGATACTCACTCTATCAGTTTTGGTTAGAAGCCAGTAGGGTGTTCCACCACCTTATTGGTTTTATTTATTATAGCATTTTTTACAATGTTCTTGGTAAAAAATCACCTATTTTCAAATCCTTAGCTTCAATCCATTCGTTACCATTCCACCATCGGTGGTCTTGCGTACAAACGATTGTTTCACCGTTACTTAGCGTTACTTTACAAAGTCTGTTTTTGTAACTTCTAAGCGTTGCTGTAACTTCTCGTACCTTGCCACTGCCACCAAAAACCAATTCGCCCTTTTGAATTTGCTCAATGGGTCGTCTGCCTGTTGGTGTATCAATAAGTGTACCTGCCACCAAACAAGTTCTTCTATCCAATCTGGCATTTACCTTTATGCCTTTGATAATATCACGGTTTTGGTTAATAAACGCTTGTTTAGCTTCACTTGCCATAATCGCTGTGCCTGTGCGAGCGATTGTTTGGGCGTTTCGGCTTGTGGTGGACAAAATACCGTCTTTAAAATGATTTGCCTTTGACCCCCTTATCATTTGGATTAATTTATCATTGGTTAAACCGTCCATGTGAGCAAAACCAATGGCACGGATAAGCCGTTCACTCTCATTCTTACTAAATGATTTGGTCAGTTCATCTAATGTTACGCCCACATTGGCGGTCAAATTTAACGGCTTGGCAAACACTTTATCGGCATAGACGGTTAAAGATTTTGGCGAGTTTAGCTTTTTTTAAAGCGTGTGTAGGCGTCATCGCTTTGCTTTTGGTAGTGATAATAAAACAAACCACGCCAATTTGTTTTTAAGCCGTCCATATAAGTGGCAAATAAAGATTACAATTCTTTATCAGCATTTGTCAAAATCTGTTTAATCTCACGCTGATTAAGGCTTTTAACTTCACGGTTAAATACCGCCTTTTGCAAATAATCATCAACCGCTTTTAAAGTTTTGCCAAAATCATTGATAAGTGATTGTTTAAAGCGTTCAAGATTGATTAAGTTTTTCATTTAAATCATATCCCTGCAATTCGCTTTCAATCGTTGCACGAATTTCATCAACATCTTCTACGCTAGCAATTTCATCTTTAATTAACTTGTCTCGCATTTCTGCAAAACTAATCGCCCCTGATTGCCATTCGCTAATTAACTGCCTGCGTTCATCGGCGGTCATTTTATTGGTCATAAAGCGAGTATTTAAGGTAAATACACAATTTTGCTCCACGCCTGTAAATCTTGCACAAAAATTTAATGCCAAACTGTACGCATCGGATAGATTGTTTGCCAATGTGGATAAAATACTGCTTCGCTAGCATTGTCCGATTGGGCTTGTGTGGCGGTTTTATTGATATTATTTGGTTCAACAAGTTTTGCACCAAGTGCAATCATTTGTTCTTTTTTATCCGTCATGGCTTCACGCAAACCGCTATTGGCAGTCGCCTGCAATAAAAACGCATTTGAGCCACTACCCAATAAATTGGCACTTCTTGACCCTAAACGAATGGGGTTACCGTCTTTTATGACATCGTGATACCAACTTTCGGTCAAACCTGTAATAAATAAAGTCGGTTGTCCTGCGATAAAATTACTTTCTTCATAGTCGGCACTATTGCGATAATGGGCTAAATTTAACACCGCCAAATCATAAAGTGGGGCATCGTCAAGCGTTTCATCATTATCGTCCGCCCCAAAAAAGGTAAAGGGCAAAGTGTCAAATGCCTTGCCTGTGCTATCGGTAATCACCGCCTTTGCCATTGACCGCCAAATACCGTCTTTTTGGTAAATTTCGCTAGTCGCAACACCGTTTTGTAAGCGTAACACGGTTAATTGCTCGCCATATTCAGCTTTAAAACCGTCATCTTTTTTGATATAGCTTTCACGGATAACCACAAGGGTTAATTTGGCTTGATTGTTAATATTTTCTACACGCCAGTTAATAATGTTTTCAGGCTCGTATAGCTTAATCGTTGGTCGTAAGCCCAATTGTTGCATTTGGGCTTTGGTGGTGTTGCCCATATTGGTACGTAGCGAAGTGATTTTTAACAATCTACTAGAAAAAATCCCCCAAACCACCTTAGAAAATGCAGAAGAAATGCGACAAGAGCTGTACGACAATAGAGAGAAATTGAGCGAAGAGCGTTTTATCATAATTGATAACAAACTTGACGAACACTTTAATGCACTGTAATCCACCCTTGCAAGGCAAACAAAATGCCTTGCAAAATTTTAAATAAGGAGTTTAATTATGCCAATCATTGCAGTAGATATAGACATCGCTGAATATTTGGATGATTTAACACCAAATGATATCTTAAATCACTTATCAAAACTTGATACAGAAAAACTTAATTATATCGCCCAAAAAATAGGCTTTCGTAATGAAATTTTGAACGCATTAAGTAGAGAATTAGCCTTATTTGGTGTTGAGCAATTTTTACACGCTTTTGTCTATGAAATATATAAATTTGGCGAGGAATATAGCAACACAATAAGACATCAAGTTAATCAATATTTGCAAAATCGGAGTTAAAAAATGCCAATTAAAGAAATCCAAAATAACGGTTGGGTTCGCATTGATAAAAGATTGCCAAAAGAATTTGAAAAAGTTTTGTTATTTTGCGAGCCTTATAACCGAGGATATTTTCAAGAAATTGGGTATTACAACCCATTGTTAGCCAGTAAATACGATAAAAAAGAAAGTTTTTCAATTCAAGCGTTTGTAACCCATTGGCAACGCCTACCACAACCAGCAAAGGCGTAAAAAGATGAAACAATACACAATCCGCCCCTTAGTTTGGGATAAAACAAAACCAGTTTGGACAGCCGAAGGCATTACCCATAACTACACTGTACAAATGGATGAAAACCGCATCAAACTATTTGCCACACGTCCGAACGAATGCCAAAAAGTCTTTGACTTCAAGCATTATCAGGACGTAATGGACGATGCCGAACGTCATAACCGACTACACGCCACCAAACTTTTAAGGGAAGTTTAACATGAATGACGATTTAAAGCTAAAAATGTTACAAAAAGCAATCACGCCCAGTGTTGAACATTACCACTTTATTTTTAATAAATTTTACCAAAAATGGTTAAATTATCTAAAATTAAAATGGCATTTAAAATATAAAATCTTGATGATGAATTAAGAGAGGTAAAAATGATGAAATGGTTTAGTATCGTGGATTTTGCAAAAGAACTTGAAATTAGCCGAAATACCTTTAAAAAATACTACTTAGAAAACATTCCGCCACAGCGAAAAAAAGGCAATCGCTTGTATTGAACACATGAAACTGTTGAACCGACAGTTCAACAAGTGCAAAATGGTGAGCTTGTTGAAAACACACAATAAACACACAGTACAAACCATTGGTAGTTTTTGTTATATTTATCAATGGTTTATGCTATCATTTCATTATCCGCCGTCTCCACCAATTTTTATCAATAAAACCAATAACTTAGCTTTGTTGGTTTTATTTTTCCACATTATTTCCATATTTTTAATATTAATACCGCCAGCTATAGATTAAGTCTACGGCATTATTCACTGCTGATTTGCCTTCAATATATAAGCGTCTCGTCAATTGATAACGCATACTCAACTCAGGCTGTGCGGTAAATACACCCACCCCATAGCGTATTAACAAATCGGGGGTGATATAACCTGTGATACTCACAAGCGTATCGCTCCCTGTGCCACTCGCATCTAGGGTCAAACTTTGCAAGCCAAACGCTCGCCCAATTTCATTGGTTAAGCCACGTGTCGTACTTAAACCAAAACTCAAGCCTGCGGCCGCCAAGGTGTTATTTACCCGTGCTCTAAAGTCTTGTTCACTGGTATTTTGTCCACTATTATTGTTTAGGCTACCCGTTACCAACGCATTCATCGCTTGTTGTTCGGTCAGTCCGCCATTGTTAAATACCACAATGTTTGGCTTGCTCACATTATTGGTAACTTTCACGCCAACTTGCGTGCCTTGAATTTCTTTGGTGGCTTGCATATTTAGCATAGGATTGCTCACCGCACCGTTAAAGCGAATTTGGGCAAAATTCAAGTCCAAGTTTTGTCCAAATACTTCCACTTTTGAACGTTTGGCAACTTGCACCACACCACGAGCTTGCAAACTGCCTTGCCCACGTTGGGTTAAATGCAACGCCCCTGCCAACGGTAATTTTGCCCCAAATCCTTGAAATTCCACATCTTTGCCCAAGTCCACACCAATATCAGCATCAATCGCCCACGGTGTAGTTACTCGCAGTACTTCGTCAATTTGCCCTGCCAAACGTCTGTCAATCACATTCACATCGGCAGATTTTGTCACCACATCTTCGCTGGCTTCTGGCGGACGAATGGTCGCTTCTGGAATATCCACCACACCCACGACTTTAACATATCGGCGGTTCGGACGCACAATCACATCAAACATTGGGTTCACTTTAGCAGTTACTAATGGCGGTTGGCTGATTTGTAAATTTTCGCCTTGCAATTTTAATTGGGCTTGCAATTCACCGACCCAGTCCACCGTACCTGTGATGTTGCCTTTACCGTCACCTGCAGTGATAAAATCACCATCTAGCATGGCTTGATTGCCGTTCACCGAGCCTAACACGTTAATTTTGTCCATTCGCATTGGCAAGCCTGTTACTGCCAATGACGCATCTTGGATTTCAATATCACCAACAAACTTTGGCTGTGTTAACGTGCCGTTGACTTTCCCCGCCACCAAGCCTGTACCTGTTAACCGCTCAAATGCAGGGAAAAATGGTTTTAACACCGCCAAATTCACCTGTTGAAACACCAGCGTGCCGTCAATCGGTTTTTGGGCTTGATAAGGGTTAATCACCGCATCAAAATAGCCATCCCCTGCATTATTAGCGGTTTTTAAATCCGCCCGCAGTTTTAAGCCGTCTGCAGTAGAACGGGCAATCACGCTGATACGCTGATACGCCAAGGTGGTCGCCACTTCGTCCGCCGACTGTGGTGCGGTGCCAAGTGTACCATTGTCCGAATAAAAACTGGCGTTCACGTTGGGTTGGCGATTTTTTTGCCAATTTATCAATGCCGAGCCGTTTAATCTGCCTGACCAAGCGATATCATTCGGCAAAATCACTGCAAAAATTTGGCTGTCAATGTCTTTTACGCTTAAGTTAAATTTACCTTGCTGTTTAGAAGCACTTAAATTATCATTGAAACACAACCGCCCTTTTTGCCCTGCCATTTGCCAACAATGCGATGCCAATTCTACTTGGGGATTTTGCCAGTTTAATCGCATTTGCGTGGGCTGTACTTGTTGCAATTTGGCGTATTTTGTGCCAATTTGCCCATTACCAAGCACGCCTTGCCAAGTGTGTTTTTGCAAGTCCATACCGCCTTTTAACGTGGCTTGCACATTGCCACGCACGCTTTCGGTTTTCACATCAAGACGATGCTGAGCTTGCGTACCGTCAAATTGTAATTGCAACGCTCGCAACGGCTGATTGGCGATATTTAAGCCTGTGGCAGTTAATTTTAATTGGCTTGGCGAATGGGCAAGATTAACCAAATTACCTTTCATACTCGCATCAAGCACCCGAAAATTTGGCACGCTGACATTGCGTCCGAACAAATCCACCATCACATTTGGCAAAGCTTGCTGTTGCGGTTGATGAAGTACGATGCCACCCCGCACCATGCCTTGCAGTTGTGGAACGAGCTGATTTAACGTGCTAATATCCACACTGGTAACAAGCTGTTGTTCGTTGCCTGTGGCGGTAATTTTATTATTACCCCATTGTACTAACAAATTATCAGCTTTTAAACTTCCTACCACTTGACGTACCGAATTAACCGATTGATTTTGCACGCTTTTGTTAAAAATTTGTTGCAGTTTTTCTAAATTCTTTGGTAAGTTTAATTTGGCTAATAGGGTACCTGTTGCGGTTAAATTCTGATTTTTTAAACTTCCTTTAATATTCATGTTACGAATATTAACCAATTGGGCGGTATCTCGCCAAAAACCATCACTATCTAGCGAGCCTGTTAATTGACTTGGCAAATTTGGGGCAAAATAACTGGCATCAAAATTTTGCAATTTGGCGTTAACTTGCCAACCAATACCTTGAGTCAAATCCAATTTGCCTGTCGCATCAATGCCACCTGTATCGCCTTGGTGAATAAATTTATTCACCGATAACTGTTTGGCATTACCTGCAATATCTAGCTGAAATTTACCTTTTGGCACATTTGGCATATCCAAACCGCCGTCAAATTTGGCAGTGAAATGCTGTAATTGCGTGCCTTTTGCATCACTTTTAACATCCACCACCGTATTGCCTGTGCCTGTTAGATTTAGGCGTTTTTTGCTAATAATAGATTTTTGTTGGCTGTTTGTCAAACTGTTAGAAGCGAGCATATCGCCAAGCATATTGACATCGCTAATCTTAATGTTATGGCGAGTGGTGTTATTTGCCAACTTTTGTAAGCTACCATTCGCCATTACCGTCCCTGTCAAGCCTGAAAATGGCACGCTGTCAATCACGCGATTGGCGTTAAAATCTTGGGCTTTGGCATCAATTTGCCACGTCATCGGCTGTCTATTAGTCGCAAGATTTAACGCCCCTTTGCCTGTTAATTGTCCTGCAACGCCTTGATAATCAAGGTGGTTAAAGGTGATTTTTTCACCAACTTTATCAAGATTAACTTGATAATTGCCTGTTGGGGCGATATTTAGTTTAGCAATGTTAGCATTGGCGGTTACTTGCAGTTTGTCCGTTTTTTGCGTGTTACTCGTACCTTGATACACCACTTTGGCACCGCCACTTGGGCTATCAATTTCGCCGATATCAGGCACATTATGACGCACCAGATTTTGCCAATTTGCCGTAATATGATACGGTGTGTTGTCGCCATTGGCTTGACGCACCACCGCATTGACCACTTCGCCATCTTGTTGGCGTAAGTTGGCACGCACGCTCATCGGCTCGCTATCGGTCGCCACGTCATATACCACCGCCAATTTACCGTTCAAGCTCGTTGGAGCATACGGTGCGATAGTAGTCGGCAAAAGTTTGCGAATAGCAAAGCCATTGGCGGTATTCATCAGCGAAATATTCAGCCGATTTTCCCAATCAATCACCCCACGACTAACGAGCTGACCTTCGGGCAAAGTTGCGATTAACTCATTGATATTTAACCGATTACCGTCTGTATTGGCACGCCCTTGATAATGTCCATTCGGCATATCTTTGGCGGTCAGCTCGGTGTTTAGCACGATATCAATATCATCGGTGACGCCTTTGGCAATCAGTTCGCCATTTTTTAGGTGAATACCCTGCTCACTGGCATAGGGCAACAACGCATCTTTCCACGTCAATTTGGCATCAAATGGGGCTTTATCCACCAAGGGTTGAGCAATAATCGTGCCTAAAATCGCCGAATGATTGTAACGGCTTTGCACTTTGGCGGTCAACGATTTTAAACTACCTGACAATTGTCCATCAATTTTGTCAAAATGGGCTTTGGTTAACGCATGAATCGTTACCGTGGCATTGGCGTCCATCGGATAATCATTTTGTAAATCTATCTTACCTGATAATTTATCGATGGTTAATAATTCATTGTAACCTAATTTGGCAGATTTGACGTTTATCAAGCTGTCAAACCAAGTAAAATCTTGGATATCCGCTTGTTTAAAATCGATGTTTAAAAAGTCGGTGCGGTGTTCTTGGGTGTGCTGTTGATAACGCACCAAATCCACCTTGACATCGTCCAAGGTCAAATTGACAGGCAAGGTGATGCGTTCGTATTGAAAAGGTTTATTTTCGGTGCTTGGGGCTTTGTGGTTGGTGATAATCACCTTGCCAACATTGGCTTCTCGCAGATGCACTTCTTTGGTTAACAAGGCACGCCAGCCCACTTTGACAAAGGCTTTATCCACATTGACTTCAATTTGATTGGCATCGGCTTTTTGGCTTTGCTTTTTTGGTGAAATGTGAATGTCATACAACCACAAGCCGTCACGCAGATTGCCATCACCGACTTTTAGGCCAATCCCCGTCTGTTGCACTACCACATTGAGTAAAAATTGCGTTCCCCACGGCGTACCGAGCGCATAATAAATCGTGAGCAACAACGTCAATAGCCCCGCTACTACAAAAATTGCTAACTTGCTCACGAACGATAACGGATACCAATACCGAAGCCAAAGAGCATCACGCTCGGCAGGGTCCTGATTGGGTTGTAGGTCGTCCACGATTTCGGTATCGTCAGGTTTTGGGGCGTTGCGGTCGGTCATATTTGTCAAAATTAGCAAAGAAAATAAATCGCTATTTTAACAAATTTTAGCAACTTTTTGCGATTTTTTATGGTTTTTAAGAAAATTTTGGGTATAAGCTGTTAGAACCTGTATTCACAACCTTACGCAATTAAAATTTGCTGTAAAATTAATGGATAAAAGTTTGCTTTTGCATGAAAATTGGCTAAATCTTGCTTTTCTGCGTCAAAAACTTGCTTGATAGAATCACTATCAACCTGCGTTTTTTCCTTGAAAAGCGGGCGATTTATCACATTTTTCATTGCAAAAACGTTATGAATACAGGTTCTTAATTTTTCCGACTTTTTAGCAAATCATAACTAAAAAATGCCAAACCTGTCCAAATAAAGGCAAAAGTAATCAGTTTGCTCATGCTAAACGGCTCGTGATACAAAAATATTGCCATAAAAAAGATGATGCTCGGCGTTAAATAATTCATAAAACTAAGCAAACTAAACGCCACCATTTTTGTCGCTTTATTATACATAAGTAGCGGAATAAGTGTAATTGGACCGGCAAGCATCAACAAAAAAATATCGCTTGACACCCAAAACGATGACTGACTGCTCGCCACGTCGTGCATGGCAAACCAAGCCAAAAATATCGGCACAAGCATGCCCGTCTCGATAAACATGGCGTTTAACGCCTTAATCGGATTGTAACGGTGCATAAGCCCATACACCGAAAAAGTAAGTGCCACACCGAACGACACCCATGGCAATTTGCCAAGCATCACCAACTGTATCAGCACGCCAATGGTCGCAAAGCCAACAGCCAACCACTGCAACGGGCGTAAGCGTTCTTTTAACACGATAAGCGACAACAAAACACCAACCAGTGGTCCAATGTAGTAACCCAGACTGGCTTCTAAAATGCGGTCGTGATTGACCGCCCACACGTACACGAGCCAGTTTAGGCTGATAATTCCCCCTGATATGGTGGTAAAAAATAGCCATTTTGGCTGCTGACGGATGACAGACAGCCACGCCCATTGGCGAGTAAGGATTAACACCACCAAAATTACAACAAATGTCCAAATAATGCGATGACCGATAATTTCGGTGGCATCGTATTCTTTTAACAGCTTAAAATATAAAGGAAAAAATCCCCAAATCACAAAAGCGGATAAAGCGGTAGCAATGCCTTTTGGGGCGGTGGTGATGTTACTCATTGGACTGCCCTATTAAAATTTTGATTTGTTCTTGCAAGGCAGGAATAGATTTGGTCGCTGTTTCAAAAACCATCACAAAATACTCATGAGCAATCATATGTCGCATACCACGCATATATTTCCAAAGAATTTGTTGATTGGTTTGCATTTTATTTTATACTTTTATTTTTGAATAGATTAAAATTAAGGCAATGATTTATCAATTTAACACAAAAGCCGTCATTAAATAACGATTGGGATTTTTATTTTTACTGTCATTCGGATTTTGAAAAATTAATTTCACCCCACTTTTTAAAATCAAATCAATGGAATGACTTGTGGTGCATTTTTGAAAATCAATGTTTAATTTTACAAATTTTCTAATGACAAAATCCAAAGTTAATTTTTTGGGGTTTTTAAAAATCCACGGCTTAACAATAAAATCATCGCCTGCATTTAATTTTTTGCCCAAATAATCGGATTGAAAATGGTCGGAAAATATCTGTTCCAATTTTTTATCATAAAAATGAAACTCAAATTTACCATATTGCCAAATTTCAGACCCTAATAATGATTTGCCGTCATAATTATCAGGGTCAGGAAAATTATTTAAAATCCATTCTTGACTTTGCCCAAGCTCAATACAGTCAAACTTACCTTTGACCAAAAATTCAAACATATCAAGGATAATTTTGTGATTAAACTTCATTAACCACTTCCAACCCAAGCCCCGCCTTTTGCACAAGCTCGGCAAAATTAGGAAAACTGGTTGCCACCGTCTCCACGCCATTTATTACGATTTTATCAGACGCTCTAAGGCTTGCCACTGCAAAGCTCATCGCAATGCGATGGTCGTGGTGTGAGAGAATCTCCCCACCGCCAAACACAAACTCATCATCGCCACGCCCAACAATCTCAATACCGTCATCAAGCACCGTGCAATCAATGCCAAGCGTTTTTAGACCGTCCGCCATTACCTGTATGCGGTCGGATTCTTTAACTCTTAGCTCTTCTGCGCCACGCAAAATCGTCTTGCCAGTCGCACAAGCGGCCGCCACAAAAATCACAGGAAATTCATCAATGGCAAGGGGGACTAGGTGTAGCGGTATATCAATGCCATGCAATTTGCTTGATTTGACACAAATGTCAGCCACAGGTTCGCCACCGACAAGCGTTTGATTTTGCAAAGAAATATCCGCCCCCATTAGGCGTAAAATATCAATCACGCCTGTACGAGTGGGGTTAATGCCAACTTTTGGCAACACCACATCTCCACGAGACGCAATCAATCCTGCTACCATAAAAAACGCCGCCGCAGAGATGTCCGCTGGCACTTCAATGTCGCAAGCGGTTAATTGTCCGCCCCCTGTTAGGCGGATTTGGTTGCCACGCTCCAATTTTGTAACCTTGACATCATAGCCAAAGGCGGTCAGCATTCGCTCGGTGTGGTCTCGGGTCGTTTCAGGCTCAAAAACCACGGTTTCGCCTTTTGCCCAAAGACCTGCCAATAGCAGGCAGGATTTGACTTGGGCGGACGCCATTGGCATTTCATAACAAATGGCGTGCAAATTTTGACCGCCTGTAATATGAATGGGCGGTGTGCCAGGCTCGCCTGTTGTAGCGATTACCGCCCCCATTTGGCGTAAAGGCTTTGCCACTCGCTCCATTGGGCGTTTTGATAAACTTTCATCGCCAATCATCGTGCTATCAAAGTTTTGAGCGGACAAAATCCCTGCCAAAAGTCGCATACTCGTACCAGAATTGCCCATATCAAGGGGTTTTTTTGGGGCAGTCAGCCCATTGATACCTACGCCATAAATGGTAACTTTATCACCGTCTCGCTCAATCTTAACGCCCATATCGGCAAAGGCTTGTAAGGTGGATAACGCATCTTCACCTTGCAAAAAGTTGCTAACTTTTGTTACGCCATTTGCCAAAGAGCCAAACATAATGGTGCGGTGCGAAATGGATTTGTCAGGGGCAACTTTGTGCGTGCCTGTAAAGGTAGTACTGGGGGTGATGTGGTATTTCATAGGGTTTTCCTAATTTGGTTAAATGGTTTATAAAATTGTTTGGCAAGGTGCTTGCTTTTAAATAAAAAGTACGCACTGTTAAAATATTAAACTTTATCCAAAAGTTTTCTTAATAATTCAATTTCTTTATCTTTTTGAGCAAGTAATTCATCTTTATAAGAAAGGGATAATTGTAATTTCTCAATTTGGGTAATTAAATATTGGTCGCCATTATAATAATTATTGCTATGATTTTCACTAATTTGACAAACAAATTTTTTATTATCCAATAATTCAGTAACTTCAACACCAAATAAAGTCGCTATGTCATTTAACCGCTCTAAGTTTGGCATACTTTCGCCCCTTTCTATTTTGGCATAGCCATTTCTAGTAATGCCTAATTTTTCCGCCATTTGCTCTTGTGTCCAGTCGTTTTGCTCTCTTAACTCACGAATGGTTTCAACATTTATCATAAAAATACCCATATTTTTTAACAAAAGACCACTCGCAGTTGTCAAATGACAAGTGTAGGTTGGTTTAAAAATAAAATAAATTATTGTAACATATAATGGTTGAAATTCAAAATTTTTTGGAGATTTTTATGCAGAATGATGACGATAAATTGGCTGGCGTAATGGTTATGACAACCGTCTTATCATCTATTGGCGTATGGGTGGGTAGCGGTTATGTTTTGTGGGACTTGATTGGCGTTACAGGATTTGACAAGGGGATAATGTGGTTTATCGCTTGGGGTCTTGTGGGTGGCATTGCTCAAGCAATCATTGCACCCATTATTTCTATGGCATTGATTGCATTCTTATCTATTTTTATGGGGAATAAATAATGATTTGGGTAATTATTGTTATTGCGATTGTTGGATTTTTCTGTTGGATAAATGCTACCGCAAGTGCAAGAGATGCACAAAAAGCCCTAGATATTATTGGCGATAGTCATAATTTAATAAAAACTCATTTTCCTTATTCTAATTATCGTAGTGCTTGGAAAGATATTATTTGCGTAGAAAGTGCATATTTGACTTTAATTGTTTTTATTCACGGCACCACGATAGACGGAAAAGGAAGTCAGCAAAAACAAGAAATGGTTAGAATTATCATTGATAGATGGTGCGGATTTATTTTAAGAGTATCCACACTACCAAACACACCCAACAATATAAATATTGTTAAACAAAAAATTAAAAATAGACAAAAAGTCTATTTGCCTTTAATTGATAAATATTTTCAAAATATGATTTCAAATAACAGATTAAGAAATAATCCAGATATTATCACTTATGAAAACTATGAATTGTATGAAAATTTTATGAAATTCGCACTAGAAAATTATCAAGATATTATGTCCAATCCGCATTCTTGCTTAACATTTCATTTAAACAAGATAGATAATAATCATTTTTTTGCCATACACGACAGTATATTTAATGAACAATGTTCTGCTGGTCAAAATAGACACGATTATTATCACGATTTAAGACGAGAAGGCAAAGGGAGTGATAAAGATTTAAAAATAGATGAAAGAACAAAATTTATTCGTCATCATATAACCTTATTGTTATCTTTTTGCAATGAATTTAAACAACAAAGACACATAAGTTAATAGCACTCTAAGTCTTTCAAAACATATTAAATCAAGGTAAATGTATGGAAATCTTATTTTGGATAATTGCCATTATTGCAATTTATTTTATTTATGCTTATTTCTCTGGTTATCAAAGACAGCTGAATTACCAAAGAGCAATCGCTGATTTAATGCAAGAATTAGCGACAAATCCACATCAATTTTTTGCCCCAAAGTTTAATTATTCACACAATCTTTTTATTGGTAGAAATGAGCTGAATGAATTTATAATGTTTAAAGTAATTGAATTATCATTGGAAAGAAATATCCGCTCGCCAATCAATGCTAATATTATTCCGTCAGACATTATGACTTTGCCCAATGCAAAACAAGATTTTGAAAAATTATGTGAATTTGCTTATTCTGTTGTGAATGATAGAGATTAAATGAATGGTGCGTAATACACACACCTTACGCACCATTTTATAAATTCTTTAACTTCTCTTTCTCCACCAACAACCGCCCAAAATGTTCCCGAGCGTTTTTGGCAATTGCAAAAGTTTCTAATAATTTTTCAGAGTTATCATTTTCAATATCAGTTTTTAATTGATTTAAAATCGCTTGATAATTTTCCAGCCCCTGTAATACCGCCTCTTTATTTGCCAAAAAAATGTCGTGCCACATAATCGGACTGCTTGCCGAAATACGGCTAAAATCCCGAAATCCGCCTGCCGCATAGCGAAAAATGTTCAAATTTTCATCGTCTTTGGCAAGCTGATAAGTCAAAGCATAGGAGAGCAAATGGGGCAAATGACTGGTCAATGCCAAAATCTCATCGTGTTTATCACAGCTCATAAAATCCACACTCGCCCCAAGCGATTGCCAAAGCGTGGCGATTTTATCAACGGCATTTTGATGATTAAAATCGTGCGGACAAATGATGAGTTTGTGCGATTTAAACAACGCCCCATTTCTTGCCATAAAACCCGACTTTTCCGCCCCTGCAATGGGGTGGGCAAGCACCAAATTGGGCGGTAATTCGCCAAAAATATCAAAAGCGTCTTTTAAAACATTGCCTTTGGTGCTGGCGGTGTCGCTGATGATAATGTCACTCGGTAATAATTTTTGGCTAATGGCGGTTTTGATTTTATCCAAAATAGTTTTAACCGCAAAAGCAGGCACAGCGATAATAATACAGTCGCAGTCTTTTAATACGCCTGTCTTTGCCAATTTTGATAAATCATCATCGCCATTGGTAATTAATTTGTTGGCTATGGCATTATCAATCACCGATTTATCAAAATCTATGGCGTATAGATTATCGGCAAGGCGATTGTCAATAATCCCTTGCAAAATACTGCCACCAATTAAGCCAAGTCCAATGATTAGGGTGTTGTTAAACATTCTCTTATACTTAATTTTAAATATTTTTAATTAAATTTAGATATTTTTGCAAATACCAAAACATAAATACCAAAGTCCACAGGTGTAGCGTTTTAGTTATTATTTTTTATCTTACATCTCACTTTAATATCACAAAACCGCCTTAGGATATGACCCCAAAATGCGTAAGTCTTTGACATTGGGGCGAATTTCATCCATTGCTTTTTGCAAATTGTCATCATCAATATGCCCTGCCATATCAATAAAAAACACATACGCCCATTTGTTGGGTCGCTCGGGGCGTGTCTCAATGCTCGTCATAGAGACATTGTGTTTGGCAAGCGGTTGTAAAATATCAATCAATGCCCCTGCACGGTCTGGGCTAGATACCAAAATTGAGGTTTTGTCTTGACCGCTTGGGGCAACGCTTTCACGCCCAATAATCAAAAAGCGTGTGGTATTACTTGGGTTGTCTTCAATGTTTTCATTGAGTTTGTGTAAATCGTATTCGGCGGCTGCCACATCGCCTGCAATGGCGGCACTATGCCATTCGCTTTTGATGCGTCTTGCTGCTTCGCCGTTACTGGATACTGCCACACGCTCTACATTGGGATAATGTGTGTCTAGCCATTGACGGCATTGGGCTAGGGCTTGCTGGTGGGCGTAAATTTTGGAGATTGCCCCCACTTTGGTGTGTTTATCCACCAAAAATTGATGATGAATGGGTAATTCCACTTCGCCAATGATTTTTAAATCAGAAGACAAAAAGCCGTCTAGGGTGTGATTGACCACGCCTTCTGATGAATTTTCCACAGGCACAACGCCATACATCGCAGAACCTGCTTCCACTTCACGAAACACATCGCCAATGGTGGCAAGTGGCACGGTAGTGCTTGCCTTGCCAAAGTGTTTTAGGGCGGCGGCGTGGGTAAAAGTGCCAGCAGGTCCAAGATAGGCGACCTTTTGGGGGGCTTCTAAATCAAGGCAGGCTGACATAATCTCACGAAACAGGCGTGCCATTTTGTCAGACGGCATCGCACCGCCTTCGTTTCTTGCCATTACCGCCTTTAATACCTGTGCTTCTCGCTCTGGGCGATAAAAAATCGGATTATCTTCTTGATTTTTTTTGATATTTGCCACTTCTACTGCATAGCCTGCACGTTCATTGATAAGCTGTTGAATATGTTCATCAACGCTGTCAATTTTTTGGCGAAGTGCCAATAATTGTTCTTTATCAAGGCTGATTTCTATATTTTCCTGTGTCATTTTGCACCACGCTTTTTAAAAAAAGTTAAAAGATTAAAATTAAATTGTAAAATGCGGTTATCTTAGCATACTTTGGCAAAAATCGCTAAACACAATGCACCAATTTGCAAAAAAATTTAGCAGTTTTTATCAAACTTTTTTTTATCAATTTTATTGGACATTTGCTTAAAATTTTTAATAATTTTTTTTAGAATAACAACAAGCTAACAACGCACTAACAAAAATAAACTAGTAACATTTGATAAAATATGGTAACTTTTGATTTTTAAAATTAAATGGAAAACTTATGGCAAACACCTTAAACCAGCTCCGCATGATGACTACCGTTGTCGCTGATACAGGCGATTTGACGGCAATTGAACGCCTACGCCCCGTGGATGCAACGACCAACCCAAGCCTGATTACCAAAGCCTGTAATGACCCAAATTTACAGTCTGTTTTAACTGAAACATTAACAAAACACAACAATGATATTGATAAAGTGATTGACGACTTAACGGTGTATATCGGCAAAGAAATCCTACAACGCATTGACGGACGTGTCTCTACCGAAGTAGATGCTCGTCTGTCGTTTGACACCGAACAAACCGTTGCCAAAGCTTTAGAATTTATCCAAATGTATGAACAAATGGGCATTGACAAGGAACGTGTGCTGATAAAAATCGCAGGAACGTGGCAAGGTATCCAAGCTGCCAAAATCCTCGAAGCACAAGGTATTCATTGTAATGTGACGTTGATTTTTGGGTTGCACCAAGCGATTGCCTGTGCCGATGCCAATGTGACGTTGATTTCGCCATTTGTTGGGCGAATTTTGGATTATCAAAAACGTACTGAAAACCGTGAAATCATTCCAGTGACTGAAGATAAAGGTGTATTATCAGTAAAAACAATTTATAGTTATTTTAAACAACATGGCTACCAGACCCAGATCATGGGAGCAAGTTTTCGCACAGTGGATGAGATTTTGGCATTGGCAGGCTGTGATTTGCTGACGATTTCGCCTGATTTAATGGATAAATTGCGTGAAATGGACACAAAAATCGAACGCCAACTGTTCCCTGATATGAGTTTTGATACCATTGAAAAACAACAATTTCATGAACAAAGTTTTGCAAATGCCCTTGAGCAAGACAGCATGACGACTGAATTGTTAGAGGCAGGGATTGACGGTTTTGTTAAAGCTCGTGAAGAATTGGCGAATAAATTACAAAACTTAATTTAACAATCCGTTAAAATTATCTGTTAAAGACTTATTAAAAGATGCAAAACAAAATCAATCGCCGACAATTTGTATGTTACGGCATGGCGTTCATGACTTTACCGCTTATTACTGGCTGTAACAATAAACCGACAGAGGCAAAAATCGCTCGTGGTAGCAAAGTGATCGCACTTGGCGACTCGCTGACTTATGGCTATGGGGCGGAAAAACACCAAGCCTACCCCACCATTTTGGCAAAAAAAACAGGTTGGCAAATTCGCAATGCAGGGATTAATGGTGACACGTCAGCAGGTGTCTTGGCACGTTTAGATGAAATTATTCAACAAAAGCCGAGTTTAGTCTTATTAGGGATTGGTGGCAATGATGTGTTACGGCGTGTCAATCCGTCCGAGACAACCGAGAATATCACAAAAATCGTGCAACAACTAAAAAACCAAAATATCAACGTCATCTTAATTGCAGAACCACATTTAAGCACCAGTGCTTTGTTTGGTAAAGCCAGCGACAACCCAATCTATCAAAAAATTGCCGATAGCGAACAGGTGATTTTGTTTGCTAAAGGCGATGGGGGCTGGTCAGAAATTTTATCCAATGAAAAGTTAAAATCCGACCAAATCCACGCCAATGCGGCGGGTTATGCCAAATTTGCTGATAATTTATACCAGTTTTTGCAAAAACAAGGCTTAATTTAAGCCAAATATTGAATTAAGCGATTAATATAATCATCTAAAGCCATATTCTCTAAGCTTGCATCTTCTAAATAGTCTACACCCACAGCTTTTAAGCTTTCTGCATATACCGCTTGCAGGTGTTTTGGCAAATAATAATAGGTAATCAGCGTGCGAAAATCGGTCTGTTTCTCTCGCAAAGTGGTCACCAAACGCATGACTTCTTCTTTAGGTATTTTATACATAATGATTAGCATATCTACTGAATTATTCGTTAAATAATCTAGCAATAACCGACTATCATGAAACCCTTGGATTTTTGCCCCTGCATTGATTAATCGCTGAGCTTGCGAAAAAATACGGTCGTCTTTATACCATACTGCAAAACTTTTGTCTTTTAATAGGTCTTGCTCTTTTTGGCTATGCCAGTCTTTTAATAGTAAATGCAGCGTGAATTTTGAGCCTTGCTGTGGGGTACTGGTAACTTCTATATCACCATTTAACAAATGCACCAATTTTTTTACCAAAAACAGACCAACCGTGGTATTTTTTAGGATACGTGATATATTTGGGTTGACTTGGAAAAATGGCTTAAAAATATTAGCAAAATTTTGTTTATCAATCCCAATTCCTGTATCTTCCACCGAAATTGTCCAACGGATACTTTTTTCCAAATGCTGTAGTTGTGATATCACAGTTACTGAGCCATGTTCCGTAAATTTCAACGCATTTTCAACCAATGATGATAAGATTGTGTCAATTTTTTGGGTATCGCCTTCTAATACGTAGTCGGCATGATAGAGTTTTAAACCCAAATTAAGCTGTTTTTCTCGAGCAATTATTTGAAATTTCTCCACAATATTAGTCAATAAATGATGTGGATTAAATTGATGCAACTCAACAACAGTTTGCCCTTTTTCAATACGATTTAGCTGAATAAGTTGGTTAAGTTTTGAATTTAAATCATCCACGCCTGTCTCAATGATATCCACTGCACCTTGTTGTTCGCTACTAATATATTGATTTTTTAGTAGTTTTATTCCTGCATCAATGCGATTAAGTGATAATTTAAACTCATGGGTTAGATCACTTTGAAAGGTAGAATATTGTTCAATGTGTTTAAAACTTTCATCTTTTAGCAAACCAATTTCACTGTTTAGCTGAACCAATTGATGCGTTTGGGTTTTTTGTTTATCCAACAGGTGATATAACGCTTTTTCATACAGCCAAACTGCTTGCTTGTCGTTGGGTTGCTCATAGTCTTTTTGTTCAATCACTTGATCATCTAGCACTTTTTGGCTTAATTTTTCCAACATTGACAAGCGTTCGGTTACTTTTTTTAGTAAGGTCAACATGATGAGCAATGTCAACATCGATGCAACTGCCATCGTGATAAACATCGGTAAATTACGCTTAAACCATTGATGGCGAATGGTGTTTAAATTTAAAGTGGTGTTGACATAACCAACGAGTTGATTGACTGTGGTTTCGTTGGTGTTCGGCGATGCGTGTGGTAATTGGAGCGTTACCGCTTGGCTTAAGCCATAATATTTGCCAAAAAACATGGTTAGCACATCCAGCTTTTTGTTGTTCATCTGCTCTTGATGACTAGTGGCAGGGAAAAAATTGATGCTTTCAATCTGCGGATTGCTATCGGATAAATATTTGACTTGGGTGGCGATCAAATCTTTGTTTTGACTAGTCGCCGTTTGGGTTAACAAATGGTTAATATCATGTACCCGCGACACTTGTTCTTGGATAGTACTGTGAATATCACTAACTAAATACACGACAAAACACAGGCACAATGCCAAAAAAAACGGCATGATGACAAAACGCCTTGACAAATATTGGTAATTTAGCGATTTAATATCCATAAGTTTACCTAAATTTTTTTTATTTTACAAAAACAGTTTTAACGCTCATATTTGTATTAACGCTTTTTATCACGTTTTTTAAACTTTTGCACTTGACGGCGTTTTCGCTCTTTTTGTGCGTCCGTCATGCTGTTTTTACGCTCGGCATACGGATTGGCATTTTGTTTAAATTCCACTTTAATGGGCGTGCCTTCTAATTTAAACACTTTGCGAAATTCATTTTCTAGATAGCGTTTGTAACTGTTTGGTACTTGACTGGTTTGGTTACCGTGAATGACGATAATTGGCGGATTATGTCCACCCATATGAGCAAAACGCAACTTGATACGGCGACCACCGACCATTGGTGGTTGGTGAGCGGTAACCGCATCTTGTAGGATTTGGGTCAAGCGACTGGTTGGCATATTAAACATTGCTGACGCATAGGCTTTGTGAATGGACGGATATAGATTGCCCACACCTGTACCGTGCAATGCTGAAATCAGGTGCATTTTGACATAAGGGATAAAATTAAAACGTCTATCCATTTCAATTTTCATCCAGTTTTTTTTGTCTTGGTCAAGGTTATCCCATTTGTTAATGGCAATCACCATGGCACGCCCTGCATCGATAGCATAACCCAAAATATGCAAATCTTGGTCGGTAATGCCTTCTTGGGCATCAATCACCAATACCACCACATTGGCATCTTTAATGGCTTGTAAGGTCTTGATAACACTAAATTTTTCTACTTTTTCATCAATGCGACCACGACGACGTACCCCTGCGGTATCAATCAACACATAGTTCTGTCCTTCTCGCTCAAAGGGTATGTAAATACTGTCTCGGGTCGTGCCAGGCATATCAAACACCACCACACGCTCTTCACCAAGCAAACGGTTAACCAAGGTAGATTTGCCAACGTTGGGACGACCGATAATCGCTAATTTTAAGCCGTCAGGAGATTTTTCTTCTTCAGCAGAGCTTGGCATATTGGTGGTCAGACTTTCTAGTAAGTTGGTAATACCACGCCCATGGCTGGCAGTCGTCGGAAAAGGTTCACCAAAGCCCAAGGCAAAAAACTCATTAATAGCGGCTTCATGCACGCCGTCAATTTTATTGGCAACCAAAAAGACAGGCTTGCCAAGCGTGTGTAATTGTTTGGCAATCGTTTCATCTGAGCCGACAATCCCTGCTCGTGCATCCACCACAAACACGATAATATCCGCTTCATGAATAGCGGTGTAGGATTGGGTCGCCATGTAGTCATCAATATTGCCCGAGCCATCATCATCTTCACCGATACCACCTGTGTCCACGACAATAAAGGACTTTTCTTCAAACGTGGCATCCCCATATTGGCGGTCTCGTGTCAAGCCTGCAAGGTCAGCGACTAAGGCTTGACGACTTTTGGTAAGTTGGTTAAAAATCGTTGATTTACCAACGTTTGGGCGACCTATTAAGGCAACAACAGGTTTTAGGCTCATTTTTTAATACTCTTTTTTAAATGTTTGGATTTTCAAATCGGTTTATCAAATAAATTCACTTTGGCAATTTCTCGTTTGGTAATTGCATAATTCTAACCCTTTTGCATACTGATTGCGAGTTGATAAAAACTGCTCAAAATCAAATTTATCGTTATTTTCATACAAACCATTAAATCGCTCGTGAATGTGTGGGGATAATGGCATTATTTTTTTGGTTTATTATCAAAAGTCTGATTTAATAATTGCACCATACTGAACGCAAGTTGTGCTTACTGTGTTAGTATTTGTACAGTATTATCTGGAATCGCTATTAACATAACTTTTATCCTTTAAAAAACTTTCAAATACCAACGTTTTGAGTTCACAACGAATATTTTGTTTTGCCAATTTTTCATACCTTTGATAAAAATGGTCACTATAAAAAATGCGTTTTTTTAATAAAAATTGACTTAACATTTTTGCCCGCCCTATTTTATAAAGTAAAGGGTGGATATGGGCATATTCTTTTTGAATATTGTGGCAATAACTTTGATAAATTGTGTCTTCTTTTGCCAATATTGACAAATCCAAATCCAAAAAATACACCAAATCATCATCTGGTAGCAATAACTGATGATGCTCTATTGCCAAAATAAAACCATGACTTTTTTTGCCAAATCGTCAGGCAATCGTGAATAAAACCGCTAGTAAAAATAGTCTGCACTTAACTGTTCATTGCTCTGCGATGTTTTAGGCACATGATAAATACAATCATGATAAAAAATGGCAAATAATACTGCCGATTTATCGGTAATCTGTGTTTAAATCGCCAAAAACTGGTTTAACAGTGCTTCAATATGCGATAAATTATGGTAAAACCGATGTGTCTGTTGATAAAGGCAACAAAGCTCTTGCCAATATTGCTCAATGAGTTTTTCATCAATGGCAAAACATGACAACAACTGTTGATACTGTGTTTTTAGCCCATTCATTTTGATAGAATTAACGACCATCCTCAATGTTTTGATTGGGAAAGTAAGTTGATAAACTTCCCCAATCTTTTATTATCAATGCACTTGCCAAACGCTAAAACCACCGTTGGCAGTTTGAGCGATTAAGCGTGGATTTTGGGCAATATTTTGCAAAGTTAATTGATTAACATCAACTTTTGTTTGTTTTCGGTCAACGATTTTACCTGTTGTTTTGTCAAAAACGTGCAAATAACCGAGTTTATCACCAACAATCACGCTGTTCGGCGTAGCGACAGGGTTACTTAGTCCACGGAATTTTAAGCTATCGGATTGCCAATTTTCGTTGCCTGTTAATTTATCCAATGCCAACACTTGACCGTCTAGGGTGGTAACGTATAGTTGGCTGTTGTCTACTGCCAACGATTTTAAACTGGCAATCTCTTTGACAAAAGCAATCTGACGGCTCGCCATATCAATAGCCAATAATTGTCCGCTATAAGTCACCGAGTACAACATATTATCCACAAAAATCGGCGTGGCATCCACATCCACCAAACGGTCAATTTCACTTGCCCCCACGCTCGTACCGACACGGCGAGACCACAATGGCGAACCGTTTTCCAAATTCAAACCATGAATACGACCGTCCGCCGTACTAATTAACACGGTTTTGCTGTCTAACAAAATCGGTGTGGCACTGCCACGCACGCTTAGGCTTGGATTTTGTGTGCCAAATTGCCAGACTACGTCGCCCGTTTGTAACGACAAACCTTGCACTGCACCGTTATTTGCCAACACCACTACCCGATTTCCGCTGATTAATGCAGGGGCAAGCACGTTGCTCGTAATTTGGCGTTGCCATAAAGTTTTGCCATTACTGCGGTCAAGGGCAATCAGATTGGCATTGTTATCGGCAACAATCACGACATTGGCTGTCGCAAGGCGATTGTCAATCGCTACACCAGAATGCAGCCCTTGCTCAAACTCTACTTGCCACACGCCACGCCCATTCATATCAACGGCGGTTACCCTGCCATCAGGATTGGCGGTTATGTAACCTTGGGCATCGCTTACGGTTTGAAATACGGTTGTGCCTTGGCTTAACGTTTGTTTTTTATTAAAACTAGCTTTTCTGTTAGATTTTTCAGCATGGTTAAAGAGTGGAGTTAGGCTATTTTGGGTTTGCTTTAATGCCACAAGTTCGGTCGGTGAGTGAATGCTTTCAGATTTTTTGAAGCGTTGACAAGCGGTGGTGTTAAGTGCCAATACCGCAAACATCGCCACACCAAGCACTTTCACAGCGATTGGCGGAAGGTTGTTTTTAGCAGGGTTTTGTAAAAAAGGTGTCATCATAATATTTCAACTTTTATTTAACTTTCGTTTAATTTTTATTCAAAACAATATTTATAAATAAAATTAATTGGTCGCAGATGCGGTCACCGTAGCCACGCTTGCGGTACTTGCCGTTGGGGTAGCAACCGCTTGAGCAGTATTTGGCGTTGCAACCACACCATTATCCAAATCAGGCTGTTTTGGGGTTAAGCCCAAATTTTCCATTTTTAAGCGTAAAAAGGCACGGTCTTGGTTTAACTCATTGCTTTCATTACGTTTTTCAATAGCTTGCCATGCTTTTTGGTAAAAATCAATCGCTGATTTTTTGTCATTTTTTGCCATTGCCACATCGCCTAACAGCTCATTTTTACTGGCATCAAATGCAGGTGGTAACACGGCTTGCAAGGCTTTTTGAGCATCGTCTGCTTGTTGATTACCGAGCAAGGCTTGAGCATAGCGTAATGTGGCAATCGCCTTTAAGCCTTCATCATCAATTTTGAGCGTGGTCGCCTGTTGCAAGGTGGTAGTCGCCCCTTTGATATCGCCTGAGTCAGTTTGCTGTTTTGCCTTTAACATCAAGGCTTGCCAAGTATAAACCGATTCGCCATGCTGAGCGATAAACGCATCCAAATCCTTGCCAAAGTTGGCTTGTGCGGTGGCAAGTTCGGCTTTGGCTTTATCATCGGTGGCAATACCAAGGTTCGTCACCGCTTGCTGACTGGCTTGAATTTTAGCAAAATCAGTTGATGCCACTTCATCAATGCGACCGCCATGGTTCTGCCAATAATTCCAACCAAAATACCCACCCAATGCCAACACAATCGCTAACACAATGTAGCCACCATATTGGCTTAGGGCTTGCATGGACTGATGTTCATCGTTTGGCAGTTTTGGGGTTACATCTTTTACCATTTATTTTACCTTAAAAATATTATTTATTTTTATAAATAATTAATAAAAATTATTCATCGTCTTCAAGCGTTTCATCTGCCAACATGCCAAATAAACCTTGCAATGCGTCATCGTCAATAAAAAACGTGTCATCGTTAAAATCGGTGCTAAATTGTTCGCCTGTCGCCATATTTTTAACGGTGATTTTTTGGGTTTTGATTTCTTCTTCACCGATAATCACGGTAAACTCTGCCCCTGATTTATCCGCTTTTTTCATTTGCGATTTTAGACTTGTGGCACTTGCCATTTTCACCCGCACATAGGGATTGCTTTGGCGTAAAAAGTTGGCGTAAACAATACCGTCAAGATAAATTTCTGGCTGTGCCACCACAAATACGTCACAAGTTGACTCAGGCTCAAACGGGCTAACCGCTTGCACGAGCAACAACAACCGCTCCAATCCCATGGCAAAACCAACGGCAGGCTGACTTGACACAGGTTTTTCATCTTTTTTGCCAATAGCCGCAATTTGTCCAATCAAGCCATCATAACGACCGCCACCGCATACGGTTGCTTGCGAACCTAATTTATCAGTCGTCCATTCAAACACGGTTTTATTATAATAATCCAAACCACGCACCAGTTTTTCATTAATGACAAAGTCAATGCCAACGGCGGTTAAGTAGCTTTTTACCTTGGCAAAATGAGCTAAACTAGCTTCACCCAAAAAGTCCATGAGTTTAGGGGCGTTTTGCAAAATCGCTTGGGTTTTGCTCTCTTTACTGTCCAAAATGCGTAATGGATTGGTCGTCAAACGTCTTTGGCTGTCTTCATCAAGGTCATCTTTGTGAGCGGTCAAATACTCAATCAAAGCGGTGCGAAAGGCAAGGCGTTCATTAGACTCGCCAAGCGTGTTTAACTCAAGCTGGACATGGTCAAGAATACCCAAACTCTGCCACATTTGATAAGTCATGATGATGAGTTCGGCATCGGCGTCAGGCAACTCACTGCCAAAACTCTCAACACCCAACTGATGAAACTGACGATAACGCCCTTTTTGCGGTTTTTCGTAGCGGAACATCGGACCCATGTACCACAGTTTTGGCGTATCGCCACGAAGCAGATTATGCTCAATCACCGCACGCACCGCTCCTGCTGTACCTTCTGGACGTAATGTAAGTGGGGTCGGTGGCTCGCCCTTATCGGCGAACGAATACATTTCTTTTTCAACAATATCAGTATTATCACCAATAGCACGGCTAAATAACTGAGTTTCTTCGACAATCGGTAAGCGGATTTGCTCAAAGCCGAATTGGTCAAGCACGCCGATAAGCTCACTTTCAAGCGTTCGCCATTCGCCACTTGGACGAGTATCGCCTGTGGCGACGTGTAAAATATCGTTAAACCCTTTGATTGCTTTAATTGTCATATTTCTTACCATTATACGTTAGTTAATTTTTGATGAAACAATCTATTTGCTAGATTTTTTATCTTATCAATTATACAATATTTTAAATGAAAGATTGTCATTCATATTGATTAATATTTTTATACTAAAAAAATAATCAAACTAAATACTTACCTTTGTTTTTTAACTTAGATGACATTCTGCAATATGCTTATCAACCAAATCAGCAAAAGTTATTTGCAAAACCAAATTGGGCTGATTACTTGCTAAAAACTCATCATCATTTATACGAAAAATATTGTAACTGCTATCAAGAAATTTCTCTTGCGATATCATATTATAACTATGAAATAGTTTGTCTAATAAACCACTTTTCAATATCTGTTTTGCCAAAATTTTTACATCATTATCTAAGGGCTTTAAATTAAAATCAGTTAATTGTGCACCAAATTCACCAACCAACTCAAGCATTGTTGGGTCAGATAATACTTGATTAAGCTGACTCAACTCATGTTGATTAAATACACTTTGCAAATAATTTTCCGCAATGATATTCATTTGTTTGTTGGCTTTTAATGCACAATGTTCATATGGCTCAATTGATGTGTTGGGGTTATTTTCATAAGTCTTTTGAAGTGCATTGTACAAATAAACTTTACTTAATGTTTGAGCAGAAACAGAAAACTAATTGGTATTTTGTATTTTTGGTAAACTTTGACAAGCCACCAAAGTTAGTAGCGAAATGGCAATGACGGCAAATTTTTCAATCATTAAGTTCCAACCCTTAAAATCTCATTGGCTCTTTTTTTCAATTATTTAAAATATTCACCTACCATCTTTTAATTGTACTTATATATTTTTAAAAATCCACAAAAATAAAAGATGGTTGGGCAAAGTCTACTATAAAAACTAGGCTTTATGCAAGGCAAGTATATATCAATTTAAATATAGATTGAATTGAATCAATTGCCTTATTTGCTTAGAACCACTTTTTATAAATGCTTTGGTAAGTTCCGTCAGCTTTCATTTCTGCCAAAGACTTATTCATATCTTCCAACAATTGTTTATTATCTTTTTGTAATAAAAAGCCATAACTTTCTTGCGGATACTGATAGTCTATTGAAAAATAAAGTGGTTGTTCTTTAGTAGAATACTTTTCAAAAAAGTAAGGAATAACTGATGAATTGCCTATTGCTGAAACCGAATCACCTGATAATACATTTTTTACAGCTAACCAGTCACTATTAACATAGTGAATATTCTGTTTTTCTTCCGCTTTTTCGGTATTCACCACATTATAAAAAGTATCCATTGGACTGTTTTTAATGGCCACACTTTTGCCTTTTAATTGCTCTATGGTTTTTAAACTCACATCTTTGCTTAAAATCGTAACAGGATAAGCTTCCAAATAAGAATTGGTCATTGCATATTTTGAAGCTCTCTCTTCGTTAATGCTAATGTTTCCCCCTACGATTTGTACCGTGCCATTTTGAACATCATCAAATAATTGTTTTCTAGGTTTATATTCATAAGTAAACTTATGATTCGTACGTGTAGCAACCTCTTGTAAAATATCATATTCAAACCCTTGCATCATTCCTTTTTCATCTAAATAATTTAATGGAGCGTTACCTGTTGCTGATGCGATAAAGCCAACTTTAATTTCTGCCAACGCTTTAGTATCATTTGGTGTTGGTGTTGTTTGTATGTCATTAGCAAATTGTGGTTCTTGTTTATCTGCAGAACAAGATGCCATTAATGCACAAAAAGGAATATAAAATAATTTTTTCATAACGCCTCAAACTTAATTTATCAAAAAAACAATAACAAAAAACCTAGTTTTTTAATTTAACTTAACTATATTTTATAAAGGTCTTGAAAATTCACCTTGAAAAGTTACAGGAACAATAGGGTTGATACCTGATAACATCATTACTTCTTGCAAACGTTTCAACCCGTTCAACATATCAAATTGTTCCAAATTTAATTCAATTGGTTGTTTTGTTTCCACCAAAATTATATGTGGACTGGTGCGAGTAATTGTTAATTCACTGACAAATTCTGCCTGTTGTCCATGCATTTCTAATTTAATCGGTTGGGTTAAATTTAAAGGCGTATTTAATTGCAAATTATTAATTTTGGTTGCATCAAGTTCGGCAGAAATCACCGCTGTGGTAAATTTATCCACTTCAAATAACCATTCTGTTAGGCGTTGGTCTCTAATCGCAATGTCTGTGTTAACACTAGCCAAATCAATTTTCATGGTCAAATACCCCTGTTTATCTAAAACAGCGGAATAATCCGAAAAATTCCCCATTTCTTGAATATTGTTGCCATTCTTATCCGTTTTTGTGCTAGTAAAGACTATATCGGCTTTTTTAAGCACCCATTCTACAGTGTCGGTGGGAACATTGGCAGTCTCAACTTGTGTAGCCGTTTCAGTGTTTTTTGGTTGTTCTTCCCTAGGTTCTGAGGCAGGGGTACAACCAAATAGAAGAGTAGATATTAAAAGTACCAAAGTTTTATTCATGCCATAACTCCAAAAGTAAATACAAAAAACAGTTTTTCAGTTAAAATTAATAAATTATTAAGTATTGTTCAAAACCTATACCTAATCTATAATACCCATTATACCACAACAACCAGAGGTTAAACAATCCACCATGTTACCCCTAGACCATTGCCCAAAATGCCAATCTAACCACATTGTCAAAGCAGGGTTTGCCTATGGTAAACAAAGACATAGATGTAAAGACTGCAAATATCACTTTACGGTACTTTATAAAAGCACCCAAAAAGATGAAAGCATTAGAAAACTCGCCATTGACATGTATTTTGAAGGCTTGGGTTTTAGTGCTATTGGTCGTGTGCTAGGCATCGGGCATAGTACGGTGTATTATTGGGTAAAAGAACTAGGCATCAAACATTAAGGCATTTACAATGACAATTTAGACCAAAGTAATGAGCCGATTGACATTGTGGAGCTTGATGAAATTGTGGAGCTTGATGAAATTCACAGTTATAGTAAGTTTAAAAAAAATACTGTTGGACTTGGATTGCCATTAACCGACAAACCAAAGATATTCTAGGCTTTGTTTGTGGTAAACGAGAATGGTAGAATTCGCCACTATCTTGCAAGGTTTAAACGCAAAGGCAAATGTTATACTAAATGCCATAAGATGATAGAGAATTCATTAAATCTACTCTTTGCTAAGTGGAATGGTAGATTGAGTTATATATAGTTGATGAACAATACCAATTATTAATGTTATTATGATAAGTTTATGGTATGTATTAATTGGTGAGTACGTTTTTCCTGCAAAACTTTAACGTGTTCTCGCACCATTTGTTCAATTTCATCCACCAATTTATTGGTGTCAATCAAATGGCTTTTATCGCCATTTTTATACACCAAAGAATTGGGATTTGCCCCCACCACGCCAATATCGGCTTCTTTGGCTTCGCCCGGCCCATTAACTTTACAGCCAATCACTGATAAATCAATCGGTTCACGAATGTCCTCTAAGCGAGCTTCTAATTCATTCATCACTTTAATCACGTCAAATTCTTGACGAGAGCAAGACGGACAAGCGATAAAATTGACGCCATTGGAACGAATGCCAAGCGATTTTAAAATATCAAAACCAATTTTAACCTCTTCTTCTGGGGGACTTGCCAAGGATATCCGCATGGTGTCACCAATGCCATCAAGCAAAAGTCCGCCAAGTGCAATGGCTGATTTGACCGTGCCTGTACGATACACGCCTGCTTCGGTCACACCAAGATGTAGCGGATTATCAATCTGTGCCGAAATCAAACGATAAGCATCAAGGGTTAAAAATACATTGCTTGCCTTGACAGAAATTTTATATTCATCAAAATTATTGCGGTCTAAGATGTCAATATGACGAAGAGCGGATTCTAACATCGCCTCACCTGTCGGTTCACCATATTTTTTTTGCAAATCTTTTTCTAGCGAGCCTGCATTGACACCAATTCGCATACTAATACCGTGGTGTTTTGCACAAGCAATCACTTCACGCACTTTTTGTTCATTACCGATATTACCGGGATTGATACGCAGACAATCCGCCCCAGCTTCCGCCACTGCCAGAGCAATTTTATAATCAAAATGAATGTCCGCCACGAGCGGTACAGACACACGTTTTTTAATCTCACCAAAGGCTTTGACACTCTCCATTGTGGGCGTAGACACACGCATAAAATCCGCCCCAGCATCGACACATCGCTGAATTTGGGCGACCGTTGCATCCACATCACAGGTATCGGTATTGGTCATAGACTGCACGCTAATCGGTGCATCACCACCCACCGCCACAGAGCCAACATAGATTTTTTTAGTGTGTTTGCGTTTGATGGGGGTGTGAGGGTTTGACATGGCGGTTTCCTATTCGTTACATTTACAATTATTTTTAACAAAACTTAGATTATCAACTCATTGTAAGGTAAAATTTGCTTGGTTATTTTGGGCAAAATTGCTGATTTTAATTGGTTGTTTATTAAAATCAATATTCACATTATTGGCTTTGTCAATTTGCACGTTAAACGGTGCTTGCCCTGACAGATTATGTCCACCACGCACTTGCTCGCCTTGCAATAGCACTTTGCCTGTGGCATCGGTGATATTCACAGTCGTGTTATCTTTAATCCAAATGTCAAGCGTCGATAAACCCATCACGCCTGTCTCCGTCTCCACACCGCTCGCAGGAGCAATCGCTGACCCTGCCGTCGGCAAGCCTGCACTCGCCACCACCGTATTATTCACGCTTGTGCCAATCGCCGAACCTGTATTAGACAGTGATGCCCCTGTGGCTTGCTCTTGTGGGTTAACTTCTTGCACGGTTTCGGTGGGTTGGTTTTCATGGTGAGCATTTTTTACGGTTTTAAAAATCATCACCGCCACCGCTAACGCCACCAAAATTCCACCGACCACGAACCAATTAATTTTTACACCGCCGCGGCTATCACGCTGTAGTGTTCCCATTGGTTGTAGTGGAGCATTGTCAAAACTTTCGTGTTTTTTTCGTAACTCGCTTGGATATTGAGCATCAAAACTTTGGCTAATAATCTGTGGGTCAATCCCCAAAAACCGCCCATAATTCACCGCAAAACCACGAGCAAATGTCGGCTGTGGCAAAGCATCAAAATCCGCATTTTCCAACGCCACCAAATGCCGTTTTAGAATATGGGTTTCTTTCACCACATCGTCAAGGCTTAGCCCCTTTTTTTCACGAGCTTGTTTTAACCGCTGTCCGAGTGGGTGCGACGTGTCAACAGTCTGGGTTGACATTGCGTTTTGGGTCAGTTGATTATTTTGCATAGCTTGTCCAAAGTATTTTTACAGTTAAACTATTTAATAAAAAATATTTAATAAAATCAAAGTGATATTTATCAAAAAATTACCAAAGTGCAAACTTATTTCCACACTGCATTTGGCGTACGTAACCATTGTTTTAATTGTTTGGCTTCAGGACTGGTTGGGAATTTATCAAACAGTTGTTGACTGAATTTTTGCAATTCACTGTTACTACCCGTCAATTTTGCCAATCTCGCCCCTTGTTGCAAAGTGCGTGGGTCAAGGTATTTATCGCCCAAAATCGTCATCAAATCGCCGTGCAATTTTTTGGCGTTTAGGGTTTGCCCTTCTTTGATAAAAATCTCAATCATTTCCGAACGGGCAATCACGCTATAGCGGTTGGTATCCAAGGCTTTCGAAAAGGCTTCTTTGGCTTTGGCGGTATTATTTACCTGTAAATAGGTACGTCCCAAATTTTCCAACGCATCGGCACGCCCTTCGTAACCGAGCGTTGAGCCTGCGATTTCAAACTGGGCAATCGCTTCAGGATAGCGTTTGACTTGGGAGAGATACACGCCATAATTATTATGGGCTTGGGTAAAATTTGGGTCTAATTCAATGGCTTTTTTAAAGTAGGCTTCGGCTTTTTGCAAATTCAACGCACTGCCTTCTTGTTGTAACAGCACGCCCATCATATCATGGGCTTGCGGTGAACGTGGGTCAGATTTTAACGCTTGTTCCAGTTGGCGTTTGGCATCGTCAAGTTTATAGTCACGGATAAACTGGGCGGCAATCGCCGTGCGTGAACGGGCAATTTCTTTGGGGTCTTTTGACCAACGACTTGGATCGCTACTGGTCACCGTTTGGCTAATCACGGTTTGGTTTTGGCTACAGCCGACCGATAGCACCGCCATACCGACCGCCACGAGGGTTGCCAAGCAAGTTTTTGTCATGCGTTTTTTTATTGGAAAAACGACGTTATCAAGCGTCATACCATGATTTAATTGTTTCATTTATAAAAACCTTTAAAAAATTTTATTTAAAAAATCTAAAAAATTAAAAATCCAAGTCAAAAATAACGACCAAACCCAACGCTTTGCCAAAAGTCTGACAAATACTGCGTACTATAACAAATTTAGCCGAAAAATAACAAGCAAAAAAGCGAATTTATTGTATTTATTGGCAAAATTCACCAAACTTTCACGAAAAATTTTATCAAGCTAAACCCAATCTAAACCTTGTTCGTTTTATCATTTTGGGCAATTTTCTGTTGCCAGTTTTTCGCACGCCGTGTTCTATCTGCTACTTGTCCGACAAGTTGCCCACAGGCAGCATCAATGTCATCGCCACGAGTCTGACGAATGGTACACACAAAACCTGCGTTATTTAAAATATTGCTAAAGGCGTGAATGCGGTTATTGCTTGAGCGTTCATACGGTGCGTGCGGAAATGGATTAAATGGGATTAGATTGATTTTACTAGGTAAATCTTTTAACAATGCGACAAGCTGACGGGCATGCTCATCGCTATCATTCACCCCTGCAAGCATGACATATTCAATCGTCACGTGCTTTTTGTGGCGTGGATTTTCGTCATAGACATAGGCTTTGGCGGCTTTTATTAATTCTGCCAATGGATATTTTTTATTAATCGGCACAAGCTCATTACGCAGCTCGTCATTCGGTGCGTGAAGTGAGATTGCCAGTGCCACGTCAATATCTTTTGCCAAATTGTACATTTTTGGCACGACGCCTGAAGTAGATAGCGTCACACGCCGTTTTGACAGCCCAAAACCAAAATCATCAAGCATAATGGACATACTTGCCACCACAGGAGCGTAGTTAAGTAATGGCTCACCCATGCCCATCATCACCACATTGGTGACACGGTTTTCACGCTCGCTGACAGGCACACCTTCCATATAAGATTGATTAGCGACAAACAATTGCCCAATAATCTCACTTGGTGTTAAATCTCGCTCAAAGCCTTGTTTACCTGTACTACAAAATGAACAATCCAACGCACAGCCAACTTGACTAGAAATACACAAAGTTTTACGCCCAAACTGTTTATTATCATCAGCAGGAATGAGTACGGTTTCCACGAGCGACCCGCCCGCCACTTCAAACACCCATTTACGCGTACCGTCTTCGCTAAATTCTTTAAATTTGACTTTTGGTGGGACAACACAAGCGATATCATTTAATTTTTCTTGGAGTTTTTTTGACAAATTAGTCATTTCAAAAAAATCTGTCACACCAAATTGATAAATCCATTTCATCACCTGCGTGGCACGAAATGGTTTTTCGCCCAAGTTTTTAAAAAACTCAGTAATTTCATTTTTGCTCATGCCTAGCAAATTGGTCTTATGTGTGGTTAAGTCGTTGGCAAATTGGTTTGGGTCAATGACGACAATTTTATTCATACAAAAGTTTCATAAATTGGTTAAAATAGCAAAAATTGGCTAAACCACCTATTATACCAATATTTTTCAGTTTATATACCAATATTTTTCAGTTTATCAAAATTTCGCCGATATTTATTTTTAACCGATTTTCAAACAAAAAATTTTATAAAATTTTTAATCAAATAATTTAATTAAACTTACAAAACTAACACGTCATCACCTTGCCAAACATTGCTAAAATGGGCGTTGATATAGTCATCAGCGATCACTGACAGAGATTTGTGCCACGTTGGATTTTTGTCTTTATCCACCAACAACGCTCGCACGCCTTCACGAAAATCAGGAAAATGACAGCAATGAATGGCGGTATTGAGTTCAATTTGTAAAATCTCAGACAGTGATAACGTTTTGACCCGATAAAATAACGCATGGGTCAACCTTGCAGTGACAGGACAGCCGTTTTGGTAGGTATGGATAGCTTCTACAAGCCATTTATCTTGACAAAATTTTGCCATAAATTCTTTGTCTTTCAATAAATTATCAATCGCCAACATATCCCCTGCATTGACAATCTTTTGTAAGGTTTGCCAATGTTTTAACACATTGCTACTCGGCAAATGTTCGGTTGTGTGTAACTGACTTAGGGTATGGCTGACGACAGCTTTGGCATCGCCTTGTTGCCAATTAGCCGTTTGTAAGGTCTTTAAAATAGTAGATTTTTGTTCACTTTTTAACGAAAATTCTGCCACATTACACAGTAACGCATCGCTGGCGTTGCCGTTTGCCCCTGTTAATCCAAAAAATAAACCGATTTGGGCGGGCATTTTTTGCAAAAACCAACTGCCTGTCGCATCAGGGAATAGACCAATGTTGACTTCTGGCATAGCAAAGCGGGTAGTTTCGGTAACGATGCGATGACTACAAGTCGCCACCAAGCCCAAACCACCGCCCATCACAATGCCACTCGCCCATGCGATAATTGGTTTAGGGTAGCTTGCCATATAGCGGTTTAGGCGGTATTCATTGACAAAAAATGCTTCAGCATAGTCTAAATTTGACGGCAAATGAATCGACTGTGGTTCGCTCATCGCAGGGCGTTGTATTATGCTGTCATAAATTTTTCGGATATTGCCTCCTGCACAAAACGCCTTTTCGCCTGTGCCTTGTAAAAAAATCGCTACAACTTGCGGTTGTTGCTCCCAAATCTGTAATTGTTGAAAAATTTGTTGACACATGGTCAAATCAACCGCATTTAATGCTTTTGGGGCGTTGAGCGTAATGACACCCAAATAATGACCGTCATTGGTCGGCAAGGTGTCAAATAATACAGGGTCTTGGGCGGTTTGACCGATTTGATTGGTTTCGTTTGGTTGGTTCATGCTATTTCCTTATAAAATAAACGGTATGAAAACCTTTATTTTGCTAAATTTTTTGGGATTAAGCAAGTCATTTTGATAGTTAAATTGAATTGTATGTGAGATAACCTAAAAGAGAATGTCTATTCCAAAAAGCGTTTTAAGGAAACATGCAAGTTAATGCCCGCTCTGTCAAACAATTTTTAAAAAAAAGAGCCATCTTTAGCCTGTTTTCATAGAATAATAAGCTCTTATTGATAAATATTGATGACTCTATTGGTTGACATTTTTTTTAAAAATTTTATGCAAATAAACATTGCAAAATTTATTTTTTTGTTTAATACTATTTCAATGTGTTAGCATTTGCAATATTTTGTAAGTAATGAATACGAATGCTAATAGAATGTCTTGTATGGCAACCAAAGGAAGCAGGAGGGTATATGGCCTTAGAGGCACTGGTTGGGAAAATTAATGATGTAATGTGGAGCCCTGTGTTTATTGCAATTTGCTTGGGCGTGGGATTGTGGTTTTCGTTGCGTGGACGTTTTTTGCAATTACGTCACTTTGGCAATATGATTAAATTGCTTATAGACGGCAAAAGCACGGACCAAGGCGTGTCATCGTTTCAGGCGTTGGCAATGAGTTTGGCAGGACGTGTCGGCACAGGGAACATCGCAGGGGTGGCAACCGCCATTACCTTTGGTGGACCGGGTGCATTGTTTTGGATGTGGATGGTGGCATTTTTCGGGGCGAGTACTGCCTTTGTTGAGTCCACGTTGGCACAGATTTATAAAGAAAAAGACGAAAATGGCTTTTTTATCGGCGGTCCTGCCTATTATTTTGAGAAAGGATTGGGTAAAAAATGGTATGGTGTGTTATTTGCCTTATCTACCTTTGTGGCTTCAGGGTTGTTGTTACCAGGTGTACAGGCCAACTCAATTGCAGATGCGATGAATAACTCATTGGGTATTTCTCCCACAGTAACTGCCGCTATTTTGACCATTTTGGTTGGCTTTATTATCTTTGGTGGGGTAAAACGGATTGCATCAGCTGCCGAATTAATCGTACCATTTATGGCATTGGCGTATATTATCGTGGCGGTGGTAATTGTGCTTATGCACATTCATCAGTTACCTGATGTATTGGCATTGGTCTTCCGTTCTGCCTTTGGTTTAGACGCAGGCTTTGGAGCAGTGCTAGGATTGGCAATCCAATGGGGGGTGAAACGTGGTCTATACTCTAATGAAGCAGGCCAAGGTACAGGTCCACATCCATCAGCAGCAGCCGACGTATCACACCCTGCCAAACAAGGCTTGGTACAAGCGTTCTCGGTGTATGTGGATACGTTGTTCGTATGTTCGGCAACAGGTTTTATGTTGTTAATCACAGGCATGTATAACGTGCAAGACCCAACCAATAAAGACGCTTATCTCTACTACGGCGTACAAGGCGTATCCGCAGGACCAGGTTATGTACAAACGGCCATGGAAAACATCATGCCTGGATTTGGTTCGGTATTCGTGGCGATTGCGTTGTTTTTCTTTGCTTTTACCACGATTATGGCGTACTACTACTATGCCGAAACCAACATCCGTTATTTGCAACGCACGTTAAAAATGGACTGGGCAGTGCCTGTACTAAAAATTATATTTTTGGCGGTGGTAGTGTATGGTAGTATCAAAACCGCTGATTTGGCTTGGGCATTAGGCGATGTGGGCGTTGGCTTGACTTCATGGTTAAACATCATCGGTATTTTGTTATTGCAAAAACCTGCTTTTGCTGCCTTACGTGATTATGAACGACAAGTGAAAGAAGGCAAAGATCCTATTTATGATGCCGAAAATTGTGGTGTGCATAATGCACCAATTTGGCAAGAAATCGCGGAAAAATACCGTCAAGAAGCGATTGAACATCCTGAAAAACTACATTTTGTGCCATAATTTATCGTTTTTAGCTTTGTGATAAAACTTTACAAAACCCATTACTTTTGTAATGGGTTTTATTTTTTACCTAAGTAAAACTTAAAAAATAATAACCTGCCCAAGTTGTCAAAACCGATTTTTTGCTCCATTATATCAGCATACCATCGTGTTCTTTTCGTCCTGTTAAAAAACAATCATACCGAGCAATTTTAAGGATAAATTACCCCAAAATATTGGATTTTTATGCTATTTTTGACGTATAGTAAGTTGAACTCAAAATGCACCGCATTAGGTTTTCCGCTCAAAGTGAGCTTGTCGAACCATAACGGAAAGCGGTTCACCCTTTTATTTCGGTTAAAAATCCTAAAAAACGTTATTTTTAAGCTGTTTAACGCCGAAATAACGGCTGAAAATTTGCGGTTATTAATGATTATTACGATAGTGGTTGGCGTGATTATTACAATAATTATCCACTTAGTTTAGCACCGATTTTACAATCGCACGGATATTTACCCACTATTTCTGAAGATTTAGTTTATCATTACAAGCCATTTATCCAAGGCATGGATAACCTTGCTACCGTTAATTTGGTTAACCTGTGGCGTTATCGGCATTTATGTAAAAAATTACCGCTTATTTCACGCAAACACATGGTAACAAAAACCCTAAACTAACTTTGGTTAATTTAGGGTTTAAACGATTAACGTTTTGATAATTTTAACAATTCATCAATTAGTGGTCAGAGGCTTTTGCCGCACCGATGCCTGTTAATGAACGTACATACTGGGCATCAAATCCATCTTTATCAATAGCAGCTCGTGGTGATTTATCCGTAATTGACACAATCCATGCCACAAAGAATGCAATTGGCATACTAAAAATCGCAGGATTTTTGTATGGAAAAATCGCCGATTCGTGGTGCATTACATCTACCCATACGGTTGGACCTAGCACGATTAATACTGCCGCTGCAATTAACCCTGCAAATCCACCAAACACCGCACCTTTTGTGGTTAAACCACTCCAGAACATGGACAATAACAAGATTGGGAAGTTTGCTGATGCGGCCACCGCAAAGGCAAGACCAACCATAAATGCGATGTTTTGTTGTTCAAAGGCAATACCTAAAACCACCGCAATCACACCCAATGCCATAACCGTCATACGTGAGACTTTTAACTCATCTTCGTGGCTGACTTGACCTTTTTTGATAACTTCGGCATAGATGTCATGGCTTACTGCTGACGCACCCGATAAGGTCAAGCCTGCAACCACCGCCAAAATCGTGGCAAATGCAACGGCAGAGATAAAGCCTAAAAACATATTACCACCAACAACTTCAGCCAAGTGAATAGCTGTCATATTAGTACCACCAATCATTTGTACCACTTCTTTGCCATCTTTAACGACTGTTTCAAAGAAATGTGGATTATCTTTGGTGACAAGTAGGATACCGCCAAAACCAATTACGAACGTTAATAGGTAAAAATAACCGATAAAACCTGTGGCAACGAGTACTGATTTACGAGCTTCCGCCGCATCAGGAACAGTGAAGAAACGCATTAAAATATGTGGCAATCCTGCTGTACCGAACATTAAGGCTAAGCCTAATGACACCGCATCAATCGGGTTTGAGGCAAGGCTACCAGGTGCCATGATTTTCGTGCCTTTTTCATGTACAGCAGTGGCTTGACGGAACATCTCTTCTGGGCTAAAACCGACATGATACAATACCGCAATCGCCATAAATGACGCACCCGATAGCAACAACACTGCTTTGATAATCTGCACCCATGTAGTGGCTAACATACCACCAAACAGCACATATGCCATCATCAGCACGCCAACGATAATCACCGCCCAAATGTAATTTAAGCCAAAAAGTAGCTGGATTAATTTACCTGCACCCACCATTTGAGCAATTAAGTAAACGAGTACCACAATCATCGTGCCAGAGGCCGCAAAAATGCGAACAGGTGTTTGGGCAAAACGGTAAGATGCCACATCCGCAAAGGTAAATTTACCCAAGTTACGCAGACGTTCAGCGATTAAGAATAGCACCAAAGGCCAACCAATCAAAAAGCCTGTCGAGTATAACAGTCCATCATAACCGTTGGTGAACACCATCGCAGAAATACCCAAAAACGACGCAGCTGACATAAAGTCACCTGCAATCGCCAGACCATTTTTAAAGCCTGAAATCCCACCACCTGCGGTATAAAAGTCACTGGCAGTTTGGTTTTGTTTCGATGCCCAAAAAGTAATGCCAAGTGTACCCAAAACGAATAGGACAAACATCCCAATCGCCGCTAGGTTTAATGGTTGCTTTTCAACTTCACCTGCTATAGCATCAGCAAATGCGAGTGAGGACACTGACAACATTGCCATCATTGGCATGACTTTTGTCAGCAAAGATTGTGTGAATTTTTTCATAAAATTTCCTTATATCCCTGAAATTTAGCTTGCTTAATAAAAATACTTTTTTATTAACATCCTGCACGCTAAACCTTAATGGGCATTGGTTACCACAGGTGGCTTTTCTTGTTTTAAATCCAAATCACTCATGACTTTTTTGGTCAAATCATCAAATTCGCCGTTGGCTTTATAGACATAAATTGCGGTGATAATAATTGAAAAGAAAATCACAAATAAGCCCCAATAAATGCCAATCGTAGTAACTTTGCCAGCTGCCACAGGCGTACCAAATAGGGCAGGATTTGTCCCAACCATAATAATATAGCTAAAATACACCACTAAGGTTAATAGCGTAAAGGCAAGCCCAAGTTTGGATTTTTTGCTTTCCATTAATTTAAAAGAGGGGTGATTTTTGATTTGTTCAAGTTGATTGTCGTTCATGACTTGCTCCTTGCAAAAACGAAAGTAAAGAGTTTCCTTAAGCTAACTGCCATGTTACCCAAATTTTTCTCAGTTGACAAGTATTTTTAGCATTTTTTTGCCAAGATTTAAAAAAAATTTTGATAAATACTGCCACAACTTGCCAATTATCCCCAAAAAACTTGGTGAAATTTTACAATATTTATTAAAAATTTGTTAAAATAACCAATTTTTTAAACAATTATATCAATATGAGCCATTCATTACGAACCCCACTTATCCCTACGACTGACCCAAATGCAGGGCTAAAAGTCAGCGAAATTTTTTATTCATTACAAGGTGAAGCATTAACCGCAGGTTTACCAACGATTTTTATTCGTTTGACAGGTTGTCCTCTCCGCTGTGTGTACTGTGATACGACTTATGCGTTTAGTGGTGGTGAGCGTTTTTCCTTAATAGATATTTTAGAAAAAGCACAAAGATTTCAGTGCAAACGCATCTGTTTAACAGGGGGTGAGCCACTCGCCCAACCCAATGCCATTGCCTTAATGAAGCTATTATTAGAACACGGCTACGAACTTTCGCTCGAAACCGCAGGGGCGTTGTCGGTAAAAAATGTACCTGTGGCGGTATCAAAAGTCATGGATTTAAAAACCCCAAGTTCGGGCGAAGTGGATAAAAATCTGTGGGAAAATTTGGCATATTTGACCAAACATGACCAGCTAAAGCTCGTGATTATGAACCGTGCTGATTATGACTGGGCAAAGCAAAAACTGTTTGAACACGCGTTGCACCACAAAGTTGGCACGGTTTGGTTTTCACCGATGTTTAACATTGATGAGGCTCAACGTGGCGATGTACCGAGCCTTGCAACTGAGCTTGCCGAATGGATTTTGGCGGATAATTTGCCTGTACGTTTGCAATTGCAACTACATAAAATCATTTGGGCGGATGCGAAAGGCAAATAATGCTTAAGAACTTTTTGCTCAAGTTGATACAGAAATTTTAGCGAACATTGTCATTCTTGTTAAAGTTTTGCAATATTTTTAAGCAAAATATTGCTTATGCAATAACTGCATTGTATTTTGATGCTTGTTTTATCAAATATTAAAGCGTATATTAGCGAGTTATTTTTTCGTTAAAACTTATCCGCTTAATTCCATCATCCGGTTGCTTGCAGTCGGATTTTTTGGGTTTAGTCAAAGGAAAATGGTATGGCAGAACAGGTTCATTTGACCGCTAACAACACCACCGCTCAAAAAAATCGCCGTAGCAATCTGATTATTTTTACCCTAATTTTGTTGGTCATTGCGTTGATTGTGGCTTTTTTTTATTTTACCCAGTGGCGGTATCACATTAGCACCGAAGATGCGTATGTTAATGGCAATCAGGTGCAAATTACGTCCCAAATCACAGGTGTAGTGCAAGCAATTGGCGTGAATGATACCGATATGGTAAAAAGTGGGCAATTGTTGGTTGCGTTGGATAAGACAGACAATAGTTTGGCATTGGAAACCGCTCAAGCTCAGTTAAAAACCGCTATACGTCAGTTTAAAATCCAATCGGTAAGTGTGGGTCAAGCCGATGCCAGTATCACCCAAGCTCAAACCGCTTTTAACGAGATTAACAGCCAAATTGACACGGCAAAAGTGGCGTTAAAGACCGCCCAAGCCGACTATCAACGCCGTGCCCAACTGGTGAAAATGAATGCGGTTTCCCAAGAAGAGTTACAGCACGCCGCTGATAAAGTGGCGACCGCTCAAGCCCAACTTGAGGTATCATTGGCAAAACAAAACACCGCTAAAACTGCCATTGCCACCGCCAAAGCCCAACGCAACACCACGCTTGCCAACATCGGCGATAGCAACGTGCTAAACCAACCTGCGGTACAATCAGCGATTACCAATATCCAAAATGCGTGGCTTAACCTTACTCGTACCCAAATCACTGCCCCTGTGGATGGGCAAGTTGCTCGCCGTAGCGTTCAGCTTGGGCAAAAAATCAACGCAGGTACGCCATTAATGGTAATTGTGCCTTTGCATGATTTATGGGTGGATGCCAATTTTAAAGAAAATCAGCTCAAAGATATCCGAATTGGGCAAAAAGTGTTGTTAAAATCTGACCTATATGGCGATGAAGTGGAATATCACGGCAAAGTGGTGGGACTGTCAGCAGGAACTGGCAGTGCGTTTTCGGCATTGCCTGCCCAAAATGCAACGGGTAACTGGATTAAAGTTACCCAACGGGTGCCTGTACGCATTGCTCTTGATGAGCAAGAAGTCGCTAAACATCCCCTACGTGTGGGCTTGAGTATGCACGCTGAGATTGACAGTCGAGATGCGGTCAATCAGCCACAAGTCGCCACTGCAACCGCCAATACCAAGCCTGTGGCGGTGATGACTGTCCAAGCTGATATGACAGGGGCACAACAAATCATCGAACAAATCTTACACGATAGCAAATAAGGGGCAACTCATGGCAGATGCTATCGCACCTCAAAGCCCAAACCCAGCCTTTAGCCTACCGCCTTTGTCAGGGACGCCACTGGTGATTACCACTTTTGCTTTATCAATGGCGGTATTTATGATGGTGCTAGATTCGACCATCGCTAACGTTGCCTTGCCAACTATTGCAGGGGATTTGGGTGCAGCAACATCGCAAGGTACATGGGTGATTACTATGTTTGCCGTTGCCAATGCGATTTCCATTCCCTTGACGGGCTGGCTCGCTCGTCAGTTTGGTTCGGTAAAAGTATTTTTGTGGTCGGCAAGTTTGTTTGTGTTTTGCTCGTGGCTATGTGGCATTTCCCACAGTCTACCCATGCTGATTGGGGCAAGGATGGCACAAGGGGCGGTCGCAGGTCCGATGATTCCGCTGTCGCAAGCCTTGTTATTACAGGCATTCCCAAGAGAAAAGCACGCCATGGCGTTAGGATTGTTTGCCATGGTCGTAGTGACTGCACCGATTTTAGGTCCGATTTTGGGTGGTTATTTGGTGGATAACTACCATTGGGGTTGGATATTTTTTATTAATATTCCGATTGGTGTTGTGGCGATTGTGTTGGCATGGCAACAGCTCAAAAATCGTGAAACCCCCATTCACAAGACTAAAGTTGATGTCATTGGCTTAACTTTACTCGTGGTTGGTGTCGGTGCATTGCAGTTTTTTCTCGACCGTGGTAAAGAGTTGGATTGGTTCGCATCGAGCGAGATTATCCTTTTGGCATTGGTCAGTGTATTGGGCTTAGCGTATTTGGTAATCTGGGAACGTGGTGAAAAGTTTCCGATTATTGATTTATCCCTGTTTGCGGACCGTAATTTTACCATTGGCACAGTGGTGATTAGCCTTGCGTTTTTACTGTATATGGGGGCGATTGTGCTGTTGCCTGTTATGCTCCAACAGACGATGGGCTACACGGCGATTTGGGCAGGACTTGCCGCTGCTCCGATTGGAATTTTTCCTGTGCTTTTAACGCCGATTATCGGTAAATACGCACGTAGCGTGGATATGCGGATTTTAGTGACCTTAAGTTTTATCGTGTATGCTAGCACATTTATTTGGCGAAGTGAGTTTAATCCGCAGATGGCTTTTTGGGATGTGTTTTGGCCGCAGTTGATTCAAGGGATTGGCACAGCGATGTTTTTTATGCCTTTGACCACCATTGCTTTGTCAAATGTGCCGATGCACAAAATGGCATCAGCGACAGGATTATTTACTTTTGTGCGGACGTTAGCGGGCGGGATTGGGGCATCGCTCGTGATGACGGTATGGGATAGACGCTCTGTGTTGCACCATGCGTATCTCACCGAAACAGTATCCAATGGTTCAAACGCCCAAGCCTTGATTGCACAACTTGAAGCGACTGGCATGACCCACCAACAAGCTTTGACTTACCTTAATCAAAACATCACCCAGCAAGCATTAATTATTGGTTCAAATGACGTATTTTATGCGTTTGGTTTCATCTTTTTATTATTAATTGGCTTGATTTGGTTGGCAAAACCCCCGTTTCACCATTAATTATAAAAATGGATTTGCCACTTCAGTTACATTCGCTTTATATTTGGCAACAGTTTGCGAGTGTTCAGTATTTTCGGCATCTTTTTGTTGTAAATATGCCACAATATTGGCAAATTGTTGCTGTAATTGCATGGCTAATTCAAGGCTTTGACGGTCAAGATAAAAAGTCGCATTGCCATAAAAATTCACTTGTTCACCTTGATTTTCAAAGGTTAACTCGCCTGTTTCGCCTTCCACGCTGACACTTTGGCTATCATTTGCAAACGGTTGAAAATTTTTCATTCTTTTATCTTTTTAAGTTGTCTTATCAAAATTATTTCTCAATTTTTAAAAATTTACCGCCATTTTCACACTTTTTACCACATACGGTAGATTTGGAAAAGCATCCACGCCTGTGATTGCCTGTAACTGCTGTAAGCTGACAATCTCGGTTTGCTGACTGGCATCGTTAGGCGTGATAAAAGCAACTGCTTGATTTTGCGTTGGAAAATAAACCGCCTTAAAAAAATGCGTTGGAACAAGGATACGATTGTTGAGTTTTTGCACTTGTGGCGATAAATACGACACCCCAGTTACCACATAGCTTGAGCCGTGTTGATTGGTTAAACTGCGAGTGAGTTGTTCAATTCTTACCCAGTTTTTTTGGTTATTATCAGGGTGCTGTGGGGCGATATTGGCAAGGCTAAAGCTGTCGTATTGAGCAGTTTTGTTGGACATATCGGCATTGGGAGCAAGATGCCCACGGTCGTAGCCTGAGTTACGGTAATCGGCAAGTTCACTGCGAAACTCCGTTGGCAAACGTTCTTCGGGGTGAAAATTATCTTCACGTTGCAAGGTTTTGGCATAGGTCAATCGCTGACGGGTCAAGTGCTCACTTACCCAAATCGGCGTGCGAGAAACGCCCGAATATAGTACCGCAAAGCCGTTAAAACACAGTGGATAACTGCCTTTGTTCATACTGGCGGAAATAGTCGGCTGTTGTTGGTAAATTTGTTCGCTACATTTAGCAAAATCGGCTTGATTTGGTAAGCTATTGTTTTGATTAGTATTTGGATTTGTTGGGATAGTAGAATTATTTTGGTTGCCTGTTGTAGCACTTGAACCGCCACAGGCGGATAGTAGCACCACCAAACTCATGCTAAATACAGTACGGTTAAATAAATAAATGGAAGAACTTTGCATATTTTTCTCAAAATGTCATTGAAAATCATGGCTATATTATATATGATGTAGCCGATTTTTTGTATCTTTATTATTTTGTCCCGTTATTTTATTTCTTGATTAAGAATAAGTCATGCTTGAAAAACTTCCCTTATGGATACGCATCGGTGGCGGTGTGTTGGCATTCAGTGCAGGCTGTGTCAATAGCACGGCATTGGTTGGCTTTACTCATTTGTCGGCATCGCATGTGACAGGCAATGTATCACTGTTTGCCACAGCGATTGCCAATAGCGATGTTAAAATGTTACTTATGGTGTGTGCGGTGTTGTTGTCATTTTTGGCAGGGTCGGTGATAAGTGGCTTTGTGGTCGGTAATACCGATTTAAAAGAAGGGCGACGCTACGGCGTAGCATTGTGTATCGAAACAATTTTATTAATTCTCAGTTTAGTTTTATTTTATCAACATTCATTTTTAGGGCATTTTTTTGCAACCATGGCATGCGGTTTACAAAACTCCATAGTGGCAACTTATAAAGGCACGGGCATTCGCACCACGCATCTGACTGGGTTAACGTCTGACATGGGGGCATCTATGGGGAATTGGTTGGCAGGGCGAAAAACTGATAAAAAAATGGTGATGTTCCAAGCGATGATTTGGTATTGTTTTTGTGGCGGTGGCGTAATTGGGGCAATTTTATATGTAAAAGTCGGTTATTTAGCGTTAACCTTGCCGATTTTGATTGTGATGTTATCAGCGATTTTATACCATTGGGTATTTTTACATTGGGATAATCATGGAAAATCAGTAATAAATTAATCAAGTAAAACTTTATAAAAAAAGTAAAAAAAAATAAACTCCTACAAAAAAATTTTGTAGGAGTTTTGGCAATTTTAGCTTAAAAAACTAATGCTAATAATTAGGCTTTTAACGCTTTAATTGCTTTATTTAGGCGACTTTTGTGGCGTGCTGCTTTGTTTTTGTGAATAACGCCTTTGTCCGCAATACGGTCAATCACAGGCACAGCCAGTTTGTAGGCTTCAGTTGCCAATTCATAATTTTTTTCTTCAATCGCTTTTACCACACGTTTTAGGTAAGTACGTACCATAGAACGTTGTGATGCTTTTAGTTGACGACGTTTAACGTTTTGACGAGCACGTTTGCGAGCTTGTGCAGAGTTTGCCATAGCAAAAAATCCTTAAATTAACAGTGAGTTATCAATAACCCCAATCAGGCAGCCACCGATTTTTTGGGTTATTAACACGCATTTACAAGTTGTGTTTGGTGTTATTTTGCTTGTATCACGAGACACGAAAAACGAGAACAAGCCGATTAAAGCTCGGTATTTTAACAAATAAATGCCAAAATAACAATCTATTCTTGACAAAAACTTGAAAATTTTTCGCCGTTTTAACTGGTATAACTTGCCAATAAGTCTTTTAATTCTGCTAATTTGCCATGAAAAAAATGTCCTGTATCAGCTATCATCGCTTGACGAATGCTGAACTGATTGGCAAAACCCACGAGCGAGCTTGGGGCAACCAGCTCATCATGTTCGCCATAAATCATGAACGTTTTTTGTGTTGGTAAATTAATCACATCAGTGTCATGTTTCTCAATAGATGGGGCAATCAATGCCAAATCAGTCAATTCAAAATCGCCCACGCCCAAAAATGCCCCTTGCTCGGCAATCATCTGAGCCAGTGACATCGCCACATAACCACCAAACGAAAAACCGCCAAGCCACAACTGGCGGACATCGGTTTGGGTGGCAAGCCATTGTAACACGGTCAAGGCATCATCGATTTCGCCTGTCATATGCCCATATTCGCCCGTGGATTTGCCCACGCCACGGTAATTAAACCGTACCACGTGCATCCCTGCATCACGAGCAAAACGGTACATCGTCGTGACGATTTTATTCATCATCGTCCCTTGACCGAGTGGGTTTGGGTGGCAAAGCAATGCTACTCGCTGAGTAGCTGGGTCGTGCGGATTATTATTTTGCCACAACACATCCACTTCAAGCTGTCCAGTTGGACTGTCAATCAAAAAACTGGTTGGGGGACTGGCACTTAACATACAAATTTATCCTTGAGCAATATTTTAAAAAATGTTAAATAAAACAACAATCTATTTAAATTCAGTAGAACAGTTGCCAAATCCATAAAAATTTGTCAAACTATTCATTCTATTTTTATCAAATTTACGGAGAAATGATGAAAAAATCAACAATTTATCACGCTTGTTTATTAGGTTTAACCACTTTGTTAACCGCTTGTCAAAGCACACCAACCGCCCCTGTTATCCAACGTCCCAATCAAATTTTTGAAACCACAGGACTGGGTAAAAGCAAAGTAGTCGCCCAAAAAAATGCGATTCACAGTGCCAATCTGCAATGTGGACGCTTGCAAAATCCTGTAGTTATCAGCGATAGAACCACTTATAACGGCGTATTAGACGAAAGTCTTGGGCGTGTCGTGGACAAAGCGACAACCGTTCTCACAGAGATTTTGGGTAATAAGACCAGTATCGCTCGTGATGACGATTATGAATATCACATTCAATTTCGTTGCGAATAACTCAAAATTTCTAAATAATTTGTTAAGCCGTTGGATAATTTGCCAAATAAGCATTTAATTGAGATATCACTTGGCTGTCTTGCGATTGCTGAATATGGGCGACAATTTGACTGACAGGCTCGGCATTGAGCGGTTGGCTATGAAATAATTTTAACAACCGCAACGCTAATTCTGCATCGCCATGTTCCTTAATAATGCCAATCAATGCAGGCACATCAAACGGCAAATCAGAGGTACTTTGAGCCATGGCTATCGCATGATACGCACCATGGGCATCGCTGTCCGCCACAATCCGCTCATTAACAGCGGTGTAGGCTTTTTCGGTCGTTCCGCCTAGCACGTTAATTTTGTGCAAACAGGTCAATGCGGTATTTTGCGACTGTGCAATCTCAATAATGTCAATGGCTTGCTGTTGCAAATATGCCCTTTTTTTGCTAAGTTCAGTAAGCTGTTCATCGGTCAGTTCTGGCTCGTGTTCAGCACTTTTTAAGTTTGGGTTAAAGTGTATTTCATTCATGATGATCAATTTTTTAAATTAAACCTGATTGTTTATTCTGATGACTTAATCAGGGCATTTTAATTTTTTTCAACCTTTTAATTGGTTTTTAACAATCTTTTTAAATAATCACTTTAGAAAATCAATCAAATTCCACGCACTTTCATCTCGTAAATCATAGGCAGATTTTGCCAATTTACCATCATTGAGCGACGACCATTGCGGTTTGCCACGAGCTTTTTTCAGCAATGGTGGTAATTTATCCACCGCCCATAGCGTACGATTAGCGGATATTTGTTCAATCGTTTGGGTAGAAGCGTGTCCACGATGCCGAAGCGTGTTTAACAAATCCACTGAACGGGTCGCGAGCAATGTCAAAGTCGCAGGGTCAATGTACAGCCGTTTTACGCCGTTGATTTTATCGCTAATCGCCCCTGTGTTGCTTGCCACGCCACCAAGCAAACCACCGATTGCCGTGCCAAGCCCCAAAGTCGTGCCGAGCGACATGGCATCAATCCCAAGCCCAATCAACGCCCCAGTTGCGACACCACCTGTCGTGCGTAAGCCATAACTAGCGAGCAAATCGCTATCAAATGGGTCTCTTCGGTATTCGGTCAGCTCCAACGGCGTCGTTGCCACTGTGTTGTCATAAAATTTGTATAAATTTAACAACTCATCTTGCAAACTGCGTTCGGATTGACGCACTTTTTCTTGCATTTTGTGCAACGTCGGCAATGGGTCATCATCTTCGTGAATGGTTTCTACGAAGCTGGCAACATTGAGCAAAAAATGAGCAATTTTGATATTTGCTTCTTCGTATAATTGTTCCCAATCCGCTTGACGGCGTGCGATAAGTTGTTGCAAAATTTGCGGTTGAATCAGCATGGTTGCAAGGTTTTGCCAAAGTTTAATTTCATCGCCAAACTCAAACGCCACCGAATCAAAGCGAGTAGAAACGTGCAAATTGCGTCTCGCGAGCATCTGTTGCCAATCGCCGATATTACGGTCTTGATTATCGCTAAAATTAAACACAGGCATAACAGGAATTGCCAACCATGACAGCACAGTCAGCTCGTCTTTGTATTTGCCGAGGACAGGTTCACGAGCGTCCACAACATACACCGCCACATCGCTTGCCAGTAGTTGGCGAACGACTTTAGCCTCTTGGCTAAAATCTTGTTGAGCAATGTCACTTGCCAAAAACTGTTGCAACCGCTCAATACCATCACGCCGACTGGCGGTATTATCTTCCAACCAATCCAACAACCCTGTCGCATCTTCCAAACCGGGGGTATCGTACAAAGCCACAAGCGGTTCAGCAGTTTGACTATCCGTTATCATGGCTTTTTCAACGTGGCGAGTGGTGGCAGGGGCATTTTTTACTTCGCCAAAATGTACATCTCGCAATAACGTGCGTAAAATAGACGTTTTCCCCACATTGGTATGTCCGACCACCGCAAGTTTTAATGCTTCTTTTTCACCAATGCTGACCTTTTTTTGGCTAGGCGGTTCTGTTGTTGAAAATGTGGCTAATTCTGTCGAATTTTTCCTAACCAATTCATTTTTATCCAACGAATTAGCAGAAAAATCCACCTGAATTTCACTATTAACATCATCTTGATAGTTCAGTTTTGGGGGCTGATTTTCGTTCATGACAATCGCAAAATTTTAGATAAACTACATTATTTAATAATGATTGATAAATATTGATAAAAACACGCAATCAATCATCTTTTTTATCGCTATCGCCGGGGACAACGGCTTTTACCACTTTTGTTGTGCCTTTTACCACCCCTTTAGTGGCTTTGTACGCCACTTTCACAGGCACAGTCACCACTTTATGCACACAACCTTGTAATGACAACGCCAATAACAATAAACTCATGACACCTAATTTTTGCATAGCAATACCTTTTTAAATAATGGTAAAAAAATAACGTATAGCCTACACGTTTTTACCAAACAACACAACGTTTAATTGACAAAAAACTACTTACCCAGACATTTGACACGCATAAGCGATCGCTTGAGCCAAACTCTCACAACTCGCACGCCCCGTCCCCGCCAAATCCAACGCCGTGCCATGGTCAACCGATGTCCGCACATAGGGTAACCCAAGCGTAATATTCACCGTTTCGCCAAAACCATGTGATTTTAACGGGGCTAAGCCTTGGTCGTGGTACATGGCAATCACCGCATCACAATCGTCCAAATATTTTGGCATAAACAGCGTATCAGCAGGCATTGCAAGGCTGATATTTACCCCTTTTTTTTGAAATTCCGTTAAGACAGGATTAATAATCTCAATCTCTTCTCGCCCAAGACAACCATTTTCCCCTGCGTGTGGATTTAGCCCACAGACCAAGATTTTTGGATTTTTAAGGTTAAACTTTTGTTTAAAATCAGTTAAAACAATTTTAATAGTGTCCGTGACTGCCGTCTTTGTAATCGCATCCGCAACCGACCGCAATGGCAAATGGGTGGTAACTAACGCCACTTTCATCCGCTGATTGGCAAGCATCATCACGACTTTTTGCAAGCCACTTTTTGCCATAAAAAATTCGGTATGCCCCATAAAATCAGGCTGTTCACGCATAATCACCGATTTTTGTAAAGGGGCAGTTACAATTGCCGATATTTGTTGATTAATTGCCAAATCATGAGACAGTTGTAATTGGGCTAATACCATTGAGCCATTGGCATAGTTTAACACACCTGCGACGACAGGCTCAGAAATCGGCATATCAATCAGATATATACCGTTTTTTTGATTTTTTTGCTTATTAATATTAAAAAAATTAGTTAAATTATCTAATGAAATTACATCAAAATTTGGTATTTCACCTAACGCCTTTGCCGATACTAACATTTCAGCACGCTGTTGCCAAGCCTCTACATTTGCCAATACTAAAATCGGTTGTGCCGTTTTGGCAATGGTATCTGCCAATCTCCCCTGCTCTGCCAACATCAGCACAATATCCATGCCAATCCCTGCTGGTTCTCCTGTCGTGATTAATAGCGGTAATTGTTTCATCTTTCGCCTTTTTTGCTTTTTTGTTGAGTTGAAAGCTGATTTTAAAAATTTTACCAATAAAAAACCCACTCATTTGAACCGCATCCCAAAGGTTAAGGTTAGAGTGTCTTGGGGGCAGTTCAATCCGAATGGGTTATTATAAAGCGATAAATTATTTTTGGCAAAAATTAATCATCTGCTAACTGACTTTGGATATAATTTTCAATACCAATATTTTCAATCAACGCTTGTTGGGTTTCTAACCAGTCAATATGTTCTTCGCTACCGTCTTTTAATTTTACCAACAATTTACGAGAAACGTAATCTTCATGGGTTTCACAGACCGCAATCGCTTGTTTTAGAATATCCGTTTTTTGGTATTCTAATTTTAAATCGCAGGCGATGATTTCTGCGACATTTTCACCAATAAGTAGTTTACCCAATTCTTGTAAATTTGGTAAACCACCCAACACCAAAATCCGCTCAATCAAATCATCTGCCCATCTCATTTCATGGATAGATTGTTTGTACAGATGTTCATTGAGTTCATCAATCCCCCAATTTTTTACCACACGAGCGTGCAAAAAATATTGATTAATCGCAATCAATGCTTGTCCAAGTGCTTGATTTAACGCACGAATAACTTGCTTTTCTACCTGCATGAGAGCCTACCTTATGCCACGTCGCCAAGCTGTGATTGCAAATAATTTTGTAAACCCACCATTTCAATCAAACCAAGCTGCTGCTCTAACCAGTGGGCGTGGTCTTCTTCGGTATCCACGAGCTGTGCTACCAAAATCTCACGCGTCACATAATCCTGCTCTTCTTCACACAGTTTGATACCGTCTTTGAGGTGTTGACGCACGCTGTATTCTAACTCAAGGTCAGATTTTAACATAGACGGCACATCGCAACCGACATTGATATCTGCCACTTTCATATTTGGCGTGCCTTCTAGCATCAACACACGATTAATCAACGCACGAGCATGGTCGGTTTCTTCTTCCATTTCGTGGTAAATACGGGTGTAAAGTTTGCCATAATGCCACTCATGATACATCTGAGAATGGATAAAATACTGGTCACGAGCCCCAAGCTCACCAGCGATTAAAAAGTTGAGATAATCAATAACTTTTTGACTGCCTTTCATAAATCGCTCCAAAATAAATCTTTTAATGAAGATACGATTATAATACGGCTTTTTTTTGACAAAAACAAGACCTTTGATTAAAAATATTTTATTTAATCAATCAAAATAGAGATTACGTTTTAAAAAACAAATAAAAATTATTCTCATTACTTTTTAATTTTTGTAGGCTTTTTACAAACTTCAAGAATAATTTTTATCAAATTTGCGTTAATTAACAAGGGCTTATAAAGATTTACGCCACTTCTTTGTATAGTTTTGGATTAAATTGCACCAGTTTATTTGCAAAATCGCTCAAGTAATCTTCAATCATCGGCTGACAACCGCCACAGCAAGTGGCTACATCAAGCTCTTTTTGCAACGCTTCCAAGGTATCATGACCATCGGCAATGGCTCGTTTGATTTGGGCTTCTTTTACGGCATTACAAATACAGACAAACATGGCAAACTCCCATTTCATGATTAATATGCTTATAATAATGATAATTATTCTTATTTTCAACTAATTTTTTAACAGAGTTACATTTTTATACAATTATTTTGATAATAAAGATTAGAAAAATCAATTGTTTTGGTAGTTTAGCTTTATAAATTTAAATTAACCGCAATTTTTTTGTACCAAGGTAAGCTATCATACAACTTTTGTTTGGCTTTGGCTTCAGCGAGTGCTTTGCGTTTTTTTTGAATGGAAAAATTATTACCAAGTAGCTGAAAATCTCGGCTTTGGCTTGCAATCACCTGCCCTTTGGCATTTTCAACTTCCACACTTAGTGTGTAACGCTCAGGCATATACGCTAGCGAGCTGATGTTATAAGTCGTGGCTTGGGTGGTGGCAATGTGCTTGCCGTTGATGCGGTACACGATGCGGTCACCTGCCTGTAGGCTTGGACGGGTGCTGACTTCTACCACGATATCGGCAGGGCGACGGTACACCATGTCAGCTTCAGGTTTGATAATGGTTAGTTGGTAGCTCGTACTCATTGGTGTAGATATAGCAGGGCTACCGTCAGCTTGATTAACCGTATCACTATTCACAACAGTTGTTTGCGTAGCTGGGACAATCGGTTGGTTAATCGTGGCTGTTCGTACGGTAGATTGCACGGTTGCTTGTGATTTTTGGCTGTTTAAATTGTCCAAAATTTGGATTTGCGTGGTATCGTTGTTGTATTGATAGGCTTTGTTGGCATTATCGGTATAAACCACTTTACCGTCTGGGGTAACGGTTTTGTAAATTTCAGCATGAGCCAAGTTGCCAAAAACCAATGCAATCAGCGTAGATTTTAACAGGATTTGTTGTGCAAGCATTTTTATTTTTTCCAAGTTTGCTAAAGTTTAGACTTAGTTTAACAAATTTTTAGCCAATATTTAAGCAAATTTTTGCTAAAAATTTTGTTAAAAGTTATTTTTTCAAAAAAGCAAAAACCAACCATACCGTTTGGCATGATTGGTTTTGCTGTGAAAACTTGCAAAAATTTGTTAAAAAACAGGTTATACACTATAGTACATATCAAATTCAATTGGATGCACGGATACGTTGTAGCGTTCCACTTCTTCACGTTTTAGCTCAATGTAAGCGTCCAACATTTCTTTGGTAAATACGCCACCTTTTAACAAGAACTCGTGGTCATCTGCTAGGGCCTTTAACGCGACTTCTAGGTTTTCCGCCACAGTTGGGATTAACGCTTCTTCTTCTGGTGGTAAGTCGTATAGATTTTTGTCCGCCGCTTCGCCGGGGTGAATTTTGTTTTGGATACCGTCAAGACCTGCCATTAACAAGGCAGCAAAGCACAAATATGGGTTAGCTGCAGGGTCAGGGAAACGTACTTCCACACGTTTGGCTTTTGGGCTAGAAACATATGGAATACGGATAGATGCCGAACGATTAGACGCAGAATATGCTAATTTAATTGGGGCTTCGTAATGCGGTACAAGACGTTTGTAGCTGTTGGTTGACGGATTGGTAATCGCATTTAACGCACGAGCATGTTTAATCACCCCACCGATAAAGAACAAGGCGGTTTCTGAAAGTCCAGCATATTCATCGCCTGCAAAGGTATTTTTGCCGTCTTTTGAAATGGAAATATGAACATGCATCCCTGAGCCATTATCGCCAACCATTGGTTTTGGCATAAAGGTCGCTGTTTTGCCGTATTCGTGAGCCACGTTATGCACCGCATATTTAAATTGTTGTACTTCGTCCGCTTTACGTACCAATGTATTAAACGAAACGCCAATTTCTAATTGACAAGAGGCAACTTCGTGATGATGTACTTCTACACGCCCCTCGCCCATGATATCTTCAATCGCTTTACACATATCAGCACGCATATCTTGTGAGCTATCGACAGGTGGCACAGGGAAATAACCACCTTTTACGCGTGGACGGTGTGCGTAGTTACCGCCTTCCATTTCTTTGTCGGTTGACCAAGCGGCTTCATCCGCCGAAATCGTGTGTCGTGCACCTGACATATCAATTGACCATTTTACATCGTCAAATACGAAAAATTCAGGCTCTGGGCCAAAAAATGCGGTATCGCCAATGCCCGTTGATTTTAAATATTCTTCAGCACGGCGAGCGATAGAGCGTGGGTCACGGTCATAGCCTTGCAACGTCGCAGGCTCAATCACATCACAAGTCACCACAACAGTTGGCTCACGGAAAAATGGGTCAATAAACGCCGTCTCTGCATCTGGACGCAAAATCATGTCAGATGATTCAATACCACGCCAACCTGCGATTGATGAACCGTCAAACATTTTACCATCTTCAAAAATATCTTCATCCATCGCAGACGCTGGATAGCTAACGTGTTGCTCTTTACCTTTGGTATCGGTAAAGCGAAAATCCACCCATTTTGCCCCGCTTGATGCAATTAAGTCTAAAAATTTGTTTGCCATAATGGTTTCCTTAGTCTAAAACAATGGTTAAAAAATTGGTTGTAAAAACTTATTTACAAAAATATTAAAAAATTTATGAACACTTTATACGCTTTTTTGCAAATTGACAAGGGTTAAACCCATAATTTTTTTGCAACCATTGCATAAAAGTTTGTGCAAATTTTAACAAAATTTGTTCACAATTCATGCGTGGTAAAAATGCTCAAATCTGTATGAAAGTTATCAACTTTATGTTTTACTTTCATCTTCTTAGTGTTTCAAATTATATGCCAAAATTTTTTTGCCGATTTTACGCAAAATACTGGTAAAGAATGCTTAATTTTCACCATTTTTAGGCAAAATTTCGATTTTTACAAAATTAACATTCACCATTTTGGTGCAAATATTAAAATTTCACCATTCTGGTACATTTTTAACCCAGTTTTTAACCGATTTTTTATCCATAACAAAAATATGACGCAGATGCGACAAAAATCATTTTATTGCGTTATCATTTAGTGATACACTAGCTTTATTTTTTAGCAGTCTATTTTATTTGAATTAAGGCGTTTATGCTGTTATTTATTGACAATTTTGACAGTTTTACCTACAACCTTGTCCAATATTTTGAACAACTTAATGAAGACGTGTGTGTATGGCAAAACAACCAAAAAACCATTGCCGATGTTGCTAATTTAAACCCTGACTATATCGTTGTCGGGCCGGGTCCTTGTACACCCAATGAGGCAGGAATTTCGCTCGGTGTTATCCGTGAATTTGCAGGGAAAATTCCGATTTTAGGCGTGTGTTTGGGACATCAAGCGATAGCACAAGTCTTTGGCGGACAGGTTGTCAAAGCAAGTAAAGTCATGCACGGAAGAGTTTCGCCAATTTTTCATGCAGATATCGGCATTTTTGCCAATTTACCCAATCCATTTTTGGCAACCCGTTATCATTCATTGGTGATCGATAATGATAACTTACCCGACTGTTTAGAAATAACAGCATGGACAATGGACAATGATAAACAAACTATTATGGGTATTCGTCATAAAACACTGGCAGTGGAAGGCGTACAGTTTCACCCAGAGTCCATTTTAAGCGAACAAGGTCATCAAATTTTGCAAAATTTTTTACACAATTATCGGAAATAATCATGAAAGCAAATCTAATTCACGACATTTTACAGTTAAGTAAAAATAAACAATCTTTAACCACAGAGCAGATTGACAGTTTGCTGACGTTTGCTTTGGACAAAGTGATTAATCGTATTGATTTGACCTTTGACGAAATGCGTGCCGTCATGCTTATCATCATGCACGGGCAATGTTCGGATAGCATGATGTCCGCCCTGCTCGTTGCCCTACGCATGAAAAGCGAAAACATTGACGAAATTACCGCCTGTGCGAGCGTCATGCGAGAGCTGTCGGTGAAGGTAGATTTAGGTGATACGCCAAATTTGGTGGATATCGTTGGCACTGGGGGCGATGGGGCAAATTTATTTAACGTTTCTACAGCGTCCATGTTGGTCGCTTCGGTGGCAGGCTGTCATGTCGCCAAACATGGCAATCGTGGGGTTTCTACCAATTCGGGCAGTTCAAATTTGCTAGAGCAAGCAGGGCTATTTTTGGGCTTAAATCCTGAACAAACCGTGCAATGTATCCAAAATCAGGGCGTGGGATTTTTGTACGCACCCAATCACCACACCGCCATGAAACACGCCATTAACGTGCGAAAAACCTTAAAAGTCCGTACCTTGTTTAATATTTTAGGGCCTTTAACCAATCCTGCCAATGTCAAAAATGCGGTGATTGGCGTGTTTAATCCAAAACTTTGCGAACCGCTTGCCCATGTGTTTAAAAATTTGGGCGATAATCATGTGATGGTGGTCGCATCATCGGATGGTTTGGACGAGATTTCTTTGGCTACCAGCACTGTTGTGGCAGAATTAAAAGACAATGAAGTCAAAGTTTATGAAATTAATCCAGAAGATTTTGGCATAACATCGCAAAGTTTGCACGGTTTAACGGTCAATTCTTCACAAGAAAGTTTAGAGTTAATTACCCAAGCCCTTGCCAAAGGCGAAAAATCTGATATTGCCAAAAAAGCCATGCACATGATTGCCCTAAATGCAGGTGCGACAATCTATGTTGCAGGATTGGCGGAGTCGCACAAAGTAGGCGTTGAGAAAGCCTTAGCCATTTTAGAAAGTGGCAAGGCTTTAGAAAAATTACAAAGTCTAGCGACTTTTACCCAACAATTTAACCATTCGTGAGAACGCCATGTCCGTACCGTCCGTATTACAAAAAATCGTTGCCACCAAACAACAAGAAATCGCCCAAGCCAAACGCCAGATCAGTTTTTATGATTTAGAACAGCAAGCTTTGGCAAACAAATCAGACATTCGCCACTTTGCCAATGCATTACGCCAAAGCATGCCAAGCGGTATCAACGTCATCGCCGAAGTCAAAAAAGCCAGTCCGTCCAAAGGTATTATTTGCCAAAATTTTGACCCAATTGCCATTGCTATCGGCTATGAGCAAGCAGGGGCAAGTTGCCTGTCTGTTTTAACCGATAAAGACTATTTTAAAGGGCATGATGACTATCTTATCCAAGTTCGTGGTGCGGTGAATTTGCCTGTATTACGCAAAGATTTTATGATTGAGCCGTATCATATCGTACAATCTCGTGCGTTGGGGGCGGACTGTGTTTTGCTGATTATGGCGTGTTTGTCGGACAGTCAAGTGGCAGAATTGCATGATTTAAGTTTACAATTCAATATGTCAGTTTTGATTGAATGTCATGATGAACATGAAGTGGAAAGGGCGTTAAACTTGCCAGTTTCTGAACATAATATTTATGGTATTAATAATCGTAACTTAAATAATTTTGTAACAAATCTTAATGCAACACTACATTTGGCAAAACTTTTTCCAAAAGATAGTTTACTTGTTACCGAAAGTGGCATTCACACGGCTGAAGATGTGCGGTTAATGCTCGATAATGGCATTCATCGTTTTTTAATTGGCGAACAGTTTATGAGAACCGATAACGCAGGGCAAGCCTTAAGCGATTTATTAAAGAAAATTTAATTTATTTTTAACAGGAGTTTTAACGTGAAACTTAGCAAAACACTCATGATTACAGGACTAATTGGCAGTACAATTTTACTCAATAGCCAAACTTTTGCCAAAACTAGCCAAAGTATTGAACAAACAGCTAAACCACAAGCGGTTGAAAGTCTTAATGTTCAACGTTACGTAGGGCAATGGTACGAAATCGCTCGCTTACCGATGTTTTTTCAAAATAAATGTGCCAGTGATGTTAAAGCTAATTACCAACTGCAAGATGATGGTAGTATCCAAGTCGTCAATCAATGCAAGACCAAAACAGGCGAAACCATGCAAGCAGTCGGTAAAGCCGTGTCGGATAACGGCTCAAGCAGTCAACTGTTGGTAACCTTTATGCCAAAATGGTTGCGTTGGTTGCCTTTTGGTAAGGCAGGTTATTGGGTGTTGGCACTTGATAATGAGTACCGTTACGCCTTAGTGGGTACGCCAAACCAAAAATATCTGTGGCTACTCTCTCGCACGCCAACCATGCCTAATGACGTTTATCAAAACTATGTCAATATTGCCAAAACTCAAGGCTATGATGTGAGTAAATTACAAAAAACCGTACAAAATTAATAAGTTATTAATAAAGTTAAAATAAAAAATCGGCTCAATTGAACCGATTTTTTAACGATTTTACCAGGATTAGTTAGGTTTTTTACCAAATAAAGCATCCAAACACGCCACGCCCCCACCGTAAATCGTGATAAAAAATAACCCGCCTGCGATGGCTAAATTTTTACGAAAAGCGTTGACATCGTCCGCACTACCGTGAAACATCAAAGCGGAAACGATGCTAAACACACCCAAAAACAACGCAATTGTGCGAGTTTGGAAACCAAACAACAACGCCAAACCACCGCCCAACTCCAGCAAAATCACCAATGGCAACAAAGCTGACGGTACGCCCATGCTCTGCATATAACCTGCCGTGACGGTATAGCCTATAATTTTGCCAAAACCAGCAACAATAAAAATATATGCCAACAAAAAGCGAGCAATCACGGTAAAGCCTTGTTTGATTAGCTTTTTTTCTACGATGTTTGCAATCATCTTATCTGGGTTGAACATCTTTTCTCCAAAACATTTCAAAAAAAATTATAAAGTTTTACTTTAATTAGATTATAAAATTTTAGAAAAATTATATAATTATTTTTGAATTTGGCAAGTTTTTTGTCGTGTTAATTTTGTATCAAAATTTAATCATTCGTAAATTATTATACAATAATAAAATATTTTTTAATTTTTACTAAACTTTTAACATAAAAAACCTTTTTTACATTGGCATAAAATAGGTTTTTATCTTGGCAAAATTACAATTTACCAACATGATTTTTATAGCAACAAGTTTTAAGGTAATAAGCGTTGAATTTGCCAACCATTGTCGGTTTTTTGATAAACAATGCGGTCGTGCATCCGATTAGCTCGCCCTTGCCAAAATTCAATTTTCTCTACCGAAAGTTGATAGCCACCCCAATAATCTGGCAATGGAATCTCGCTGTTTTGGTATTGTTTGGCAAGTTGGGCAAATTTTTCGTTCATTATATCACGGCTAGGTACCCTGCCACTTTGCGGTTCACTCACCCATGCGGCAAGTTGACTGTCGGTTGGGCGACTGTGAAAATATTGGGCGGATTGTTCACGGCTTAGTCGGCTGACTGTACCTGTTAAGCGGATTTGTTGTTCCAAACTTGCCCAAAAAAACAAGGCTTCGGCATTTGGATTTTCCACTAAATCTTGCCCTTTTTGGCTGTCGTAATTGCTATAAAAAACCAACTGAATGTTGTCTGCGTTTGGTACAATTTCTCGCATTAGCAAAGTACGCACACTAGGTTTGTTATCCGCCCCACAGGTTGCTAATGAAAAGGCATAGGCTTCGCCTTGATAGGTGTCTAAGGCTTCGCTTACCCAGCGTTGTAACAACGGATACGGTGTGGTTGGCAAGTCACTTTCGTCAAGTTCGCCTTTTTCATAAGATAAGCGTTTGCCACTAAAATCAATAGACATGGTTCCTCCAGTTTAATAAAAAAATAGTATTAATTTAACTGCTCTACATAATGTTGAAAATAGTCACGATTTTCCATTAGCTCATCAAAATCAATCGCAAACACGCCACTACCACCATTAGCAAAGGTCAGCCAGTCAAACTGAATATCAGGATAGGCTTGGCGTAACGCCCATTCGCTATCACCGACTTCGCACACCAATAAGCCATCACGGGTCAGATATTCTGGGGCATGGTACAAAATCTGATGCACAATGTCCAACCCATCCTGCCCTGCTGCCAAGGCATGGTCTGGCTCATGCAAAAACTCAGGGGGTAAGTCCGCCATGGTCGCTGCGTCCACATACGGCGGATTGGTAACGATTAAGTCGTATTGATTTTCGGCAGGGATTTTCTCAAATAAATTTGACTCAATCAAATTCACTTGATGGGCGATATCTTCATGATATTCCACGTTGACACTCGCCACTTCCAACGCACTTTTGTCAATATCGCTAGCATCCACTTGTGCATCAGGAAAACGGCTCGCCAACGCAATACCGATACAGCCCGAACCTGTGCATAAATCCAAAATTCGTTCAGGTTGTGCCAACTGTTTTTCATACAGCCCATGTTGAAAAAATTTCGGCTCTTTTTTGCTACCGCTTAATTTTTCCACCAAATCATTGCTCTCAAAATACGGATAAAATTGTTGGCGAATAAGCTCGTTAATCGGCGAACGTGGAATAAGTACACGCTCGTCCACATAAAACGGTAAATCACAAAAATACGATAAATTTATCAAATAACTCAATGGCTTACGTTCAATAATCCGCCGTTGAAGCAAGGTTAACACTTCGGCTTTTTCGCTATCAGTCAAACGGCAATCCAAAATCTGCTCATCCGCCGACCAATCCAGTGACAAGGTATGTAACACAATCGCCGCCGCTTCTGCGAACACATCAGTCGTGCCTTGTGCCACCACCACGTCATATTCACGCAATTTACTAACGCAAAAACGGATAAAATCGCGAATGGTTTTTAACGATTGTATCGCTTCGTTAAATTCATTATCCATTTGTTCTAATGTATCATCATTTAATAAATTGGCAGTTTGAGTGGCATTTTCGTCAGCAATTTGGTTTAACAAATTATCAATGTTAATTGAACTGCTAGATAATTGTTGGTTTTCAACATGGCTGTTTTTAGTATTTAGGCTATCTAAATTAATCGGTGATTGCATAATCGTTCCATTTTTTTAACAAAATTTGGCTTATTATAAGCGATTTTGATAAATTTTACACGTCAAAATAAAAACAGGCTATAATGTATAACCTGTTTTATTTTTATTAAAAAATTTATTTAAATTTTATGTAACAAGTTCAACGCTTAGCGAGAAAATTACGCATCCAACTGTGCCATGACGTCATCGCTAAAATTCACATTGGTATAAACGTCTTGCACGTCATCTAAGTCTTCTAGCATATCAATCATTTTTAGGATTTTTTGGGCATCGTCAATGTTGGTAATGTCCGCCGTCGTGGATGGCGACATGGTAACTTCGGCATTGTCAGGCTTGATGCCTGCCACCTCCAAGGCATCCATCACCACCCCAAAATTTTCAGGCTCGGTGATAATCAACAAACTTTCACCATCATTTTCAATATCGCTCGCGCCTGCTTCTAAAGCGACTTCCATTAACATATCTTCTAGCGACACATCTGCCACACTAATCTCGCCACGTTTGCTAAACAAATACGCCACTGAACCTGATGTACCAAGGTTTCCACCATTTTTGCTAAAGGCATGACGCACATCGCCCACGGTACGGTTGACATTGTCGGTCATGGTTTCTACTAATACCGCCACACCGCCAATCCCGTACCCTTCATAGGTGATTTCTTCCATGTTGTCATTATCGCCACCGCCTGCACCACGCTCAATCGCACGTTTAATCACATCTTTGGTCATGTTGGCAGCATTGGCTTTTTCCAACACTGCTCGCAACCGTGGGTTGTTGGCAGGGTCTGGGTCGCCAGATTTGGCAGCCGAGACGATTTCACGGATAATTTTGGTAAAAATTTTGCCCTTAGCGGCGTCTTGTTTGGCTTTACGGTGTTTGATGTTTGCCCATTTGGAATGTCCAGCCATGTTGGATTCCTTATTTTTCAAAAGTGGTTAAAATAAAAAGTTGAATGTGATATTATAAACCGCTTTAGCCAATGATGTAAGGTTTTTTAGCAAAAATTTTGCGATTTTTTCGTTAAAAATTTGGTTAAACTTGTCTTCTTTAGCCAAGCACTCTCAATTTTAGCCAATTTCTATTGGTTGTTGATTGATAAATCAGATCGTCAAAACCCGTTAATCATCGTTCACTTTCCTTTGTTAATCTTATGAAAAAAATCCGAAATCGCCTGCCAAAAATCCACGATAAACCGCTGACTTTAGATGGTTTACGCCATGATATTCATGTGGTGATTGACGGCACGGACACGCCTATGGGCAAGTTGTTTGATATTGTGCTGTTGGTTGCAGTGCTAGCCAGCGTTACGGTGGTGATGCTTGATAGCGTATTAATCATGCGGATGCAGTATGGCAAATACTTTTTCTATGCAGAGTGGTTTTTTACTATTTTGTTTACGCTTGAGTATGCGTTGCGGTTGTTTTCCACACCCAATCGCTTGCGGTATATGCTGAGTTTTTATGGCATTGTGGATTTTTTAAGTATTTTACCAACTTATTTAAGTTTGTTATTTGGTGGGTTGCAATATTTGCTCGTGGTGCGGATTTTACGCTTGTTACGGGTATTTCGTATTTTAAAAATGGCGGATTATATGCAACAGGCGGGGTTTTTGACCATGGCGTTAAAAAGCAGTCGGCATAAAATCGTGGTGTTTTTTTTGGCGGTGATTATTTTGGTAACGATTTTTGGCTCGGTAGTGTATGTGGTGGAAGGGGCGGAAAATGGCTTTACCAGTATTCCTGTGAGTATTTATTGGGCAGTTGTAACCATGACTACGGTGGGTTATGGCGATATGTCACCCAAAACCCCCATTGGACAAGCGATTGCATCGTTTGTGATGATTATGGGTTATTCAATTATTGCTGTACCGACTGGGCTATTTACCGCTGAATTAACCAAAAATATGCGTCCGCAGTTACAGCCGATTAGCTGTCCAAATTGTGGCAAATTTGGACACGCAACCGAAGCAAAATTTTGTGATAGATGTGGGCATGATTTGCACGTTTAAGGCAATTTTTCTAAATGAATATATTCTTTCATCAGTATGCTTAAATCAATCGTAACGCCAAGATTAACCAAATTCCAATATTGCCCAGAAATGGTGCGGTCAAGCATCATGGTTTTTGGCGATGGTTGAAATTTTTGCCAATATTTTAGCGATTTTTTCGCTTCAGCGATAATTTCATGGTGCGTTTGGCTTTTGGCAAAATCATAAGGCTGATGCTGGCTCAAATTAAACAACTGAGTAAAGCCATACGGTTTTAAACCGATTTGTAACCAATCATCATAAAATTCTGCAGGCAAATTTTCAGGGTCTTTTTTCACACCAAGCGTTACCAAATCTTGCTCCACTGCCGTGACATCACCCGTTAAGCAATGAATGGCAAACCGCTCAAATAACGCCACTTCGTCATAACTATACGATTTAATCCCACCAAAATCATATGCCACCAGTGAACCGTCCGCCCGAAACGCAAAATTCCCCGGATGCGGGTCGCAATGCACACGGTACAATTTGAACAGTTGCCCTGCACTAAAACGAAATAGGTTTTTGGCAAGTTTTTGTTTGACCGCATTGTCCCAAGTGCTAGCAGTCTCTAGCTTTTCGCCCAACTCTTCAGATAAAGTTAACACACGTTTACTAGAATGGCTGTGAAACACTTTGGGAATGATAATACCGTCATCATCTTTGTGAAAATGGGCAAAAATCGCCAAATTTTGGGCTTCTTTGGTGTAATCCAATTCATCGTACAAACTATCACGGATTTCGGCAAAAATCTTGTCTTGCAATGCCTTATCCATGTTAATCACGCCTGCAATTTTTAACGCCATTCGCACTTGTTTTAGGTCGCTGCCAATGTTACTGTCAATCTCAGGATATTGTACCTTGACAACCACCGCTTCGCCTGTCGTCAGTATTGCTCTATGCACCTGCCCAATAGATGCTGATGCGAACGGCTGTTCATCAAAATGGTGAAATAGTTGCTCAAGCGGTTGTTTTAACTCATTTTCCACTTGTTTTTTAATCACCGCAAACGGCATCGGTGGGGCATCTTTTTGCAATTTTTCTAAGGCTTTGGCAACTTCAGGCGGAAACACATCTTTATATTGCGATGCGATTTGCCCAACTTTCATCACCGCCCCTTTCATTTCGCCAAGCGTGTCAGCGATTTGGATACCGACGCTTTGGAGCATTTCACTGCGAGATTTTTGGCGGTCTTCTTCTGAACCAACCAAGCTAGAAAGTGTGTGTTTTGTAGCTTTGGTAGCGATACTGGCGGTCATGCCTGCCAATTTTAAAAAGCGATTTGATGACATTTTTAGGCTCTATATTTTAAAAAAAACTATATGATTAATTAAGTATTTCGCAAACTTTTTGGCAAACTGAAAGTTACATTTTCTTCAATACCAGAGAGTTCTACAGGCTTTTCACCACCCCAAGACTGCAAGGTGTCTAGCACTTCTTGAATTAAAATTTCAGGGGCAGATGCACCTGCGGTAACACCCACCGACTTGACATTATCAAACCAAGCTTTATCCATTTGTGACGCATTATCAATCAAAAATGCCTTTGCCCCAAGTCGTTCGGCAAGCTCTCGCAAACGATTGGAATTACTTGAGTTTGGACTACCAACAACCAGTACAATTTCACAATTTTTTGCCAAATCTTTCACCGCATCTTGGCGGTTTTGGGTGGCATAACAGATATCGTCTTTGCGTGGGGCGTGGATTTTTGGGAATTTGTCCTTTAAGGCATCAATCACGCCTGCCGTGTCGTCCATAGAAAGCGTGGTTTGGGTAACAAACGCAAGCTCGCTATCGGTCGGTAAATCCAAATTTTCAACATCGTTCACATCTTCAATCAGATGAATTTTACCACCAAACTGCGTATCAAACCGTCCCATCGTGCCTTCCACTTCGGGGTGTCCTGCGTGTCCGATAAGGATTGCGTCCATGCCTGTTTTGGCAAATTTACCCACTTCAATATGCACTTTAGTAACCAAGGGGCAGGTGGCATCAAATACGGTCAAATCTCGCCTTTGGGCTTCATCTTCTACGGCTTTTGAGACGCCGTGGGCGGAAAAAATGACCACCGCACCGTCTGGCACTTCATCAAGCTCTTCCACAAAAATTGCCCCACGCCGTGCCAAATCTTCCACCACAAATTTATTATGCACCACTTCATGACGCACGTAGATAGGTGGGGAAAATCTTGCCAAACAAACGTTCACAATCTCAATGGCTCTATCCACACCGGCACAAAAACCACGGGGATTGGCGAGTAAAATTTGCATAATTATCTCTTTTTTTGTCAAAAATTTTGTTAATTTTACCCAAAAATCATAAAAATAACCACGTTAATTTATGGTAAAATAGTTTTTTCATCAATATTTCATCATGTTTACCCGAAAATAAAAAGGCAAAACCCATGACCCAAGGTACTTTATTTATCATCACCGCCGCCTCTGGCACAGGCAAAACCTCGCTTGTCAAACAACTCACCAACACCACCAATAACCTTGCCGTCAGCATTTCACATACCACCAGAACGCCACGTGTAGGCGAGATGAACGGTCAGCATTATCATTTTGTCAGTCGTGATGAATTTACCAAGATGATTAGCAATGCCGAATTTTTGGAATTTGCCGAAGTGTTTGATAACTTCTATGGCACATCGCAAAAATCTGTGGAATATATGCTCGAACACGGCACGGACGTTATTTTGGAGATTGATTGGCAAGGGGCGTTGCAAGTCAAAAAAATCATGCCCAAAGCGGTGATGATTTTTATTCTACCCCCCGACAAAAATGCCCTGCGTGAACGCCTCTCTAACCGTGGTCAAGACAGCGACGAAGTGATTAACAAACGCCTAGCAGGCTCAGTGCGTGAAATGCAACAATATTTGCACTTTGATTATGTGGTGATTAATGATAATTTTGACGTGGCACTTGCTGAAATTAAGGCAATTATTATCAGCCATCGCTTGACTCTTGACAAACAACAACAACGTCATCATAGCCGTATAACTCATCTTTTAACCCCTTAATTTGGGATAAGTGTTACATAAATTTTGCCAAAACTTATCCAAAATCTCACCAAAGACTTATCAACAAAACTCACGAGTTATTTTTTTAGCTCGTGAGTTTTTTTGCAAATTGTTATAATCTGTCTTTTTAAATTTTAATGGGCAATTATATGAAAAAACTTGAACAAGCATTTCAAAAAATTGATAAATATGGCAATTTTGTCACCAATAAACTGCTTAAACGCAAAGAATTAGCGAGTTTACAAGGCATTGGCAAAGGTAAAACCGTACTGATTACAGGGGCAAGTTCGGGAATTGGGGCGATGATGGCACGCCGTTTTGCCTATTTGGGTTATGATTTGGCAATTTGTGCCAGACGTGAAGCACGTTTAAACCAATTAAAACAAGAAATTGAAAGCCAATTTTCTGTTAAAGTGACAGTAAAAACCCTTGATGTTACTGATTATGAACAAGTGTTCGTTATTTTTGAAAAATTTGCCAGTGAATTGGGCAAAATTGACCGTGTTGTGGTTAATGCAGGGGTTGGCGACAGCCGTGTTATTGGACATGGGCGTTTTGAAACCAACCGCAAGACCGCCGAAACTAATTTTATCAGTGCCTTGGCTCAATGCGAAGCGGGTATGAAAATTTTTCGCCGTCAAAATAGTGGGCATTTGGTAGTAATTTCGTCCATGTCGGCGGTGCGTGGTTTGCCACGTCATTTAACGACGTATGCCGCCGCCAAAGCAGGATTGGCAAGCCTTGCCGAAGGCATCCGTGCCGATATGTTAAACGAAAAATTACCGATTAAAGTCAGCACGATTTACCCCGGTTACATCCGCACCGAGCTGAACATCGGGGCGAAATATCTACCATTTGAAAGCAGTGAAGAAGACGGCGTAGAAGCGATTGTGCAAGCGATTGAAGCCTATGTAGATGAAGCCTATGTCCCTGCATGGCCGTGGTTACCGATTGGCATTGGTATGAAAACCTTACCGTTAAGATTAATTGTTAAGTTTTTATAACTTTTTATTTTGATAAAAATTGTTAAAAAACCTGGCTAAAATTTGCTTAAAATTTTGGCATAAGTTAATTACAAATGATAATAGAAAAATTTTGCCAATTTTTGTAAAATACAAAGGTATTACGTTGGTTGTGATGCCTTTTCTTTTTTTATCATTGGGTTTTACAACCAATTTTTATCCGTTAAAACAAATAATTTATTAAGGAAAAATTATGAGTAATCTCACCAGTACGACTATTTTTGATAATAATGCCGATGCCATTGGCAATACACCACTCGTCCGCCTAAACCGCCTGATGCCACAAGGTGTCACCGTTTTGGCAAAAATTGAAAGCCGAAATCCTGCCTTTTCAGTAAAAGACCGTATCGGTGCAGGTATGATTAGCGATGCCGAGCAATCAGGCAAACTCAAGGCAGGTATGCACATCGTTGAGCCAACTAGCGGAAATACAGGCATTGCGTTAGCATTCGTCGCCGCCGCCAAAGGCTATCCGATTACCCTAACCATGCCGTCATCGATGAGCATGGAACGCCGAAAAGTGTTGACCGCATTGGGGGCGAATTTGGTGTTGACCGAGCCAGCTCTTGGCATGAAAGGTGCGGTAGAAAAAGCCCAAGAAATCGCCAATAGCGACCCTAGCAACTATTTTTTACCGCAACAATTTGACAATCCTGCTAACCCTGCCACCCACGTCAAGACCACCGCTCCTGAGATTGACAACGCCACAGGTGGCAAGATTGATGCGTTCGTAGCAGGTGTGGGTACAGGCGGTACGGTGTCTGGCGTGGCAAAATATTTTAAAGACAAAGGGCAAAATATCCATGTGGTTGCCGTTGAACCTGCAGAGTCACCCATTATCGCCCAAGCGTTAAAAGGTGAAAATTTAACCCCCGGCTCACATAAAATCCAAGGCATTGGGGCGAATTTTATCCCAAAAAATTTGGCATTAGAGCTACTAGATGAAGTGATTGGCGTCACCAGCGATGATGCGTTGGCATGGGCAAGACGTGCGATGACCGAAGAAGGGATTTTGTGCGGCATTTCTTGCGGTGCGGCGTTAAAAGCTACTTATGACTTAGCAATCCGTCCAGAATATCAAGGGAAAACCATTGTCGTGGTACTTCCTGACGGTGGCGAGCGTTATTTGTCAAGCGTGTTGTTTGACGGTGTATTTACAGGGGAAAATTTTGCCTAAACACTTGGTTTAACCAAGTTTTGACAAAACAAATAAAGTGGCTAAATCGATTAGCCACTTTTTATTTTATTTAAACCAATAAATTAGTAAACCGATACTTGTACTTCAACACGGCGGTTTGGTTGTAAGCAGTCAATCGTTACTTTTTTATTGCTATTGTCCGCACATTGTTTGACAGGTTGGGTTTCGCCTGCACCTGTCGCCCAGATTGATCCTGCATCCACGCCACGCAAAACCAAGTAACTACGTACGGTTTGAGCCCGCAATAACGACAAATTCATGTTATACATATCATCGCCAAAACGGTCAGTATACCCTGTTACCATGACTTGTAAGCGACCTTTTTTGCTGTATTCGGCAAGTTTTTGTGCTAACGCATCAAGCTCTGGTTTACCTTTTGGTAGCATATCTTGGGTTTTGAATTTGTCAAAATAGAACAAGGCATCGGCAGACAGATTAATTTTTTCATTGATAATTGGCGTTCCAACGACGGCTGGTAGGACTGGATTGTCCGGTTGCAATGGCTTAACATAATTCACACAGTCAGCAGGTTTCCAGTAGAATTCTTGACCTTTGTAATCTTTGTCAAAAATTACCTTATATTGACAAATTTGCACGCTTTCGTCAGGATGGTAAAATTTCATGATGTAGTCCCACTCACGCGCGTGTTGGGCTTCGCTAAAATGTGGGCGACCGATAAGCTGATAAAGTTCGTCTTTGCCAACGCCTGCACGGATTTTGGCAAGGTTTTCGCTATTTGGAAATTGACCGTCTTTTTGCCAAGCATCATCCAGTTCTGGGAATGTGATGTCTTCGTGTTGCACACGTCCGTCATCGCTGATATTTCGGCTTAAATGTTTGGTTCCCATACAACCTGCTAACGCTAACGCAGAAAGACTTAAGACAGCAAACTGTTTGATTTGTTTCATCATTTTTCCTAAATTTGTTAAAGTTATTTAAAAATTCTTTATCGCAAAACGCAATAAATTTTTATTCATTACGTTTTGCAAGTTTTATCACAAATTACCAGTGGAAACCTGCACCCACTGCCCCACCTGCGTTGCCTTGGCTATCAGCTGTACCGTTGACTTTGATAACCCAACGACCGTTATCTGATAGTTTTGAGATACCAACCGCAACTGCACCTTGACCGTTGTAGCTTGCCATACCGCCTGAAATCATAGATTTACCTGGTAGGTAGGCTTGTGGTAAAGCGGCGGTTGCCATGGCGGCTGAAATACCTGCGTTGGCGTTATTTTCAATGTCGCCTAGGCGATAACCTAGCTGGTTGATATTATTGTTAATATCGCCAATCGCACCTTGCAAATCACTCACATTCACGGCATTATTCAGGGTGTCACCTGATGCTAGATTAATACGGTCTAGTGTGCTTAAGTTTGCATTGTTTGGTTGAACATCACGCAAACCACTTGCCACGTTGGTGATTTGGACAGACTGTAGATTACCTTGTGCATCATTCGTGCCGACCATTTTAACGGTATTTGTCGCTGTTGATGTATCGCCTGCGGTGTTATTACCACCTATATAAGCCATTGGACTATCAACTTTGATTTCACCCACATTGGTTACACTAACTTTCGTACCTTGACCATTGACAAAAGTATTGCCTTGACCTTCGTTTTTGGTTTCACCATTGATAGTTTTATCACCATTTACCGTGATAAGACCGCCTGTGCCACCGCCAATTGCACTGACGGTATAAATGGTTTCCCCATTAGCACCTGTTTTGCTAGTCACATTGACGTTATTACCTGCTTCTACTTTGGTTAGTTGTCCAACGGTCGCTACGTCAGTTGGGGTCTCGCCTTTGCCAACGTTGGTAATTTTTTTGCCACCATTGTCAATACCATTTTTGCTGATATTCACGGTATCGCCTACTTTAACAGTTTTAAACTCAGCATCATCTTTGGTAGCAATGCTGATTTTATTAGCCGTTTGGCTAATGGCAATATTTTTACCTGCATCAACGGTAATCGTTTCGCTTGGGTTAATCAGCTCATTGGTCGTACCAGTAACTGTACCTGCTGATGCCGATGTGGTTAGGTTAAAGCCAGAGTTGTTGATGGCGTTGGCGACAGTTTGGGCATTAACTAAGGCATTTGGCAATGCTGGCGTTTCTACTTTGCCTGCCGCATCATTTTTCAAAGGAGAAACAATCGCAGAGATTACATCGCCTTCAACTTTGATGGTTTTATCATCACCTTCAACTGGATTACCATTTTGACCTGCGGTATTCATAGGAATATTGATGGTATACATTGTGTTACCGTCTGCATCAGTACCACCTACAGCTTTTTTGCCATTAACGGTCAAATTGTTGTAGTTCGCATCGTACTTGACATTGCTTACCAGGCCATTACTGTCAACAACAGCCGTTGTACCTTTACCATCGACAAAGTTTACCGTGTCATATGGCTTGACAAAGTCCTTGGCTGTATCGTTATTTTGCAAGTTAAAGCCTGCGTTTAGTACATCGCCTACGGTGGCGGCGTTGGTTAATTGCTCAGGTGTGCTTCTTGGTGGTGCAACATTGGTGGTCGGTGCATCGCCTACACTGGTGGTGGTCGGCAAGTTTGGTGCAAGACCGTTGAAAGTCGAACCGTTCATGTTGATAGCAGAAATTGGGGCTTTTCCTTCAGCAACATTCACTGGCATGGTGGCTGTCGCTGGAGTCATGTTTACCAAAGTATTGCCAGCACCGACTTTTAAGCCTTCAGTTGCGGTAACTTGCTTAAATTTAGGTTTTTCAACAAATTTTACCACCAAAGTATTGTCAGGCGTTGCCTCGACATAAGTGTTTTTGTCAGAAACCTCTGTACCATCGTTGCCACCTTTCACAACTAACTGCGTACCCAAATTCCGATGTAAATTCACCGTGCCGTTGTTGCCTGTAAAGTTCAAGCCCTCGGCAACCAACGCATTTGCAGTTTTGGCTACAGTGTCACCAGTGACTAAAGCATCTGGCTTTTCAGCGGTAAATACTGGAGCCGCATTGTCTTCAGGTGTGCCTACTTGGGTTACATCACCAGTAACCGCTTTAACCACATTGTTATCAACAGCAACACTAACATTGTCGCCAGTAACATTGGCTGGGTTGGTCGGCGTGGTCGGTGTAGGCACGGGGTTGGTGCCACCAGTTGCTACGGTAAAGTTGTAAATCGGATTACCGTTTGCATCTTTTTTGCCAGAATCTACCGCTGCCACCCCATTTACAGTCAAATTGCTGTAATTGGTGTCGTACTTGATTTTGCTGACTTCGCCTTTGCCGTCAGTTTCAACAACAGCCGTTGTGCCAGCACCATTGATAAAGTTCAAAGTGTCGTATGGCTTGACAAAATCACGTGGTGCATTGTTGTTTTGCAAGTTAAAGCCAGCATTTAACACATCGCCTAGCGTTGCTGCGTTAGTAGTCACTGGAGCCACTGGAGTGGTGCCTGCTGTGGTATTTACAGGCAAAGTGGTGTTTAGACCGCTAACCACACCCGCTGCGATAGTGGTATCGCCCACTTTTAGACTACCTGCATTGCCCAAGTCCACGTTATTGTTTAATGAATAGGTAAATTCTTGACCATTTTGCTTAATGTCAAGGTTATCGCCTGCAATGAATTTCACAGTTTCAGACGGTTTAACCAATTCAGTGCTCTCAGTGCCTGACTGCTTGCCAGAACCTGTGTTGCCTGAAGTCACATTAAAGCCAGAATTGTTGATGGCATTGGCAATATCACCTGCGGTCGCCAATTTCTTGGCATCATCGCCTTGCGGTACAACCACCGAACCTGCATTTGGTTTGCCTTCAGCAGCATTGGTTAATGGTGTGGTGTTCACGACAAATTGACCATTTTCCACATTAGTTGTGATGTTATCACCTTTTGGCTGAACGGTAGAGATTTGGCTACCTGCGATATCGCTTGGGTCTACTTTGGTGCCATCAGCTTTGACATACTCACCAGCCTCATTTTTGGTCACAACATCACCGGCTTTGGTCACATAAGTGATTTGCGTGGTGGTGCCATCAGCTTTGATATCGTACTTGATTTTGCTGACTTTACCATCTGTATCAGTTTCAACAACGGCGGTCGTGCCTTGACCATCAACAAAGTTTAGCGTGTCAAATGCTTTGACAAAGTCCTTGGCGGTATTGTTATTTTGCAAGTTAAAGCCAGCATTTAACACATCGCCTAACGTTGCTGCATTACTCATTTGTAGTGCTGTCACAGTTGGAATTGGCTGTGATTGGGTCACTTCAACTGGCTGACGTTCAAAAGTGGTGGTGCTATAAGTCGGTGCCAAGTTTTGCGCAAGACCGGTGAAAGTCGCACCATGGGTATTAATAGCAGGGACTTCTGGCACATCGTTTGCCACGCCCACAGGAGTTGTGGTGTTGGTGGTGACCAAATTGACAGCTGGCTCGTTTTTATTGGTAGGATTACCGCCTAAAGTGATACCGCCAGTAAAGGTTGGGGCATCAACGGTAGCAATGCTGATGTTGGTGCCATCTTGTTTGATTTTGATGTTTTTACCCGCATCCACAATCACGGCTTTGCCTGCACTGATAAGCTCATCGCTTGTGCCTGCCACTTCGCCATCGCTAGCAGAGGTGGTCAGGGTAAAGCCTGCACTGTTGATGGCATTGGCAATGTCACCTGCATTGACAAGTTTGCCTGCGTCATTGATATTATTGAGCGTTACAGCCCCTGTTTTGGTGGGAGCAAGCGTTGTTGTGTTGGCGGTAAGTTTTCGGTCAGGGGTTGTTGTGATACTGGTGCCATCGGTTTCAATATCTACTTGAACTTCGCTTATCAAACCATCAGAGGTAACAGACACACTTGTGCCTTTGCCATCAATGAAATTAACATTATTGGCGTGGGTGATGGCATCTACATCTGTGCCATTGTTTTGGATGTTCCAACCTGCATTTATTACATCGCCGACTGTTGCGGCGTTGTTTTTCTTCTCAGCAAGATTGGCAACACTGTTGGCGGTGGGTTGCTTGTCATCAACATCGTTAACATCAGCCAAGTTAGCTTGAATGTTTGTCAAGGTCATTGGTGTGGTGGTTGAGTTGCCACCGTTATTCAAGCTTGCAATCACATCAGTAGGAGCGACAGCAGTTACACCATTGGTTGGTTCGCCTTTTGCATCAAGGGGCGTGCCTGCTGGGTAGAAGTTGCCATTTGGTGATTTGATGAGTTTGCCACCGTCTTTACTGGTGTAGACCACAGGCATTTGCTCTAGCGTGCCTTTGGCAACCAAATATAGCTGTGAGCCGTTAATCGCATCGGTAGAAGTGGCTGAGATTTCCCCTGCTGCCACATTCATCACACAGCGTTCTTGACCTGCCGAGCCGACAGATACTGCACCATTAGCCGTTGCACCTGCAAAGTTACCATAGGTTACGCCATTGACTGTGCCGTCGATTACTGTGCCTGTATCGCCTGCGGTGGTAGTTGTGCCTGCTACACCTTCTTTATCTAGATTTTTTGTACCGACTGCTGCACCTTTAGCGATGGTGCTATCATTGCCTAGATAGACAGAATTTGCGACCGTTGCGTTTATGCTGTCAATCGGCGTAATGCCGTCTGCTTGTGTACCAATACCACTACCTAGTACATAAGTATCTGATGTGCTGATGTAGTTATTGTTACCTATTGCACGAGAGTTATTGACAGCTTGCGTGACTACAAGAGCGTTGGCGGTCTGCAGTTTTTTAACGCCATTAACATCTTGATAAGTAGCGGTTGCACCAATTTGGTTGTTGTTACCGAATGCACCGACATTGGTGGAAGTACTGCCCACAGCGTTATCGTTACCGACGGTGTATGAACCTGCACCTGCGATGATAGACGGATCACCGATGGCACCTGCGTTGTTCGCAGTTACACGGTTTTTGGTACCGATAGAGATGCTGTTCACACCTGTGGCGGTCGCACCCGTACCGATGGCGATGGCGTTGGTGGCGTCGGCACTATTGACATTGGCGTCTGTACCGATGGCGACAGAGTTTTTACCTTTGGCAACGGCACCTTGGGCATATAGCTTACTGTTACTGAATATTCTGTCATTACCAGTTCCATCTAATGACTGGATACGATCGTCTTGTTTTTCACCCGTGCTACCGATGGCGATGGCACCCACGCCTGAAGCTTCGGCACTACCACCGACGGCGACGGCGTTGTTAGCCGTACCACGGGCATAAGCACCGAGTGCGACGGTGGTGTTAGCGGTGATTTCTGAACCTGCCATTTTACCGATGGCGATGTTGTCCGAGCCTGTAACACGGTTACCTGCAAGGATGAGTGATGAGAAGTTATCATGCCCTGTAACATTATTACCTGTGCCTACACCCATGGCGTAGTTGGTATTACCTTTGACAGCTCGACCTGCCTGTCTGCCGATGGCGACATTTTCTGTGCCGCTAGATGTGGTAGTTGAGCCTGTACCTGCTTCAAAACCGATGGCGACACCGTGCGTGTTGGCATTCACACCCACACCTGCCCTATTACCGATGGCGACCATGTTCTGGCTACCTGCATTGGCGGCATAACCCAAGGCAACAGATGTCGCACCTGTGGCATCGGCGTGGTAGCCGATGGCGGTGGCACGGTTAGCATTTGCAACGGTATTGGCACCGATGGCGATGGTGTCGTTTACTCCGCCGATGTTGGCTGCATTGCCTGCCTGAGCGTTATTACCAAGAGCGATGGCGTTACGACCAGTTGCGGTGGCTACAAAGCCTTGTGCCATGGCAGCACCGTATTTTTCGCCTGTAACAAGGCGTTTTTTTTGTTCTTCACTGGTGGCTTTCGCTAGCTCTTCTGCGGTGGCGGTTGAGCGAACTATTGCCTTGGCAGAGCCACCGATGGCGATGTCGCCCATAGTGTTGGCTGTGCTGCTTACGCCGATGGCGATGGCAGCGGTGGCAGGGTCGGCAGGGGTCAGAGATACTTGACCACGAATAGTCTGACTTGTAAACACTCCTGTTTGTGCCCCATTATCCATAGCGATAGAGTCTTGACCATTGGCTCGGGCATTACTGGCGATGGCCGTTGAATTGCTGTAACTGGCTGTGGCTTTGTAACCCAGTGCCACAGCTTCTGTGGGCTGAATATTACCAATAACAACAGTTTTAGCAAAGCTACCCACCGCAGTACTTTTTGCTCCTAAAGCCTCAGCAGTATTACCGACAGCGGTGCCATTCTTCTCTGCCTTACTAGCCTTACCTAATATCGCTCTGTCTTGATTATCTTCAGCATAAAAACCAATATCTCTACCACTAATAGTGATGTGGTCAATGCTGCCTGCCGTAATCACTTCTGCCCATGCCCCTTGTGCCATGATTAGGCTCATCACGAGCGTTGATAGCTTGAATATGCCTGATCTTGGGCGTGCCACTTGACCTATCACACTGCCTGATGAAGATTTGCGTGTCCACGAGCATACTCTGCAACGGCTGTAAATGTATTGGTCGCTTTATTAAAGACGATTTTGTAGATGTGGTTCATAAAAAATCTCCTTCACCCTGTTAATGGATTTATTGAAAACTTAAGACTGCCAAATGCCAATCATGTACGCAAAAAATGTACCATATGTCTTTACATTGATAAATATATATTAAAAAACAAGATAAAATGCAAAAAAATATAACTAATATACAAATTAGTAACATATTTTATCATAATTACCTTTTGTCCTAAACATTTTACCATTTATAATTTTTTTTACTACTTTGGAAAAAATAAAATTATTTAGCAGTCGTTAACATTCTCATTACAAACAGCCACATAACAGAAAGCTACAAAAAATTTACCAAAATGCTTGCATAAAATTTGTCAAGATTTGCTAAGATATGACAAAATTTGTCAGTAAAATACTAAAAAATAAGGAATTAAAATGCCAACAAAAACCGAGCAATCCACCCAAAATCCACCCAAAATCCGCCTTGATAAATGGCTATGGGCATCACGCTTTTACCGCACTCGCACCCTTGCCAAACAAGCAATTGAAGCGGGTCGTGTACATTTTGGCGGACATCGTGTTAAAGTCAGCAAGGAGGTTGCGGTTGGTGATGAGCTGACTATTCGCCAAGGTTCTGTGACAAATTACACCCAAAAAACCGTGAAAGTCCTAGCCCTATCTGAAGTGCGTGGCAATGCGACTGTCGCCAGTACGCTGTACACAGAAACGGACGAAAGTATCGCCCAGCGTGCGTATTTTAATGAGCAAAAAAAGCTGGCAAATCTCGCCCGCCCCGACCATAAGCCCAATAAAAAACAACGACGTCAACTGGATAAGCTAAAACAGCAAGATCAAGTATATTGATTGATTTTTTTAATTAAAATATTTAAATTATTTGATTTTTTTAATTTAAAAAATTAAACCAAAACATAAAATTATTATATTTTACTCAACTAAAAAGAAAATTTATAATCAAGCCATGCACTAAGTTCAACACTTAGTCACGCTTGCTGATACAGCAAGGATCTAAACTCAACCGACTTTAGCTAACTTTTTTATCCAAAAAAAGGAAATCAACATGAAACAAGACATCGTCCTAGACGAACTCAATGACAGCCAAAAGCCCTTTGCCCCACAGCACGGTGGCGGTTGCCCATTCCACGGTAGCAACACCAAAGACGGCGAAAAGCCAATGGCGTGGTGGCCAAAGGCCCTAAACCTTGACATTTTGCACCAACACGACAAAAAAGTAAACCCACTGGGCGAAGATTTTGATTACGCACAAGAACTCAAAAAATTGGATGTGGATGCGCTAAAAAAAGACTTAGAAGAAGTTTTGCGTAACAGCCAAGACTGGTGGCCTGCTGACCACGGCTACTATGGCGGTTTGATGGGTCGTTTGGCGTGGCACTCAGCAGGTAGCTACCGTGCAGCAGACGGAAGAGGCGGTGCCAACACAGGCAATATCCGCTTTGCTCCCCTAAACTCTTGGCCAGACAACGCAAACCTTGACAAAGCACGCCGTCTATTACAGCCTATCAAACAAAAATATGGCAACAAAATCTCGTGGGCGGATTTGATTGTATTGGCTGGCACAATGGGCTATGAAGCGGCTGGTCTTAAAACTTTTGGTTTTGCCTTTGGTCGCAAAGACATTTGGCACCCAGAAAAAGACACCTACTGGGGCAGCGAAAAAGAATGGCTTGCCAAAACAGGCTCAGAGGGCAACCGTTGGTCTGGCGACCGTGATTTGCAAAACCCACTGGCAGCGGTAATGATGGGTCTGATTTACATCAACCCAGAAGGCGTGGACGGCAACCCTGACCCAATCGCCACCGCGCGTGATATGAAAATCACCTTTAAGCGTATGGGCGTAACCGTAGAAGAAACCGTTGCCCTTGTGGCAGGTGGACACACCATCGGTAAGCACCACGGTAACGCAGACGCCAGTAAAGTCGGTGCAGAGCCTGAGGGTGCGGACATTGCCGATCAAGGCTTGGGTTGGAAAACCGATGCCAAAGATGTTGCCAAAATCACCTCAGGCATTGAAGGGGCGTGGACAACCAACCCTGACCGTTGGGACAATGAGTTTTTTAAATTGTTGTTCAAATACGAAGACAAATTTGTCAATGTCAAATCGCCAGCAGGGGCTCATCAATGGGAACCGTCTGAAATGGACATCGAGGATATGCCAGCTGACCAAAACGACCCGTCTATCAAATGCAAAATCACAATGAATGACGGCGATATGGCACTTATCAAAGACCCAGAATACCGTGCGATTTCTGAAAAATTCTTGAACGACCAAGCGGCGTTTGACGATGCCTTTGCACGTGCGTGGTTCAAACTAACCCACCGTGATATGGGACCAAAATCTCGCTATCAAGGACCACTTGTGCCATCTGAGGATTTGATTTGGCAAGACCCAATCCCTGCCCCCAAATATGTGCCAACCGCTGATGAGATTAACTCTTTAAAAGAAAAAATCTTGGCATCTGATTTGAGCATTGGCGAGCTTGTGGCAACCGCTTGGGACAGCGCTCGCACTTTCCGTGGGTCGGACTATCGTGGTGGTGCCAACGGTGCAAGAATTCGCCTAGCACCCCAAAAAGACTGGGTGGGCAACGAGCCAGAGCGTCTACAAAAAGTGCTAGGCATACTTGAAGGCATTCAAAAAACCTTTGCTGATGACAACGCTGGTAAAGAAGTCTCAATGGCGGATTTGATTGTATTGGCAGGCACAGTAGCCGTTGAAAAAGCGATTAAAGACGCAGGGCTTGATGTAGCAGTGCCATTTGATGCAGGGCGTGGCGATGCAGTACAAGAGATGACCGATGCCGAGAGCTTTGAGTACTTAAAGCCAGTTCACGACGGTTTTAGAAACTTCCAAGAAGCCCACTATGCCCCACAACCAGAAGAGCTTTTGCTTGACCGTGCACAGCTTTTGGGCTTGACAGCGGTGGAAATGACCGTGCTTGTGGGTGGTTTGCGTGTATTGGGTGCTAACTTTGAAGGCAACAAGCACGGCGTGTTTACCGACAAAGTGGGCGTGCTAAGTAACGACTTTTTCCGTAACCTTGTGGATATGAACTACACTTGGGAGCCAACAGGTCGCAACAGCTACAACATCAATGAGCGTAAATCTGGCGAAACCAAATTTACCGCCACTCGTGTGGACTTGGTATTCGGTTCAAACTCAATCTTGCGTGCCTATGCCGAGCTATATGCCCAAGACGACAGCCGTGAGAAGTTTGCTCGTGACTTTGTCAAAGCGTGGACAAAAGTAATGAACGCCGACCGTTATGACCTAGGCTACAACTGCTAATTGCGTTACCGTTAGTTTGTTCTAAAAAACACTCCCGATTGGGGGTGTTTTTTTATCGGCAAGCCGTAAATTTTATGCTAAAATAGTTGCTAAATAACCTTGCTCAAATTTTTTTATAAAATACACATAAAATGATTGCAAATCAATTTACCATCCTTATAATGTTCAGCCGTTCAGCCGTTCAGCCGTTCAGCCGTTCAGCCGTTCAGCCGTTCAGCCGTTCAGCCGTTCAGCCGTTCAGCCGTTCAGCCGTTCAGC
>NZ_KB903771.1 GCF_000379845.1 Moraxella boevrei DSM 14165 | reverse complement strand
CATTGGCGTAGAACTTCGCCACGACCGCCCATACACAAAGGCGATTAACAACAAAGAACTCTCAGCGGTGCGTGTACGGCTAAATCTTAACGCCTTGCGAGAACAAAAAGACAACGGCGATATTGTGGGTTATGCGATTGAATACGCCATTGATTTGCAAACCGACATAGGGGCATTTGTGGAAGTGTTACGCCAAACTATTCGTGGCAAGGCAAGCTCTGGCTTTAAAAAATCGCATCGCATTGATTTACCCCCTGCTAAAAAGGGTTGGACAATTCGCATTCGCCGTATCACGCCAAACCGTGATAGCGATTTGGTCGCTGATAGCATGACAGTGGACGCACTCACTGAAATCATCGATGCCAAATTAGCCTATCCTTGTACCGCTCTTTTGGGCTTATCTTATGATGCCAAAACGTTTAACAATATCGCAAAATTGGCGGTGCGTTTAAAAGGCAAAATCATTCAAGTACCCACCAATTACAACCCTGATACTCGCCAATACACAGGACTGTGGGACGGTACGTTTAAAATGGCGTATTCTAATAATCCTGCATGGGTGTTTTATGACCTTTGTACCCATAAACGCTATGGTTTGGGCGAACGCTTAAATGGCATGGTGGACAAATGGCGATTATACCAAATCGGACAATATTGTGATGAACTGGTAGATGACGGCAAAGGTGGCAAAGAGCCACGTTTTACCGTGAATGTGTATATCCAACAAGCCGATGATGCGTACAAAGTGTTGCAAAACTTGGCTTCTGTGTTTCGTGGAATGAGCTTTTGGGACGGTCAAAACATTGTGGTGGATAGCGACACACGCAAAGACCCAGTTTATACCTTTTCACCTGGCAATGTGGTCGGTGGCGAGTTTAGTTACACAGGCACACGGGCAAGGGATAGACACACCGCCGTTAAAGTGGCATGGGATAACCCAGACAATGATTTTAAAACCGAATATGAAGCCGTGCAAGATGAAGAAGGCATTGCCACGCAAGGCTTGCGTATGCTTGATATGAATGCCTTTGGTTGTACCAGTCGTGGGCAAGCCATGCGTGCAGGATTGTGGGCGTTAAAAAGTGAGCAATTAGAAACACGCTCCGTCACCTTTAAAACAGGGCTTCAAGGCTTTATTCCACAAGTTGGGCAAGTCATTAATATTGCCGATAATGTGTTTGCAGGGCGTGCAATCAGCGGTCGGATTGTCAGTGTAAACGGCAAACAAATCACCCTTGACCGTGTGGCAGGGAAAGTGGGCGATATTCTGACAATCGCCACGGCAGACGGTGTTTTATCGACAAAAATTACCGCCATAAATGATAAAATTGTAACCGTTAATCAAGCGTTAAACGTGGCAAATGAAAGTATTTGGGCGATTGTGGCGGACGATTTAAAGTTAATGCAATTTCGTGTTTTAACCATTGAACAACATGATGATGCCACGTTTAGCATTCACGCCCTGCAGTACGAACCACAAAAATTTGATGCGGTGGACAATGGCGTACACATCACGCCACAGCCTTACAGCGTGTTAAAAGCCACGCCAATCACCGCCCCCAATAGCGTAACTTTGACAAGCTCCAATCGTACCGTACAAGGGCAAGTCGTAACCACCTTAACAATTAACTGGGAGCAAGTACAAGGGGCAACTGCCTATATCGTTAAATGGCGAAAAGATGACGGCAACTGGCAAACCTTGCCAAAAATAAGCGGTCAATCGGTGGATATTGACGGCGTGTATCAAGGGCAATATTTAGCCCAAGTACAAGCCGTTGATAGTTTTGATAACGAAAGTTTACCAACCACAAGCGAACTTACCACCATTCACGGCAAAACTGGCAAACCGCCACGCCTTGCTAAATTTGTGGTTAAGGGTATTTTGTTTGGTATGCAAATGGATTGGATATTTGCCAAAGGTAGTGATGACACCAATTTTACCGAAATTCAGGTTAGCCCAGACGGACGTAGCAATATTGCCAGTTTAGGCACGTTTAGCTATCCGACCAATAGCCATACAATCAACGGTTTACAAGGCAATCTAACCCAGTTTTACCGTGGGCGGATTGTGGATAAACTGGGTAATACAAGTGACTGGACAGATTGGGTAAAAGGCGTAACCGACAGCCGTGCGGATAAAGTGCTTGATTTGTTAAACGGTCAAATTACCCAATCGCAACTACATCAAGATTTGGCAACGCCGATTGGCAAAATCCCAACGCTACAAAGTGAATTAAACACGGCTCAAAATACGTTGCAAACGGCGGTTAATAACATTGGAGCAGAGCGTAACCGTATTAACACCGCAATCCGTGATATTATCGCCTTGCAAAATGCCAACAATACCAAAACGCAGGAAATTGCTAATTTGACAAATACGGTGAACGGTCATACTTCGCAAGTACGAGATTTGGCGGTTACCACTGGGGATTTGACCCAAAAATACAGCCAGTTAAAGACGGCAAGCGACACCGCCAACAGCGAGATTACCGCCATTAAACAGACCCAAAGCGGACAGGCTACCAGTATTGAACGGTTGGGGGCGAAGTTTGATAATTTAGTGGTGGGCGGTCGTAACTATTTAAAAAACAGTAGTTTTTCCCAAAATTTACAAAACTGGGAAAATTGGGGCGGTAGCAATGTCGTACGAAGTGTGAATAATCAAACACTTAGACTTGTCGCTGATAACACAGAGCGATGGCGTGGTACAACACGTCAATCTTGATAAAAATACAGCTTATGTCTTGTCATTTGATGCGAAAGCTAACGCTGGCACTATGATAATGCTTGGCTACCATTTCAGAAATGGGAATGCAGTACTTCATCAGAGATGGCACAATATCGCCATCACTAACACATTTGTTCGTTATAGTGTACAAATAAGCACAATAGATGATGATAGATTGACTGGCATCTACCTGATGATTGGCGATCTGTAAGTGGCATTTTTTAAATTCTGTGTGTGTTTCGGTGTGTGCTGTGTGTGTAATTTTATCTTGATAGCAGTTGATAGTCAATGATAATTGATGATAGATAATGAAAATTAACGACAAGTAAGACAAAGAAAAACCCCTTACAAATCAAGGCTTGTAAGGGGTTTTTTGATAGTTAATGATAAATAGTGATGAATGATGATAATTAAACATGGTGGAGATGGCGGGAGTTGAACCCGCGTCCGCTAGCACTACGCCCATGACTCTACATGCTTAGAGTCTGTCTATGGCTTTAACCTTTGGCGAACCGACAGTCAGGATGCCAACGGCGAGCCTCTAAAATTTCGCTCTGACTTACGAGACAAAAGCCAAAACTATCCTTTGTGCGTTCGCATCGGGGAGAGCAACCAGACCAAAGGCAATCTGTGCCGTCCCAAGTAGCCCTTAGGCTGCTAGTGCGTAAGTTTCGTCGTTTGCGACTAGTTTAAAATGTACGTTTATTTACAAGAGACATACGCTCTTGACATGCATCATTGAGTTTCATTACCAGCGTCGAAGCCAGAACATCCCCAAATAGGTAATCATTATATAAAGTTTTTGGTTAAAATTTCAAGCCTTTTTATGATTTTTAACAAAACCATTACAATTAAGCATTAGCGATTTTCTTTCCAGTTACTCACACCATAAAACAATACCTTGGCTTGTTCGGTAGCACGTTGTAAATATGCTGATTTTTCAGCGGTTTGCTCGTTGCCAAATTTTAGCCAATTGTAAACCCACGAAAAAAATAAATTCACACCCATATCAGCGATTAACAAACGAATTTCTTGTGATAAATTTTTAAAGGCAGGTTGCACACCCAAATCATCACTTAAACTTTCCACAAATATGCGAATTTGTTGTTCCAATGCTTGCTGTACCACAGGGTTACCACCATAACGCTCGGACACGATAAAATGCCAATATAACGGCGATTTATCCACACTTTCAAAAAATAATTTGACACTTGTGCTAATTTGATTGTCGTGGGTGCGAGTTTTGCCCAGTTGCAAATGTTCACGCAATGCCAATAATGCCGAACCAAGCTCTTCATTGACAAGGCTTGCACCGAGTTCGTCCATGTCGCTAAAATGCCGATAAAAGGCGGTTGGCACAACCCCAACTTGACGAGAAACATGGCGTAATGATAACGAAGAAAACGCATGACCTGCAAACGATAAGTCCAACACTGCTTGGAAAAAGCCTTGGCGGGTTTGGCGTTTTTTTTGGGTGCGTGGGGTTCGGTTTTTTTTGGGTGTGGTTGGTATCATCGCTAAAATCTTGATTAAAAACAGCTATTCTAAAAGGATTAGCGATAAATTACAATCCAAAAATTGACAAACTTTTAACAAATTTTTGATAAATTTAGCAATAAAAGAACAAAAGGGGGATTTTGGTTTAGTTCACGTAACTAAAATTGGATCAGCGTTTAATTTAGCTGATAAATGGTCTTGAAAATATTTTTATTATTGTTATAATTATGTAACATTCAACTGCTATACTGTAAAAACAAAAATAACTTTTGTAATTTTTCCTATTATTTGTACCTTTTAAGTGAAACGCTAAGGTAAGCCAGTGATGAACCAACCAACGATACCTCCGCATGACAAGGCAAACAACCTAGGCATAACGGAAGACTTCCGCTATAAACCAACGATTACCATGCACAGTTTAATGTGGGTACTGGTGATTATGTGCTTGTTTGGCTTGTTATTTGTGGCAGTATTTAGCTTGTTTAAAAATCCGCAGTGGTTAAGCCAAAATATCGGCGTTGCTCAGTCTTTATGTGGCACACATTCGCCATTTTTGTGGTGTTTGCGTGGCTAAATCGGCAAATATGGTAGAAAAACCTTATCCATTTTGGAAAAATTTACGTATTTTAATTTTGTTACTGATTTTGTTGGTGGTGGCGGTAAATGCGTGGTTTGACCAAAATCAAGATTGGGACAAAACCATTCGGGTGCTGTTACATCCTGTCAATGCCGACAACGACCCAAAAACCCAAGCCTATATTGACCAGTTAACCAGCCAAGATTTTCGCCCTTCGCAAGATTATTTGCAACAAAATATTGCCAAATATTATCAACAACCCACGTCAGTTTATATTGAGTATGGGCGGACTTTTGCCGAAAAACCGCCTGCCATTCCGTCCAATCCGAGCGTGATTGATGTAATGTTGTGGAGTTTAAAATTTCGCTATTACGCTTGGCAACACGAATCCGCTGATGACAAAAGCCCGACTGCCACGCTGTATCTTAATTATTATAATCCTGATAAATACAATTCGTTAAAACATTCCACTGCCTTGGAAAAAGGGCGGATTGGCGTGGTAAATCTGTTCGCTAGTCAAAAACAACACGGTGCAAACCAAGTGGTTATGGTGCATGAGCTGTTACATACTTTTGGCGCGACGGATAAATACGACTTGACAACAGGGCAACCAATAGACCCGATTGGCTTGGCAGAACCCAATAAAAGCCCAAAATATCCGCAACAGTATGCTGAACTTATGGGCGGTTATATTCCGACTACGCCAAATAAAAGCCACACGCCAAATGATTTATCCGAAACGGTGATTAATGAATTAACCGCGAGAGAAGTGGGTTGGTTAAAATAACTTTGCATTACTCAATAAAAGCACTTTTCATGTTTTTTCATGCGTGCGGTGAGCTTATCAATTTCAATAAGTTTTTTAAATTTTGAGGGTACTTTTGTGCAATGAAAATTAGAGATTGTCGAATCGTATATTGTGTAATTTAATAAAGACTCTTTTTTTTTATCCTATTTGTAATAAATCAGCACTCACTCACGATTAATAATATCCTTAATTTAATAAACCAATCCAAATTAAAAATGACCACAAAATCCCCCAATTAATCATCTTTACAAAATAAAAATATTATTTTAAAATCATGAGTTAATGGCGGGTTAAGCAGTTAATTGGTCTAAAAACCATAGTAAATTTCTACCATTGTAGATATATCCCAAAAGGTGAAATTGTGAAACTTAAATTTTTAAAAAATGTTGGTATTATGGGAATCAGCACCGTGCTTAGTATGGTGGCTTTATTGGCTTGTGGCAACCCTATTTCCAATCAAAACTCGGTTAGCGATAAACAAACGATGTTACCTAACGATACCTTGAAACAACTTAACAACTTAGAACAGATAACAGCCAAGCTTGGCTCAACGGGTAAGGCAGTCATTGACCCCAATAAGCCTACTTTGGTCAAATTTTGGGCAAGTTGGTGTCCTTTGTGCTTATCCACCCTGCAAGAAACACACGAATGGGCGAATGATTCTGCTTTTGAGCATTTTAACATCGTAACCATTGCCAGCCCAACACAACTCAACGAAAAGTCGGTCAATGATTTTAAACATTGGTATAGCGTTGTGCAAAAAGATTATCCTAAACTGCCTGTACTCATTGACCCTAGTGGCACATTTATTCGCAGATTGGGCATACAAGTATATCCAAGTTGGGCAGTATTAGACAGTAAGGGAGAGTTGCTATATTTAAACAAGGGTAATTTAACCAGTGAACAAGCCCATTATTTGGCGAGCCACCCAGATGAGCTGAGCCAATTAAAAGCGGTTAATACAAAAACCAACCCAATAAATATTCACAAAGAAAAATCCAGTGAAAAAAACGGTATTTATTATCAAGCCAATGGTAAACCGATTAACACCCAAACTATTTATTTGGCAGGCGGCTGTTTTTGGGGGCTAGAAGCCTACTTTGAACGTGTTGATGGCGTGGTAGATGCCGTTTCAGGCTACGCCAATGGAAAAACTAACAATCCCACCTATCAGCAGGTAATTGCTGGCTCAGGTCATGCTGAGACGGTAAAGGTAACTTTTGATAGAGATAAAGTGGATTTAGATACGATTTTACAGTATTATTTTCGGGTCATTGACCCAACGAGCCTTAACAAACAAGGCAATGACAAAGGCATACAATACCGTACAGGCATCTACTATACCAACCCAAATGACAAACCAATCATTGCCAAAGCGTTAAATGATTTGCAAAAAAACTTTAAAGCACCTTTACAAGTTGAAAATTTACCACTGAATAATTTTAGTGAAGCGGAAAGTTATCATCAAGATTACTTAACCAAAAATCCCAATGGCTACTGCCATATTGACATCAGTCTTGCCGATGATAAAATCGTTAAACTTGCACCTGCTAACACCATTGACGAAGCACTAAATCCCAAGCGTTATGCCAATTATGATAAAAACCTGTCTCATCTAAACCAAAAACAACGCCATATCACCCAAGAAGCAGGTACCGAAAGAGCTTTCAGCCATGCGTATGACCATCTGTTTGACAAAGGCATTTATGTGGATATTGTCAGCGGTGAACCCTTGTTTTTATCCAATGATAAATATGATTCTGGTTGCGGTTGGCCAAGTTTTGTCAAACCGATTAATGATGCCGTGATTACCACCCACGATGACAACAGCTACAATATGCACCGTACTGAAGTACGCTCTCGGGTGGCAAATTCGCATTTAGGTCATGTATTTACTGATGGACCAAAGGAGCGTGGTGGGCTACGCTATTGCATCAATGGTGATGCCTTATCATTCGTGCCATTGGATAAAATGGCAAGTCAAGGTTATCAGGCATTGATACCGCTTGTTAAATAGTTTTTGGTACAATATGTCAGTTTAATTGAGTGAAATTATGAATGCAGGTGATTACATTGTTTAAATAGTCTGGTAAATCCCTGCAAAAATTTGACCCATTTTTTTATATTTGATTGCCACTAATTTTGGATAATATGCACCTAAAATTTCATCATGCGGTTGATTGGCTTCAATATAAATTAAGCTATTATTGTTAATTAGTTGGTTGTCAATTAATAATTTTAACAAGGTTTGCCAAAGATTTAACGCATAGGGTGGGTCAAGAAATACCACGTCAAACCCTGTTTTTCCAAAGCTTGGTAGCACCGTTTCGGCGTTGGCTTGGTGAATGTTGAGTTTTTTGGGGTCAATTTGTAGGGTTTGACGGCTGTTGTGTAGTTGCCAAAATTGATTGCGGTTCGGCTCAATCATTTCAACGAGCGATGCTCCACGTGATAAACTTTCAAAACCAAACACGCCACTGCCTGCACAGCAGTCCAATACACGAGCGTTGACAAGCTCGTCTGCGAGCCAGTTAAACACGGTTTCACGCACACGGTCAGGGGTGGGGCGAAGTCCGTCAGCGTCAATAAAGCTGATGTTACGTCTGCGGTATTCGCCTGCGATGATGCGGACTTGGCTCAATTTTTCTGTATTTGGTTTTTGCGAGCTTGTTTTTTGTTTTTTTTTCATAAAGTTTAACGATTAGGTTTATTTGTCATGGTATTGGTACTGGCAACGCTTGCAACAGGTTGTGATGGGGGTTTTGCTTGTAATTTTTGTTGCTCCGCCAATTTTTCGGCTTCTAATTTGGCTTTTTGTTTTTCAATATACATTTTTTCCAGTTCTTCAGAGGTTGGCGGTAAAATCGGATTTTTATCCCGCTGTAAAATCCAATAATCAATCACTTTACGAGCGAGTGGGGCGACAATACTACCGCCACGACCGTTTTCCACAATCAACGCCACCGCAATTTGTGGGTTGTCTGCAGGGGCAAAGGCGATAAACCACCCGTGGTCACGATGCCGTTCGCTTAATGCCGCTTCGTTGTAGCGTTTACCTTGAGCGATAGATTTGACTTGTGCGGTACCTGTTTTGCCCGCCAGACGGTATTGTGACGTATAGACTTTTTTTGCCGTACCACTTTTCACGGTATCTTCCATGGCGTTTTGCATTCGTATCCAGTCTTGCTCTTTGCCGTTAAATGGGATTTTGCCGTCAGGTTTATTGGCAATTTGCACATCAACCGCCCCTGTGGATTTTTGCAAAATATGGGGGGTGATGTGTTGCCCTGTGGCGGCGAGCATGGCGGTAGCATTGGCGACTTGTAACGGTGTTGCCAAAAAGTAACCCTGTCCGATACTTGCCGAAATGGTTTCCCCTGGTAGCCACGGTTTTTTGTAAGTTTTCATTTTCCATTCGGTGGACGGATAGACACCCGTTTTTTCCCCTGGCAAATCAATCCCTGTTTTTTTGCCAAAATTAAAGCGTGTCATCCAGTCGTGTAAACGGTCAATCCCCATTTGATACGATGTTTTATAATAATAAGTATCGACCGATTGGGTAATGGATTTGTGCAAATTTACCGTGCCATGACCTGATTTTTTCCAGTCACGGAATTTATGTTTATCCCCCGGAATGCTAAAATAACCTGGGTCAAAAATCGTGCTCTCCCACGTCATAACCCCTGCATCAATCAGCCCAAGCCCTGCAAATGGCTTAATCGTGGATGCGGGCGGATATTGTCCTTGTAAAGCACGGTTATACAGTGGCATATCGGGGTCTTCTCGCAATGCGTTGTAATCTTTACTACTAATCCCCGAAATAAACGGATTGGGGTCAAAACTTGGATTGCTGACAAATGCCAACACTTCACCTGTGTTTGGGTCAATCGCTACCAACGCCGCACGTTTGCCCGCTAACGCTTCATGAGCAACTTTTTGTAGTCCATAATCCAAACTTAAATACAAATCATTACCAGGAATAGGTGGTTTGGTGTCAAGTTTGCGAATAACATCACCATAAGCATTGGTTTCAATAGATTGGTAACCTGGTTTGCCGAGTAGCAAGGTTTCGTACTGTTTTTCAATGCCCAATTTGCCAATCAAATCCGTCCCTGCGTACAATTTTTTGTCCAGCTTCTCACTTTCTTTGTCGTTAATTCGTCCCACATAGCCGATAACGTGGGCGAACAGTTCTGCGTGTGGATAACTGCGAGTAAGTTTGCTTTGTACGCTCACGCCTTTTAAAAACGGTTTGCGTTCGCTAAATTGGGCAACTTGTTGCTCGGTTAAGCCAATCTTAATGGTGACGGGTTCATTTTTACTTTTCTTTAACGCTTTTAAGCCTTCATCAATTTCTTCAGGGGTTAATTGAAAAATCGGGGTTAACAGTTCTAAGGTTTTTTCAGGGTTTTCAATTTCATCAGGGCTAACCACAGCAGTAAAAACAGGGTGATTGTCCGCTAACAGATTGCCGTTGCGGTCATAAATATAGCCACGGCTCGGTGGGGCAGAGATGAGTTTAATGCGGTTATTATCTGACTGGGTGGCGTATTTTTCGTGGCTATAAATTTGTAAATAAGCGTAACGAGCGACCAATGCCAACAGCCCAAAAAATACAAAAAACACCGCAAAAATCACACGGCGTTTAAAAATTAAATTGTCTTTTTGGCTATCGTTGGCAATGGGGGATTTCATAAATTTTAAATCAAAACAGTCAATTAACAGTGGGAAAATGCTAAAATGCAAAAATACTAACTAAGATGGCAATTTGATTTATTTTAACATATTTTTTTTGATAAAAAAATTTCAATTTTGGCGTAAATTTGGTAGGATAGCACTTTTTAAGCGGTTGCTAAAACTTTGGGTAACATTTTGCTGATTATCCGCTTTATTAATCGTGTTTTGTTGACTAATTCATGGGTTTTGTATGCACACTTCTTTTTGGCAAACGATTGTCAATCACCCCCAATTTTTTGCGATGTTAACCATTCCGTTTGTCACGGCGCTGGTAACGTGGGGTCATGTGTGGATGGCGTTAAAAATGCTGTTTTATCCGATTAAATTTTGGGGAATTCCTATCAAAAATTTCCCCGGTGGTGGTATCGGTTGGCAAGGTATTGTACCAAGAAAAGCAGGCAAAATCTCTGGGGTGATTGTTGACCAAGCCTTATCCAAGCTCGGTTCGTTAGATGAGTTTTTCCAAGCCATGCACCCTGAAGAAGTGGCGGAATATATTAGCCATGCGATGAATGGTAATTTAGAAAATTTAATTGATGAAATCATGAATGAGCGTTCAGCGAGTTTGTGGAATAGCCTGCCATATGCGGTAAAACGCCGAATTTATGCTTATGGTCATGAGCAATTACCTGATGTGTTGAAGCAGTTGGTGATTGAACTGACCTATAATGTGGAAAACTTGGTGGATATGCGTGAGATGATTGTCAATAAAATGGAGTCTGACCGTGCGTTAATGGTGCGAATGTTTTTAAAAGTTGGGCAAAAAGAAATTAATTTTATTTGGCATATCAGTGCGTTAATTGGATTTTTGTTTGGCATTGTGCAAATGGTGGTGTTTTGGTTTGTGCCACAGCATTGGACAGTGCCATTTTTTGCGTCTATTTGGGGCTTTTTGACCAACTGGATTGCCATTTGGATGGTGTTTAATCCGATTGAACCGCATTATATTCGTTTTCCAAAATTTTTTAGTTTCAATAAACAATTTCCGTTTATCCATTTGCAAAAACCTCACGTGGGTGTGTTTAATTGGCAAGGTGGTTTTATGAAACGCCAAGAAGAAGTGTCGGACGTGTTTGCCGAAATCGTGGTAAAAGATTTGGTAACGCTAAAAAATATCATGCAAGAGATGATGTATGGCAGTCGTTCGGCACAAACGCGTGGCTTGATAAAAGAACATATTCATCCGATTTTGGAGTCGCAAGTTATCCAAACCACGCTCAAATATGGGCTAGGGCGTAAGGAATTTGGGCAGTTAAAACACACGATTGTGAATAAATCTATTGAAGCGACCATGATACCGATGAGCAATCCTGAACTCAATGAAAGCCGTGCCAATAAGATTTTTGGCATGTTTAAAGAGCGGATTTTGGCATTAACACCCAATGAGTTTCAAAACTTATTGCGTCCTGCGTTCCGTGAAGATGAGATGACTTTGATTGTACTGGGTGGGGCAACAGGATTTTTGGCAGGTTGGTTGCATTTGTTGGCGGTATTTTAATTAAATGTTTTACAAAAATATTAAAGCGTAATTAATTATAAATAGGTTCTTAACAACCTATCATTTGGGGAGCAAAAATAAATGTTAATCACCGAGTTAGGCTATGTTGCTTTGGTATCAGCCTTAGTGATTGCGATGTTGCAACTGATTTTTCCAACGGTGGGGGTGTTACAGCATCAGCCTGCGTGGCAAAAGTTGGCAGGCAGTTTGGCGGTGGCTCAGTTCGTGGCGATGTCGCTGTCATTTTTGGCGTTGATGTATGGGTTTTATGCCAATGATTTTACCTTGACGTATGTGGCAAATCAGTCTAATTCACTGTTGCCGTGGTATTATCGTTTGTCAGCGACATGGGGCGGTCATGAAGGTTCGTTGCTATTGTGGGTAACGATTTTGGCGACGTGGGGCATGGCGGTGGCGGTATTTAGTAAAAGTTTGCCATTGGCGATGCGTGCTAGGGTACTCGTGGTGATTGCGGGCGTGCAGTTGATGATGGTGGCGATGGTAATTTTTGTATCGTCGCCCTTTGACCGCAGTTTGCCGACTGTGCCTGTGGATGGTAAGGATTTAAATCCATTGTTGCAAGACCCAGGTTTGATTTTTCACCCACCGATGTTGTATATGGGCTATGTTGGCTCGGTTGTGCCGTTTGCGTTTGCGATGGCAGGTTTGTGGGCAGGCAGGTTAGATGCGGTGTGGACACGCTGGAGTCGTCCGTGGACGTTGATGTCGTGGCTGTGTTTGACGATTGGAATTGCGTCAGGCTCTTGGTGGGCGTATAACGAGCTTGGTTGGGGCGGTTGGTGGTTTTGGGACCCTGTGGAAAATGCGTCTTTGATGCCGTGGCTTGGCGGGGCGGCGTTGCTTCATTCGTTAATCGTTACCGAAAAGCGTGGCGTGTTTAAAGCGTGGACGATTATGCTTGCCATTTTTACCTTTGGGTTAAGTCTGCTCGGGACGTTTTTGGTGCGTTCTGGGGTGATTACGTCTGTGCATTCATTTGCTGCTGACCCAACGCGTGGTTTGTTCATTTTGGTGATTTTGGGCGTGGTGATTGGCGGTGGTTTAGCCATGTTTGCGTGGCGTGGTTGGCGATTGACGGTAGAAAGCCATTATCGGTTAAAATCTCGTGAAACGTTACTGGTGATTAACAATATTATTATTTTGGTAGCGACCACTATGGTGGTGATCGGTACGTTATACCCGATGATTGCCGATGCGTTTAAACTTGGTCAAGTGTCGGTTGGTCCACCGTATTTTAATGCGTTATTTGTGCCGTTAACGTGGTTATTATTATTATTTTTGGCATGGGGTCCGATGAGCCGTTGGAAGAAGGACAACCGTCCATTTTTGGGTTTAAGTGCGATGGTATTGGCGGTGTGCGGTGCGTTGGGAGCAGGCTTAAGTTATATTATCGCTGATAATGTGGCGGTCAATATTGCGGTTACCTTGACTTTAGTGCTATGGGTAATCGCATGGATGGGCATTGATATCAAAGACAAAACTCGCCATGCAAAAACGTTTATCCAAGGTTTAAAACGCTTAAATATCAGCTATTGGGGAATGCACGTTGCTCATTTGGGGATTTTATTGGTGGCGATGGCGATTGGTATTACCACCACAACCAGTATTGAAAAAGATCTTGCCATGAGCGAAGGCGAAACCGTGCAAGTGCAAGGCCATGACTTTACCTTGGTGAATTTTAAAACGGTGCGTGGTTCAAACTTTGATGCAACTCAGGCGGTGGTAAATGTGAGCAAAAATGGCAACGCCATTACTACCTTATATCCTGAAAAACGCCACTACATTATTAGCCAAATGCCGATGACCGAAGCGTCCATTCATTACAACCCTTTGCGAGATGTGTATATGGCATTGGGCGAGCCGATTATTGAAGGCAATGACACCGAATTTACCACCAAAAAATGGGCGGTACGCATCTATGTTAAACCTGCGGTACGTTGGGTGTGGTGGGGTTCTGGCGTGATGGTGCTTGGGGCGTTGATGGCGATGTTTGACAAACGTTATCGCAAAGTTGGACGACAAACCCTAACACAACAAAATTTGACCAATAAAGCAAACTAAGGGGCACTATGGCGATGAAAAAACAACAAATTTGGTTTATTCTACCGTTGTTGGCGTTTTTGGTGGTGATTGTGTTGTTTTATACACGACTTGGCAAAGACACCACCGTGGTAACCAGCACCATGTTAAACAAACCATTACCCAATTTTAGCTTGCCAATGTTACAACAATCTGACAAACTTTTGACAAAAGACGACTTGCCAAAAAGTCCGTATATTCTTAATGTTTGGGGTTCGTGGTGTATCACTTGCCGAATTGAACACCCATTTTTATTGCAAATGGCAAGTCAAGGTGTGCCGATTGTCGGTGTCAATTATAAAGATGAAACTACCGATGCGTTACATTATCTCAACGAAAATAAAGACCCTTTTGTGCTAAACGTGCAAGATAGCGGTGCTTATGGCATTGAATTAGGCTTAACAGGGGCGCCTGAGAGTTTTGTGGTGGATAGTAAAGGCGTGGTGCGACAGCATATTATTGGCGAAATTAATGAGCAACGTTTTAACGAACAAGTGTTACCGTGTATTACCACGTTACGCAACAATGCCGATGAAACGGGAGTAAAAGGGGCGTGTCAATGATAAACTTAAGCCAAAATCAATTTAGTTTAAAACAAAACTTGAAAAAATTTAGCGTGGTGGTACTGTTCGTAGGTTTGTTACAAACGGCGGTGGCTTCCATTGATGTGTATCATTTTGATAACCCACGCCAAGAAGCCCAATATCGAGCGTTGATTGAAGAGTTTCGTTGCCCAAAATGTCAAAACCAAAATTTGGCAGGTTCGGATGCACCGATTGCCCAAGATTTAAAACAAAAAACTTACGAAATGGTCATGGATGGGCGTACTGATAAAGAAATTCGGGATTATATGTTTGAGCGTTATGGTGACTTTATCAGCTATAAACCGCCGATGCGACCGTCCACGTGGATTTTGTGGTTTTTTCCGCCGTTGTTATTGGTGATTGCGTTATTTGTGTGGTTTGTGCGTCAACGCAATGCCCAAAAACGTACCACGATCGACCTATTGCAACCGCTTGAGCCATTGTCCAATGCCGAACAGCAACGTTTAGACAGCCTGTTAAACGCTCAAAATAGCCAACCTCCAGTTAGCCAAAAAAAGGATAATTAATATGCCAACTTCTGTGATTTTTATTGCCCTTGCGATTGCCATGGCGTTGGTGTTGGCAGTGATTGTACTATTTCCGTGGTTTGGCAATCTATCCACAAATTTGGCAAAACCTGAACGAGATAATCAACTGCTGACCTTGAATATTGACGTGTTTAAACAACGTTTGGCAGAGTTAGAAGACGATTTTTTGCAACAACAAATTGACAAGACTACGTACGATAGCCAAAAATTGGTATTGGAACGTCAGTTGTTAGACATTGATGAGAGGTTAAACAGTCACCGTTTTATCCCAAATGGCAAAAGCCGACTGATTTTTATGATTTGGATACCGTGTTTGGTGGCGATGGCATATTATCTGATTGCTGACCGCTCTGAAACTTTTAAACTTTGGCAAGCCGAAGAAAGCATGGGGCAAGTGGCAGATGATTTGTTAACAGGAAAAATCCAGACCCCACCTGAGTCGGTGAGTAAAGATTTGTTGGGTTTTGTCAATACACTACAAACCAATGTGCATCACCATGCTACTGACCCAATGCGGTGGTTTCGGATGTCGCAAGTTTATACCATGTTTGAAGCCCCTGAACAAGCAGTAGAAAGCCTTGCTAGGGCGTATCGTTTACAGCCTAATGATGAACAAATTGCGATTGCCTACGCTCAAACCAGCTTTTTTAGTCAAGGCGGTGTATTAAATGCCCAAAGCCGACAAATATTGACTAATCTGCTAAAGCAAAACCCGAAACACCAAGGGGCTCAAATGCTGATGGCAATGGGCGACATGCGAGATGGTAATTATGCCGAAGCGCGTCAATGGGTGCATTTACTCAAAACCGACATTTCCGCACGCTCAGGCGACCACAGCCAAGCCATTCAAAGCTTGAATGAACTGGAACAAAATATCAACGAAAAAGAAGCCCAAAGCAAACAAGCGATTGATATTAAAGTAAATATTAACCCAGAGATTTTGGGACGTGTAAAAAAAGGCGATACCTTGTTTGTCAGTATTCGTGCGGTAGCAGGTGGAATGCCTGTGGCGGTAAAAAAACTCTCGGCAGATAGCTTAACCAAAGACGGCTTAAATATCAGCATGAGCGATAACGACAGTATCATGCCGACCGAACGCTTGAGCCAAGCGATACAAGCCAAAAAAGCGTTGGCAGTAACGGCACGGATTAGCACATCAGGCGATGCCACCGTGCAAAAAGGCGATTTGCAAAGTAACCCTGTCTCCCTACAAGAAAAAGGCGTAACGGTGATGATTGATAAGGTTTACTAAATCGTCTGATTAAGCAAAAGCATACATTGGCATGATTTCATCAATTTTTTTATTGGCTTGTTCTGCGACTTGTAGGTCATATTGGCTTTGCCTATTTAACCAAAATTGAGCCGAGTTACCAAAATATTTTGACAAGCGTAATGCTGTATCTGCCGTAATCCCACGTTTACCGTGAATGATATCACTTAAACGTGAACTAGGAATAAGGGGGTTGCTTTTGTATTTTGGGGTGTAGCGTTATTGGGATTTTACCGACAGTAAAAGTAGCGATTATCAATACCAATTCTGATTTTGTGTTTTTGCGACTTTTTTGGGCAAATTAGTAAAATCCCACGCCAAATTATCCAACACTGCTTGCCATTGGGCTTGCATTTCTCGGTAAGGTTTTTGGGTTTTGTCAAAAGCGGTTAAGCCATTTTCAGATAAAAGTTGATAAATACTACGTTCACTCACCCATGCAATCGGCTGTTCACCAATTTTAGCAAAAAATCGTTCGGCTTTTTCGCTCGGTTGTCCGTCTGTCAGCAGTTGACTACGCACCCGATTAGCTAATAGATGAATGCCCACTTTGCCTTTTTTGACCCGTTTCATTTCATCAAGCTGTTCTAAAAAGCGTTTGGTGCTGTCCACATCAAAAAATGACGGCAAAGTCGGCACAATAATCAGCTGACATTCGGCGACTAATTGCGACAGTTTTTCGGGACTCATCGCTCCTTGACCGTCAATAATCAGCCAGTCGTGCGGGTCGGCGTTGCTCGGCAGATTGCCAATATCTCGCTCATCTCGCCAGTCCAAACCGACAATCGGCATGGCAGTTTTTGGGCGGATTTTTAGCCAACGCAGGCTAGACTTTTGTCCGTCCGTATCTGCCAAAAATACCTGATGTCCCCGTTTTATCACATGATTGGCAATTGCTACTGCAAGTGTGGTAGCAACGGTGGTTTTGCCACAACCACCCTTTTGATTGGCAATTAAAATTTTATACATGGTCGTTCCTGTTTATCCATTTTATATTAATAAAGTTATTATGTTAACAAACTAATCGTAAGATTAGTACAAAAAAGGCAAGCTTTGCCTTATAATAACTGACTTGTCAACGCTAATTGTTATAATAGGAGGATTTTTATGAAAAATCAATCTTTGTTTTGTTGTGTGGCAAGGTTTGGGGTGATGTTTGGGGCGGTGTCAAGTTTGCTATTAACAGGCTGTGCTACCACGCCAAAACCAACCTTAACACCCAAACAATGCCAAACGGTGAGTTGGCAACAGTTGGGTTATCAAGATGGTTTACTTGGGCGTTCGGCGGATTTTTTTGATAAACATCGTCAAGCCTGTCGCACCACAGCCGACCCACAACATCAAAACGTTACCGCCGATTTAACGGCTAATTTAACCGCTTGGCAACAAGGGCGTGAGCAAGGTTTGGCACAATACTGTACGCCACTGCGAGCGTATCAGCTTGGGCGAGAAGGCTTTGCCTTTAACAATGTTTGTCCACCTGAAAAAACCTTGGATTTGTTAAAATCGCATGATGAAGGCTACAGTTTTTATCAGCGTGAACAGACGTTGCAACAGCTTTGGTATGATGATTGGTATCCGTTTGGTTGGGGTCGTCCGTACTGGGGCAGACCGCATTTTTACCCACGTTATCCGAGTCGGTTTAGCCATTTTGCCACGCCAACCTTGCCACCGTATGTAGATTTGGAAAAACCAATGACACAACAGACGCAACAAGCCAAACAAACGAGCGAACAAAATGTTAATCCTACCAATCACATAAGCGATAGCAATCATGTTACAAATAATGATAAAAAAACTGATTAAACATATTGGTTTAAGTGGGTTTTTGTTAACGTCAGCAATGTTTTGCCAAAATGCGTTTGCGGACGGTTTTTTGTTGCCTGATGATAAGCCAAAAGATGACTGGGTAGAAAAACAACAAGGCAATATTAGCGGAAGTTTGGATAAAACGGCGAAAAAAATGGATAATTGGTTTGGCAAAACCGACCCAAACGAGCCTGCAACCGCAAGCCTGCGAGTGATTGTCGATACGGATTGGAACGAAACGGACGGCACGCACAGTAACATTCGCCTACGTGGTAGGGTAAAATTGCCAACGCTTGAGCGAAAATTAAGCGTGGTATTCGGCGATGACAGGCTAGAAGACCGCTCAAGTCGTAAAAATAGGTATTCACCATTACCAACCCCCCAAACCCAGTCAGGTATTAACAATCTTGACAGTTTTTCGACATTAAAACAAGAGACTCGGGAAAATTCATCGTTGGCGGTGCGTTGGTCGGACTTTAGTGATAAATTGCCGTTTGAGACCGATTTTGACGTGGGTATTCGTTTGCATGGCAATGTATTTGCCCGTTTAAAAGCAAGTAAAGATTGGCAATTAACCGATAATAGCAAACTTTTTACCGAACAAACTTATCGCTATAGCAAACGTGATAAAAATGAGTTTTTTAGCTACTGGGAATGGCAGTATCGGCAGGATAAAAACAGTGATATTAGCACACCGACTAACATTGAGTATCATGAAAATCATGACGATGATTTAAACTGGAACACGTCTTTGTTACAAACGCATTATTATAGTAATCAACGAAAGCTGAGCTATGGGCTGTATGCGGACGGCTTTGTCAATGATAATCAAGCCGAAGTGAACCGCACAGGGGCGATTGTTTCATGGCGACAACCGATTTGGCGTGAGTGGTTATTTTTGCAAACTGATGTTGATTATTTGGATGACAAACGGGAAAATCGTGACCATGAGTTTGGCGGATTGGTTCGGTTGGAGATGTTGTTTTAAAATTTTTTAACTATTTTTACAGAAATAATCATCAATCATGACATTCTTGCTTGCCCCATGTTTGATTGGCAAAGTCAAAATCTGCTTGACAATAAGGGTCTTGATAGGCTTGGTAATATAATCTTGCATTTTTGGCTTCGGTTTGACATTGTGGCAACGTCATGGGTATTTTGTTAAATCTAGGGTCGCAATCTTGATTTTTATAAAGCGGATAATAGCGAATTTGGCTAGATGCTGGTAAATTTAGCCAACTTTCATCAGGAAATTTTTGATGCTGTTTGTGATAATGGCTAATTTTGTTGGCGATGATGTTGGCTTGTTGTTGGGTTTGATTGTTTATATGATCAATATAATAATTTAAGCCAAAAATGATAATCAAACTTGCCAAAATGTTTAATCTAATCGCTCGGCTATCTCGTCCTGTCATCAACCAACGCACCGCCCAAAAAATCACCGCCACGCTTAACCCAAAAATCACAACCCTAGATAACAAGCCTTGCAACAACACCGCACATAATATCGCAATCGGTATAAAAAAATACGGTTTTGCCGTTTTGTTATTGGCATTGTTGGCAAATTCTACCACCAAGAAGCACACCAAAAAACACACAAATACCGCAACGAGCCGAAAAAATATTTCTGTTGCATGGAACAGCCACGTTAACTCCCCCGATTTGGCATAGTCAAAAAACATCAGCACACCACACCAAACCACCAAACTTAAACTTGCCAAAATAACCGAATTGCCACGCTGATTAAGGCGTAACCACATGGTGGCAACCAATGGCGTTAAAAAAACTGTCAAGCCTGTGTATAAATTCTTCGGCAAAAGCCCCGTAATACAAAACAACGACGCCAGTATCGCTACACCGCCAAGCACTGTAAAATAGGGTAATTGGGCGATGCGTTGGGCAAGGTGCGAGCGAGCATTGGCAATTTTGGTGAGCATTGGCTGAATTATTTGATTGGCTAGAAAAGTTGATTTTTATTATAGCATTTTAATGTGTTTGTTATCATTTAATTTTGTGTGGCATACAAGATAGCGGTTGATTTGTACGTTAATAGCGTATAAAATATAATTTTAGGGGGATTTATGATTTTGTTAACTTTTATTGAAACTAGCTTTTTTACAAAAGCCATTACAACCTTATTTACCGATGAGGAATATGGCAAAATACAAGACGACTTAATGCTCAACCCCACAAAAGGCGACTTGATACAAGGCACAGGCGGATTACGAAAAATACGTTTTGGATTAACGCAAGGCAAAAGCGGTGGTGTGCGTATTTTGTACTATTATACAGATGAACATGGCAGAATTTATATGATTGCCGTTTATCCAAAATCTAAAAAAGACAGCCTTACCAATGCCGAAAAAGCAGTATTTAAAAAGTTAATTGAACAGCTAAAACAGGAGCTAAAAGATGGACAAAGCATTATTTGATGAAATTGTGATGTCTTTGAATGAAGCGATTGAGATTACCAAAGGCGAAAAACAGCCGTCTAGGGTGTTTGTCCGTGAGTTACCAGATGTAAAAAAAATTCGGGCAAAAACAGGTCTAAGTCAACAAGAGTTTGCTCATTCTTTGCATATTAGCCATAAGACCTTGCAAAATTGGGAGCAAGGTCGTACTAAGCCGACAGGTCCAGCACAAACACTGTTAAAAATTTTAGATAATCAGCCAAAACTATTACAGCTTTATTGATTATTCAACAAAATAATCGCATTTATTTTATGATAAAAATCTGTCATTAACTCATTGATTTCATGATAGATTTGTTGCATTTTCTGGTCGGTTTTACTTGTTTTATAGCCGATTTGCATTATTGTTTGGTTGAACAAAATTTGTTTATCATAAATCTTTAACATCGCCTGTGGTAAGTCTTGAACTTCTTGTGTAATGAAGGTAAGTTGGCTTAATTCTTGTTTAACAATTTGTATTTCACCGAGCTGAAATTTTAGAAAAGCCTTATATAATTCATCGCTAGTTAATTCTTTATGTTCTTCTAAAAAATCAAACTTTTTTTGTGTATGTTGGTTTTTTGTTGCATCATAAATGCTGAAAAAGCGTTCCATTCTGCAAGTATCATTTGATTTTTTTCAGTTGGCTGTTGCGTTGAATGAAGAATGGCTGTAGCCGTCAAGGGTGGTTCATTGGCGAATATAGGCAATGAACCACTTGACAAAATAACAAGTAAGAGAAGTTTTTGAAATTTCATTGATTTATCAAACTAATGGATTTATGGTTGGAATTTTGTTTAATTTCGCCACTTTTTTGACGTGTTCAGGATTATTGGGGTCAAAGGTTTGGACTTGTGGGGCGGGTGGCACGCCTTTTTGTTGCAAACTTTCGCTGATTTGTCCTGCTTGAATATTTTCGCCTTCAAACACGCTTGGCAAATCGTTACGATTTAACGTCAAATTTTCAAAATCAAACAAACTTCTATCCGCCAACTGCGATGGAGCAACATTTTGTAACGCCCCAAAAATCGAATTTAAACGGTTTGGGTACTGTTTGTCCCACTCTCGTAACATTTCGTTTATCATGGCACGTTGTAGATTTTCTTGACTGCCACACAGATTACACGGAATAATCGGAAATTGTTTGTAGTTGGCGTATTTGATGATGTCTTTTTCTTCTACATAGGCGAGTGGACGGATTAGCACGTTTTGTTCATCGTCAGACAGCAATTTTGGTGGCATGGCTTTTAGGCTACCGCCATGAAATAAATTCAAGAAAAAAGTCGCCATGATGTCATCTCGATGATGTCCAAGGGCGATTTTGCTCGCACCGATTTGTTTGGCAAAACCGTACAACGAGCCACGACGTAGGCGAGAACACGCCGAGCAATAGATCTTGCCTTCAGGTACAATGCTTTTTACGATACTATAGGTATCTTTTTCCAAAATGTAGTAGGGTATTTGGTGTTGGCTCAGATAATTTGGCAAAATATCTTCAGGGAAATTTGGTTGTTTTTGGTCAAGATTGACCGCTACCACGTCAAAATTAATCGGTGCAATTTTCTTCAAAAACAATAACATATCTAGTAGCGTAAAGCTGTCTTTACCACCAGAAATACACACCATGACCACATCGCCATCTTCTATCATTTTATAATCATGAATGGCGTGCGATACTTGACGGCGGATTTTCTTTTGTAATTTGCGAAAACGAGCCGATTTGATGTCATCATCAAGTGGATGTTTTTCAGTTTCATTTAAGTAATTTTCATCTAAATCTTCAGAATTTTCATTCATTAATGCTTGGCAAGCATCTTGCTGTGGTTCTGATTTTGGTTGTCGGTTTGTGATGTCGGTTTGTGATGTTGTCGTCATAAAATTGCCTTGTAAAAATTTTAAAAAGCTAAAAAATATGCGTATTATAGCTTAAACGGTGTGGGCTTTGAAAATTTTTTATCAATGAAATGATTGCCAAACTTGGCATTTGAATGATTTTTGAGTCAAATTTTGGCAAAAAACTGTAAAAAAAATGACAAATCATCGCATTAAATAGATAAATAAAGCTGTTTTCAATGTTAATATTGGTTATAATGTGCAGTTAATTTTATCCTTGATTGGTTTTGAGTAATTGTATGGTTGAGCCGAATGAAAATCATCCCCCCATTACGCCAGATAATGCTAGTATTGATAAGCCTATGCTAAGTAAAAAAGCAAAAAACTCACTTAATATGTCAGGTGTGCTGTTGGCGTTCGTGGCAAGTTTGGTGTTAGTGGCGGTCATGGGGCTGATTTTTGGGCAAAAAATCGGCTATAGCCGTGGCGTAAGTTATAATGCTGAACAAGTCAAACAAGCCACCAACGGCGAAGAAGTATCAATCCGTAATGTCAAAGCCCTAAAACTCAAAGTCGATACCTTGCAAAGTCAAATCAGTACCGCTCAACAAGAACGTGATATTAGTTTGGCAAATTTGGAAAAATTGCGTGAAGATATGCATGCGTTAAACGTAACCAATTTGCAATTAAAAGAAGGGCAAGCCTTTTTGACCGAAAGTCTTGCCAAAAAAGGTGGCATTGGTTTGCAAATTATCGGGGCAAAAATCGTTCCATTGCCCGAAGATGCCTATGAATACCGCTTTGATATTGGTATGGTGGATGCCAATAATAAAGAACGTTTGCTAACCCCAAAATTAACCTTGCTTGACGATGTCAACATGGTGGAAGTACCGATTGAACCGAAAAATTATGGGATTAATGGCGTGGCATTAATCCGTGGACGGTTTTTGATGCCAAAAGATTTTACCCCAAAACAAGTCAAACTTGAGCTATCGGCAGGTGGGCAAACCCTCGAGCAGATTTATGATTGGCAATATGGGCAACCTGTCACCGATATGCCCTATTCGCTAGAAGAGTCACCTGAGTCGGACAAACGTCCAATTTCAGCGATTGAAGCAGAAAAACAAGCCAAACAAGATGCCGAGCAAGAAGCTCAATAAGATAAACTTATTAAAATTTTTTAATTGAATTTTAAATAATGATGAAAAATACCTTGGATAATTTTACGAATAATTTTGCTAAAAACTTTAATAAAAATAGCGAAACTTTGTCAATTTTTTCACCCACTATTTTGCCAACAGTTTGTCCAACTTGTCATTTGGACGATGACGGCGAGAAAGAGCAAGGTGACGATGTGCTGTTAGCCGACCCAGACACAGAGCTTGACGAGCCACAACGTTTTGCGGTGGTGCTTTATAACGATGATTATACGCCGATGGATTTTGTGGTAGAGGTGTTGCAAGAACAGTTTCAAATGTCGGTGGATAAGGCGGTGGAAGTCATGTTAGCCGTACACCATGATGGACGTGGCGTGGCTGGCGTTTATTCACGAGATATCGCTGAAACCAAATCCCATGCGGTGAATGAAACCGCTCGGCAAGCAGGTTATCCGCTATTGACGTTGGCAGAGCCGTATTAATTTAAGATTTTTTAAAAGTTTTTTTAGATAAAGGCATCAACTGTTGGTGCTTTTTTATTTGGTGGTTATTTTTATTTACAGTCGCAATTATCCCACCAAAATCACCTTGATTTACACCGAGTTAAGCCTTATATTGATAAATAATTTACGCTATTTTTTGCGAAGGAAAATCAATGATTAGTTTGACGTTACAAAAAGATTTACAACAAATGTTACTGTCCGCATCGGAGCAACAACACGAGTATGTGACGCTTGAGCATTTATTGCTCAGTTTGATTGATAATAATGAAAGTGCGATTGAATGTTTGGTGGCGTGCAAGGCGGACTTAGACGTGTTGGAACAAGAATTAACCAAATATATCGCCGAAAATGTGGCAACGATTAAAGGTCTTCGCCATATACCACAGCATACCCGTGGTTTTGACCGTACCATTCAGCGAGCGGTGTTTCATGTGCAGGCGAGCAGTACGCCACGCTTGGTAGAAGGGGCGGATTTGTTGGTGTCTATGTTTGCTGAAAATGATGCTTATGCGGTATATCTGTTAAAAAAACAAGGCATTACTCGCCTAGAGTTGACCCAATATTTATCGCATGGTGGGCAAACGCCTGAACAAAGCGATGACGATGTGCAAATGCCACGTGGCAAATCCAAACACGTGGGCAAATCTGCTCTGTCGCAATACACGCAAAACTTGAACGAAAAAGCCCGCCAAGGCAATACCGATCCATTAATTGGACGCCAAGCCGAAATTGACCGCACTGCCCAAATTTTATGCCGTCGTCGTAAAAATAATCCGCTGTTAGTCGGTGACCCAGGGGTTGGTAAAACGTCCATTGCTGAAGGCTTGGCGTGGCTGATTGTTAATAATAAAGCCCCAAAACCGCTACAAGGCTGTGAAGTATTTGCCCTTGATATCGGTGCGTTGATTGCAGGGACGAAATTCCGTGGTGATTTTGAAAAACGTATTAAAGCCTTGCTTGATGAATTAAAAGACAAACCCAATGCGATTTTGTTTATTGACGAAATTCATATGATTATCGGGGCAGGCTCGTCTATGAACAGTACCATGGACGTCTCAAACTTGCTAAAACCTGCATTGGCAAACGGCATGTTGCGTTGTATCGGCTCAACCACCTTTGTGGAATACCGTCAAGTGTTTGAAAAAGACCACGCTCTAACTCGCCGTTTTCAAAAAATTGATGTCAATGAACCCAGTATTGATGATACTATTGCAATTTTGCATGGCTTAAAATCCCATTATGAACAATTTCACCATGTTAAATATACTGATGATGCCTTAAAAACAGCGGTTCATTTATCGGTCAAACACATTCATGAGCGTTTTTTACCTGATAAAGCCATTGACGTGATTGACGAAGCAGGGGCATTTATTCGTTTGCAAAACAATCCAGCACAAATGACAAACAACCATGATAAGATGGTAAAAACGGAAGCAACCGAGCAAATGCCGATGATTGACGTGGCAGACATTGAAAAAATCATTGCCAAAATTGCCCGTATCCCTGAAAAAACGGTTTCTAGTGATGATAAAGAAACCTTAAAAAACCTTGAAACCAATCTAAAACATCTCGTCTTTGGACAAGATGAGGCGATTAACACTTTGGTAGATGCGATTAAATTATCCCGAGCAGGGCTAAAACCTGATAACAAACCGATTGGCTCATTTATGTTTGCAGGGCCAACAGGGGTGGGCAAAACCGAAGTGAGCCGACAACTTGCCAATTTATTGGGTATTGAGTTAATCCATTTTGATATGTCCGAATATATGGAAGCCCATACCGCATCTCGCTTGATTGGAGCTCCCCCAGGTTATGTTGGTTTTGAGCAAGGCGGATTGTTAACCGAAAAAATCAAACAATTTCCGCATTGCGTACTGTTGTTAGATGAGATTGAAAAGGCACATCCTGATGTGTTTAATCTGTTGTTACAGATCATGGATCATGGTTCATTGACTGATAATAACGGACGCACGTCAAGTTTTAAACAAGTGATTTTAATCATGACCACCAATGTCGGTGCTGATAGCATTAGCCGAAATAGTATGGGCTTTACCCAACAAGACCACAGTCGAGACAATGGCGAAGCGATGAAACAGGTGTTTAGCCCAGAGTTTCGCAATCGCTTAGACGCAATTATTCATTTTAATCCGTTAGACACGTCAGTGATTGAGTCAGTTGTGGATAAATTCTTAACAGAATTACAAGCCCAGCTTGATGATAAACAAGTTGTTTTGGAAATTGATGACCATGTGCGGACGTATTTGGCACACAAAGGCTACGATCGCCTGATGGGGGCAAGACCGATGAGTCGTCTTATTCAAGATGAAATCAAAAAACCATTGGCAGAAATGTTGTTATTTGGTGATTTGGTAAATGGCGGTACGGTGGCGGTAACGATGATAAATGATGATGAAACCAAAAATCATATTGCGATGAAAGTTGTCAAAAAAAATCAGAAAAAAACCAAGCAATCGGATACGACGGTTTAAACATAATGCCGTTGAATAATAGGGAATAAATTATGAAAAAACGCATTGCCATTCTCGGTGCGACAGGTTCAATTGGCGATAGCACGTTATCCGTTATCGTTAAGCACCCTGAACGTTATCAAGTTGTAGGTTTATCAGGTTTTTCACGTTTGCAAAAATTGTTACAACTTTGCCAAAAATTTCAACCAAAATTTGTCAGTGTGCCGTCTGATAAAGTGGACGCATTTCAATCTTTATTAAAAAATGCCAATTTAGATTGTGAAGTTTTGTCAGGTTCTCACGGCTTAGACACATTGGCAAGCCTAGATGACGTGGATGTGGTCGTAGCGTCTATTGTCGGTTCGGCAGGCTTGTCGTCCACCTTGTCGGCAGTAAAAGCAGGCAAAACCGTACTACTTGCCAACAAAGAAGCCCTTGTCATGGCAGGCGAGTTGATGATGCAAGAAGTAGCTCGTTCTGGAGCGACCTTGTTGCCATTAGACAGCGAACACAATGCGATTTTTCAATGTTTACCGACGCATGTTCAGCAAAACCATCAAGCCATTCACGAGCCAAAAAACGGTATCAAGCAGTTATGGCTGACCGCATCTGGTGGGGCGTTTTTGGATAAAAGTTATGAACAAATGCAAAATGCAAGCATTGCCCAAGCCGTAAAACACCCCAACTGGTCTATGGGACAAAAAATCTCGGTGGACTCATCAACCATGATGAACAAAGGTTTGGAATTGATAGAAGCCAGCTATCTGTTTAATATGCCTGTGGACAAAATTCAGGTGGTCATGCACCCGCAAAGCATCGTGCATTCTATGGTGGAATATGCGGACGGCTCTTGGTTGGCACAGCTTGGCACGCCTGATATGCGAACGCCGATTGCTCATGCGTTGGCGTATCCTGAACGCATTGATAGTGGCGTGACGACATTGGATTTATTTAGCCTAAGCAATCTAAGTTTTATTAAACCTGATTTAACCAAATTCAAATGTTTGGCATTGGCGTATCAAGCGATGCGAGCAGGTAGTTATGCGTGTATTGCGTTAAATGCGAGTAATGAAGTGGCGGTACAGGCGTTTTTGGACGGTAAAATCCGCCTGACGGATATTGCAGAGATTAATGAAAAAGTATTAAATAACATTGAATATCAAGCTATTCATTCGCTTGATGATATTTTGGCGGTGGATAACTTGGCAAGGGAAAAGGTGAATGCGTTTGTGGGTGAATTGATATGAATTTTTTGTTAATTGTGTTATCCGCTATTCTGGTTTTAGGGCCGCTAGTCGCCTTACATGAATGGGGACATTATATCGTCGCTCGCCTGTGCGGTGTCAAAGTTTTGACTTACTCTATCGGCTTTGGACCAAAACTTCTGCATTGGACAAGCAAAAAAACAGGCATTAACTACGCCATTTCCGCTGTTCCGCTCGGTGGTTATGTCAAAATGTTGGACGAACGAGAAAGTGACGTTGCTCATCACGAAAAACATTTGGCATTTAACAATCAGCACCCACTCAAAAAAATCGCCATTATATTGGCAGGACCGATGATGAATTTTATCATTGCCATTTTTTTGTATTGGCTGTTATTGATGACACCTAGCGAACAACTATCAACAAAAATTGGCTCTATCGTTGCCAACAGCCCTGCCAGTCATGCCACATTACAAATCGGCGATGAAATTACGGCCATTGACAATAAATCGGTGAACACATGGCAAGCGATTACCTATGCGTTGGCAGACAGAATGGGCGAAACCGGCAATATTAAAGTTACTGTACAAAATACCGATGGCACGTTTTCGCACCAATTACCGATTACTAACTTTATGAAAAGCGATGGCAAACCTGTGGATAGTCTAGAAAGTCTAGGGATTTTACCATGGCAACCGCATATCAAGCCGATTGTTGGTGAAATTGGCGAAAATAGCCCTGCAAAACGGCAAGGATTGCAACCAAATGATAAAATTTTGTCGGTAAATAATCAGCCGATTAGCGATTGGATAAATTTTAGCCAAATTATTCGGGAAAATCCTGAAAAAATGTTGACGGTTAACGTATTGCGAGCCGATAAAACCGTTACATTAGACATCATTCCACAAGTTGTCAAAGACAATATGGGGCATGAATACGGGCAAATTGGGGCAGGGGTGAAGCGTAGCGAAGTCCATATCCCTGACGCGTACAAAAAAACCGTGGTGTATGCCCCACTACCTGCCATGCACCAAGCGTTAAATCGTACCTATGATTTAAGTGTGATGACGGTAAAATCTATGGGAAAAATGGTAACAGGATTGATTGGACTAGACAATATTTCAGGCCCGATTACCATTGCCAAAGTCGCCAATCAGAGCGTAAACATGGGCTGGCAAGCGGTGCTATCGTTTATGGCGATTATTAGCCTAAGCCTTGCGGTGATGAATTTGTTGCCCATTCCTGTGTTGGACGGTGGGCATTTGGTATATTACACCATTGAGCTTATCCGTGGCAAACCGTTGTCCGAACAAGTGCAAATCGTAGGGCTAAACATCGGCATGATACTCATGGGGGCATTTATGCTGTTAGCGATTAGTAATGATATTAGCCGACTTTTGTAGATTTTTAGGGCTAGATTTTTAAATAAGCGGTAGGGTGGGCTGGTGATAAGCTAACTCACCCAATTCAACTAAATTTGTAACAACGCTTATCATAACCTATCTTTTTCGCCTTAAAATGACTTAACGCTTGCAAATATTCACCAACCAGTCGTTCATTTTGTTCGGCATTGAGTTGGTCATTCAGGCGTGGAAAAATGTACGCTTCTTCATGCTTCATGTGGCTATCTAACTGCAACACCAACTCTTGCATTAACTTATAACGCTGTGGGTTATCGTGTGGCAATAACGCAATATTTTCCACAAATTGCTCAAAATAATGATGCTCATCCACCGCATATTTTAACGCTTTATCAGTAAATTGCTCATTTTTAATATCTTTTTTTGCCATTAATTGAAAGGCGATTTGCTCTTCGGCATGTTCATGAGAAAAAAACTGTTGCCAAAGTTCGTTAAACAATGCTAATTGCTCTGTTGACTCTGTACTATTTGCCAATTTTTCACCCAACTCACGGATATTTTTATGACTTTGGGTCAACACATCAATCAAATTCATACCGAATTCCTTATAAACCAACTGGATTTACGCTTATTTTACCGCATTTTTGTTGATTTGTTTATGATAAATTGCCCAAGATTGATGAATGGGCTTTTTAAGGTCATAATCAAAACCGATAGTTTGAGCCGTTATCTCCACCACTGAATATCGCTCGCTTATCTGTTTGTCCAATTCAAATTTGGTAAAATTATTAGAAAAATACAGCACCCCGTCAGTCGTCAAGCGGTTCATCGCTCGGTTAATCAAGGCGACGTGGTCTCGCTGAACGTCAAACGTACCGTGAAACTTTTTGGAATTGGAAAAAGTCGGTGGATCAATAAAAATCACGTCATATTGCTCGGTATTTTGTTTAATCCAGTCAAATACATCGTGAGCGATAAATTGATAATTTGGCAACTCTGGTAAACCATTTAACGAAAAATTTTTACGTCCCCAATCCAAATAATTTTGCGACAAATCTACGCTCGTTACCGATTTTGCACCGCCCAGACCTGCATGAACGCTCGCCGTACAGGTATAAGCAAACAGGTTTAACACGTTTTTACCACGTGCATTTTCAGCGATAATTTTTCGCATACTGCGGTGGTCAAGGAACAAGCCTGTGTCCAAATAATCGGTAAAATTGGTGAAAAATAACGCTTGTTGGTTGTGAGCGGTCGGCTCGCTGACCACATAAAACTTGCCAATGTTACCTTTTTTCTCGTATTGTTCGTTGCCCGATTGTTTGGCTCGAGTTTTGATAAACACTTGTTCACGATTGGCTTGCAACACTTCTCGGATACCGTGTAAGGCTAGATTAAAGCGTTTTTTGGCAGTTTCAGGTGGAATGGATTTTGGGGCAAAATATTCTTGCACATGGACAAAATTACCATAAATATCCACCGCTACTTTAAAATCAGGCAAATCGGCATCATACACACGCAGGTTAGTAACCTGTTGTTTTTTGGCTAATTTTTTTAAATTACCCAAGTTTTTTTGCAAACGATTGATGAAGTCCTGACCTTCTTCTACTTGAATTTCACGTTTTTCAAAGCGTTCAATCAGTGATTTCTCTGATGTTTTATTGAGTAAACCTTGTCTAAAATACACAGTAATCGCCCCATTGTGACAACGCAACGTTTTTGGTTCAACAATCGGCAAGGTATCGGCTTGCTCTACTTTGGACGCCAACACGCCCAGTATTACAGGGGCGGTACTATTGGCAAATAGCTGTTGTAACCGCTTGCCAAACCCTTGATATAGCGGTTTAATCAGCTCTTCTTCGCCCAAACGCTCGCCATAGGGTGGATTGGTGATAATCAGCGGTTGTTGCCAGCCATTGACTTGCTTCTTCAATGCCAAATTTAGCGTGGCAAGCGAGCGTTGTTGCAAAGTAATTTTGTTGATAATTGGTGTCAGCCCTGATGCCATCAGGTTTTTATGTGTGGCTCGCACGGCTTTTGCATCCATATCAAAACCGAATACCGCAGGCATTTTACCTTGGCTCATACGTTCAAGTTGGCTATGAAAACGTTGCGTTGCATCGGCAATCAGACTTTGCCAAAGTTCATCATCGTGATGTTGCCACCCATAAAAACCGAATTGATTGTCCGCTTTATCCAAGCCAACAGCATAATCGGCTTTCATTAACAAGGCTTCAATGAGCAAAGTCCCAGAACCGCACATCGGATCAATCAATACATCATAATCGGTACGATGAAAATCCACGCTATATAACAAGGCAGATGCCAAATTCTCCTTGAGTGGTGCATCGGTCATTGCCACACGGTAGCCACGTCTGTGCAAAGAAGTCCCTGATAAATCAAGATAAATTTCCGCTTGTTTGTCATTGACGGTCGCAAAAATGTGAAAATCTGGATTTTTGTCCACATTTGGGCGAGTGCCAAGTTTTTCGTTAAATTGGTCGGCAATCGCATCTTTGACACGGAGCATAGCAAATTGTTGGTTGGCTTGCACCCTTTTGTCAAGGCTTAGGCGAATGGCAAAGGTTTGTTTCACATCAAAAACCTTTGTCCAAGCGATACTTTTGGCAAAAGTGTACAGTTGTTCGGCAATGTCGTATTCGGTGTTGATATTTTTTTTGCCAAGTGGTAATAACACACGAGACGCCACCCTTGACCATAGGCAGATTTGGTAAATTTGGCTAAGTGTCAAATCCGCAGAAAGTCGCCCTGTTTGTTTGATGTCGGCAGTGATGTCAAGATTTTGTAATTCGGTCTTAAGCGGTTGTTCTAAACCGTCTGCACAGGTAATGATGATAGGAAAAATAGATTTTTGTTGAGAAGTATTTGTCATAAAATTTGCCAAATTAGAATAAATAATTGATTATTTTAACATAATTTGGTGGTTTTTTGATAATGAAAAATCTTGAGCTTTTTATGTCGGTTAATCAAATTAATCAATAAAATATTACAATTTAGTGGGTTAGGGAAGTCAACCCACTTGATAGGTTCGTTTAATATAACTTATTAATAAAGTTGTTTTGCCAACACGACACCTGCTTGTACCGCTCGGTTAATGCCGTCCGTTGGGTCGTCAACCACACCTGTCTTTTGGTTAAAATTCCGCTCTACGAGTACCGCCACCGCTTTATCCCATTTGCCATTTTTGTCTTTTAACCCATACACAAACCACTTATAAGGTCTCGTATGGCAAATATTGGCGTTAACTTTACCGTCCGCACGATGACAGGCATTTGCTACCATTTGGGTGGTAACTCGTGGGGTATAATTGGTTTTACCGTTTTTGCTGATTGGAAAATTAAACCCCGGCGTGCCTGTTTTGCCCACGATAACGCCTGCCGTCCATGCACAGTTGTCAATCGCCTGTGTACAGGCTGTATATGCTGTGCCATTGCGACCGCTTAGCCCTGTCCCTGATAATAACGTGCCTGATAGCAGTCCTAATGTGGCTCGAGCGTCGGATTGGCTAATCCGTACAGGCAGTCGCCCTAGATTGTCAACTTCAGCTGATGGGGCATCACCACGCCACGCTTTTGGGCGGAGTGGAATTTGATGCACCCCCCACAAATCATCAATGATATGCACGCCACGACGCTGTTTGTCACCATTATCTGCAATGAGTAAATTAGCAAACATATCACTTGCCCCAAGTACCGATGTTTTGGCATTGCCTGCCCCAAATACTTGGTTCATCACCGCATTTAGGGTATCGCCCCCTTGTCGGCAAGCCCCCGTCATTCGCCCACCATTGCCACGAATACAGCTTTGTACGTTTTTTTGGCTAAATTGCAACTGTTTGGCGGTATAATCTTGGTTACTATCGGTCAATAATATTCCGCTAAAATAACGACTTTGAAGCATGGGGTCGCTATTAAAATTTTTGCCAAATAATAAATCTTTAAAGCCACAATGCGGTGAGTTTTCCAAACAATTGGCACTCCAGCCCATGTCATCACTGGCTTTTTTAAAGGCAGGAATACCTTGACAAATCCCATTGTTATCCCGTGCCAACGTCATATTGCTAGTAGTTTTTTCACAAAACAAAAAATTTGCCACACGTTCGGTTGATGAGCTTGCCATGACTTGTTTTAAATAGTTAAATTCGGTGGAGTTTTGATTTTTTAGGCGTGGATTGGCACGCACTAGCCCAAGTGCTTGCACGGTTTTGACGATAGAGCCGGGGTAAACTGTTTGGTACAAAGCATGATTATTTAATGCCTGTTTGCTCCAGTCTTTTTGCCAAAGGGTTGGACAACCTTTTGCACCAATGCGTGTGTCACCATTATCCTGCCGATAACAGCTTGATTCACTGCTTGCCAATGCTAATATGCCTTGGGTTTTGACATCAATCACCGCAATGCCAATACTACGCACCAAGGCGTTCTCGTACATTTGATTGGCTTGTTGTTGCAAATTTTTGGATAAAATCTGCCCACAATCAATGCTTACATTGGGGCTATTGGTCATACAATCAGCGATATTTTGGGCATGGGTTTGCACGGTTGGCTCAAAGGTTAACTGCATATTATAGCCAATTTTGATATCTGCACCGTCTATTTCAATGCTATTAATGGGTGGTGCGGTGAGTCTTTGCCACCAATTTCTCGTATCGTATTTTTGCTGATAATTTTGGTAAGCGTCCAATAATTGTTTGTCAAAATACTGAGCATGGATATTGGCAAGCCCACGATACATCATGCTTAAATTTTGTGGCAAGGCAATTTGTCCGTCAATACTCGGTGGAATAAGCTGTTCAGGTTTATCAGTTTGGCGTTGTTGTAAGGCGTTTAGCCATGTTTGTGAATTGATAATATTGACAAACGGATTTTGACTGTGATTGGCAATCAGCGGTTGATTAATGGGATTATTTTTTACCGACATTGGCACAAGCTCGGGATGATTGCAAAGTTGCATTAAACCTTTGTTAATATTATCTTCATGATTGGCATAGGTATCTATATAGACAAAACCCGTCTGATTATCCGCAGTTTTGTTGGTTTTTAAATACACACAACCTGATAAACCATACCACGGATTAGTTTGTGTGAGCCAATTATTCGGCAAACGTGCCAAACTGGTATCACGGCGGTTGTTACGATTGGGCATTTGTTCTAGCCATTGTAGGCTTTGTAAGTTTTGTGGGCTATCCAATTTTTTTAGGGCAAATGCCATGGCTTTTTCGCTAATTTGTTGTTCACAGGCTTTTTGCCACAAAGCATTGACATGAATCGCATAATGATTTGCCAGTTGTTTTTGTTGAAAAAGCTGGCTAAGTTTTTGATTAATTTGCTCAATTGATGCTTGATAACGGGCTTGATTTTTGGGTTTAACAAAGGCACAGTTCGCCAAAAATTGATTGGATTTATCATTGGTTACATCTGTGGTTGAACTGATTGGATTGGCATCTTTGGCAAACACCACATTTTGTACCACGATATTTAGGGCGTTTTCGTAGTTTTCGGCATTATAAGTATTGTTACTGGCAGTCATCGGTAACAAATACCAACCAAGCCAAATAATAATACCCATTAAAAATACCGTTAAGATAATCTGTAAATTGGTTAAAATGGTACGGTACAAGGTTTGACTTAGGCGAAAATGTTGATTGGGCTGATGATTTTGCATACTTTATCCTGTTTTATGATTTGCCATTTACCATTTATTAATCGGGGTTTAATACCAATTTTGGCTGATATAATGCCAAACTTAACATTAAGGTGTTTAACCACAAATTACTGGTGCCATAACTGACAAAAGGCAAGGTAACGCCTGTTAATGGCAACATTCCCAAATTGCCTGAAATGGTGACTAAGGCTTGAAATAACGTTACCACTACCCACACCAATACCACCCAACTTAACAAAAAATAATGACTGGTTAACAAGCGAGTTTTCATCTGTTCATTGGCGTATGCCAACTGTCCAAAAGCCACTGCCAACAGCCACGCCACATACACCGCTAACAGCCCCACCGCAGGAAATACTCCCACGACTGCCATTACCGATGTTACCGTATAATCACTCTGCATTTGCATCGGCACGCCTTGGCAACCTGTCAACTGGTAGCCACACCACGGAATATCACCGAAACCATAACCAAAGTTTGGAATGCTTTGACGAAACCAATGTAAAATCGCCATTTGGTCATTGGTCGCGATAAAGGGATTTATCCACGCACTGACCCGTTCGGCGGTACGGTCATTAAAGCCACTCAAGTTTACCAAAATCATTAACAAAATCAACAAAATAGCCGTACTTGACAAGACACCAAGCCATGCCCCACGTCCCCCCATTTGAAAAATTTTGTTGGACAATGCCACACCCAATAAAAACGTCATGACAAACAATAACACCAAAATCGTGCCTTTTTCATCAGCGATAAACAAAGCTAGCATCGGTACCAACAGCGAAAACAGCAATAGCAACGGCATTTTTGGTTTTTGCCGAATTTTTTTGGGTGAAAATAGCAACTGTTGCAAAAGTCGGCGTTGATTGATTGCCAAAAACACCGCTAAAAATACCAATAACCACAATTTTGCCCATTCAGCGACTTTGGCAGGGTCGCTTTTCATCCACACCGCCACTGCCAAAAAACCAACGCTTAACAGTGCTAACCATATTTTTGCTAAACGTTGTTGACTTTTTGCATTTGCCCAAAAAAAGTGTAACAGATTACCGATGACCAATTTTTTGACCAACGCACCAAACAGCATGGCAAAAGGACGTGCCAAACTGATAAACACAAAACACCAAAATAAATCTTTAAAATGATTTAAGAAAATATAACGTAACGGCAAATAACTGCGAGTACTTAAATCAAACAAAATCAACAAACCAAATACCGAAATACCGACAAATAACGGATAAATCCACGCCGATGTCAGAATTTCTCGGTTATCAGGATAACGTATTAACAGCGATTTTAACGGCGAAAATACACAAAGTAATCCCCATAAAAGCCCACCACACGCCAGCATCAAGCCGACTTTTATCGGTAAAATCAGCCCATGACTGACAAAGACCATCACCGCACCCCATGCGATACTTGCCCATGCGATTTGGCTGACTGGGTGAGTGATTAGGCTTGTGATATCCGCATTTTGCAAAGTAGCAGAATGGCTATTACCCACCGCAAAAAATGAGCGTTTTGGTGTTAACCATGTCGGTAATGCCAATAAAACAAACGCCACCCACGACCAGATAAAAAGTTGTGGTAACATACCAAGCTGATTGATTGTACCAAAGGTTGCCAATAGTTGATTGGCTTGCAGGGCTTTTTGTTGATTGCGATTGGCTTCGTATACCAACGCCACATCGCTAGCAGTTTGGTTTAAAAGTTTGGCAAGAGTGGGTTGGCTGGCAAATAATTGGCTATACAAAAACCGCCGATTGCCGTCTGCCACTGCCATCAGCGACAATGCCCAACTTTGTTGTAAGGCTGGGCTAAAATTATCGGTTTTTACCGAGAATAGTTGATTAATACTATCAAGTTGTCCGTTTTTATTTAAATGTAACCACGTTTGACGGCTATTGACGTAATCCCTACCAAGCTCAATCCCTGTTTCGTTACGAACAAGATCGGTTTGGCGTTGTTCACGGCGTTGGTGTTGCCAAGTGGTTGCTAACTGGGACTGGAGTTGTTTTAGTTGTTGAATACTTTCGGTTTTGAGTTGATTTTGGGTATGGCTTAAGTTTTGGCAGGCTTGCTCTAGACCAAGTTGACTGTCATGCCGATGCTCATAAATAAGCTGATTAACATTATCACCACAATGCTTTTTTAATAAGTCTGGTTTAACAATATTATCCGTAAAACTGGATAATTCTAAAGCATAACGCTGTAATTTGCTTTGATCGGGATAATTTGCCAACAAAAATCCTGCCAATAATATCAGCCAAACCACGGCTAATGCCACCGCTTGCCGATAAATGGGGCTTTGATTAGAAAGGCTTGTTCGCTGATTGGCGGTGGTTGATAAGCGGATTTTGTTAAACAAAAACATTGATTTTATCCATTTTAAAAATGTTTTAAAAAATTAAACAGGGTCATACAACACCACGGTTCGGCTGACTAAATCTGCCAAATTTTGTTTACGAGCGGTGAACCATGCCACAAAAAATAACGGTGCCAACACAAGTTTTACAATTTCTCGGATTAAGGCATGAAAAAAGCCAATGCGTTGCCCTGACGTGTCAAAAATCCATAAGCCCATAATCATCTTGCCAATCGTTGCCTGTCGGCTCATACAGCTAAAAACCGCCATATACAACAGATACCCATCAACGGCAATCACCGTCAGTGTGGCTTCATTTAATGCTGTCATGCCTGCTATTTTTAGCAATGGTGGCAATGCAAATTGATAACCAAGCCCCAACAATACCATCACAATGACCGCATCAAACACCCACGCCATACCTCGCCGAACCGTGCTTGTATATTGCATTTGGCTTGCTCGTTTATCCGCATACCGTTTGGGCGGTAAGGCTGAATGTTCGTTGAAATTTTTATTGCCAAATTCGCTTTGATAAGTTGGTTGCTCGTCAATTGTTTTTTTATGAATTTTTGAATAATCATAGGATGGATAATCGCTTTTAACACGATGATTTTTGTTAACTTTATCATCATCACTTTTGGATTGGTAAGCGGTTTGATAGCTATTTTGTTGGTAACTAGATTGCTCAAAATTCGTTTGATACGTGCTTTTATCGGTTTTTTCCTGCGATATATTTGGCAAGGATAGCGACATATCTATGCCTGTAATCGGTGATTGGTCTTCGGGCAAAAAATGGCGTTCACCACAATTTGGACATAATACGGCGGTGTTTGGCAGACGTTGCCCACAACCCTGACATACAACTTTCATAAATCACCTTCTACTATCAATTTATTATCAACTATTTATCGGCAAATTATGCCAAATATGCTTTTACAACTGTTGCCAAACATGGGTATAATACGATAAGTTTTTACCAAAAAAAACAGGAAAATTACCATGTCTATTATTTTACCCGACTTTTGTTTAACCAGTGTGGTCGCCACCGAACAAGGCTGTGAGCAACAACCGCTTATTTTAACCGATTATGTTACCAAAAACGATATCGGATTGATTGTTTATTTTTATCCCAAAGACAATACCGCAGGTTGTAGCGTGCAAGCCCAAGATTTTAGCCAGTTCTCTACCGAATTTGCCAAACTCGGTTATCAGATTATCGGTGTGTCTCGTGATAGCGTTAAAAGCCACGAAAAATTTATCCAAGCCAAGGCGATTAATTTTCCCCTGATTAGCGATAGTGATGAGCAATTATGTCAATATTTTGGCGTGATTGGCGAAAAGCAATTATACGGCAAAACCTATCTGGGTGTCGTGCGTTCTACCTTTGTTTTTGACAAAAATGCTAAACTTGTGCATGAATTACGCAACGTCAAAGCAAAAGGACACGTTGAAAAATTATTGGCAATGTTGCAACACTAATTTACCATGAAGCCTTTTAAAGATTTTTTTGAACAGATTTATAACGATTTATATTTTGATTTTTATCAAGCGATTGGCGGTTCACTAGAAGATGAAGTCGTCAACTGGTCGTTTCATTTGTCAAAAATCGCCAGTGTTGCGGTCAAGATTGTGCTGTTGCTATTTGTGGTGTGGCTTGTTTACTGGTTTACCGTGCTGATTATCCGCAAAAGCCGATTGGGTAAAAATAAAGAAAATAAACCCTATAAAGTCATGCGGTTATTTGCTCGTTTATTGTGGCTGTTTTCCAGTACGCTTGCGGTGATGAGCCAGCTTAATTTTGAAGCAGAGACCGTGCGAGCGACTGCAAAAGCAGGGGTATGGTCCGTGTTGTTTTACTTGATTTGGTACAATTTGGGCTATTTAATGGAAAAAATGCTCAAAAATTATGGTTTAAATGCGTCTATTGAACAATTGTTGCATAATTTATTGTCAGTGTTGATTATTACGTTGTGGCTTGCTAGTATTTTGTCCCAGTTTGGATTTGACATTGTGTCGGTGGTGGCAGGTCTTGGGATTGCAGGGATTGCGGTCGGCTTTGCCGCTCAGTCCACGTTAGCAAATTTTATCGCAGGAATTACTATTTTGGTGGAGCAATCTTTTCAAGTCGGCGACTGGGTGAATATTAACGGTAAGGAAGGCAAAGTCGTACAGATTGCGTTACGTACCACGCAGATTTTGACACGAGACAATATCACGGTAATTTTTCCTAATTCAACCGTGGCCTCGGCGGAAGTGGTGAATTTAACCTCAAAAAGTTTAATTCGGTTTGACATTGACGTGCGAATTTCGTTAGAAACCGACATTGAACAAGCTCGTGAAGTGATTTTAGACATTTTAAAAGATGTCAAAGAAATTAACCAACGCCCTGCACCGAGTGCCACCGTGGATAAAATTGGCGATTTTGGGGTACATTTTATTGTGCGATTTTGGGTCAATCCACCACACGTTGCTAGAATGCCTGTCATCAAAGAAAATATGCGAGAAGCGATTAAGCAAGCCCTTGATAATGAAGGGATTTTAACACCATATCCACATATGCAGTTGGTGGATTTTAAAAAGTTTTGAGTATTTTGTAAGGTTTATCTTGGATAATGGTACGATGATATGATGTTGAATAGTTTTATTTTGTTTTAAGAAGATTAACAGACAATATTATCATGGTAACTGCGATAATCATTCTTTTAAGTCTATCACTTATTTTTAAGATTATCAACCCTGATTCTTGCTTAAATAAATCACATCAATCTGTTATAATATCTTTATTTTTATCACCCTAAATTGAACAATAGGAAAACCTTATGAACGCCCTTAACGCTTTATCCCCACTTGACGGTCGCTATGCTTCAAAATGCGATGACCTGCGTCCTTATCTATCAGAATTTGGTTTAATCCACGCTCGTGTAACCGTGGAAATCCGTTGGTTACAAACGCTTGCTAAGCACGCCCAAATTGGTGAATTACCGCCGTTTTCACAGGCAACTAACGAAAAACTAGATGCGATTGTGGCAAATTTTTCAGAAGCGAATGCCGAACGCATCAAAGAAATTGAACGCACCACCAATCACGATGTAAAAGCGGTGGAATATTTCTTAAAAGAACAAATTGCCGACATTGACGAATTAAAAACTGCAGGCGAATTTATCCACTTTGCCTGTACATCAGAAGATATCAACAACTTATCACACGCTTTAATGTTAAAATCTGGTCGTGAGGTTTTGCTACAATCAATGGGGCAAATCATTGATAATATTGCAGATTTAGCGGTCAAATTTAGCGACGTGCCAATGCTCTCTCGCACCCATGGGCAGACTGCTAGCCCAACGACTTTGGGTAAAGAAATGGCAAATGTGGCATACCGTTTGGCTCGTCAGGTAAAGCAATTTAAAAATGTGGAGCTACTTGGCAAAATCAATGGTGCCGTGGGCAACTATAATGCTCATTTGTCGGCGTATCCTGATATTGACTGGGCGGACAATGCCAAAAACTTTGTGGAAAGCCTAGGGCTTACGTTTAACCCTTACACCACCCAAATTGAACCGCACGATTATATGGCAGAATTATTTGATGCCCTACGCCGTTTTAACACGATTTTGATTGATTTTAACCGTGATGTGTGGGGCTATATTTCGCTGGGTTATTTTAAACAAAAACTCAAAGATGGCGAAGTCGGCTCAAGCACAATGCCACACAAAGTCAATCCCATTGATTTTGAAAATAGCGAGGGTAACTTGGGACTTGCCAATGCCGTATTGGCTCATTTGGGCGAAAAATTGCCGATTTCTCGCTGGCAACGCGATTTGACCGACTCTACTGTTTTGCGTAATATGGGCGTGGGCTTGGCACAAAGTTTAATCGCTTTTGAAGCCTGCTTAAAAGGCATTGATAAATTAGAATTAAACGAACAACGTTTGGTACAAGATTTGGACAATGCCCAAGAAGTGCTTGCCGAACCCATTCAAACCGTGATGCGTCGTTATAATATTGAAAAGCCTTATGAGAAACTTAAAGCATTGACCCGTGGACAAGCGATGACCCGTGAGATGATGGTAAATTTTGTGAATGGTGATGAATTAACCGCCGTACCAGAGAGCGATCGCGAGCGTTTGGCGAAATTGACCCCTGCCACTTATACAGGCAATGCAAGCGAACAAGCCAAACAGATTAAGGATTTGATAAACAAGCTTTAATTTACCAAATAAAAAGCGTGGGAATTTTCTTACGCTTTTTTGTTGGATTGAAAAATTTATTTTTTCAAGTTAAGATAACTGATCCTTTTCACAAGTTAACAAGGCATTTTTATGAAAAAACTATTTTTAACGCTTAGCGTGTTTTGTCTATCTATCAACGCCTATGCCGTTGATTATTCAGATGATTTTTTTGCCAAAAACTTTAAATCACCAAGTGGTAACATCGTCTGCATGGGAGACACTATAGCTGATCAAGATGTTTCCCCAAAATACAAAAGCGGTGTCAGTTGCCACATTTTTGAACGTACCAACAACTTCAAACCTACCCAAGAACAAAAAGATTGCGAGCAATATTTGGGCTGGACAGCAGGTTATTCCGTATTTAAAACAGGCAAAGCCGAATATGACGGTGCTTGCCACGGTGATATATTTTGGAACATGCAATTGCCTGTTTTGCAATATGGTCAAACCATTAGATGCGACGGTTGGCAATGCACCAGCTTAACAACAGGGATGCAATGTACCAATACCAAAGGTTCAGGCTTTCAAATTGGAAAAACTGCTCAAAAAGTTTGGTGATTTAACCAAAATATTTTACGAATAGCTTAAGTTTCCGCCTGTTCAAACGCTTGTTGTAACGCCTTTTCTATTGCATCAATTCGAGTTTGGCAAACTTGATAAGCACTGATAGACTCGGACACGATTTGCATCAACTCGTCAATATTTGGCTGTTGAGTTTGCTGTAGTAGTTTGGCGTTGTGTTGTAACACGTCATAAGCGGACTGAAAATCTTGATTAGTTTGCATAAAATACCTATTAAAAATTCGTAAAAAATAACACTAAGTAACAGTAACTTGTGCGACACCGTCTTTCAATTCAATGGTTAAGGTTTGTTGTGGTTGAATTTGGTTGACCGAAGTTATGATTTGCTGTTGTTCATTGCGTACGATACTGTAGCCTTGATTAAGGATATTTTTAGGATTTTGTAATAAAATCACCGTGCGTAATTGGTCGGTTTGTTGCCGAGCGTGTTTGATTTGTTGAAAACTGGCGTATTTGATATTTTCTAATTGTTGCTCAGTTTGTTGTTTGGTAAGGCTAAGTTGTTGTTTTGCTAATTGTTCAATTTGCAATAATGGTTGGTTAACTTGTTGTCTATAATGTAAAATTCGTTGTTGGCTGATTTTTTCAATCTGAAAAAAAGCGTTTTTTGCAGATTGGGTAATTCTTGATAAATGTTCACGAATAGCGACTATCACCTTAGATGGTGTGTCAAAACTGGTGTGAGCCACTTCGTCCAACAGCACACGGTCTCGCTCATGCCCAACCCCAATCCACACCGGCAATGGCAGTTCGGCAAGCAATGCCGATAGTTCGTAATCGTTCAAATACGCCAAATCGCCGACCGCCCCCCCGCCACGGATAATCACCAAAATATCAGGTGAAATCTGTTGGGCTTGCAGGTTGGCAAGCCCTGTTACAATGGCTTGGCGGATACTGTCAGGGGCGTGGTTGCCTTGAAAGGTGGCGTGCTGATAAAAAAACTGACACGCCCCTGTGCGTTGCAAATGGTTGGCATCTGCCCGAAAATCACCCAACCCTGCGGCATTTTCTGGAGCGATTACCAACACATTTTGAATATCAAATGGCATAGCAAGCGATTGATTTAGGGTTAACAAGCCATTATCCGCTAATTTTGTTAACATTTGTTGGTATTTTTGAGCCATTTCACCCAAGGTAAAACTTGGGTCAATGTCCAAAATCGTTACCGAAAAACCGTATTGCGGATGAAAATTTGCCGTTACTTTAAACAGCCCATTTAAACCTTTATCTAGGCTTATGCCCGTGGTCTGTTCAAAACGCCGTATCACGCCACTAGCGGTATGTCGCCACAGATTGCCACGACAGCTTGCGGTAACTCTGCCAGTCTCATCTTTATCCGCCAGTTCAAAATAAAAATGTCCGCCTTTGCTAAAGACACTGCGGATTTCCGCTTTTACCCACACGCTATGGGCAAAAGTTTCGTTAATCACCAGTTGCACCGCTTGCAGATAGTCGGCAAGGTTGAGCGTGGTATCTTGCAGTTCGGCTTGCTTTGCTTCGTATTGGTCTTGGTACTGACGTTGCTCGTAAAATTGCTCGCTAATCGCTTGATGTTGGGCATTAATGCTATCGTCTTTAGTTAACGCTTTATCTTCGTCCAATAAGGCTAACAAAAAATCATCTTGGGCAGATTGGGTCAAACGTTGTACGGTTTTACGATTGGCAACAGGTGTGGTAGGGGTGTGGCGTGGCATAAAATTAATTGTAATAAGGTTGGGTTTGTTAAATGTGCGAAACGATTTATCCTAGCGTTAAACACACAAAAAAGCAACTAGAGTTTTCTAATTGCTTTTTTGCCAATGTAGAAAAACTATAAAGTTTTTATAGTTTGCTAGTCAATTCTGGCAATACTTGGAACAAATCACCTTCCAAGAAATAATCCGCCACTTGAGAAATCGGTGCTTCTGGGTCATTGTTAATCGCAACGATGACTTTAGAGTCTTTCATACCTGCCAAGTGCTGAATTGCCCCAGAGATACCCACCGCAACGTACAAGTTTGGTGCGACGATTTTACCTGTTTGACCCACTTGCAAATCGTTTGGTACGTAGCCTGCGTCAACGGCGGCACGAGATGCACCCATGGCTGCACCTAGCTTGTCCACCAGTGGCTCAAGGTAGGTTTTGAAGTTTTCGCTATTACCCAACGCACGCCCACCTGATACGATGATTTCAGCAGACGTTAATTCTGGGCGTTCAGATTTTGCCAACTCTTCGCCGACAAATTTTGATTTACCTAAATCTTCTACTGCAGAAACCGCTTCCACAGGGGCTGAACCGCCTTCGCCTGCCACGTCAAATGCTGTCCCACGCACGGTGATGACTTTTTTGCTTTCGGTGTTTTTTACCGTTGCAATGGCATTACCTGCATAGATTGGACGCTCAAAGGTCTCGGCATCAATCACCGCCGTGATATCTGAAACCATGTTCACATCAAGCAATGCCGCTACACGTGGCATAAAGTTTTTGCCCGTGGTAGTCGCAGGGGCTAAAATATGGCTATAATCACCTGCCAAACCAACAACTAATTTTGCTACATTTTCAGCTAATTGATTGGCATAAACGCCATTATCCGCTAACAAAACTTTGCTCACACCTGCGATTTTGCTCGCTTGGTCAGCGACGGCTTGACAACCTGAACCCGCTACCAAGACAACCACGTCACCGCCGATTTTTTGACCTGCGGTGATAGTGTTCAACGTGGCTTTTTTTAATTCATTATTATCGTGTTCTGCATAAACTAAAACGGTCATAAGAGTTTCCTTTTATTCTTTATCATTAAAAAAAACAAAGTTAAAAAAAGATTTTAATGCGTGAAAGGCGATTAAATCACTTTTGCTTCATTTTTTAGTTTGTCAATCAACGCATCCACTGACGCTACTTTCACGCCCGCTTGACGTTCTGCAGGTGGGGTGACTTTGATTACTTGGATATTTGACGTGGTATCTACGCCAAAATCTGCAGGGGTTTTGCTGTCAAGTGGTTTTTTCTTGGCTGCCATGATGTTTGGTAATTTGGCATAGCGTGGTTCATTTAAACGCAAATCGGTGGTAATCACGGCAGGTAACGCTAATTCAACAGTTTGTAAGCCACCATCCACTTCACGGGTTACTTTTACCGCACCGCCTTCAACATTCACTTCAGAAGCGAAGGTACCTTGACCGATACCCATTAATGCTGCTAACATTTGACCTGTTTGGTTGTTGTCATCGTCAATCGCTTGTTTGCCTAGCAAAATCAAGTCGGCATTTTCACTTTCTGCGACAGATTTTAGGATTTTTGCGATTTGTAATGGACGCACGGTGTCGTTGGTTTCCACCAAAATACCACGGTCAGCACCCAGTGCCATGGCACCACGGATTTGTTCTTGGGCTTCTTTTGCACCGATTGATACCACGACAATCTCAGTCACCACACCTTTTTCTTTTAAACGAACCGCTTCTTCTACAGCGATTTCATCAAAAGGGTTAACCGACATTTTGACATTTGCCAATTCAACACCTGAATTGTCGGCTTTTACACGAATTTTGACGTTATAATCAACGACACGCTTAACTGCGACTAATGCTTTCATACGTTCCTCGTTTGTTGTTTAAAAAACTTTAACACTAAATTTTTGTAAGATTAAACAAAGCTTTCTCAATTTGTTAAAACATAATCTTACAAAAGCCATTAAAAAAAATTGTCTTGACTATCATGCGATAAACTTTACACTCAGTCAAGTACTAATCAGTTACTTATTGGTTTTTACACTTGTTTTTGCAGTGGACTCTGTGATGATGGTTTTTTTCTTAGGCTGTTGGTGTTCACCACAAGCAAAGGTTTGGGAAGCTACCATTGAAGAAATGATAGCAAGTGATAACAGCATAATTTTTTTCATAAAAAACTCCGATAAATAGATGTTTGTTTTATTAAAATGCTTTAACAAGATAGCTTTGCCAAACTATCATAGCATAGGTTATTGGGCTAAGGGAAAAATTTATTCATTGCTAACAAAAAAACTTTCGTCAAATGCCATAATTGGCGTACTTGTGGCTTTTACCATAGCGATATGAGCGTCTAGGCGTGGCATCATACGGCTGATATAAAAGTCGGCAAGGCGAGCTTTATCCTCAGCGAATTGACCACCTTTTTTGGCAGATGCTTCCACCATCAAGCCCCACATATAGGCAAAACTCACATAACCAAAGGCTTGTAGATAATCCACCGCACAGCCGTTGATTTCGTCTTTTTTATCAAGATTACTCAGCACCGATGTGGTTAAATCCAGTAATTTGTCGGCAGAATGGCTCATGGTGGTTTTAATAGCGTGATTGGTCGTCATGTTATCGGCAAAGTCTTTGATTTCCTTAACAAAATCTTTAACAAATGCACCGCCATTTTTGGCAACTTTACGTCCTAACAAGTCTAATGCTTGAATGCCATTTGTGCCTTCATAAATTTGACTAATGCGAGTATCACGCACGATTTGTTCCATGCCCCATTCACGGATGTAACCATGACCGCCAAACACTTGTTGACAATCAATACTGGCTTCAAGCCCACGGTCAGTTAAAAACGCTTTGGCGACAGGGGTGAGTAACGCCACACGGTCGGATGCTTTTTTGACGGTTTTAGCATCATCGCTGAATTTGGCGGTATCTAGTTCTTTTGCCACATACATCGCAAAACAGCGTGATGCTTTGCTAATCACTTTGGCATTTAATAGCATACGGCGAACGTCTGCATGATGGATGATACTATCGGCTTGCCTTTCAGGGTTTTTTACCCCACTGTCAGCACGACCTTGGATGCGTTCATTGGCATAAGCGACTGCGTTTTGGTAAGCCAATTCTGCACCGCCAATCCCTTGTAAACCCATGGTTAAGCGTTCATAATTCATCATGACAAACATACTGGCAAGCCCTGTGTTTTCTGCACCAACCAGCCAGCCTTTCGCACCGTCAAAATTCATGACGCAAGTTGCCGAACCCTTGATGCCCATTTTATGCTCAATAGAACCTGCCTGAACTGCGTTTCTTTCACCAAGCGAGCCGTCCGCATTGACCAAAAACTTTGGCACAACAAACAGTGAAATCCCCTTTGAGCCTTCAGGGGCGTTTGGCGTTTTGGCAAGCACTAAATGAATGATGTTTTCAGATAAATCATGCTCACCTGCGGTAATAAAAATCTTTGTACCTGAAATATTGAATGAACCGTCATCGTTCGGCACAGCTTTGGTCTTAATAATACCCAAATCCGTCCCTGCGTGCGGTTCGGTTAGACACATTGTGCCTGTCCACTCACCTGAATAAATTTTTTCAAGATAGGTTTTTTTCTGTTCTTCTGAACCACTTGCCAAAAGACACAAACAAGCACCGCTAGATAAATTCGGATACAACGCAAACGATTGATTGGTAGAAAATAGCATCTCATCAGACAGCATGGTGACCATTTTTGGCATACCTTGACCGCCAAATTCTGGGTCGCCACCTAGCCCAATCCAGCCACCATCACCGTACTGTTTAAACGCCTCTTTAAAGCCTTTCGGCGTGGCAACTTTGCCGTCACCCAGATAAATTGCACCTTCTTCATCGCCTGTACGGTTAAGTGGTAACAGCATATTTTTGCTGAATTTTGACATTTCTTCTAAAATCATGCCAACCGTATCGGCATCTAGGTGTGATAATTGCTCGTTATTTTGCCAAAATTTTTCAGCGTTAAACACATCATTTAAGATAAACTGCATTTCAGGGATAGGGGCATTGTAAATCATAAAAATTCCTTGTTTTGGATAAATTATTTGATAAAAGGTGAATTTTAAAAAGCATTAATCTAACGTATTTTTCATCATAACTATAGATTGGTTTATGACTAATCGGTCATTTTGGTAAGTTTTATCAAAATTTTTAGAAATTTTAGCAAAATGATAAAAAAAACTAATCATAAGTTTTATCAAATTGACTAAACTTAAATCTTGACTAAATAAGTCGGAATTATTTATAATACCTACATTGTTAGATAATAGGTTTATTTTATCAAATTTTAATTTATTTTTTGAGATTCTGGAGTAATTATGCGGTTAACCACTCGTGGACGCTATGCAGTGACAGCATTGTTAGACTTGGCATTACAAGACAGTCAGCACGATGTGGCGGTGTCTTTGTCCGATATTGCAAAACGCCAAGAAATATCCATTTCGTATTTGGAACAATTATTTTCGAAATTGCGTAAAAAAGGCTTGGTAACGAGTATACGTGGGGCGTTGGGTGGCTATCGCATGGCAAAACCGCTTGACCAAATTAGTGTGATGAATATTATTTCTGCAGTAGATGAATCCGTTGATGCACGAGCGTGTGAAGGCGAAGGCAACTGCCAAGACGGTGCGATGTGTTTGACCCATGATTTATGGTCGGGGCTGTCCAATCATATTGAGCAATATTTGTCCAATGTCACCTTGGCAGAATTAATTCACAAACAAAATATCCGCAATATCGCTGAACGCCAATGCCGAATGCTAGAAAATGATGAACAGCTGATTCAGTTAAAATTTGATGAAAAATCGGCAAAAAAAAACCCAAATAAAATTAATACTGAAGTGGTAAAGCAAAAATCATCACGTCATGATACAATGCCACTTTCAAAAAACTACCAAACAACAACCAATAAAAAACCTATGGAGACCGTGCTAGCATGAGCCAGCTTATTTACTTAGACTACGCCGCAACTACCCCTATTGATGAAAAAGTTGCCCAAAAAATGATGCAATATATGACCTTTGACGGTATCTTTGGTAACCCTGCATCACGTTCGCACGCCTTTGGCTGGCAAGCTGAAGAAGCGGTTGAAAATGCTCGTGGTCAAGTTGCCGATTTAATCAATGCCGACCCACGAGAAATTGTGTTTACTTCTGGGGCGACTGAGTCAAATAACCTTGCTATTAAAGGCGTTGCCCAGTTTTATAGTGGTAAAGGCAAACACATTGTTACCAGTAAAATTGAACACAAAGCAGTGTTAGACACTTGCCGTGAATTAGAAACGCAAGGTTTTGAAATTACTTATATTGAACCCACCGAAAAAACAGGTTTAATCACCCTTGAACAAGTGCAAAATGCCGTGCGTGAAGACACCATTTTGGTAAGTTTAATGATGGTGAATAATGAGTTAGGCACCTTAACAGATGTTACCAGTATTGGTGAATTTTTGCGTGAAAAAGGCATTATTTTTCATGTAGATGCCGCCCAAGCTGCTGGTAAAACACCAATTGATTTAGAAACCATGAAAATTGACTTGATGAGTTTTAGTGGTCATAAAATCTATGGTCCAAAAGGTATTGGAGCGTTATACGTTCGCCGTAAACCTCGTATTCGTGTCAAAGCCCAAACGCACGGCGGTGGTCATGAGCGTGGTATGCGTTCAGGCACACTGGCAACCCATCAAATCGTCGGTATGGGTGAAGCTTTTGCGGTTGCTAAAGAGCGTATGACTGAAGACGAAGCACGCATCGCCAAACTACGCCAAAAATTGTGGGACGGTTTAAAAGACTTAGAAGAAGTGTATCTAAATGGTGATTTAGAGCATAGCATTCCAAACATCGTCAATATCAGTTTTAACTATGTGGAAGGCGAATCCATGATGATGTCGTTAAAAGATTTGGCGGTGTCAAGTGGTTCAGCTTGTACATCAGCTACGCTTGAGCCGTCTTATGTACTTCGTGCGATTGGACTAACCGATGAGTTAGCACATTCATCAATCCGTTTTAGTTTGGGACGTTATACCACTGAAGCTGATATTGACCGAGTCATTGAGCAAATGCGTGGTGCGGTGGCAAAATTGCGTGAATTATCACCACTTTGGGATATGTTTAAAGAAGGCATTGACTTAACTAAAGTTGAGTGGCAAGAACACTGATTTTCTAATAACTATTTTAAATTTAAATTGGCAATTCCCAAGCTCAAACTGCAAGGTAAATTGCCAAGCATTCAAAAAGAGAGAAAAACTATGGCATATTCAGACCAAGTCATTGACCATTACGAAAATCCACGCAACGTGGGAAACCTTGACAAAAACGCCAAAAACGTTGGCACAGGTATGGTGGGAGCACCCGCCTGTGGTGATGTCATGCGACTGCAAATCCAAGTCGGCGATGATGGCATCATTGAAGATGCCAAATTTAAAACCTACGGCTGTGGTTCAGCGATTGCATCAAGCTCGCTGGTTACTGAATGGCTCAAAGGCAAAAGCCTAGATGAAGCCCAACAAATCAAAAACAAAGACATTGCCGAAGAGTTGGCATTACCACCAGTTAAAGTGCATTGTTCCGTACTCGCTGAAGATGCGATTAAAGCGGCGATTGAAGATTATCAGTCCAAAGTATCGGCTTAATTTAAGATAATCTTAACTAGGATAATGAGTATGGTTGAAAATTATACACCTGACAATTTGTTTAAGCCAATCGGTGCATACAGCCATTTTAGTAAAGCAGGCAATCTTATCCATATTTCTGGAACGCCTGCGGTTAATCCAAAAACTGGTTTGATTGAGTCTGATGACGCTTACGCTCAAACAAAACAAATCCTGTTAAATTTTCAGACTATGCTAAAATCTGTAAATGCTGATTTGAAAAATATTTTACATATTCATGTTTTTTTAAAAAATACTGATGATTTTAGCGAAATGAATCGTGGATATATGGAATTTTTTAATGGCGATTTTCCTGCAAGAACGGTGATTGTTGTTGCTGACTTACCCAAACAAGGGGCTTTAATGACAATGAATGCAATGGCAGTCGTTAATGAGTAATTCACATTTTTTTGCAAATGAGATAATGATATGATACAACTTACCGAACGAGCATCACAACACGTCAAAAACTTTTTAGAAAATCGTGGACACGGTGCAGGCATTCGTGTGGGCGTTCGTACTGCAGGCTGTTCAGGTTTGGCGTATGTGCTTGAATTTGTTGATGAAGCCGATAGCAATGATACACGTTTTGAAAGCAATGGCGTATCCGTTTTTGTTGACCCAAAAAGCATGGTTTATTTAAACGGCTTGCAAATGGACTATGTCAAAGAAGGCTTAAACGAAGGCTTTAAATTTACCAACCCCAACCAAAAAGGCGAATGTGGTTGTGGTGAATCGTTCACGGTTTGATAAAAAATGATGAATTTTTTTGAGCTTTTTGCCTTACCAACTGATTTTGTTATTGACCAACAAAAATTGGACGAACAACTACGCACTCTGCAAAGCCAATATCACCCAGATGTGGTAAACGCCCAAAAAAGCGAGCAAATGTCTGCGGTGATTAACCAAGCCTATCAAACCTTAAAATCACCTGATAGCCGAGCCAGTCACTTGTTAGAGTTGGTAGAACAAGCGGATAAATTACAACAATCTATCCGTGATTTGGATTTTTTAGATTTGGCAATGGACTTTCGCATTGAACTTGACGAAAGTGATAAACAACAATTACCGATTTTAAACCAAAAATTACAAGACTGGTTAGCAGAAATGAGTCATCATTTTAACCAAGCCTATCAACAACAGGATTGGCAAACAGCGATTGACTTTACCCAAAAGCTTAAATTTTTGGTCAAAATTGACAAAGACTTGGCAAAAAAAGTTGATGAATTGGCAAACGTGCTAGACGATGACGCTTTATACGTTTAATTTTTTGTAGGTTGGGATTTATCCCAGCTTTAAGATTTATCTTAGGCTTGACGAAACAAAGATGAAATTATCCACAAAATCTGCTAGAACAGATGAATTTTTTAAATAGATTAGCTAAACTATGTCTTTATTACAAATTGCAGAACCCAACCAAAGTGCTAAACCCCATGCCCACCGTTATGCCTTAGGTATTGACTTAGGGACAACTCGTTCGCTCGTTGCTGTGGTGCGTTCTGGCGAACCGCAAGTGATTGGCGATAAAGTCGGTGAATGTCAATCAGGACACATTGAACAAAGTATTGATTGTCAAAAATTGTTGCCTTCTGTGGTATATTTTGGCAAGGATGAGCAGGGCAATGACCAAACATTCGTCGGTAGTTTTGCCGAAAAAATGGCAGAACAATTGCCACAGTATACCATTCGTTCCGTCAAGCGTTTTATGGGGCGTTCTCGAGCCGATATTAAATTTAATCACCCTTATGAGTTGGTCGGTGATGATGGATTTATGCCGAGTATTGCCACGCCACAAGGCGCAAAAAATCCTGTAGAAATTTCGTCATTAATTCTGCAACATTTGTATGCTAGAGCCAAAACTGCCCTACCTGATAACAGTATCGTTGGAGCGGTGATTACCGTACCTGCCTATTTTGACGAAGCACAACGCCAAGCAACCAAAGATTCCGCCAAATTGATTGGTTTGCACGTTATCCGTTTGCTCAATGAGCCGACCGCTGCCGCTATGGCCTATGGCTTGAATAAAAATGATAAACAGGCGTATCATTTGATTTATGATTTGGGCGGTGGCACGTTTGATGTGTCTGTATTACGATTAAATCACGGTGTGTACGAAGTCTTGGCGACTGGCGGAAATAGTGCGTTGGGCGGTGATGATATTGACCGTTTAATTGCCAATTATTTAATCAAACAAACGGGTATTGACCCAAAAAATATTGATAACCAACAAAAACAAGTGATTAATGTGCAAGCTCGCCAATATAAAGAGCAATTAACCAATCAAGAAACGGTAAAAACCACCATTCAGATTGATAGTAAAGTTTATCAAGCAGAATTAAACAATCAAATCGTTGCTGAAATTATCAAACCTGTAACTGATAGAACGTTGGTAGTTTGTGAACAAGTGTTACGAGATGCCAAACTGGATAAAAGTCAGTTAGATGAGATTGTTTTGGTGGGTGGTTCTACCAGAATGCCAATTATTCAACAATTGGTTGAACAAAATTTTGCCAAAAAACCGCTTTGCCGTATCAATCCAGATGAAGTGGTAGCGTTGGGGGCGAGTAAATATGCCGACCAGCTTATCAATGAGCAACAAAATAGTGTGTTACTCCTTGATGTAACGCCGTTGTCGCTTGGGCTTGAGACGATGGGTGGGCTGACCGAAGTCATTATTCCACGCAACACACCCATCCCTGTGAAACGTAAACAAGTGTTTACTACTTATCAAGATTATCAAAATGCGATGATAATCCATGTGGTTCAAGGCGAGCGTGAAACCATCAAAGATAATCGCTCATTGGGGCAGTTTAAACTCACCGATATCCCAGCCATGAAAGCAGGTTTGGTACGCATTGAAGTAACTTTTGCCATTGATGCAGACGGACAACTCACCGTAACAGCCCAAGAACTCACCACAGGCAAACAAAGCGAAATTTCGGTCAAACCATCTTATGGACTGTCCGAAAGTGAACAAGAAAAACTACTGCAAGCAGGCTTTGATAATGCCATGTTTGACCGTGAACAACGCAGTCTGATTGAAGCAGAAGTCGAAGCAGGGCGAGAATTGTTGGCCATTGATTCTGCTTTATTAGAATTTGAAAGATTGTTAAGTCAATCTCAATTAACCAAATTACAAAATGCCATGCAAAACGTTCGTCAAGCCATTGAACAACATGATAAAAATGTGCTTGATACCGCAGTTGTACAGCTAAAAACTCATAGTGATGAATTTGCCAGTTTGATTATGAACCAAGCCGTTAGTGATAGTATGACAGGTACAACCACAGCAGATTGGGTGAAATCGTAACACAAATATTGAAAAATAGGAAATACCATGCCAAAAGTAACCATTTTACCCCACCATGAAATTTGCCCAAACGGTACAGAGATTGAGCTCAATGTTGGCGATAATCTATGCGAAGGTTTGTTAGAAAATGGGATAAAAATTGAGCACGCTTGCGATTGTTCGAAGGCTTGTACCACTTGCCATGTGGTCGTGCGAAAAGGTTTTAATAGTCTTGAAGAAATGGACGATATTGAAGCCGATTTGTTAGACCGTGCTTGGGGATTGGAGCCAAATTCTCGCCTGTCTTGTCAATGCTTTATGACGGACGAAAATTTAACCATTGAAATTCCAAAATATACCTTGAACCACGCGTCAGAAGGTCATTAAATTTTACAAAAATGAGAAGCCGTTTATGATAAGCTTGCCGGACCATAACGATTTATGATTTTTCTACACATCGATAGGGTCAATGCGAATGAATTTTTTTATAGTATTAATTTAGCTTTTTATCCAACAAATCCAACGCATGATTTAGATGATTTACAATCGTGCGTTTATCATAATTACGAATATCTTTAAAGTTTAAATGCAGATTGAACCCTGACAGCTGATAATCCACCCAGTTATCTTGATTGCGGATATCGTTTTTTTGTGGGTCTAGCACTTCCCACACCATAACAGGGTTTTGCAAGCCTTTGAGTCGCACTTGTCCGACAATTTGACAGCGTAATTTATGCGAAATTAGATTATAAGTACTTTCGCTAATTAAAATTTGATTGGGTTTTGCCGCCGACTCCAAACGAGAAGCAAAATTCGCTTCTTTGCCAATCAGCGTATAAGTCATACGGTTGTGGCTACCAAAGTTGCCAACATAGCAATAGCCCGTATTAATACCAATCCGCACATACAAACCGTCAAAACCGAGCAACCGCCATTGTTGGCGTAGTACCTGCATTTCACGACGCATTTCAATCGCCATCATTGCACAGCGTAACGCATCATCTCGTTCGTTGCTATCAGGATTATCACCAAAAAAACATAGCAAGCCATCACCGATAAATTTATCTAGCGTTGCCCCATATTTTTGGGTAATTTTGGTCATCGCATCAAAATAAGTATTGAGAATATTTGCCAAATGGTCAGGGCTGATACTATCTGATAAATCGGTAAACCCGACAATATCAGAGAAAAAAATCGTTAATTTTCGGCGTTGGTTAATTACCGAGACATTTTTGTTTTGTTGGATAATTGGTTGCCAAACTTGGGGTGGTAAAAAGCGTGAAAGTTTATTTACTCTTGAGACCATACCTTGTAGTCGGTCTTGCGTTTTTTGTTGGTTTTCAGTTAAATATTGAACTTTTGTTAATAAGTACCACATTTGATGCAAAAACATTAAGGCGGCTAATATCAAGCTAATATTACTTAAAATGGATAGTTGTTTTTGTGCTAACTGAATTTGCCAACCTATACTAGGCAAAACCAACAATACCAAAATTACCACGCTGATGGAACCGACAGCGAGTAAGGTGGTGAAGTTTTTTTGTTTTACCAAAAATAAACGGTATGCCAAGATTAACCACAAACAAATGGATGGCACATAAGTGAGCTGGAAAAACCCCAACATGGTGGCTAATAATAATAGCGATAGGGCGTCAAAGGCTAAGCCACGGCTTTTTTGCGTGGTGATAAAGGTGATAATCAGGCTTGCGGTCATTAGACCAAAAAACGCTAACTGATACCCGAGCGGTTGTACTATCGCCCCAAGATATAGTGCAATGACTAAAATAACCAAAAATTCTGGATAACGCAGTTGGCGAAGTAAGAATTTTTTAACCCGAATCAGTTCCATTCTCTGCTACTTTTTATACATTCATCTTCCAGTCAAACGGCATATCACGATGCCCACGTAATGCCATCATCAAGGTTTGTTGCATATGGCTCAACACTTGGGGCGTATAGGGAATTGCAGGTCTGCCCCACACAGCATTTGGCCAAGCCACATCATTGTGATAACGGACAATATGATGAAAATGTAGCTGTGGCACTTGATTGCCCAATGCTGCGATATTCATCTTATCGGCTTGGAAGGTTTTGGCTAATTGGCTAGATAGCCAGCTTGATTCACGCAAAAACTGAGCTTGGTCGCTTGGGCTTAGTTCGTATAGCTCTTTTACCCCTGCGACTCGTGGGATTAAAAGTAGCCAAGGAAATTGACAATCGTTCATTAATCGGCAGGTTGATAATGGAAATTCACCAACCAAAAAGGTATCTTTTGCCAATTGTGGGTGTAAATTAAACATAGTTACTTGTTCTCATTATTGTTAAGTAGGTTTTTAAAAACATTGAATAGATTAAAACAATCAAGCGTTTAGATAAAAATTTTCCTTATTTTAGCATTATTTGCCAACTTTATACAGATAAAAAGCCATTAAAAATTGCGAAAAATTGTCCAATCGGTAAAAAATCTGCAAAAATTCTCACAATTTTGGCATTGTCAGATAAAATTTAGTTGGTTACAATAGACGATTTTTAAAATCTTATTTTCTTGTTTTAAAACGTCTGCGAATAAGTTGGGGAAAATTGTGTTATTGGTCGGTTCTGCTAAAAAGTTAAATTATACCAAAAAAATGATGTCTAGCTTGCCAAAAGCGGTGTTGGTTAGCACGTTGATGCTAAGCCCAAGTTTAGGGTTTTCAGTGGGAACGCAAGCACCCGCAAGTAGCACTGCACCAACGACTACACAAGATACCTTTGGGCGGGACACACCACGGGGTGCGATGCAAGGTTTGCTTAAGGCATTGGCTCAAAATGACAAAGAACTTGCCACCAACTACTTGCCTGTAAATGAACGGAAAAATAGTAAAGCGTTGGTTACAGAGCTCAAAACAGCCTTAGATTCAGGTGGACGGATTGCCAACGAATTGCAAATGAGCAATGACCCTGCAGGAAACTTGGGTGATAAACTTGCACCAAACTTGGACAAAGTTGGCGATTTAACTTTAAGAAATCAGCATCAAGATAAAACGGTAGATATTTTATTTGAACGTGTCAAACAAAAAGATGGCACACAAGTTTGGTTACTGTCGGAACAAACGCTAAAAGCGATACAATCGGTAGAAAATATTGGCAAAACTACGATTGTAGAAGCGTATATGCCCAATGATTTGTTAAAACAAGAAATTAAAGGCTATAGCGTTGGGCATATTTTGGCAGTGATTGTGGTGTTGGTGGTGACGTATGCCTTGTCGCTGTTGTTAAGTTGGTTTTTATATGCGATATTTCGTGCTGTGTATCAAGCCACCCACCGTGCTAAATCGCCTGATGAATTGCCAAAACCTGTACCGATTGACAAACGGGTGATTGTGCCAATGGCGATGATTTTGACAGGGATTTTTATTCAAGAATTGATGATAATCGTTGGGATTAATCTGGTCGTGCGAAATATTGTGGAACGTATGGCGGATATTTTGTCGTGGGGAGCATCAGTTTGGTTATTTTTGCGGATTTTGGATATTATTTTTACCCCGCTTGAGCGGTATGCCACCGAAAATCATCACCCAGAACGCTTGTCCGTGTTAAATTTATTGCGAAAAGTCATTAAGGCATTATTGTTAATCGTAGCGACCATTGTGATTTTGGGCAATTTGGGGTTTGACTTAACCACAGGGATTGCGGCGTTGGGGATTGGTGGTTTGGCGTTAGCACTGGGGGCTCAAAAAACCATTGAAAACCTAGTTGGTAGCGTGTCACTCGTGGCTGACCAGCCCGTAAATGTCGGTGATTACTGCGTGTTTGGTAGTCAAGAAGGTACAGTAGAAGATATTGGCATTCGTTCCACACGCTTACGCACATTAAACCGTACACTGGTGACCATTCCCAACGGTAGTTTTTCATCCATGAGCATTGAGAACTATAGCAAACGTGATATGTTTCATTTTAACCAATTATTTTACATTTCACGTGATAGCAACACCAAAAAACTGCGTGAGTTTATCGAAGAAGTGCAAATTTATATTGTCAATCACCCTGTGACCAATAGTCACTGGAACCAAGTGCGGATTTCTAGTACGCAACAAGATGCCTATATCGTAGAAGTACGCTGTTATTTAGCGGTAAAAGGTGTCATGGATTTTAACGAAAAACAAACCTTGATGATTTTACGCATTGCTGAAATTATGCAAGAAATGGGGCTAAAAAATGCCCTGCCAACCAGTCATGTAAAAATGGAAGCTCCTGTCAAGGATAACGAATTAAAGCCTAATAGAGAAAAATGAAAAAATGGTGGAATAAATGCTATAATACGCTAAAACTGCGTGAATGGCGTGGTAAATTTATCTGTTATGATTGCTAATAGGATTTGCAACAAGGTTTTTTATGTCCGAGTTTACCACCACTTATCAATACACTGAACTGATTTTGCCCCCTGACGGGCATTGTTTTCACTGTGGCGACCCTCTGCCAAAACAACCATTTTTTACCAAAATATTGGCGGAACAACGCCCCATGTGTTGCCTTGGCTGTCAATTAGCCAGTCAAAGTATCGTGGAAGCAGGGCTTGAGCAATATTACCTTGACCGTAGCGAGATTAACCGCACGGCAAGCCTACCTGATAGTTTATATCAACTGCAAGCCTATGACCATGATGATGTGAAAGCCCAATTTATCTACGCTCAACAAGGCAATAGCGTTGCAGAATTATCGGTGAGTAATTTACGCTGTAGTGCCTGTGCGTGGTTGATTGAGACTCAACTTTCTCGGCTAAATGGCTTACAACAATGTCAAGTAAATCTAACCAATCAACGCATGCGAGTGTTATGGGACGAAACGCAATTACCGATTAGTCAAATTTTGTCAACTATTCAACAAATTGGCTATAATGCCAAACCCTATCGCCAAGACACCCACGAAGCCATGCTTCGCCGTGATAATCGTAAAATGTTGTTTCAACTCGGGATCTCGGCATTAGGGGCAATGCAAGCCATGATGTTTGCAGTCGGTTTATATTTTGGCGAATATGCAGGCATGGCGGATAACGACCGAGAGTTTTTGCGTTGGGTGTCGTTATTTGTCAGTATTCCTGTATTTTTTATTGCAGGATTGCCATTTTTTCAGTCGGCGTTTTCGGCGATAAAAGCCCGTCAAGTGAACATGGATGTGCCAATTAGTTTGGCGATTGTGATTACGTTTTGTGCAAGCTTGTATGCCACTTTGACCCACACGGGCGAAACGTATTACGACTCAGTCAGCATGTTGATTTTCTTTTTATTGGCAGGTAAATATGTGGAACATAACGCACGCGTCAAAGCGTCTAGCCTTGCCAATGATTTGGTGGTGGTTGAGCCGATATTGGTGGCAAAACTGGGGCAAGCACAAATTGTTGATAAAGAAGATAAAAATTATTTAACAAATTTACACCATTTAAGCCAAACATATCAAGCTAGTTTAAATCACTTAGCAAATCAGTCTTTAAACGAGCAACATTTGGTATCTGCTCAAAATCTGCAAATCGGTGATATTATTCGCATTGATGCAGGGGTAAATGTGGTGGCGGACGGTATTTTGTTGTCAAAAGTTGCTACAGTGTCGCAAAGTTTGTTAACAGGGGAAAGTGATTTAATTGTTAAAAAACTTGGCGATAGCGTGATTGGTGGTAGCCAAAATGACAGTCAGCCCTTTGTCATGCAAGTGACCGCCTTGCCAAAAGATAGTCAAATAGGGGTAATTGACCGCCTTGTCAATCGTGCGTTAAGCGAAAAACCGCAAGTAGCATTAAAAGCCGATAAATTGGCACGTTGGTTCGTGGCAAGGGTTTTAGTGATTGCCAGCGTGGTATTTTTGGCGTGGTATATGATTGAGCCGAGTAATGCGATTTGGGCGACCGTGGCGGTGTTGGTGGCGACATGTCCGTGTGCATTATCACTTGCGACACCGATTGCATTAACGGTTGCGACCAATCGTTTGGCGAGTTTGGGATTTTTGGCAACTCGGGGGCATACCATTACTAGCTTGGCACAGGTTAGCCATGTGGCGTTTGACAAAACAGGTACATTGACTTATGGACAGCCAAATTTGTTGGCGATTGATATTTTGGATAAACAATATAATCAACAAAACAGTAAAGATGTTAAAGATCAACTCCTTGCAATCGCAGGCAGTTTGGAAGTAGGTAGCCGACATCCGATTGCCTATGCGTTATTGACCGCCACACGTCAGCTACATTTGCCCATGAGCCACGATTTACAGCATATTGTGGGGGGTGGGGTACAAGCCACGATTGATAATGAGCATTTTCGCTTGGGGCATTTTGCCTTTGCCACAGACCATGCAGTTACTGACGTGTCTATTTTGCCCAATTTAGCCAATTATCAAGCCAGTATCAGCGTTACTTTAAGCCAGTGGCAAGACAATCATTGGCAAGCGTTAGCCCATTTTTATTTTCATGATAAAATCCGTGAACAAGCCTTTGATGCGATACAAACCTTGAAAAATCAAGGTGTTGAAGTATTAATGTTAACAGGTGACCCTAGTGAACAAGCGGACAAAGTCGCTTCCCAACTCGGGATTGACGTGCTGTATAAAGGCTTAAGCCCTGATGAAAAAGTCGCCCATATTCAAGCCTTACAAAATGCCAATCATATCGTGCAAATGGTCGGCGATGGTATCAATGACGCCCCTGTATTGGCAAGGGCAAACGTCTCAACGGCAATGGCTGGCGTGGCAGATTTGGCACAAGTATCTAGCGATTCGCTCGTATTAAATGGTGAAATTCAGACGATAGCCGATGCCTATCGTGTGGCACACAAAACCGACCGTATTATTAGCCAAAATTTTCGTTGGGCGTTGGGGTATAATCTAGCGGTGCTAATTCCTGCAGGGCTTGGCTATGTGCCACCTTGGGCGGCGGCGATTGGCATGAGTTTGTCAAGTTTTTTTGTGGTGCTAAATGCGTTAAGATTAAAAAGGGCTTAATGTTTAACCAAATGTTATCGCAACAAATGTCTCATGACAAACTTGATAAATTTATAAATTTTTCTGCTAAACAAAAGTAAACACGATTAATTTTGCAATGATTTTACTAATATGCGTCTTAAAACCAAAAAATAGATTGACATATCTAAAAAAATAGATATAATATCCCCATGACACTAACAAATGACAAAACTGCCTTGCTTGATGCTTTTAAAGCTTTATCCAACGATTATCGGCTGGACATGCTTTTGTGGCTAAAAGATCCCGAGACGCACTTTGTCAATCGGGGTAATAATCCCGATGATTTTGACGGTGGCGTGTGCGTGGGCATTATTACTGAAAAAACAGGGTTGGCTCAGTCGGTGGTTTCATCCTATCTAAATAACCTAAAAACGGCAGGTCTTGTTGAATCCAAACGCATTGGCAAGTGGACGTATTATCGCTACAATCACCAAGCGGTGCAGACACTTTTAGGTGTATTAGATGATATGTTAAGCTAAAAAAATTTTAATTTTTTATATCTATATTTCTAAATATGAGTATATCTTATCATTCACTTTTATTTTTTAGGAGCTATTATGGCAAAATTTCGTTATTTACAAAAACCTTTTACACTCAAAGGATTATCACTTAAAAATCGCATTGTCATGCCCCCAATGTGTCAATACCAAGCGGTTGATGGCGTGCCTAATGATTGGCATTTTGTCCATTATACCAGTCGTGCCATTGGCGGTGTGGGGCTTGTGATTGTGGAGATGACCAATATTGCCCCTAATGGGCGTATCTCGCCGAAGTGCTTGGGGCTTTGGAATGATAATCAGCGTGATGAATTTGCCAAAATCGTGGCAAGCGTGCATAAATATGATGCCAAAATCGCCATTCAAATCGCCCACGCAGGGCGTAAAGCTGAAGATTGCGATGATGTGGTTGCACCTTCTGCCATTCATTATGGCGATTTGGATTTTAAAGGCCAAAATTTAAAAACCCCACGAGCGTTAAGTACCACCGAGATTGACGAGATTGTTGATGGTTTTGTAAAGTCAGTTCAGCGTGCCATTGATGCAGGGTTTGACGCCATTGAATTGCATGGGGCTCACGGTTATTTGATTCATCAATTTCATGCACCAAAATCCAATCAGCGTGATGATGAATATGGTCAAGACCGCTTTTTATTTGGCGAAAAAGTCATCAAAGCGGTCAAGGCGGTTATGCCAAGCGATATGCCGCTCATTATGCGAATTTCTGCCCAAGAGTATGGCGAAAACGGCTATGACAGCGATTATGGCGTAGAAATTGCCAAGCGTTATGTGGCAGCAGGCGTGGATATGCTCCACATTAGTGGTGGTGGCGATGGCGTGCTTGCGGTAGGGCATTATCCAGAGTTTAGTGCAGGCTATCAAGTATTTTTGGCATCAAAAATCAAACACGCCACCAACGTACCAACCATTGCGGTAGGAATGCTCGATAATCCACAGCTTGCCGATAATGTGCTTGCTCGTGATGCCGACCTTGTGGCGGTGGGGCGTGGACTTTTGCGAGACCCACACTGGTGGCTTAACGCCCAGTACAATCAAGTAGGGGCGGATTTTGATGGGGTAAACGATGTGCCAGACTCTTATGAGCGTGGGTATTTTTAAGGAAAATTTATGAAAATATTTGATAAAGACGATATTATCCAAGCCTTTAAAAGCCGTGCGTCCACCCGTTCTTATGATAAAGACCGCAAAATTAGCGATGATGAATTTAACGCCATTTTACAGTTTGGGCAGTTAAGCCCAAGTTCGGTCGGTTCTGAGCCATGGCGGTTTTTGGTGTTACAAAACAAAGAATTACGCCAAAAATTAAAACCTGTGGCGTGGGGCATGACGAATACGCTTGATACCGCAAGTCACATTGTTGTGATTTTGGCAAAGAAAAACGCTCGTTTTGATACGCCATTTTTTGATGCAGTCATTGCACGGCGTGGTCTGACTGACGATAAAAAACAACAAGCTTTAGCGGTTTATGAAAAATTCCAAAAAGATGACATTGCCATCTTGGAGAACGAACGCACGCTGTTTGATTGGGCAAGTAAGCAAACTTACATCGCCCTTGCCAATATGATGACAGGAGCCATCCTGCTTGGTGTGGATAGCTGTCCAATTGAAGGCTTTGATTATAAAGCTGTCAATGATATTTTGGCAAATGAAGGGCTGTTTGACCCCAACGAATGGGGCGTGTCGGTGGCGGTAACCTTTGGTTATCGTGATAAAGACATTCGCCTAAAATCTCGTAAATCGCTTGATGAGATTGTAAGATTTGTGGAGTAAATCATGCAATTATCTATTCTAAATCTTGCCCCTGTTCGCCAAGGTCAATCGCCCAAAAATGCGATTGACAGTTTGGTTAATTTAGCCAAATTTGCCGAAAATCTAGGCGTGGCACGCTACTGGATTGCCGAGCATCATAATATGCCGTCTCTTGTCAGCTCTGCCACACAGCTACTGATTGGCCACGTTTTGGCACATACCATAAGCCTAAACGTCGGTAGCGGTGGCGTTATGCTTCCCAATCATTCTCCTTTGATTGTCGCTGAACAGTATGGCACGCTTGCCACCCTTTATCCAAATCGTGTTGAGCTTGGGCTTGGGCGAGCCCCTGGCACTGACCCGATGACCGCACGAGCATTACGGCGTAATGAAGCAGACGTGTCGCACAATTTTCCGCATGACGTTGCCGAGTTACAGCATTATTTTGGCAATAATACCACAAGCGTCAAAGCCGTGCCTGCGACCAATACCAACGTACCGATATATATCTTAGGTTCTAGCACATCAAGTGCCTATCTTGCTGCCGAGTTGGGCTTGCCGTATGCTTTTGCCAGCCATTTTGCCCCACGCATGATGGTGGAAGCGGTCAAGATTTATCGCACTCAGTTTAAACCAAGCCAAGTGCTTGATAAACCATATGTGATTATTGGTACGAATGCCATCGTTGCTGATACGGATAAAAATGCCCAATTTTTAGCCACGTCTACCTATCAATTTTTCTTAAATGTGGTGCGTGGGCAGAGCAATCCCTTATTACCCCCTGTGGATAATATGGACGAAATCTGGCATCCGCACGAAAAATCAATGGCGATGAATATGCTAAATTGTTCGCTTATCGGCTCGCAAACGACCGTCAATCATCAGTTAAATACGCTAAAAACCGCAGTCAATCCTGATGAACTTATGGCGGTCAGTTATATTTTTGATGAAGATTTGCAAAAGCAAAGTTATACGATGTTAAATGATATTGTAAAAAATTACTAAAATTATTTTAAAAACTGTTAAAATGATTGTTAAAATCATGCCAAAGATGTATGGTGCAATTTTTGGCAATCATTTATCATAAACACAAAATCTAAATAAAAGGCAAAATCATGAACAACTTCACCTATTTTAACCCTGTCAAAATCGTCTTTGGCGAAGGTCAAATCAAAGAATTGGCGAGTTTAGTGCCAAAAAACGCCAAAGTATTAATCACCTACGGCGGTGGTTCGGCTGTCAAAACAGGCACGCTTGACGAAGTCAAAACCGCTTTAAATGGGGAAAGCCGTGAAATTTTTGAATTTGGTGGTATTGAACCAAACCCAGAATTTAGCACACTCATGCGTGCGGTGGACATGGTTCATGCTCATAATATTGACTTTTTGCTTGCGGTGGGTGGTGGTTCGGTGCTTGACGGTACAAAATTCATTGCTTTGACAGCGACTTTAAAAGACGATAGCGATCACGAACAGGCTTGGCAAGCTCTATTAAACCGTACCAAAGATATCACCTCCGCCATACCGCTTGGTACGGTACTAACCATTCCTGCTACAGGCTCCGAGATGAACTCAGGCGGTGTGATTAACCACAGCGAACGCCACGCCAAACTCTCCTTTGGCAACCCAAACGCCTACCCAAAATTCTCAATTCTTGACCCTGCCAAAACCTTGACATTGCCGATTCGCCAAGTCATGAACGGTATTGGTGATGCATTCGTCCATGTAATGGAGCAGTATTTGACCTATCCTGTGAATGCCAAAGTGCAAGATGCGTTTAGTGAGAGTCTTTTAAAAATTTTAATTGAAGAAGGCACAGCGGTCAAAGAAAACCTCAATGACATGGACATTCGCAAAAATATCATGTGGACGGCGACTATGGCGTTAAACGGTCTGATTGGCGTGGGTGTACCACAGGATTGGGCGACGCACATGATTGGACATGAAATCACCTCCCTGTATGGCATTGACCACGCACGGACATTGACAATTATTTTACCGTCATTACTTACCGTGTTAAAAGACCAAAAACATGCCAAGCTAGTGCAATATGGTAAAAATGTATGGAATTTGACAGGCTCAGATGATAAGATTGCTGATACAGCAATTGTTAAAACCGCAGAGTTTTTCAAATCACTAGATTTGCCAATTAGTTTTAACGATGTGGAGCTTGACGATAATGTCATTTCCCCGATTTTAGCCCAATTACAAGCACATGGTATGGTAAAACTTGGCGAAAATAAAAACGTGGATTTGGCGGTGAGTGAGCAGATTTTAAGGGTGGCGGTAGATTTTAAGGCTTAATGAGTAAAATATTTAAATATGGCTAATTTTAATGATTAGCCATAATATATTTTTCTGATTGGCAAGTAGCTTAAACTCAACTCAAAAGATAACAAAGTTTTTTCGCTGGTAGCGGACTTGTCAAACCATAATGAAAATACCGCTAATCACATTACTAACAATAAAGTCTAAATCTTTATACTATAGTGAAAACTGAAATATACTGAACAAGGTCGTTCATGGTGAACCTACTAAACCTAAGACCGTTACCCTTTGACAAGCTCAGGGCGAACGGTGCTTGTTTTAACTTAGTTTTACTATAATTTTCATTAATTTTAACTAAAAACACGGTTGTTTTTCTAAAAAATAACCGTGTTTGAGTGAACCAATATGAATAACACCCATTAATCATTTTCAAGGAATGAGCGTAAATGCTCCGAACGAGAAGGGTGACGCAGTTTGCGTAAGGCTTTGGCTTCTATTTGGCGGATACGCTCACGAGTTACGTCAAACTGTTTGCCGACCTCTTCTAAGGTGTGGTCGGTCGCCATGTCAATGCCAAACCGCATTTTTAACACTTTGGCCTCTCGGTCGCTTAAGTTGGCAAGTACTTCACGTGTGGCTTCTTTTAAGCCTTGGGCGGTGGCTTCATCCACAGGGCTGTTAATGCTCGAATCTTCAATAAAATCCCCCAAATGGCTGTCTTCATCATCGCCAATCGGTGTTTCCATAGAAATCGGCTCTTTGGCGATTTTTAGCACTTTACGCACTTTGGCTTCGTCCATGTCAAGGCGTTCGCCCAACTCTTCGGGCGTTGGCTCACGCCCCATTTCTTGTAATAACTGACGGCTAACCCGGTTAATTTTGTTAATCGTTTCAATCATATGCACAGGAATGCGAATGGTACGAGCTTGGTCGGCGATTGAGCGAGTAATCGCTTGGCGAATCCACCATGTTGCATAAGTTGAGAATTTGTAACCACGGCGATATTCAAACTTATCCACCGCTTTCATCAGACCGATGTTACCTTCTTGGATAAGGTCAAGGAATTGTAAACCACGGTTGGTATATTTTTTGGCAATGGAAATTACCAAACGTAAGTTGGCTTCTACCATTTCTTTTTTGGCACGGCGGGCTTTGGCTTCACCCACTGACATATTGCGCGCCACTTTTTTCATCTCATTAGTGTCCATGCCAAGCTGGATTTCATAGTTAGCGATTTTGCCTTGATGGAGCAAAACCTCGTCCAAAATTTTGCTCAAATTATCGGCAAAATCAGGTTTGCCTGCAATACGATTTGGCAACCATGCGAGGTTAGTTTCGTTATTTGGAAACGTTTTACGAAATTCTTCTTTTGGCATTTTACCACGGCGAATAACCAGTTTCATGATGTGGCGTTCGTGTTTTCGCACGTCTTCATAAACTTCACGCATCATATCCATGATGATATCCGACACCCGCCCTGTCAGTTTAAACAGCATAAAATAATTTGCTAAATCTTGATAGGCTTGGGTAGCTTGTTCACTATTACGACCGTGTTTTTCGGTGGCGGTTTTGGCAAGTTGATACAGTTTCTCTAGTTCGGTAAAGCGGTGTTTCACTTCTTCAAGGTCAAGTCCGCTGGTATCGTCCGCTTCGGCATCATTGCCAATATCATCGCTTTCTAATTCTTCTTGGTTTTCTTCGTTCTCAGCATCTAAGTCATCCAAATCTGTATCTGCCAAGATTTTTTTTGGCAAAACTGGCAAGTCAATTTCATCTGTACCTTCGCCGATTTCAATATCATCAGTATTGGCATCCAAAAAGCCAGTGATAATATCTGATACCTTTTTTTCCCCTTCAAAAGTTTCTTGATATTCAGATAGCACGAGCTCCACCGTACCTGGCCAAAAAGTCATGGCATATTGTACATCACGCACGCCGTCTTCAATCCGTTTGGCAATCGCAATCTCGCCTTCACGCGTTAACAAATCCACCGTCCCCATTTCACGCATATACATCCGCACAGGGTCGGTAGTTCGCCCTGGTTCAGACTCAACCGATGCCAACACCGCCGCCGCTTCATCGGCTGCAATCTCATCATCGTTGCCGTCATCGCTTAGCATAATGTCATCTTCGTCAGGGGCGATTTCAAAAATCTTAATACCCACATCCGACAACATCTGAATAATGTCTTCAATCTGGTCGCTTTCGGTTACCGAGTCGGGCAGTTGGTCATTAATCTCGGCATAAGTAAGGTAGCCCTGCTCTTTCCCCATTTGGATTAAGGTGGCTAATTGGGAAGTAGAATGTTCGTAATCGCTCATGCTCGCTCGCTTTTTGTCTTTGATGTGAAAAATTTTTAACAGTGTTAAAAACTAAAGATAACTTGCTAAAAATTAACCGACTATTATAGCCGATAAATGGGGATCTTTGCCAAAATAAAAAGGTTTTTAACAAAAAATTTTCACTGTGTCAAAATTATTTGTTAACTTTGCATAACTGTATCGCCCCTTTTATTTGACAACAACAGGGCAACAACTCATCATCCGCCAACATAACCAACGGCGATAAGGTATAATGAATTTCGCTATCATCATTTAATTTAACAAACTTTTGTTTGCAAGTACCACAATAACCCTGCTGACATTCAAAATCTACTACCACACCAACCCGTTGTAAACCTGTCAACAAAGTTTCATTATCATGCAAATAAAAACGGATTTGTTGGTGAATAATCCATGCCATATTGTTAATTTTTTTATTAAAAATATAATAAATTATAATTCAAAATTGTCAAAATCATTGGTGCTTAATTCGGCATCAATTTGCCCAACCAAATAAGACGTAATTTCCGACTCTTGTGGGGCGACTTGCACATTATCTGATGATAGCCAATTATTCATCCATGGCAAGGGATTATTTTTGGCATGGGCAAAAATTGACGGTAAACCAATGGCTTCCATACGTAGATTGGTAATATATTCTACATACTGTGATAAGATGTTTTCATTTAACCCAATCATTGAGCCATCTTTAAACAGATATTTTGCCCACGTTTTTTCTTGCTCGGACGCAATGCGGAAAATTTCTACGCTCTCGGTCTGGCATTCTTTGGCGATTTCTGCCATTTCAAGGTCGTCTTTGCCTGCCTGCATAAGGTTAATCATGTGCTGTGTACCGTTTAAATGCAAGGCCTCATCACGGGCAATTAGCTTAATAATTTTGGCGTTGCCTTCCATGAGTTTGCGTTCAGCAAAGGCAAAGGAACAGGCGAATGATACATAAAAACGAATGGCTTCTAATACGTTAATCGCCATTAAACATAAATAAAGTTTTTTCTTTAACTCTCTTAAGCTGATTTTAACCGTTTTTCCCTGAATTTGATGTTGACCTTCGCCGTATAAATTAAAAATTTGGGCAGTTTCGTACAAGTCATCATAATATTTGGCAATGTCAGTCGCACGCTCCAAAATATATTGATTTTCCACGATTTCATCAAAAACCTTGCTTGGGTCGTTGACAATGTTGCGGATAATATGGGTGTAACTGCGTGAATGAATGGTCTCCGAAAAGCTCCAAGTTTCAATCCATGTTTCTAGTTCAGGAATGGACACGATCGGTAATAGCACGGCATTGGGGCTACGTCCTTGGATACTGTCAAGCAAGGTTTGGTATTTTAAATTGCTCAAAAAAATGTGCTGTTCGTGGTCAGCAAGGTTGGCAAAATCCAAGCGGTCCTTAGATACGTCAATTTCTTCAGGTCGCCAAAAAAATGACAATTGTTTTTCAATTAATTGCTCAAAAATTGGAAATTTTTGTTGGTCGTAACGAGCGACATTCACAGGTTGACCAAAAAACATTGGTTCGGTTAAGGGATTGTTTTTGGTTTGGCAAAAAATGGAGTAGTGCATGGCAAAATATCCAAAATCATTAAATTTTTAACAACATAATTGTTAATAAAACTTCAAAGGAAAGATGAAAAGTTAGCTAACTATAATAGCATTTTTTAGTCATTTTTGCGACTGCATTTTTTGGTTTTTGCTAAAAATTGTGTAAAAATATGCCTATAACTGAAGAATTTCTTATTTGCTTAAACCTGTTGCTTTTATAATATCAGCAATCGGTAAATTGATTAATTTTAGATTTTTGGCAATCTCTAAGAATTTTGTATGTTCACCCTGCTCAATACCATGCTGTATCAAATATCTATCCGTTGCTAAATTATCTCTATAAGTCTTTAAACTGTATTCATACTTTTGCCATTCTTCACGGTTCATGTTGGCGATTTGGGCGGTTTTAAAGGCTTGTTCAAACACTTCGTTGCCTTGAAATACTTGCGGTATCATCTGTAAATCCTTTAGGTTCTTGATATAAAATAACCATTTGTCAAGATTGGTTTGTAGTTCATTTTCGCTCTTGTCAAATTTTGGCATTTCAAAATAGACAAGGGTAAATTTATCATAAAAAATCTGATTGTTTTGGTCTTTGAGTTGTACTTTGTGAATGACTTCGTTGTCATCACTAAAGCAAAAATCCAAAATACTGATACAGTAAACCGCTTTTAATTCATAGTTCCAGTTGCCTTTTTGGGCTTGTTCGTTAATGGGAAAACTTGAGTAAAAAAGCGTTCTGTCTTTAAAATAATCTTGTTTGGTGCGTTGTAGTTCTACGATAAGTTTTTCGCCTGTGATGCTTTCGCAAAAAATGTCATATATTGCTTTTGTGTCTTGGTCGGTTTGTCCGAGTTTTTTGGTATTTTTAAAGCTTAAATCCGATATTTGGTGATGGCTTGGTAATATGCTGTTGAGAAAATCAATTAGCAAGGGTTTATTGACTGCTTCGCCAAAGGTTTTTTTCCGTAATCGGTAAATAGGTTGATAAAGGTTTGCATAGAGTTAAACTGTGATAAACGTGAATACTTTTATGATAAAACAAAACCGATAATTTTGCAATTATCGGTTTTGGGATTGAGTTAGTGTGGTATTTATCAAACATATTGGATTAAGCCACTTGCCCAAATTTACCTGCGTTAAAATCCATAATTGCTTGATGGATTTCTTGTTCAGTATTCATGACAAATGGTCCATAGCCCACGATTGGCTCGTTTAACGGCACGCCACTCATTAACAATAATTCCACGCTATTATCCGCCGTGATAAAACGCACATAATCCACGCCTTGACTGCCTTTTTCGGTTTCAAAACATACCAATTCACAGGCGTGAGCTTGATATTGCACTTGGTTAATGCCCACTGAACCTTGACGCACAAGCACCAATAAATTATGCGTGCGTGGAATTGCCAACTCAACCTGTGCATGGGCGTTTAGCTGAATATCCCACAGGTTAATCGGGGTAAATGTTGTACCAAGTCCTTGTGTGGTTTTGGCTTGTGTTTGTTGAGTTTGTTGGGTGAATTCACCTGCGATTAGCCGAGCTTTTCCCACGTTTTCATGTGTATCATTTTGCAATGCCACGACAGGAATATCCGCATTGGCAAGGTGTTGATATTTGGCAGACGTGCCTTTGTCTTTGGTAGGTAAATTTATCCAAAGTTGCACCATTTCAAAATCACCACCTGTTTCGCTAAAGGTTTTGGAATGAAATTCTTCGTGAATAACGCCGTTACCTGCGGTCATCCATTGTACATCGCCTGTACCGATCGTGCCACCACCACCGCTTGAATCACGGTGTGTCACTTCGCCCATGTAGGCAATGGTGACGGTTTCAAAACCTTTGTGCGGATGTTGTCCCACGCCACGAGGCTCGGCTTGGTTGGGAGCAAAATACTGTGGTGAAGCGTAATCTAACATCAAAAATGGGTCAGTACGTTTGTCAGCGACCATGTGGTTAAACATCGGATTGACATGAAAACCGTCGCCAACCCAATGTGGGCTTGGGGCGTTGTGGATTTGGCTGACTTGGCGATAAGTTTTGTTGTTCATAGGATAGTTCCTTATTTATGCTTGGTATGATAACTATCATGGGGTTTTGATTTCTATTTTCAAGTTATTTTTATGATAAAAGTGTAATTGTTAATTTTTGCTAAATTTTAAGCGTGGTTTCAATGGTTGATTATTTGTTGCATACGTAAAAAAATGTGCAAATCATTATTCTTTACACATTTTATTTTTTTATTAAAAATTTATTTAATTAAAATTGATAATTAAACCCAATTTTCGTTTTACTTTCCACATCATCGTTAACCAGCGGACTGTTTTTTTGTTCACTGCTCAAAAACGCCAATGATTGACTGACAAAACCGCTAATTTTTGGATGAAAGGCATAGCTTGCACTCACATTCACATAAGGATTAACGCTACTATCCACTTGATAGGCAGTAACGAGCGTTCGGCGACTTTCATCGGCAGATACGCCATAATAGTATTGGTTATAATCACCATTATTCCATTGCACGCCCACTTCAGGATACACAGTCAATTTATCATCAGCAAATTTAAATCGGCTTAAATGAGCGAGTTTCACGGTTGTGCCGTCATTGCGACCGAGCAAATCGGTTTCAGCGTGGACTTTAAAACCGCCATACGGCGTAATTCGCATGTAACTTGAACCCAGCATGACCGACCAATCTCGCTCATTCATGCCTTTTAATTGGGTGTTTTCGCTGTTGGCAGGGTCAAAATGACGGCTGTCATAACCGAGCGTGGCACGCCATTCGTTTTTGGCATCCTTGTAGGCGTACACACCTGCTTCCGCCCCTTCAATGTACACACGGTTATTATCATAAAACGCCTGTGGCATCACGGTAATTTCGTGGTCTTGGTCATATGCGTATTGGTTAAATGACGCATTTGCCCCAACTTTTAACGTGGCATTACGATTAATTGGTAATGAATTGTTAAAAAAACTTTGAGCAAAGCTCGGATTGCTCAGCAACATCGCAACACTTGCGGTCGTGTTGATGAAAATCAATTTCAAAGTTGGCATCATGCAGTTACCTTTTATGTTAAGTTACCTTTTATTTAAAAAATGTTAAAAATCTTCGCTATTATCGCATAATTTTCACAAAACAGTTGTAAATTTTTGCGATGTTTTTGGGTTTGCTTAAGAGGATTTGGCAAAATTTTGGTTGAGCCTTTGAATAAAATGTTATATTATAACGAAATAATTTTTTAACTAATTTGTTATTTTTAAATAAATTAAAAGGTACTATAATGAAAATTAATCAGACTGTAAATTTTGGTAAAATTTTTGGCATGACTATTGGTATGAGTATGGGCTTGCTAACCTTGACCGCTTGTCAACAAAATGCCACACAAGCGACTGATGCTGATGAAAATGCAAGCACCGCAAGCGTAGCAACGGCAACCCAAAGCACCAATAACGCCGATAAAATCAACGTCTATACATCAACCAATGTGTGGGGTTCTATCTTAAAAAATGTCGGTGGTGAACACGTCAATGTTATCGTTGCGGTGAATGATGCCAGTCAAGACCCACATGATTACCAAGCCACCGCCCAAGACAAACTCAACATTAGTCAGGCAAAATTGGTGTTAGTCAATGGGGGTGGTTATGATGATTGGGCAACGAGTTTGGCAAAATCGGTGGAACATCAGCCTGTGATTATCAATGCGGTGGATTTATCAGGGTTAAAACCTGCCAATGCTGATAAACACGAGCATGAACACGATCACCAAGACGAGCATGACGACCACGACCATGCAGGGCATCAACATCATCATGGCGAATTTAACGAACACGTCTTTTTTTCATTAGACACTGCCAAAAAAGTCGCCGAAGCAGTCGCCAATCAGCTTGCCCAAACTGACCCAAGCCACCAATCAAGCTATGAACAAAATGCCAAAGACTTTATCGGACAGCTAAACCAACTGCAAGCCACCGCCCAAACTATTGGTAAAAACAAAACCTTATCTGCTTTTGCAACCGAGTCTGTGATTGGTTATTTGCTAAATGATATGGGCATCAAAAACGCCACGCCACCTGACTATATTAAACAATCGGAAACTGATGCAGGTGTATCGGTAAAAATACTAGACGACAGCAAAAATTTGTTGAAAAACAAACAAGTATCGGTGTTAATCGTCAACGCCCAAACCGAAGATGCGACCGCAAAACAGTTGGTAGAAATTGCCAAACAAGCAGGATTGCCGACCGTTTCGGTAAACGAAACTTTCCCAACAGGCGTGGATAATTATGTGGATTTTATGCAAAAAACCATTGACGATTTTGCTAAAGCAGTTAATATGCCAACAACGGCTGTCGCATCTACCGCACCAACGATTGAACATCGACATGACAATCATGAGCATGAACACAATCATGAGCATGACCATAAACATTAAACATTTATTAAAAAATAGGTTAAAATGTGAAAAAAATTTGATAAAAAAGTGAATTTATGACCCAAGTCAATGTTGCAATGCCGTTAACGCCTGTTAATCAAGGGGTTAAGTCGCCTTTAATCCTGCAAAAACCTGACTGCCAAAAAATCATGACTGCCCAAAATGCTACCATGCACTTTGGGCGACGTGTGCTTTGGCAAGCGGTGAATTTTGAAATTTTAACAGGGGAATTTGTGGCATTGTTAGGGGCGAATGGCACAGGAAAAACCACGTTTTTTCACAGTATTTTGGGCTTAAATCGTTTAACTCAAGGTAACATTCATCTAACAGACGGTGTAAAAATCGGCTACGTGCCACAGCTAAAAAATTTTGACCCAAAACTGCCCATTCGTGGGCGAGATTTGGTGCGGTTAGGATTGGATGGCGAAAATTACTTGTTTGGCAAATTTAGCCGAAAAAAACTGTTTGGCACGCATTGGCTTTCTAACAAACAAAAAAATTATCGTGTCAATAAAGCCATTGACGAAGTGGGCGGTCATGCCTTTGCCGATGCCCCTTTACACCTATTATCGGGCGGTGAACAACAGCGAATGCGGATTGCACAAGCGTTGGTGGCTGAGCCTGATTTGTTATTACTGGATGAACCGTTGTTAAGTTTAGACGTGGCAAGTCAATATGTGGTGTGTGATATTTTATCGCACCGCAAAACCTTTCACCATACCGCTATTTTGATGATTAGTCATGAATTAGTACCAATTAAACCCTTGATTGATAAAGTAATTTTGTTAAAAGATAGCACTGCCCAAGTGGGTGATGTGGCATTATTACAGCTTTATCAGGGTTTTTAACGTAAAAAAAATTGGCAAAATATTAAATTTTATTAAAAATTATTAATTATTTAAGCAAAATTATTTGATAACCTGAAATCTTGTAGGGTGGGTTAGCTTGAGTCAACCACTAAAAATCAGATTATAATTTAAATCTATTCAACTACTTGGTTTTTTATTTGATTAAAAAAGTAGAATATTCATGTTGCTAATGACAGGGCTAGACCTGATTATAAATTTTGACAATTTTTGGCAATTATTACCACTCGTGTATTCGTCTATCGTTGCCGCCATGATTTTGGGCGTGTTGGCAGGGTTAATCGGTCCGATGATACAGGCTCGTGATATGGCATTTGCGGTACATGGTACGGCGGAATTGTCGTTTGCAGGAGCGGCGTGTGCGTTGTGGCTTGGCAGTTCGGTAACGCTTGGAGCGGTAATCGGCTCAATGTTGGCAGGCACAATATTGGCAATCATGGGTTTGGACGGTAAAAATCGCAATGCGTTAATTGGTATTATGTTGCCGTTTGGGTTGGGGCTTGGTGTATTGTTTTTATCGCTGTATCAGGGGCGTTCCTCCAATAAATTTGGGTTGTTAACAGGGCAAATCGTGGCAGTTACCCCTGCAGATTTGCAAGCGATGCTCGTGGTGGCAGGGATTGTGCTTTTGGTCATGGCAATTTTTGGCAGGCGGATGTTTTTTTCGGCAATTGACCCCCAAATTGCCCAAGCTCAGCATATCTCCTTACGTTGGCTTTCGTTGTTATTTATGTTGGTGTTAAGCCTTGTGGTGGCAGTGAGTGTGCAGTTAGTGGGGGCGTTGTTGTTGTTATCGTTGTTAATTACCCCAACGGCGGCAGCATCACAGATTACGGCTAGACCGTTGTTTTTATACGGATTTTCTATGTTGTTTGCCATGATTGCAGGGGTCGGTGGGATTTTGTTATCACTTGGGCCAGGTTTACCGATTTCACCCTATATTACCACGATTTCGTTTTTGATTTATTTACTTTGTTTGGGGATTGGTTTGTTGCGTAAAAAATCAGGCTGGCAACATCGTATTAGCCAAGCGGGTAATCAGTTGACTTATCAAATGGATAAAAAAGCAAAGGGATAAAAAATTTGACCCACCAAAAATCCCACATTGGTAGGATTTTTTGGTTCAAAATATCACATTTCTTTCTAAATTAGAGTTTACGTTCGTGGTGAGCCTGTCGAACCATAATCCAAACCCAGAAAACCGACCCTTCGACAAGCTCAGGGCGAACGGTTTTCTTTAAAATTAACCGTTTAGAAAGAGGTCTATTGATTAAAAAACGGTTCTTACTGTTTCTGCTTTATCCAACATTTCATAAAGTTGGTTAATTTGCTTGGCTTCGGTCGCGTACACATTGGCACGCACCGAATGAAAACGCCCTGTTTTTGACGCATTGACTGTCAAAGTCGCCAAATCAAATTCAGGAAATAACGTTCCTAAAATTAATTTGACTTCGTTTAACAACGTTTCTTTATGTCCTTCATGTCCGATAATGCTCATCGGATAATCCATTGGAAAATTCCATAATTCAGGATTTTGGATATCGGTGCGTTTGCCGATAATAGGTTTGGCAAGACTGGCATCAAGCGGATTTACATTAATGGTTTTTGTCATGATTATTCCTTATGATAAACGTTTACTCATCTGTAAAAAATTGTCTGTTGGGAACAATGGGGGGCAAATGCGGTGTTTTCAAGCCAATCAATATGACCCATTTTGTCATTTAAAATAAATGTGAAATATTAGTCATCATTTGCTGATTTGATTTTTTTCACATCTTTAACAGTTTTTGCTGTACCATCAACCGTTGTGCCACCGCCCATACCCCCAAAACCGCCGAACGGATTATTGGTGCCAAAGGGATTTTGCCCACCGAACGGATTAGCCCCACCGAACGGATTTTGACCAGCCATACCGCCCATTTTGCTTGTCATCATTTGCATAAGTTTTTCAGGGTTTTTGGTGGCATAGTCTTTGGCATAATTTTTGGCTTTGTTCTGTAAGGCAGGTAACATCACAAGTAACGCCACCAAGTCGCTTAAAATCCCCGGTAATGCCAATAATAAGCCCGCAAACATTAACGCCACCGCTTTGACAACGGTGTTTTCTTGGGGACGTAGGGCAGGATTTAACATACTGGCTTGGGCTTGTCCTGCTAAGGGTTTTAGAATGCTTGTGCCTTTTTTCATCAAGGCAATGCCAATCACCCCTGCCAAAATAAACCAGCCAAACACCCACCAACCGCTCACAAATTGGGCAATCAGATACCATAGCAACATTTCAATGATAAACCACACAATCGCAATGCCGAGAATATTTCCCATAATCGTCAAACCTTTTATTCAAAATCTTGCAAAAATGCTAAAAAAATGGTTAAAAATAATACATCCCATTGTAAAGGATTTCGGTATATAATGGGGAACTTTTTTGCAAAAAAAACGCTGATTTGACAATTTTTTGCAATTTTTCTAAAAAATTTAAAAAAAATGGTTGCTTTATGACAATTTTTATTGGGATTGACCCAGGTTCTCGTATGACTGGCTATGGCATTATTCGCCATGTGGGGGATAAGTTAGCGTTTTTGGATGCAGGGACAATACACACGCAGTTGAATTATGAGAGCGAAACCATGCCAGAGCGGTTAAAGCGGATTTTTCAGGGGGTAACTCGGATTGTGGAGCATTATCAAAAATATACCGATGAGCCGATAACAACAGCGATTGAGCAGGTATTTATGGCGACAAACCCCGACTCAGCGTTAAAACTGGGGCAGGCTCGTGGGGCGGCGATTACGGCATTGGTTGCCAAAGATTTAGAAGTAGCGGAATATACCGCACGTCAGATTAAGCAGGCGGTGTGTGGCTACGGGGCGGCGGATAAAGAGCAAGTGCAAGCAATGGTGATGCGGTTACTTAATCTGTCGGTATGTCCCCAAGCGGATGCGGCGGATGGTTTGGCGTGTGCGATTTGTCATGCCTATCACCACCATAGCTTAAATAAAATATTAAATAATTTAAACAAAAACAGTGCGACGGCTTTATCTCGTAGTAAGAAAAAAGGGCGTTGGCGGTTAAGCGAAACGGATATTTTTAAATGAAACTTTCCGCCAGTCATTCCAAAAGTCTTGCTTTATTACTCACGTTATATCTAGCACAAGGCTTGCCTGCAGGTTTTATCACCCAAGCCTTGCCTGCCATTTTACGCCAATATCAGGTATCTTTGGTAGCGATTGGTTGGTCGGGTTTGATTTTGGCACCGTGGGCAATAAAATTTTTGTGGGCGACTGTGGTAGATAGCCATTATAACGAGCGTATGGGGCGTTCTCGTACATGGATTTTACCATTGCAACTGTTTTCTTGCGGTGTATTAATCGTTATTGGGCTATTTGACCCCAATCAATTATCGCAATCTACATCGGTCTTTCGTTTGTACGTCTTGTTGTTTTGTTTAAGCATGATAGGGGCGACCCACGATATTGCTACGGACGGTTTGGCAACTCGTTTGTTAAAATCATATTTTTCTCAAAATAGCCTAAGTAATAATACTGGTGGTAATTCTAAACACTTTCAACAACAAAATCAACACCAACAAAGCCAAGGCAACGCCATTCAAGTGATTGGCTATCGGCTGGGTTTGATTTTGGGGGGTGGCGTGTTGCTAATGTCGTTAGAAAATTTGGGTTGGCGGTATAGCTTTTTGGCAATGGCGATGTTAATTTTTGTCAATACCTTACCGATTATTTTTTATCAAGAACCAACATTTGTCAGAGCACATCTAGTCAAAAAAGATAACCCACAAAAATCCGATAATTTTTCCCAAAAGACGCTTACTTATATCAAAAAACATTACCAATATTTTTGGCAAACGCCTGAAATGCTCGCTTGGTTAGCAGTTTTACTCAGTTTTAAATTAGCAGACGGCTTATCAAGTGGTATGGTAAAGCCGATGATGGTAGATTTGGGCATTGGTTTGGAGAAAATTGGGTTTTGGGCAACGATTTTAGGGTCAGGGGCATCGTTATTTGGGGCATGGGTGGCGACTTTGTTTCTCAAAAAAATCAGCCGTTTTGTGGCGTTAATCGTATTTAGTACCTTACAAGCCTTAACAACAGGGCTATATGGTGTGGTGTTTTATGGTTTTGAGCATCAGCGATTACACAGTTTTGGGTGGGTATATGCGGTGAATGCGTTAGAGCATTTTTGTTCAGCGTTAGCGTTGATTGCGATGATGACAACCATCATGCACTACGCACGCCACGAGCAGGCGGGTAGTGATTATACTTTTCAGATGTGTTTGCTCACCGTAGTGAGTGGCTCACTACATTTTGCCAGTGGTTATTCGGTGGATATTTGGGGTTATACCACGCATTTTTTTGTGAGTATGGCGTTAGGCACGATAAGCTTGTTTACGATAATTTATTGGAGAAAAAGCTTTTTTTATGAAAAATAATTTCATTATTATTAATAATATAAAAAAATATTGCGTTTTTAGATATTTTTATGCTATTATTGCTTTTTCACAAATACAAACATCATTTTGAAAAAATTTTGTAATATAAAGGGGTGTTTATGGAAAAAACAATTTTTCTTAAACAAAAGTTTAATCTTAATTTGCCTGTATGGACGGTGGTCGCCCCATTGTTGGCATTACTGTTGCTTGCAGGGCATTTAGCAGTCCACCCAACAGGTATGGTGGTAGAAGCCTTGACAGGGTTTGGGCTGATTGGGGCGGTTTTTTCAGCGGTATATCATGCCGAAGTAATTGCCCATAAGGTGGGTGAGCCGTTTGGGACATTGGTATTGGCGGTAGCGGTAACGATTATTGAAGTCGCCTTAATCGTGGTGCTGATGAATAGCAGTTCGCCAGAAGATAGAGCGGTATTGGCACGAGACACGGTGTATTCGGCGGTGATGGTGGTATGTAATGCGATTGTGGGGTTGTGTTTGCTAACAGGGGGCTTACGCAATTATATTCAAGACTTTGAATTAGAAGGCGTTAAAAAAGCCGTTAGCGTATTGTTAATTTTGGCATTAATGGTCTTTATGTTGCCCAATTTCACCACGTCCTTAGGTGGTGGTAGTATGCTAAATTCCCAGCTAATTTTTGTGGCGATTTGTTGTTTGGTGATGTACGGGGCGTTTATTTTTACCCAAACCATTCGGCACCGTAATTATTTTGTCACTGAAACCGAAACCCAAAGCCATCATAGCGATAATCTCTTAACGGTTGCCAGTAGTGGGGTTTTGTTGTTAATTGGCTTGGTAACGGTGGTTGGTTTAGCAAAAATGTTATCGCCACTTATTGAAAGCACGCTTGTCATGTGGGGTTTGCCAAAGGTGATGTTAGGGATTATTATTGCTAGTTTGGTATTATTGCCTGAGTCTATTGCAGCGGTGAAAGCGTCGTTTAACAACCAACTGCAGAACAGCCTAAATTTAGCACTTGGTTCAGCATTAGCGAGTATTTCACTCACTATTCCTGTGATTGCAATCTATGGGGTGATGACAGGGAGCGAGCTAATTTTAGGGCTTTCGCCAAAAGATGACATGATGCTTATGGTAACACTGTTGTTACTCATGAATACCCTTAGTACGGGTAAAAGTACCTTTTTGCAAGGCGTAATGCATTTGGTGATGTTTGCCACCTTTATCTTCTTTTCAATTGTGCCTTGACAATATGATTGCAAAAATTAACAGATTTTAACGTAATTTTTCCAAAGATTTTGCTATACTGATGTCAACTTACCAAGCTGGTTGTTAAAATTTTATCAGAACAAAGTTTTAAGTTTTAACAACTGTGATAAATTATGCCAATCGAAATAAAAGTGAGAAAATATATGGGAATTTTTAGTTTTGCTAAAGATATTGGTGACAAAATATTTAACCGTGACAAAAAAGAAGAAACCCCTGCTTCTACCCTAGCCCCAGTTGCACCGACTGCACCTGTTGAACCATCAGCTCAAGAAATCGCTAACTTGCTATTGGCTCGTATCCAAGCCAATGCCAAGATTGATGGCTTGAGTGTTAACTACAATGGTGACACCGATACCGTGAATGTATCAGGCACAGCAAGCAACCAAGCAGAACGTGAAAAAGCAATCTTGGCAGCAGGTAATGTGCAACATGTTGCCACAGTCGTTGACAACATCAGCGTGGTAGTACCAGAGCCAGAATCTCGTATGTACACGGTAAAATCAGGTGACACCTTGTCAAAAATTGCCAAAGAAATGTATGGCAATGCCAATGACTACAACAAAATCTTTGAAGCCAATCAGCCATTGTTGAGTCACCCTGACAAAATTTATGTCGGTCAAGTATTGCGTATCCCTGCCTAATATTTTATTTTTATAAAAGTATTTTGTACGAATTACATATATTTACTTAATAAAATCATTAATTAATGTCATAAAAACGCATCAAGTCGGTGCGTTTTTTTATGGGGTTTTGTTAAACTTTTGTATTATCAAAAATTTTTATCATTACTTTTACTTTACATTAAAAAATAAAATGATTATGATAACCGCCATTTTATCGCAATCGCATTGCTTAACATAAAATTGGTAAGATTATGGCAACTTGGATTATCATTGGTACGATTTTATTTATTGTAGGTGGGATTATGGGCTTAAAGCCGTCCGCCAAAGAGACCCGCCTTGACAACTTACGCATGACGGCACGTAAAGTTGGCTTGATGCCAAAGTTGGTGGCTTGCCCTGCTTGGCTGACAGGCAAAACGGGTGAGCGTGGTAAAGGCATGATAGCTCAATATGGGTTGATTTTGGAAGACGGCACATTGCCACCTTGTGATTTTCAAATTATTGATGGTGAATGGCGACCAATGACAGATAATTTTGCAGCCAATTTTGCTCTTGATAAGAAAGTGGTAGATTTTGGCGAAAATATCACGCCCACTGTTCAGGGTTTAAGTTGCAAGGCGAATTTTATCTGTGTCTATTGGTATGAAAATGGCAATATGGGCAATCCTGCAATCCTTGAAAATACCGAAAAAGACCTAATTTTATTAAAAAACACATTGCAAAATCTAGCCGATTTGGTGCAAAATAGCAAAATTTAATCAAATTCATTTAACCTTTTTTGAGTAACTTATGGCAAAAACACCTGCAACAAAAACCACAAAACAAACTGCAAAAGCAACCAAAAAAAACACTGGAAAAACAACGGAAAACACTGCTAAAACTGGTAAGGCAAAAGCCCTTGTCATCGTAGAATCCCCTGCCAAAGCCAAAACCATCAATAAATATCTAGGCAATGATTATATCGTGCGGTCTAGCGTGGGGCATATTCGTGATTTGCCAGTCTCTTCACAAACAGCAGGCGGTGCGGACAAATCCAAAAAATCCACCCAAGCTGATGGCGAAAAACTGTCTCGTGAACAAAAAGCCCAACTAGCCTTAGTGAGAAGAATGGGCGTGGACCCAGAACACGACTGGCAAGCGGTGTATGAAATTTTGCCTAATAAAACCAAAGTTATCAAAGAGTTAAAAGCACTTGCCAAAGACGCCGATGTCATTTATTTGGCGACCGACCTTGACCGTGAAGGCGAGGCGATTGCGTGGCATTTGCGTGAGGTCATCGGTGGCAAAGACGACAAATACCGCCGTGTGGTGTTCAATGAAATCACCAAAAACGCCATCAAAGACGCCTTTGACAATCCGTCCGATTTGAATATGGACAGGGTAAACGCCCAGCAAGCACGCCGTTTTCTTGACCGTGTCGTAGGCTTTATGGTTTCACCGCTTTTGTGGGCGAAAGTAGCAAGGGGTTTGTCGGCAGGGCGTGTGCAAAGCGTGGCAACTCGCCTTGTGGTGGAGCGTGAGCATGAAATCCGTGCCTTTGTGCCAACCGAATTTTGGCAAATTCACGCTGACACGCATACCCAAGACAAGCATACCCAAGATACGCACCCCATTTACCTAGAAGCGGTCAAAAATAATGACAAAGACTTGATATTGGCAAACGAAACACAAGCCCTTGATATTGTAAAAATTCTAAACAATAATCCCTTTATCGTGGCGGACATTGAACAAAAACCCACCCAATCTAAGCCATCTGCTCCTTTTATTACTTCTACGCTACAACAATCAGCCAGCACTCGGCTTGGCTTTAATGTCAAAAAAACCATGATGCTTGCCCAGCGTCTGTATGAAGCAGGGTACATCACTTATATGCGTACCGATTCTACTTTTTTGAGTAAAGATGCGGTGGATAGCGTGCGTGGCTATATTTTGGACAACTTTGGCGAAAAATATCTGCCCAAAACGCCCAATGTTTATGGCAACAAACAAAACGCCCAAGAAGCCCACGAAGCGATACGCCCAAGCGATGTCAATTTGACAGCCAATCGCCTAAACGATATGGAGCAAGACGCCAAACGCTTGTACGACTTGATTTATAAGCAGTTTGTGGCGTGTCAAATGACCCCTGCCAAATACCAATCGGCAACGCTTAGCGTCAAGTCTGGCACGGTACAACTCAAAGCAAAAGGGCGTGTGATGGTGTTTGACGGCTACACTCGGGTCAATCCCCCTGCCAAAACTGACGATGTGCTTTTGCCTGATGTCAAAGTGGGCGATGTCTTAACGGTCAATGAAATTATCCCAAGCCAGCATTTTACCAAACCGCCTGCTCGCTACACCGAAGCCAGTCTTGTCAAAGAGCTTGAAAAACAGGGCATCGGGCGGCCGTCCACCTATGCGTCTATCATCTCCACCATTCAAGAGCGTGGCTATGTCAAAACCGAAAACAAACGGCTGTTTGCCGAAAAAATGGGCGACATTGTTACCGACCGCTTGACCCAAAGTTTTCCTGATTTGATGGATTATAGTTTTACCGCAAGCCTTGAAGATAAACTGGACGATGTGGCAAATGGCGAACAAAATTACAAAAAAGTGCTGGACAACTTTTATAAAGATTTTAAAGAAAAACTAAATAATGCCAAAAGCACAATGCGACCCAATGACCCCACCAATGTGCCAGATGTGCATTGCGATTTGTGTGCTCGCCCAATGCAAATTCGCACAGGCGGAACAGGGGTGTTTTTGGGCTGTACAGGGTACAGTTTGCCCCCAAAAGAACGCTGTAAAGGTACCAAAAATCTGATGCCAGTAGAAGCCTTTGCCAGCCAAACGGCAGACGATGAGACTTTTGAAGTACAAGCCTTATTAGAAAAAAAGCGTTGCCCTAAATGCCACACAGCGATGGACGGCTACATTGTGGACGGCGGATTAAAATTGCACATTTGTGGCAATAATCCAGATTGCGATGGCTATGTATTAGAAAAAGGCGTGTTTGAGACCGCCAAAGATGACGCTCCCCACATTGATTGCGACAAATGCGACGGACAAATGACTCTAAAAACAGGCAGATTTGGGGCGTATTTTGCTTGCAACCAGTGCGACAACACCAGAAAAGTACTCAAAAATGGACAACCTGCACCGCCTAGAATGACCCCCATTCATATGCCAAGTTTACGCTCACAAAAATTTGACGATTATTATATTTTGCGTGAAGGAGCGGCAGGACTGTTTTTGGCGGCAAGCAAATTCCCCAAAGTGCGAGAAACTCGCCCGCCCAAGGTGAGTGAATTAAAAACCGTGCAAGGGGAGCTTGACCCCAAATTTCATTATTTGCTACAAGCCCCAGAGGCTGATACAGACGGCAATCCGACCATTGTACGCTGGTCTCGCAAAAATAGCGAGCAATACATCGGCTCAGAAAAAGACGGCAAAGCGACTAAGTTTGCCTTGGTGTACAATGGGCAGGGGTGGGTGAATGGGTAATAATATCATCAACGCCATTATCCATTTAATCCAAAACCCAGTGATTGATTTGCAAAATAGCTATTTGGGTAAAAATCGCATCAATAATGTGGGCGATGCCTTAGAACGCTATGTGCAAGATTTATTTATTGACGGTTTTGATTTGGATGAAAATGACAGAAACATTCAAATATCAAAGCATTTTTCTTATTTGGGAAATTCTAGCAATCCGCCTGATATGATGCTAAAAGGGGGCGACGCCATAGAAGTTAAAAAAATAGAAAGTAAAAATTCGGATTTGGCATTAAATTCTAGTTATCCCAAAAACAAATTATTTGTCGACAATCCAATGCTGACAACCGCTTGTAAATTGTCCGAAAATTGGATAGCCAAAGATATGTTGTATGCTGTGGGCGTGGTGAATAAAAATAAATTGACCGATTTAATTTTTGTCTATGGCGATGATTATTGTGCAGATAATGCGATTTATGAAACCATTAAAAACAGAATTAAAACAGGCGTAGAAACCATTGAAGGTGTAGAATTTACTCCAACCAAAGAGCTTGGCAAAATTAAAAAAATAGACCCACTGGGCATTACCAATTTGCGAGTGCGTGGAATGTGGCACATTGAAAATCCTTTTAAGGTTTTTTCTTATATATATCAAAGAGATTTTAGTTATTTGTTTAATCTTATCGCAATTATCAATGATGAAAAATGGCAATCATTGAATAATAAAAATGAATTGATTGAGGTGGCTAAAAATAATCAAAATATTCAGATTTTAAATATTAAAATAAAAAATCCGAATAATCCTGCAAGATTAAAGCCTGCCAAACTTATCCAGTTCTTTATTGGAGAGAATGAATGAATGTCATTAGTTTGTTTGCAGGGGCAGGGGGAATGGATTTGGGTTTTCAAAAGGCAGGATTTGATATTGTGATTGCCAACGAATACGACAAATCCATTTGGGCAACTTATGAAAAAAACCATCAAAACCCATTATTAAAAGGCGATATTCGCAAATTTAGTGCCGATGATTTTCCTGATTGTGATGGCATTATCGGTGGGCCACCTTGTCAAAGTTGGAGTGAGGCAGGTTCGCTTCGTGGCATTGACGATGAACGGGGGCAATTATTTTTTGATTATATCCGTGTTCTAAAATCCAAACAACCCAAATTTTTTGTGGCAGAAAATGTCTCTGGAATGCTTGCCAAACGCCATAATCAAGCGGTGCAAAATATTATGGCGTGTTTTGAAAATGCAGGTTATGATGTTTTTATAAAAATGCTTGATGCTTATGATTACGGCGTGGCTCAAAATCGCAAGAGAGTGTTTTATGTCGGTTTTAGAAAAGATTTAATGGTTGATGATTTTAAATTTCCTTTGCCACTAGACCATAAATTTGTTTTGCAAGATGTGATTTTTGATTTAAAAGACAATGCAATACCTGCTTTAATCAATAACAAAACCAATGGCGATAATTGTATCATTGCCAATCACGAATATTTTGTTGGTGGTTATTCGCCTATTTATATGAGCCGTAATCGTGTGCGTGCGTGGAATGAGCCGTCTTTTACCATTCAAGCCAGCGGACGCCAAGCCCCACAACATCCCAATGCCCCAAAAATGACCAAAATTGGCGAAAATGTATTTGCATTTGATAAGCACAGCCCATATCGGCGGTTGTCGGTGCGAGAATGTGCTAGAATTCAAGGCTTTGATGATGATTTTGAATTTGTCTATGACAATCTTAATGACGGTTATAAAATGATTGGCAATGCCGTGCCTGTCAATTTGGCTTATGCGGTGGCAAAAGAGATTTATCAAGTGTTAAATAATTTATAAGGCAAAACAATGACCCCGACTCACCTACGCATTATCAGCTTTTTAGAAGGACTATCCTTTATTTTACTAGGTATGGCGATGTATATCCGCTACACTAACTACGACTACAGCTATCTGGTACGCTATGCTGGTATGACGCACGGTATTTTGTTTATGGCTTTTATGGTGATTTTGCTCATCGTTTGTCAGCGTCAAAAATGGTCGCTTGTGGTATTTTTACTAGGATTAGTGGCATCCGTCATTCCATTTATGCCGTTTATGTTTGAACGCTACATTTATAAAAAAGAAATTAGCGAAAATAAGCTTTAATCACAATAATTCACTTGAAAGACTTGGGGCTTTTATGTTAAAAAAACAACCAATGATTTGGCTTATTAGCTTATCAATAATGACATTATCTGCTTGCCAAAAAAATGAGCAATCTCAATCCGTTAGCACAAATATAGCGAGCCCTGCTGAAGCCATTTCTTCATCACCACAAACCGTACAAACTACCCAAACGCCACGAAAAGTTGATTGGCAATTATTAGCCAATGATGTTGTGTCCGTGACTGAAGAAAAATTTAATTATCCGTTTAAATTAGATAGTGAACCTGTCAAAATTTATGCAAAATCCTATCAATTAGACCTACAATCTGCAAGACATCAAATGACAGTTGGGATGGCGAGCAATGAACTTTTGTCAAAATTACTTGACCAATTAGGCGAAGATTATGTGTCGCACGAAATAACCACCGATAAAAACCCAGTTTTTATCGTACATACCACGCCAAACGTTGAGCCAAGTCAAGGTAAATACACTTTTAGCGACCCATTTGCCGAGGGATTGAGCATTGATGTGAGCGTTATCAATGACGGCATCAAAACACCGTCAATCAATCCGCACACAATGGATGAAAATTTAACCGATATTAAACAATAAATAACAACACGCTTAGGAAAAATATGAAAGTATTGGGCTTAGAAACTTCTTGTGATGAAACAGGTTTGGCGATTTTTGACAGTGAACAACGCCACAGCGACAATCAAGGTTTAATCGGACAAGTGCTATACAGCCAAACTGAACTGCACGCCACTTATGGTGGTGTTGTCCCAGAATTGGCAAGCCGAGATCATATTCGCAAACTTATTCCCTTGTTAAATCAGTTGCTTAGCGAATGTCAATTGCAAAAAACTGACATTGATGCGGTGGCCTTTACCAAGGGGCCGGGCTTGGTTGGGGCATTGATGACAGGGGCGTTATTTGGTCGCTCGCTCGCCTTTGCCTTGGATATTCCTGCGATTGGCGTGCATCACATGGAAGGGCATTTACTTGCACCCTTGCTTGGTCGTGACGCTCCTGAATTTCCGTTTGTTGGCTTATTGGTGTCTGGCGGGCATACCTTATTGGTGGCAGTGCAAGGTATTGGACGATATGAGATTTTGGGAGAAAGTATTGATGATGCGGTGGGTGAATGTTTTGACAAAACCGCAAAAATGTTAGGTCTTGCTTATCCGGGTGGACCTAACGTTGCCAACCTTGCCGAAAATGGTAATCCACACGCCTTTGATTTGCCCCGCCCAATGCTCGGCAAAGGTTTGGATTTTTCCTTTAGTGGCATGAAAACCGCCGTGCATAACTTGATTAAAGATAATCCGACCGACATTGATAACCCTGACCACGCCCAAACACGAGCTGATATTGCGTCTAGTTTTCAGTTTGCAGTGGTGGATACGCTTGCTAAAAAATGCGTGAAAGCTTTGCAACAAACGGGTTTTAAACGGCTTGTCATTGCGGGGGGTGTGAGTGCCAATCTTGAATTACGCCAAATTTTGGCAACCCAATTGGCAAAAATCGGTGCAACCGTGCATTACGCACCGCCCGCCTTGTGTACCGACAATGGGGCGATGATTGCGTTTGCAGGCTGGCAACGGCTGAACGCAGGGCAAAGTGATGATTTGGCAGTGAGTTGTCTGCCACGTTGGACGATGTCGGAATTGCCAAAAGTCAGTTAAAGTCAGCTAAATTTTGGTAAAATTTCACAATTTTGTAAAAAAAATCTTAAAAATTACCAAAAAAGCTACAAAAAATTACCCGTTTTTGCAAAAAATACTTATACAAGTTGCCAAAAACACGTTAAAATATTGTTAAATTTTTTGATTATTTATCAATCATTGTTTATTTTACCATTAAATTTACAGGAAAATCCTATGTCAAACGTAGAACAGTTGCCAAAAAGCATTGACCCAAATTTAAATCTTGAAAAAGTCAGAGTAGAATGCGAAGAGTTGGTTAAAAAACAAGCTAAAATCTCAGCAGGCGTGGCGATTATTCCTGTCCCAATGTTGGATGTCGCGGTGGACGCAGGGCTTTTAACAAAACTGTTACCAGAAATTTCAGCACGCTTTGGATTGGAAGAAAAATCTGAACAATCAACCACAAGCTCAAACTTTGAGCAGTATAAAGACCGTGCGGTGGAATTTGCAGGCTTAGTAGCAACACGTAGTATTGCGAAAAAGACTTTCCAAGGTTTTGGGAGTCGTATCATCGCCAAGCAAGTAACAAAATTCGTCCCCTTTGGCGGTCAGATTGTGGCAGGTACGATTGGCTATTTTATGTTTAAGAAAATTGCTGATGAGCATATTGACAAATGCTACCAAACTGCCAAAAAGTTACAACGTGAGCATCATGCAAAAACTGTTAATTAATCATTAATGATAGTTTAAACGAACTTAAAAAAAGTTGGGCGACAAACCCAACTTTTTTATCATTTACTCAGCTGTTTTCGCCAACGCTACTTTAATAATATTAAAACTTTGTTCGGTTTCTGGATAGGCTAACCAGTCTTCATAAGTAGTTGTTTCGCCGAGTCGTGCTTCGGCTTTTTCATCAAAATGGGTTAATAAACAAAGGCTTGTGGAAAAAGTTAGCTGATTGCTATTATCGTCTTTTTGCTCAAGCTTGCTTAATGCCAACCAATAATCCAACATCTCCATGATAAGCAAAATCTCATCGCTGGTAGTATGCGGATAGTTTTCACCCATTGCCCACATAATATCGTCAAGTTTTGCTAAGGCGTCATCAATCACATCAGTTTGCCAAAGATTGTCATTAATTTGATTAAAAATCGTTTGGTAGTGTGCTTTTTCGCTGTCAAGTTCACTATCAAGCCAGTTATTTGCTAAATTTTTGCTAAATTGATAAATTAGATTTTTAACAAAATAAAGCTGTTGGTTTAACGTTAATTTAGCGATTTTTGCATGGATAAAATTGGTAACTTGGTCATAACTTTGCATAGTTTTTCTTGTATTTTTCTAAAATTTTATCGTTTTTTGTTAACGAATAAGCGGAATTTGTCGCTCGGCGAGAGCGGTTTCCCATTGCTCTTTACGCTGTTTTAATTGAGCGAGTTCGCTTGGATTTGGTAAAAAATCTTGTTTAAAATCTAATAGTTGTACAACTAAACCACCTTTGGCAAGGCTTGCGATTTGGTCAAGTTTTCGCATCGTACCACGGTCAGGCAGGGATTGTGGTGGGATACCGATAAGCACTTGGACGTGATGGTTTTGTAGATAGTTGTTTAGTTTTGCCATATCATCACGGTCATCTAGCACGCCAAAATTTTCTAAATGGTTGGCATTATTGGCACTGTCGGTTAAATTATCTCCAACTGCAAATTGATACCAAAACTCATCATTATAAGGATATTCCATCAACGCCACGAGTTTTTTGGCTTGGCTGATTTCGGCAGGCGGAGCGACAGGTTTTTGCTCGGTGGGACTGTTGTCAGGGTCAATGATTTGTCGTTGCCAAAACTGAACAATTTTTTGGTAATAAGGATTATTAAGGTCTAATTTTAAGCGTTTGGATTTGAACATTGTCAAACACAATAGCCATAATGCCAAACGGGGCAAAATCCCATACATCAACACGCAACCGATTAAAAACATCGCCCAACGATAGGCAGTAGTAGGATTGGCGGTGGTTTGCAAAATGTCTTGTTCGGTGGGAATGGGAAAGCCGACAAGATTTGGCAAATAAGCCATGATGTTTACGATATTGGCAACTTGATATTGGCTTAATAGCGTGGATTGCCAAACAAAATTATAATTTTTTACCAAAAATAATGCTACTAACGCCAATAGCATTCCCATTAAACTCGCTAACCAAAATTGGTGTGTTAATCGTCCAAAAAACCATTTTTTGCCTGTGCGGTTGAGTTGGTCTTGATAGAGTTCAACGCTGGTTAGGCTGATGATATCGGCGTTTCGCATTAGGGTTTTGGGTTGCAAAAAGTTGCTAAATAACGGTGTTTTGTCCTGTGGGGCGAACATTAGCCAAAGTAACCAAACGACTAACATCACGCTATTGATACCCAAAATACTGGCTAACACATAAAAAAAGTTGATGGTTTGGTTTTGCATAATGCCGAATAAACCGACAAAACCAACCAATAACCACACCAAGGTTAACGACCAAATCACGCTATTCATGCGATTGGCGAGTATGGCTAAGCGCTTAGCAAGTTTGCCGTTACTGTCAATGCGGTTGGCTCGGTGGGAAAGTTTGGTGCGTGGGTCGCTCGGTTCTTTTTGTAGTTTTTCGGTGATGAGTAGCGGGTCAGCGGTGAAGATGTGGTTTTTTTCTTCAAGTCGGCGGACAAGTTCGGTGAGTTGGTCTTGCGGTGTGTACATTTTGGATTTTCTTTTTATGCAGGTTCTTTGGCAGTTAAATGCGGTGATAATAATGCAGATTTTTTAATAAGATTTTTATCAAATGTATAAAAATTATCGCATTGTTGGGTTTTTAACAGATGAATTGTATCGGCAAAATCCATACCTTGGGCATATAAACGAATTGGCAAATAAACTATTTCAGGGCTTTCAAATGTAACTGTGCGTAAATTATGAAGCGTGGTTAAAATCGTAATAATATCTTCTTTTGGTAATTGATAAACTTTTTTTATTATCCAAAAAAATTCCATGATAACTGTTAAAGCAATGTAGCTTGGTTGTATGAGTAATTTTTTTGCAATTAATGGCTGTTTTTGGGCTTCTTTATCATTATTATCCTCAATAAAAAAGCGGGCTAAAATATTAGTATCCAAGGTATTCATTATAATTTCCTATTCATCTTCATCAAAAAGTGGTACATAATCTGCGATATCAATATCAAGTAGGTTAAAGCCTTTTGGTATATTAACTTTTACCATGCCAAATGCTTCATTGATTTGTTGTTCAATTAAATCTTGTTTTTGAGTGTTAAATAATGCTACTTTTTTTGGCAATAACATAACCCCTTGATTTAATTCTACAAGGTCAACTTCACCGCCGTGTTTTACCCCCAAAGATTGTAAAATCGTTGGCGGTAAATCCATTTGACCTGTTTTAGATATATTCAATGTTATCATAATTTATTCTTAATATTTCCCAAACCTTTTAAGCCAATAAAATGCCGACTAAACTGATACGCCACCCGTCCCGACCGTCCACCACGCTCGCTTGCAAAACGCAGGGCCGTTGCTTTAGCATCATCATCAAACGCCAAATTTGCCTTTGTCAAATAATGTTCACAAATTTGCAAATAAATCGGCTGTGACATCGGATAAAAAGCCACCCATAAGCCAAAACGGTCGGACAACGATACCGTTTCATCAATCGTTTCATATGGATTGACTTCATCGGTTTGCCCATTATAAATACTCACATTATCTTTCATCAACTGGGGCAACAAATGTCGGCGATTGCTCGTGGCATATACCAATAGCTTGTCCTGCTCGCTGTCTAATGCCCCGTCAAGCGCACTTTTGAGCGTACGATAATTCTCATCTTGCCCATTAAATGCCAAATCATCGCAATAGATCACATAATGACACCCATGATTTGGCAAACGTTCCTGCAACACTCGCACCGCTTGGCGGATACTGTCAAGCATCACCAAATCATCACGAGCCACTTCAATAATGCGTAAACCGTCATCTTTAAATGTCGTTAACAATGCCCGAATTAGTGATGATTTGCCCGCTCCACGCGTGCCTGTCATCAACACATGATTGGCAGGTAAATTTGCCAAATATTGCCGAGTATTTTGTACGATTTTGGCTTTTTGTGTGTCAATGCCGATTAAATCATCTAAGCCCAACCGCAAATCCACCGTTAACGGCAACAGCTCTCCGCCACTTGTATGGTTGTTAGATTGCCAACGATATGCCAATACTGTTGGGTCAAGCTCTATCGGTTTTGGTAAAGATTGGCTTAAAAATCTTTCTAATAAATCTTGTAGATTTGGGTTTAAAGTCAGTTCGTTCATCATTGTTTTTTGTTTGATTGATAAAGGATTAAAGGCACATTTTAGCATAAATATTCATGGATTGATGGGCGGTTTGGTGGTATTTTGTTAATAAAAACATAACCAATTATTTACACTTTGCTACAAACTTTTTTGGTTATTCGTATTATCATATTTGCTAGATTTATGGCTAAGTGGTTGCATTTATTGATTTTTTTGACAATTAAATTTGAAAGCTTGTTAGAAAAATTAAAATGTGGGCTTGGTCTTTTTATGTCTTTGCAAAATTAAATTTTATTTTACAATTATTTTTTAACAAATTTTGATTGGTTATGATGTATCGTTTTTCTTTAAAGATGTGCTGTGGATTGTTAGGTGGGGCGTTGTTAACCGCGTGCCAACCTAATCCGATTGCCCCTGAAGAAAACCAATCAACCCCAAAAAGCCAGCCCCAAGTCGCAAGCCAACTTGCACCGCCGAAACCAAGCTATCATCTGCACCTTGCAGTAACGCCAAATTTAAAACTGGCGTTGCCTGTGATTGTCAATGAATTTCAGAAAAATAATCCTGATGTAAATATTACCTATAAATTTGACATAACGGTAAATATTTTTAACGAAATTGTGCAAAATAACGACCGTTATGATATTTTTTTGGCGGGTAATCAAAAATATCCGTATGAATTATCCAGACAAACAGCTAGTAAACCGAATGAGCGTAAATATGGACAACCGTTCACTTACACACGGGGGCAACTGGTGGTGTATAGCAAAAAATATGATATGAATAGCAATCCGACGGTGATGTTTGATGATTTGGTGTTGGAAAATAAACCATTTAGCATTGCGGTGGGTAATATGGAAACCTTGGCATACGGCATGGCGACCAAAGAATGGCTGATTAACCAAAATCTGTATCAGAATGTTGAGCCATACTTAATAGAAGTGGATAATTTTGAAGAAACGCTTGGTATGGTGGATAAAGGCGAAGCGGATTTTGGTATTGCCAGCCTTGGGCAAGTGCTTGACGATACGCACGCCTTAAGCCTAAAAACCGTGCAACAACAACATAGCTATGCGATTTTACCTGAACATAGCTATCCTGCGATTTACCAAGACGGCATTGTCTTGCGTCCTTCTGAACCCAGTCAACGTTTTGTTGACTATTTACAATCGGCAAAAGCCCAAGATATCTTAAGTGATGTAGGGTTTTTGCCAATTTGTCAAACCAGTAATTTATTACCTGCCTGCAAAAACTGATTTAGTCATATTAATTTAGCAAGTTTTACCAATTAATTGGCAATATTTTGAGCGATTGTACTCGCTAATCGTGCCAATTTTTCATGGTCTGCTTTCCCTGTTTCGTGTTCGCCCAATGCTTTGATATGGGTGGGGATTAGATGTACATGGTAATGAAAAACCGTTTGCCCTGCCTCTGGGTGATTGAGTTGCATTTGTACGATGCCTTGGGTATTTAGGGCGATACGTTGGGCTTGCATGACTTTTTGGGCGGTACTAAAAACGGCAGTCAAATACTCGCTTGGCATGGTGCTAAGTTCTACCGCTTCGCATTTTGGAATGACCAACACATGACCTATCGCCATCGGCATGATGTCCATAAATGCAAGGGTTTTGTCATCTTCATATACTTTATGGCAAGGGATTTCACCACGGATGATTTTGGCAAAAATATTGTGGCTATCGTAGTTTGTCATTGAGTTCTCCTTTGGCTAATGGTGGGTTTTATTGTACTATATTTTTTTGATTATGGGGTTTTTATTTGGTATTTTGCCAAAAAAATGCTATCATTTCGCCAAATTTTTTGTAAAAACAGAGTAAATTATGTCACGTTTTGTCAGCTTTAATATTAACGGTATTCGTGCCAGACAACACCAATTAGAAGCCCTCACCGACGTTATCGCCCCTGATATTATCGGATTACAAGAAACCAAAGTGCATGATGATGCCTTTCCGCTTGCTGATGTGGAAAAACTTGGTTATCATGTGGAATTTTTTGGGCAAAAATCGCATTACGGCGTGGCGTTATTGTCAAAAACTACCCCGATTTTTGTACAAAAAGGTTTTATCGGTGCGAGTGACGATGAGCAAAAACGCCTAATCCACGCTCGTTATGATTTTAATGGGACCCAAATTGATGTGTTAAATGGCTATTTTCCGCAAGGTGAAAACCGTTCGCATCCGACCAAATTTCCGATGAAACAATATTTTTATCAGCGTTTAACTGATTATATTTTGGCATTAAAGGATGAAAATCGCCAACTTATCGTTATGGGCGATATGAATATTGCCCCACAAGACAACGATGTGGGCATTGGTGAAAAAAATGCCAAACGCTGGTTATCGCAAGGCACTTGCTCGTTTTTACCCGAAGAACGTGAATGGTACAAAACTTTACTCAATACCGATTTGCACGACACCTATCGGCATTTGCATGCAGACGGCGATGCGTTGAGTTGGTTTGATTATCGTTCCAAAGGTTTTGACGATACACCAAAACGGGGCTTACGCATTGACCATATTTTATGTTCGTCAGATCTTTTACCAAGCGTGAAAGCATCAGGGGTCAGCTATGAATTGCGTGGCATGGAAAAGCCGTCCGACCATGCCCCTGTTTGGGTGGATTTGGCGGTTTAATTATTTAGATTGGTTAACTTATCGGTTCATTTTTGGCAAACGTTTTAATAAAATAAATAAAAAAATGTTTGCCAACATAATCAAGCAAAAATCAATCAGCCAAGCCAACATTCCCCACCAAAACCCTGCAAAACCGTGTAAAAACACCATAAAACCGCTTGCTCCTGCATAAACTAACAGCAAAATACTGACAAAAAGTAGGGCGTAGGGGCTTTTGCCTTTGATGATAAATTGTGTACAACATAGGGCAGGTACGAGCCAAATCGTTTGCCAAAACATAATGGCGACAAGTGATGTGGGTTTTTCTGCCAAACCAAAATATAAGAGAAGTGCGATGCCAAAACTGCGAAAAATTAACCATGTGATATAGCTGATGCTTAGGGATTTATGAATGGGGTAAATCGGTTTGGCGGTGGATTGTTGCATAATTGTTGCCATGTTTTAAAAATCAAGCTAACTATGATAGCATATATCCTAGCAAAATTCGTGGTATTTTTGCGGTAAAATCTGAGTAATAACACATAATAAATTCACTTGATTATTTAACTTAATTGATTGCAAATATGTTAAAATAGATTAATTTTTAAAATTAACAAAAACTTTTACCAAAAATTTTATAGGAAAGCACCATGTCAACGTCAACCCAAAATTTCCCAACCCTAAAAAATGACCGTTTGCTAAAAGCCATTCGCTTTGAAAAAGTGGACACCACACCTGTGTGGATGATGCGACAAGCGGGGCGATATTTGCCAGAGTACAAGCAAACCCGCAGTGAAGCGGGGGATTTTCTGAGTTTGTGCAAAGACGTTGACAAGGCGACCGAAGTTACGTTACAGCCATTTCGCCGATTTGATTTGGATTGTGCGATTTTGTTTAGTGATATTTTGACCGTGCCTGATGCGTTGGGATTGGGCTTATATTTTGAAACAGGCGAAGGTCCAAAATTCAAAAAAACCGTACGTAGTCGTGCCGATGTAGAAGCCTTGCCAACAGTGAATATGGCGACCGACCTGGATTATGTGATGAAAGCGGTAACCAGTATTCGCTATGCGTTAAATGGGATTGCCCCTTTGTTTGGTTTTTCGGGCAGTGCCTGGACGTTAGCGACTTACATGGTGGAAGGTGGTAGTTCCAAAGAATTTCGTCATATCAAAGGCATGATGTACAGCGAGCCTGAGACGTTGCATGTGTTGCTTAATAAACTTACTGATGCGGTGATTGATTATTTGGTTGCCCAAATTGATGCAGGAGCCCAGTTAGTACAAGTGTTTGACAGTTGGGGTGGGGCGTTGGCACACCGTGAATTTGTGGCGTTTTCGCATCAATATAACCAAAAAGTCGTGCAAGGTGTCAAAGCCAAATACCCCGACGTACCAGTGGTGGTGTTTACCAAGGGTGGCGGTCTGTGGTTAGACACGCAAGTGCAAAATGGGGCTGATATGCTGGGTTTGGATTGGACGATATCGTTGGCAGACGCTCGCAAAATCGCCCTTGCATCATCAAAACCGATTGCACTACAAGGTAATCTTGACCCTGCGACTTTGTACGCAAGCCCTGAAAACATTCGCAAACACACACATTTGATGTTAAATGATGCTTACAGCGTGGGTGAAAAAACGGGCTATGTGGCAAACCTTGGACATGGCATTCAGCAATGGGTTAATCCTGAGCACGCCAAGGCTTTTATTGATGCGGTGCATGAGTTTCAGCTTTAGGTTTCAGTTTAAAAAGGAAAAACATGAAAAAAATTAAAGTCGCTATCGTTGGCGGAACAGGCTACACAGGTGTTGAGCTTATCCGTTTGCTTAGTCAACACCCATATGCTGATATTCAATATTTAACGTCTCGCACCGAAGCTGGCAAGCGAGTGGACGAATTTTTTCCAAGTTTGCGTGGTGTGGTGGGCGATTTGGCATTTAGTGATTTAGATGAACAAAAATTGGTAGAATGCGATGTGGTATTTTTTGCCACGCCACACGGTGTCGCCATGCAACACGCTAAATATTTAATCGAAAAAGGCGTGAAAATCATTGACTTAGCATCCGATTTTCGTTTGCAAAATTTGGTAGAATTTGAAAAATGGTATCGGCTTCCCCATACTTGTCCAAATTTGCTACAACAAGCGGTGTACGGCTTGCCAGAGATTAACCGTGAACAGATTAAAACCGCGAATATTATTGGCAATCCAGGTTGTTATCCAACCACGGCAATTTTAGGTTTAGCCCCCATCATTAGCCAACAAAATTTGACCAATCAGCCAATGATTGACCCTTATATCGTGATTGATGCCAAATCGGGTATTTCAGGGGCAGGTCGTCAAGGCAAGCTAAATTTAATTTTTAGTGAAACAGCGGATAGTTTTTCTGCTTATGGTGTGGCAGGGCATCGGCATTTACCCGAAATTGAGCAAGGGATTGATAAATTAATCAATAAAAACAACCAAGTACAACAGCACTATATCCGTTTTGTACCTCACTTAGTGCCGATGATACGGGGAATGTTTAGCACTATTCATTTGCGTTTGACCGATGTTGGGCAAGCGAGTGATTTGCAACAATTATACACTGATTTTTATCAAAACGCATATTTTGTGGACGTGTTGCCGAGCGGTCAATACCCTGATACTCGCGGTGTGCGTGGCAGTAATCATTTACGTATTGCGGTGCAAACATTTACCGATAGTCCAATTGCAACGATTTTGGTGGTGCAAGACAATCTTGTAAAAGGGGCATCAGGGCAAGCGGTGCAAAATATGAATATCATGTTTGGCTTAGATGAAACAGCAGGTCTAACGTTTGTGCCAATTTCACCATGAGGTTAAATATCATTTTAATGTTTATTAAAAAATTAATAAATAATGGTGTCGCTTTAGGTTAAATTGGCGATACCATTGCTCAATTTGACGAAATCTGCCACGCTTAACGTTTCTGGGCGTGCGGTAGGATTCATTTGCCAGTCTATCAAATTTTGTTCGCTAATTGGTGGTAATAAAGCGTGTTTTTTGAAAATCGCACGCAACGTTTTACGTCGGTGATTAAAGGCCTCTCGCACCACGAGAGCAAACAATTTTTCATTATTGGCAACAATCGGCTTTTGTTGATAAGGCGTTAAACGGAATACCGCACTGGTGACTTTTGGCGGTGGATTAAATGCCCCATTTGGCACGGTCAGCAAATAATCGGTTTCACAAAAATACTGCATCATCACCGACAAACGCCCATATTCTTTGCTATTGACTTCGGCAGTAATCCTATCCACCACTTCTTTTTGTAGCATAAAGTGCATATCTTGTATCACATCGGCGAAAGTCAACAGATGAAACAGTAATGGCGTGGAAATATTGTAAGGTAAATTACCGACAATCCGCATTTTTTTGCCACAAGGATTGTCAATCTGGGTAAATAATTGGCGATAATCCACGTCCATGGCGTTGGCTTTGACAATCTTCAAACCGTCATTGCTATTTGCCCCAATCCGAATGCGTAAGCTGTCCGCCAGGTCGGTATCCAGTTCTACTACGGTCAATTTATCCACTTGAGCCAACAATGGTTCGGTAATTGCCCCCATGCCCGGTCCAATTTCTAGCATAATGTCATCTTTTTGACAATGGATAGTGTCAATGATTTGGCTGATGATAGCTCTGTCGTGTAAAAAATTTTGCCCAAAACGCTTTCTAGGCTGATGTTTTAAAAAAGGAGAATTTGTCACAGTTTTTCCTAAAATTTTATGATAAAAATAGGTTATTATAGCATTTTTATGGGGTTACAGTTGATGAATTTTTAAGTAATCAACCACTTTTTTATCCAACTGCTTTTTAAGGACAAAATCAGTAAATAGATTGACAAAAATATTGATACAAATCTCCTTAGATTTGAGATGATTATCAGCGTTATTCACTATTTTGCTAACTTTTTAAAATTGTTTGATGATAACAATGACAGAATTTGCTATAATAAATGCCATTTATTTTTCATTTTTTCAAAGGACACACTTTATGGGCTTTAACTGTGGTATCGTAGGTTTGCCAAACGTAGGCAAATCCACCCTTTTTAATGCATTAACCAAAGCAGGCATCGCCGCCGAAAATTTTCCGTTTTGTACCAAAGACCCAAACACAGGCATTGTCCCTGTGCCAGACCCACGCTTAAAGCAACTTGCTGAAATTGTCAAACCTGAACGTGTGTTGCCAACCACCATGGAATTTGTGGATATTGCAGGGCTTGTGGCAGGTGCATCAAAAGGCGAAGGCATGGGCAACCAGTTTCTTGCCAATATTCGTGAAACAGATGCTGTCGCCCACGTGGTACGTTGTTTTGATGATGACAACGTCATTCATGTGGACGGCCGTGTTAATCCGTTAAGCGACATTGAAACGATTAATACGGAGCTTGCCTTGGCAGATTTAGAGGCGGTGAGCCGTGCCATTATCAACGTTGGCAAAAAAGCCAAAGGTGGCGATAAAGATGCTAAAGCAATGCTTGATGTGTTTAACAAAATTGAGCCGTTTTTGGCGGATGGTAAGCCCGCTCGTATGGCAAATCTTGATGACGATGAGAAAAAACTCATTAAAAGCTATGGACTGATTACGCTAAAACCTGTGATGTACATCGCCAACGTTGCCGAAGATGGGTTTGAAAATAATCCCTATCTTGAGCAAGTGCGGGAATTTGCCAAAAATGATAATGCCATTGTTGTGCCACTTTGCAATCAAATTGAAGCAGAAATCGCCCAACTTGACGATGATGAAAAAGCTGAATTTTTGGAAGGTATGGGTATGACAGAAGCGGGGCTTGACCGTGTGATTCGTGCAGGTTATGAACTACTGAATATGCAGACTTATTTTACCGCAGGCGTGAAAGAAGTGCGCGCGTGGACAGTGCCAGTTGGGGCGACTGCTCCGCAAGCAGCTGGCGTTATTCACACCGATTTTGAGCGTGGTTTTATCCGTGCAGAAGTCATCGCTTTTGATGATTTTATAGAATATGGTGGTGAAAAAGGGGCAAGTTCCGCAGGTAAAAATCGTCTAGAAGGCAAAACTTATATCGTGCAAGATGGCGATGTGATGCATTTTAGATTTAATGTATAATTGATTGATATGACAAATATTTTACAAGCTAACCACATCACAAAGGTTTACCAAGACGGCAAAAACACCACCACCGTGTTAAACGGTTTGGATATTTCGGTGAACACAGGGGAAAAAATTGCGATCGTCGGTACGAGTGGCTCAGGCAAAAGCACGTTGTTGCATATTTTGGGTGGATTGGACGTACCGACCACAGGCGAAGTGTGGCTACAAGGGCAACTCATTAACACGCTAAACGAAACTAAGCGTGGGCAACTGCGTAATCAGCATTTGGGTTTTATTTATCAATTTCACCATTTATTGGCGGAATTTAGCGCAATTGAAAATGTTGCCGTGCCGTTGCTAATGCGAGATGATGTGCCGATTGCTCAGGCTCGTGCCGCTGCGATTGATTTGTTAAATAAAGTTGGTTTATCGCATCGGTTGGAACACCGTCCGAGCGAACTATCAGGCGGTGAACGTCAGCGAGTGGCGATTGCACGGGCGTTGGTAACCAAACCGTCCTTGATTTTGGCGGACGAGCCGACAGGTAATTTGGATTATGCCAATGCCCAAGCGGTGTTTGAAATTTTAACAGAACTACAAAAAGATTTTAACACTGCTTTACTAATGGTAACGCATGATAGACAGCTTGCGAGTCTTGCTGATAAACAGCTTGAGCTAAAAAGTGGCGAATGGGTGCATTAATTTTGTTAAAAGTTGTTGATAAAATTTAACAACTATCTTTAAATTTTGCAAAATTACCTCATTAAACAAAACGTGTTTTTTTAAACAAACCTAACTATTTTTAAAAGGAAATATATTATGGCAAAATTTTTAACCCAAGATTGGTTTAACCAAGTTAACGACTTAACCACTAAAGCAGGCGATTTAAGCTTGCCACCTGCGATTAAAAATTTGTCAATTAACCTAAATGTCACAGGTGCGGACGGCAATGTAAGTGCGTCATTTTGTGACGGTACAATTCACCAAGGCACAAAAGATGGGGCATTAACCACCTTAAGCCTTGATGATGAAACCTTGCGAAAAGTGTTTTTGGAACGTGATATGAACCATGCCATGCAAGCCTTTATGGAAGGTAAAATCCGTGTGGACGGCGATATGGGGCAGTTGATGTCTATCCAAACGGCAACGCCAAGTGCAGAACAAAAACAATTGTTTAAAGATATTTTGGCAATTACTGAAGTGTAAACGCTAAAAGCTAAAAAAGGTTAAAATCATGAACCCAATGCTCCAAAATCGTCCTGATGTCAGCCAAACCCCAAAAGGTAAAACCATTAATATGCTAAGCAACCTTGCTTTGTTGTTAAATTTTGTCGTAGGGGCGTTGCTCGTGCATTGGGCGGTGATTGTCGTGTTTGTCATTGCTCATGTGGGGTTGCGTTTGGCATATATTAAGCTAGAAGATCAAGCGATAGCCAATTTGACTACCAGCACCGATAGTGAAAATACCCCAGCACCGAGCCAGCCTGCGAGTGTGCGAAATGTGGCAACTGTGGTTACCATGCTCGTGATTGCTAATCTGTTGTATTGGCTTGGGTTTGGATTACGGCAGGGTATTAATGCTTTTATGTAATCAATCTTTTTAGTATTGTTAACCTGTTCTTGGTGTGAGAAGCATTGTTTCTCAAGACGTAGCATAGCGAAGTGGTTTTACGACACTTCGCCCCAACTCAGGGTGAACGGAAAGCTTTATAAAATATTTTATCTCTTTATTTGTTTAATAAAAATGGGTGCGATATGCGACGACAGTGTTCAATACAGAGGGCAACACAGGCTCTTTTGCGTGGCTGTGTCATGGCAGTTTTGGCGGTACACTTAACGGCTTGTGGCTTTCATTTGCGTGGTTATGCGTCGCCGATGTCGGTCTTTATTCCGACCACATCGCTGATTTTTGGCAATAGCTTAGCCGATGTGTCGGTTAAAAATGCGTTAAATGATAAATTTAGCCTGTTGTCGGTTAAAACCAATACCGTCACGCCTGTGTCAGCTAATAGCAGTCAACCGAGTATCCAAGTGCAAAATATCCGTTTACAAAATTTTCAATTACGGGGAATTTTGACCGAAATTCGCATGGTGATGTCGGCGGATGTTACCTATAACACGTTGCAAAATGGTAAAATCGTTAGCCAAACCAACACCATTCAAGTACAACGCAGTTATCAATACGATCAAGCCAGCGTTAACACCGACAATCCACAAGCGGAACAAATCCAAAATTGGCTGTATGATGCCCTTGCCGAGCGGATTGCCGACCAATATATGGCATTGACTTTGCCAAAAGTGGCTGCTGAATAACGTTGTTTTTTTAAATCTGTTTTTAGCTATTCTAATCTATGCACCAAACCTTTTTGCAAGTCTATCAGCAAGCCCAACACGCCAAAACCCCTGTTACAGGGCTATGGCTGTTGCACGGTGATGAGCCGTTATTACCACAATGGCTGATTGAAGCGTGGCAACCGTATTGGCAACAGGCGAATATGAGCATTCAACGCATGGATATTACCAGTGCAAAATCTTGGCAAGATATTTTAGCAGAGCTTAATAGTTTATCGTTGTTTGATGATAAAAAAGTGGTGATTGCTCAAGGCAACTATAAACCTGATAAAGAAATTTTAAACGAGTTAAACGTTTTTTGCGAAACCACAAAAGCCGATGTAGAACAAGGGGAAGACGGTGCAAATTGTTTAATTATTTTAATGGATAAATTTGACAAAAAAAGTCAAAAAAGCGTGTTTTTTCAATTATGTGAACAATGTGGCATGGTGGTAGATTGTCAACTGTATCAAGAACGCCAACGCCATGACGTGCTACACAGTCAAGCCCAAAAATTTGGTATTAAACTTACCCCAAACGCATGGCAACAGTTGATGAGCCATACCGAACATAACTTGTTAAGTGCGTATCAAACCTTGTGGCGATTATCTTATTTATATAACCCAACTTTACAGCAAGATTTTACAATGGTGGATGAAGTTGCGTTGCAAGACGGCTTGGTGAGTCAGTCGCATTTTACCACTTTTGATTTGTCTGATGCGATGTTGGCAGGAGACGTGGCAAAAGTGGTAGAAATTTTACAGCATTTAAAACATGCCCAAGAGCCTGAAACGCTTGTGTTATGGGTGATTACCAAAGATATGCGAACCCTGCAAGCATTGGCGAGTGGACAAAGTTTTGCAGAATTAGGCATTTGGCAGAGCAAACAAGGTCTGTACCAAAATGCGTTAAATCGGCATTTGCACCATGAACAGAACTTTGCTGAATGGACGGATTTGGCGTATCGCTGTGATCAAGCGGTGAAAGGCTTAACTCAGCAACCTGCATGGGAGCTGTTATATCAGTCGGCGTTACAACTGGCAGGTGAGCCGATATTTCATTCAATTTAACCCATTTAAACCGATGAAAGTTAATTGTGTGCTTATTGTCAGTTTGTGCAAAAAGATGTTAAAATAAATTGCTAGGTTTTTCCATAAATAAATCTAGCAATTTTATTTTGGGCGGACGATTGGCAAACAAAAGTATAAAATTAAAATCTTAAATATCAGTGATTTAAAAAAATATTGATAGGTTGTTGATTAGTTTTATCAATGGGCGTGATTGTTTGGTGAAGGATAGGTTTAAGGATAAATATATGTTTAGTAATCCAGTATATATTACCTTTGCTTTGTACTTGATTATGGTACTTGGCATTGGTTTTGTGGCGTATTTTGCCACTCGCAGTTTTGATGATTATATTTTGGGTGGGCGTAGTTTAGGCAGTTTTGTAACGGCGATGTCTGCAGGTGCGTCCGATATGTCAGGCTGGCTGTTGATGGGCTTGCCCAGTGCGATTTATTTAAGCGGTTTGAGTGAAGCGTGGATTGCCGTTGGTCTGGTGACTGGGGCGTATTTAAACTGGCTATTAGTTGCAGGGCGGTTGCGTATTTTTACCGAGTTTAATAACAATGCTTTGACGTTACCAGAGTATTTTTATCATCGTTTTGGTGGTACACAAAAGGTGATGAAAATCGCTACCGCAGGGATTATTTTGTTTTTCTTTACCATTTACTGTGCAGCAGGTGTGGTGGCAGGTGCAAGGCTGTTTGAAAGTTTGTTTACAGGCATGAGTTATGAGACGGCTCTCTGGCTTGGTGCGGGTGCGACCATTATCTACACCTTTGTTGGTGGTTTTTTGGCGGTGAGTTGGACGGATACCATTCAGGCAAGTTTGATGATTTTTGCGTTAATTCTTGCCCCTGTGATGGTGTATCTCAATCTTGGTGGCATGGGCGAAATCCAATCAGCACTAGCATTGGCAAGCTCGGCAAATAATGTGGAATATGACAGTTTTTTATTTGGCACAAGTTTTATCGGCATTATCTCGGCGGCAGCGTGGGGCTTGGGTTATTTTGGACAACCGCATATTTTGGCACGTTTTATGGCGGCTGAAAATGTGAAATCGCTTGATAACGCACGCAGAATTGGCATGACGTGGATGATTTTATGTCTAGGTGGTGCGGTTGCGGTCGGCTATTTTGGCTTGGCATATTTTACCACGAACCCTGAATTAACCGCTCAAATGCAAGATGCCACAGGTACGGTAAATAGTGAACGTATTTTTATTACTTTGTCGCAAATTTTGTTTAACCCTTGGATTGTGGGCATTGTATTATCAGCGATTTTGGCGGCAGTGATGAGTACCTTAAGTTGTCAATTATTGGTTTGCTCTAGTGCGATTACCGAAGATTTTTACAAAGGCTTTATCCGCCCAAACGCCAGCCAAAAAGAGTTGGTGTGGATTGGGCGTTTAATGGTGCTGTTGATTGCCTTGATTGCCATTGTCATCGCTTATAATCCTGAAAGTAAAGTATTAGGCTTGGTGTCAAATGCTTGGGCAGGCTTTGGTGCATCATTTGGGCCTGTGGTGATTTTGTCATTATTTTGGCGAAAAATGACCGCACAAGGGGCTTTAGCAGGTATGATTATCGGTGCTTTGACGGTTGTGGCGTGGAAGCCTTTAACAGGCAGTAGCTTATACGAAATCATTCCGGGTTTTATTTTGGCAACATTGGCAATCTATGTCGTCTCCATGCAAACCAAAAATGGCAATGACGTGGAAAACCGCTTTGTTGAAGCAAACTTTGCTTATCAAGCCCAAAAATAAGGCAAAAAATGCAAGCAATCTTTTTAAAAGCGTGGCAAAAACAAGCCCTGTGGCTGTGGTTTTTGCTACCTTTAGCATGGCTTTATGCTATGTTAAGTTGGTTAAATAAAAAGTTGTATCAACACGGTTTAAAAAAAGTCTACTATCCGTCTGTACCTGTGATAGTGATTGGCAATATCACGGTGGGCGGAAGTGGCAAAACGCCATTGATAATTAATTTTGTCCAATACTTGCAACAAAAAAACATCAGGGTTGGCGTTATCAGCCGTGGTTATGGCGGTGATAGTTCGCTTATGCCACGTCTGGTAACCTTATTTGACACGCCAAAACAAGTCGGCGATGAGCCATGTTTGATTGTGCAAACAACAGGCGTAGCGATGAGTGTTTGCCCAAATCGTGGGCAGGCGATAGATTTATTGTTGCAACATTATCCAGATTTGCAGATTATTTTGGCAGATGACGGTTTGCAACATCACGCCCTAGACCGTGATAAAAACTGGATTGTGGTGGACAGCGTGCGTGGTTTTGGCAATCGGCAACGGTTACCAGTTGGTTTTTTGCGTGAGCCGATAAGCCGTTTACATGAGCCAAATACCAGCGTGATTTATCATGTGAATGACAATACCAAACAAAATTTTATTAATGTCTGTACCATGCAACTAGCCGAACAGCCTTTACAAGGACTATTTGACAAACAACAAACATTAGCACCGCAACAGGTTATTGCAATGACAGGTATTGGCTATCCACAGCGGTTTTTTAATAGTTTAGAAAAATTGGGCTTTGATTTGCTAAAAAAACCATTGCCAGACCATCACGATTTTAGTCTAAGCGATTTTGACAATTTGCCAGATTTACCCATTATTCTGACTGAAAAAGATGCGGTAAAAGTACGATTATTATTACAAGATATACGATCGCAAAATCAAGAAATCTGTAAATTGGCAAACAGAATTTGGGTATTGCCTGTAAATGCCGTGTTAAATGATAAAGTTTACCAAATTTTGGATAAACAATTAAATGATTTGCTTGGTGATAAGGTATTATAATTTTTGCAATCATTTTTTATTTTTATGATAGTTTAAATTAAGGTTAATTAATGAAAATTTTACATAACCCTGAACATTTTACCTTTGCATCGGATAACTATTCGGGTGTGCATCCTACGATTTTACAAGCGATTGCACGGGCGAATGGTGGGCACGATAAAGCATATGGGCATGATACCTATAGCGTGGCGTTAAAGCATTTGATTAAATCAAAATTTGGCGAGCAGGCGAGTTGTTATTTGGTGTTTAATGGCACTGGGGCGAATGTGTTGGGCTTGCAGTCGCTGTTGCCACGCTGTGGGGCGGTGATTTGTGCCAAAGAAGCCCATATTAACAATGATGAAAGCGTTGCCCCTGAATATATCGGTGGCATGAAGCTGTTGGCGGTGGACACGCCTGACGGTAAGCTGTCGGCAAGTGGGTTGCATGATTTTTGTTATCATCGCAATCAAAGCGAACACACGGCAAAAGCTAGCGTGGTGTATATCAGCCAAACCACCGAGCTTGGCATGTGTTATACCCTAGATGAAATCCGTGAAATTGCCAATGTTTGCCGAGAATTTGGCTTGTATTTATATTTGGATGGGGCAAGATTGTCCAATGCCTTGGTAGCGTTGGATGCTGATTGGTCGGATTTGGCAAATTTGGGCATTGATATGCTGTCAATCGGCGGTACAAAGAATGGCTTGATGATTGGTGAAGGCTTGATTGTGCTAAATCCGAGCCTTGACGAGCAAATGCGACGTTTGCGAAAAAGTAATATGCAGCTGGGCTCAAAGTTGCGTTTTGTCGCATCACAGTTTTTGGCGTGGTTTGAAGATGATTTGTGGCGAGAACTGGCAAAAAATAGCAACGATATGGCAAATTATTTATATCATGAAATCAAAAACTTAGATGGCGTTGAAGTTTTGTACCCTGTTCATGCTAATGCAGTATTTGCCCGCTTTTCACCCGATGTAGTAAGCCAATTACACACCCAGTTTGAGTTTTATGATACCGATATCAAAGCAGGCGAGGTGCGTCTGATGACGTCATTTGACACCTCCAAAGAACAAATTGATGCGTTGGTAACTGCGATTAAAAATTTGTTACCAACGTCTTGATTATTAAATAACAGGTGAAAATGACAGTATAATGCAGTTATTTACGAATTTCTCCATGCCCAAACACCACCCACTTTTGTGATGTTAAGCCATGTAAACCAACAGGTCCACGAGCATGGATTTTGTCGGTGGAAATACCGATTTCCGCCCCAAGTCCGTATTCAAAACCATCGGCAAATCGGCTAGAAGCATTCACCATAACCGAACTTGAGTCCACTTCTCGCATGAATTTTAGCGATTGTTTATAGTCATTGGTCAAAATCACGTCAGTGTGATGACTGCCATAATGATTAATATGGGCAATCGCTTCATCAATATCTCTCACGATTTTTACCGCCAAAATCGGTGCTAAGTATTCGGTGTGCCAGTCTTCTTCATTTGCTTTAGTAACATGATTTTGCAAATATACCAAGGGTGTTAAAATAGCAAAACTGTTTTCACACACACGCAGTTGCATGGCGTTGTCAGCTTTAACCATGGCTTCACTAACTTTTGGTAAAAAGTCATCGGCGATTTTTTGGTCAATGAGTAGCGTTTCCATCGTGTTACACGTACCATAACGACTGGTTTTGGCATTGACACAAATGTTGATTGCCATCTCAAAATCAGCAGAGCTTGCTACAAAGGTATGACAATTACCATCCAAATGTTTAATCACAGGAATGCGAGCATCTCGGCTAATGCGTTCAATCAGCCCCTTACCGCCACGTGGGATAATCACGTCCACAAAGTCGGTCATGGTAATGAGTTCGCCCACTGCTTCACGCTCGGTAGTGGCAATGACTTGTACGCACTCAGAGGGTAAGTCTGCTTTAATCAGACCCTCCTGCACGCATTTGGCAAGGGCTTGATTGGAATAAAACGCTTCCGAACCACCACGCAAGATAATGGCATTGCCTGATTTTAGGGCAAGGCTCGCCGCTTCAATTGTAATATTTGGGCGACTTTCGTAGATCATACCGACTACGCCAAGCGGTACTCGCATTTTACCAAGCTGAATGCCACTGGGGCGGTAAGTCATATCCGTAATCTCGCCGATAGGGTCAGGCAGATTTGCCACATCTTTTAGCCCTTGCAACATGGCATCAAATCGGCTATCGGTGAGTTCCAAGCGGTCAAGTAATGCACTATCTAAGCCTTTTTCACGTCCATTTTGCATATCGGTGGCATTGGCGGATAAAATCTTATCTTTGGCGGATTTTAAACTGTCAAAAATCGCAAGTAGAGCGTTGTTTTTGTCTTTAGTAGTGGCGGATGCTAGAGCAGAGCTAGCAAGGCGAGCCGATTTGCCAAGATTTTGCATATAAGTTTTGGTATCGGTGATATTCATTTGGCCATCCTTTTTATTTTTAATCAAATTGATTTCTGAGCATTTTTATTATACTTAAAAACATACAAAAAAAATACCCTGATATTATATCAGGGCAGGAGGAAACTGGGTTGAATTCTGTATTGTCGTTATTTTTTAAATTAAGTATTTGTTAATAATTTAAGCGTATGAGCTAGGCGTTGCATTTGGCATCACCATCCACAGCACCAAATAAATCAAAATCCCCGGTACAGCAGCGCTGGCACACGATACGATGACAAACAGCAGTCGCACCATATTCGGACGCCAGCCCAAATATTCAGAAATACCACCCATCACGCCTGCAATCATACGGTGATTGATGGAGCGGTGTAATTTGGTAAGTTTTGCCATGTTAGGAGTTTTCCTTTTGTCAAAAATTTAGAAAGTAAAATAACAAATTTTTTGATAAGCATTTGATTTGCTATGAATTTATTATACAAAAATTTTTGCAAAATTGGGTTGTTTCTTGTGTTGCTTTGGTAACAAAGTTTTAGCAAAAGTTACACAATTAATTAACCAGTTACTTAAGCAATTTGATTGTTTTTTGCATGGTTTTTTTTCACAGCATTTTGCGGTACAATGGCGTTAATTTAACAAATAAATATTTTGACTAAAAGGTTGTGTATGAAAAAAATCGGTGTCATGATTGGGCATTTTGAGCCGTTGCATTTGGGTCAAGTTCGTAGTGTGTTGCACGCTTGTGGGCAGGTTGATCAGTTATTTTTGTTGGTAACACCGCACCCACAGCCCAACCCTGATTTTAACATTGCGTTAAAAGATAAGGCTCGTTGGTTAAGTATGGCGTTTGCCGATTTGCCGTTTGTGAAAGTGGCACTGTTGCCAAATTTGGTAAAACCAACTTTTGATGATGTCTTTGATAAAAACCATGATGATTTAGATGTAGCGGAAGTGAATGCAGTATTGGGGCAGATTTTGCAAGATTTCCCACAACTTCGCCAAGGGTTAGCCGATGATGAACCGCCGATTTTATTTGTGGATGAAGCTCACCCATTTGCTAAGTTGGATTTGGCGTTACCTGTGATGACGACACCCTATCAATTTGGGTTTGACAGCACCAAAATCCATGCCAATCCTGCGTTGTATTGGGATGTTATCCATCCGCAAGCTCGCCCTGACTATACCAAAACCATTGCGATTGTCGGTGGTGAAAGTTCGGGAAAAACCACGTTATTGCATAAATTAGCCAATTATTATGGGGCGAGTTTTTCGCTAGAAATGGGGCGGATTTTTGTGGAAACGGATTTGGGTGGGACGGAGCTTGGCATGCAATACAGCGATTATCCGCTGATGGCAAGCGACCATGAACAAGCCATTCGCCACGCCAAACAGCTTGCTACCGCACCGTTAACCTTGGTGGATACCGATTTTGTTACCACGCAGGCGTTTTGTGAAGTATATGAAGGCAAAACGCACCCATTTTTGACGGCGTGTATTGATGAATTTCGCTTGGATTATACGCTGATGTTAGCGAGTAATGTGGCATGGGTGGCGGACGGTATGCGGTCGCTTGGCAGTGATAATGAGCGTCAAAGTTTTGAACATCGGTTAAAAAGCATTTTTACTCGGCATCAGATTTCGCCGTTTTATATTGATAATCCTGATTATCATCAGCGTTTTTTGCAAGCGGTTGATTTTATTGATAAAGTGGTGTTTAAGCGTTACACTGAGAAAGGCTAAATTATCAAAGGTTTCGGCTTGAGCTTGTCAAAACATAACGGCTTTGTCAGGTCTCCACAGGCTCGGTGTGAACGGAGAAATTGGGATAATTTTGTAAAAATTTTTAAATTGGTAAATTTAAACCATAATTTCACAAAAAACACTTGCCATTTTTAGCGATTAGGCGTATTGTTGTCAGATTGTTTGTTGTTTGGTTTTTTATTTTAACTGTTAATTGGAGTTTTGCATGAAACGCATTATTTTGTTAGGACCACCTGGGGCGGGCAAAGGTACACAAGCTCAAGTGATTACCAAGACCTTTAATATTCCACAAATTTCCACAGGTGATATGCTTCGCTCGGCGATTAAAGAAGGCACAGAGCTTGGTAAACAAGCCAAGAGTGTCATGGATGCAGGTGGTTTGGTGTCGGATGAATTGATTATTAATTTGGTAAAAGAGCGTATTGCTCAGCCAGATTGTGCCAATGGCTGTATTTTTGACGGTTTTCCACGCACTATTCCACAGGCTCAAGCCCTTGCCGATGCAGGCGTGAATATTGATAATGTGATTGAAATTGCTGTGCCTGACGAGCAGATTATTCAACGTTTGTCGGGTCGCCGTGTGCATCCAGCATCTGGACGTACTTATCATACTATTTATAATCCACCAAAAGTTGCCGATGTGGATGATGAAACAGGCGAGCCACTTATCCAACGTGATGATGATAAAGAAGCGACCATTCGTGAGCGTTTGGTGACTTATCATAAACTGACTGCGACCTTGGTGGGTTTTTATCAAGATTTGGCAAAATCAGGCGAAAATGCCCCACGCTATGCCAGTTTTGACGGTACGCAAGACATTGCGAAAGTTAGCGAGCAAGTATTAGCAGAATTAAATAAATAATTCTTATGCTTGTCAGCTTGTTAAAATCCCACGCAAGTTTTTAACTTAATTGTGTGGGATTTTTCTGTTTAAACATTAAGTATTTAAAAATAATATTGAGTAATGATTGATGCGAACTTTGGCAATCAATGGTTTTGGGCGGATTGGGCGAAATGTGTTGCGTGCGTATTTACAACGTTTGGCAACCAATCGTCCGCAAAATTTTTGCATTGTGGCAATTAATGATGTGGCAGATGCCGAAGTTTTGTTGCATTTGTTAAAATATGACAGTACGCATGGTCGCTTAAACAGCCGATTTGACGTGGCTATTTGCCTAAAAAATCAACAATTTCACATTCATGTAAATGGACACTCATATACGATTGATGTGTTGCAACAAGCCGACCCAAAAAACCTTGATTGGCAAGGGCTTGGCGTGGATATCGTGCTAGAAAGCACGGGGCATTTTCGCCGTTATGACGATGCGCATCAGCACATTCACGCAGGGGCAAAACAGGTGATTATCGGCTCTGCACCGTTTGACAAAGTCGATGCTAGCATCGTGATTGGGGTCAATGAGCAACAATTAAGCTGTGATAAAGCGATTATTTCTGGGGTGTCGTGTACCACACAAGCCTTAGTGCCATTGCTTGCGGTACTGGATAGGGCGTTTGGGGTCAAAACGGCGATGCTGACGGAAATCCATGCGGTAACTGCCGACCAAAATGTGCTTGACCAAGTGCATCGAGATTTACGCCGTGCTAGGGCGTCTGGTTTTAATATTATTCCAACCACATCGAGTAGCATTGGGGCGGTAGAGCGGGTATTGCCAAGTATGCAGGGTAAAATTAACGGACATTCGATACGAGTACCGACCCTTGACGTGGCAAGTATCGATGTAACATTGGTGTTTGACAAACCCACTGATATCAATGGCATTAATCAAGTGTTAAAACAAGCGAGCGAGCAGGCATTTTTTGGCATTATGGGTTATAGCGATGAGCCGTTAGTGTCTAGTGATTTTGTGCATGAGCCGTATTCGCTGATTATTGACAGTTTGCAAACTATGTCGGTCGGTAACGGTGACCATCAACAATTTAAAGTTTTTGCTTGGTATGATAACGAATGGGGTTATGCCAATCGGATGTTGGATATGTGTCAAAAATTAAGTTAAGAAGCTGTATGCTGTAAACAAATAGCCTATAAAGATAGGCTATTTTTGAATATTAAATTGATAATACAGGTTATTTTGGTTGAATGTCAAATTCAAACTTCCAAATATTTGGCAATGCTTCATTAGATTGGTATTGAATATCTGTCAGATGCATACGAGCATAGCTGTTCCCTTCGCCTGAGCGTAATAACGCACCTTGGGTTGTTTCCTCTGTTTTTACCGCAATTTTATGATTGGTTGGGTTATAAGTGTACCAACCAAAATCCAGTAGGTTTGGATAACTGCCTGTATAGGTAGGATTTAACACCGAACTTTGGCTATCAGACACCCATTGACGGGTGGATGTTGGTAGTTTATAGTTAGCTATATCTTTTAGGTCAGCTAGGCTTTCATCGATATTGTTTTTGTTAAATTTATCCGCAATCGCTTTGCCATTGTCATCATAGTAGCCTGTTGGTGTTTTTGCTAAAAAGCCTGCTACTTTTTTGCTACCGCTAACACCGCCGTTTAATTGTACATTAAAACGATTTAATGCGATATGCCAATCACCGTCTTTGGTTGTGATTTCACCTGTTTTTAGGTTAATGTATTGTGTGGTTGCTGATGCATCAAATGTTTTGATTTTTACATCATTTGGCGTAGCAGTATCAATCCAACGTAAGGTTGGATGCCCTGAAGCCCCTGCTGTATTATAATAATTGATAATTTGTACCGCAAAAATTGGCATTTGTACCGAACTGGTAGTCGTTGGGTTTGTGCTATCAGTGGTAATTAAATACACACGGTTATTTGGTTGTAACTGGTGATTTGTTGCGTTGTACTCATACCAAGCTTGTGTGCCAAAGATACCACTTGCTGTATCGGTCAAATAACGATTAGCAATATTTTGTTTGCTTACAGGGTCAACGGTAGCAGTAGCATAAGTTTTTAATTCTGACCATTTGAACAAGCCTAATGCACCGCCTTGACCTTTGCCACTAATACCGCTATTTGACCATAGACTTGGCGTACGCCCTGTGGTATCAAATTTTAAATCCCAAGTTGTAGTATCACAGCTGACTTCTGCCTTACTGTTAAAGTCATAACAATACACTTTTGGCATGGTTATATTCAAAGAGCTGACATTACTGTTGACTGTCCAAGTTGCCGAATCGCTAAAAGTTTTGCCTGAGTCAGGATTGGCGGTGTTATTGGTATTGGTTGTATTGTTACTTGAACCGCCACAAGCCGTTAAAGTGATACTGAATAAAGCTATTGATAGTAGCGTTAATTGATGTTTCATGATGATTTCTCCTGTTGTTAAAAATCTAAAATTGATAAGTTGCACCGATTAACCATTGACGATTATCAAGGTTACTTTGGTCATCTTTATTTGTTACATCTCGCTGTTTATCTAACACATTATTAATGGTGGTATAGAACCTAAGTTTTTGATTTACTTTATAATTTAATCGTGTATGCCAAGTCCACCATGCAGGTGAATAGCTGTTGCTATTCGTATCTAGCAAATGTTTGTCTTCATAATTAAGCTGATTAATCCACGTTAATGTCGGTGAAATATCATAATTTGCAATTAAGCCAACTTTATGTTTTGGGCGTTTAGTCAATGGTGTATTGGTGTGCTCATTGAGCGTATGTACATAGCCATAATTCAGCTGTAAATCCATGTTATTACGTGGTTGCCAATGAATCGCTACATCACCGCCATAGGTTTTGGCATTAGACACATTTTCATATTGATAAATAGCAATTGCCCCATTATTTTCATAATCAATTGGTCTTGTGGCATCGGTTTGAATTAAATTTTCAATATCATTATAAAAAAAATTAATAGCCAGTGATAAATTTGGCTTTAAATCGCTTTGATACCCAAGCTGATAACTTGTGGATGTTTCAGGCACAAGTTCAGGATTGCCACGTACTTTATAGCCTAAATTACTATGGTCAAACAGATAATAACGCTCTTTTAAATTTGGTACACGATAACCCTCACCAACGCTCGCTCTCCAAATATGGCGAATGCCTGTTTTACCAAGCTGGTTATATTTCACCGAAACTTTTGGGGCGAGATGTTCACCAAAATCGCTGTCATGTTGATATCTTGCACCTGCTAAAATTTCCCAATTTTCACCGATTAACCAATCGTCTTGTACATAAAATTCCTGTACATCTCGTGTTACATCATTGTTGCTAAGTTCGCTGTTACCATTATTAGTTTGGAGCAAACTATCGTGTTGATAATTGATACCTAACTGCACCAAATGTGCGTGGTTTTCCCATTGAATACTTGGCAAATCCAACTGTAACTGAGTCAATTTGGTATCAATTTTAGCATGGCGTTGTACCGTATTTACCCCAAAAACCGACGTATTTGACGAGCTATCATATTTTTCTGATAAGATTGAGCCTTGCAGTTTTGAACCTTTTAATCGATTGTTTAAATCATTAAATTGGTGGCTAAACCCTGTGGAAAATCGTTGTTTATCAATCTCTTCTTCACGTAAATTTGGATAAGTTATTGGGGCTTTAAATTCGCTAAAACGACTGATATCTGATTCTTGATAATTGCCAACTTCAAACCATACATTTTGCAAATATTTAGGTTGGATTGGTTTGTATTGCAATTTGGTGGTAACTTGGGTTTGTTTGGTACTATCTTTGAGTCTGTCCCATTCATGATTATCCACGCTCAAGCCCTTATCATCAAGCTGTGATGCTGAAATTCGAGCCATCCAATCACCCTGTGTGTCAAGTTGGATATCGCTACTGAATCCAACAAACCGATAATTATCATCCAATGATTTATCAGACGGATTCTGCGAAAAATTCGTACCAATATCTGTAGAAAGATGCCCTGTTATCCGTTTGTTGTCATTCGGTTTTAACCGTTTGGTAATCACATTAATCACACCGCCCATTGCTGAACTACCATATTGTGCTGATGACGCACCTTGAATCACTTCAATTTGTTCAACATCCACATTCAAATATTGACTTAAATTCACCGTTGAGCCTGTACTTGCCGTAATTGGCAAGCCATCAATCAGCACCAATACTTGATTGCCTTCAAAGCCTTGCATCACTACTTCATAACCCGTCTTGCCATGTAAAGGGCGAAGTTGCACTTGTGGCAATAACTCTAAGGCTTGTTTTAGCGTGCGTGCTTGATGCTCTTCGAGCTGTTTTTTACCAATGACACTAATCGGAATAGGGGCTTCTTTCATTCCTTTTTCGGTACGGCTTGCAGTAATTACAATCGTATCAAGCGTTGCCGTTGGCGTATCATTGACGTCGCTAGTTTGGGCAAAGCCAACTTGATAAGACAACCCAATCGTTGATAAACCGAGCAATTTAACCGTGGTGTACAGTTTACTTTTTGGAATTAGCATAAGTATTATTTAATTTTTAGTGAAAATTTATGAATAAAGAGATAAGATTTTTAAATTTTACTATAAAAAATAAATGATAATCAAGATACAAATAGAAATAATTATTATTTAGATATAAAATTTGTGTAACGTTACAAAAACAACGTGATAAAATCTTTAAAAATGAACCAAAATAACTCATAATAGCGATAAAATTATTTATCAGATAAAAAGTCAATGAAAAGCACAATTAACCAATTATTTCATACGATTAATCAACAAACCTTTGCCAATCCAATCAAAGCTACCGAAAAACGTTGGCTTGGCAATTTACAAGGCATGAGCGAAGCCCTATGGCTTGCCAGTTTAAACGAGCCTAGCAACGAACAACATAACCGCCTAAAAGTCGTGGTTACCCCTGACCAAAACCGTGTCAATCAGTTAGAGACCGAATTACGTTTTTGTGGCGTGGACGCTCATGTTTTTCCTGATTGGGAAACCTTGGTGTATGACGAGCTATCGCCCCACCAAGATATCATTGCCGAGCGTATTCGCCTATTAACACAAATGCCAACACAAGGGATTTTGTTAATCAGTGTACAAACGTTAGCTCACAGAGTAGCCCCAATTCAATGGCTAATTGGGCAACATTTTGATTTATCCGTTGGCGATAAATTTGAAATAGAAACCGAACGCCAACGCCTAGTACAAGCAGGCTATCATGCGGTGGATAATGTGTTTGAACCAAGTGAATTTGCCGTGCGTGGTAGCGTGATTGATTTGTTTGCGGTGGGGCAACCGTTTCCTGTTCGTATTGAATTGTTTGATGACGAGATTGACAGTATTCGTTTTTTTAATCCCAAAACCCAACGCAGTTTGACCCAAAATGATATAGAAGAATTGCGATTAGATGATCCACATTTATATGCAGAGTTTAACAAATTTTTTAAAAAAACTGATAAAAACCAATCGCCAATTTTGGGTAAAATATCCAGTTTTCAGATTTTACCTGCTAAAGAATTTCCGCTAGAAACAGGCAAAGAAACTTTCCGAGCCAATTTTGCCAGTACGTTTGACACGGTGAGTGCCAGAAAAATTGAATTTTATCAAGATGTGATGAATGGCTTATCGCCGTCAGGCATTGAATATTATCAACCGTTATTTTTTGAAAAAGAAATATGGCAATCTGGTAGCGATTTTTTTAATTATTTACCCAAAGATAGTTTATTTATTATTGATAGTCAGGCGGAAACGGCTTATCAACATTGTTGGCAACAAGTCAATCAACGCTACCACGACCGCAGATACAACGTGGAAAAACCGATTTTAGCCCCGAATATGCTGTATTTAGCGGAACATATTTTTTATGAAAAATTGGCAAACTATTCACGAATTTTGATAAGTGAACAAAATTTTGCCGAGAAAAATGGTGTGATAAATGCTGATACCCAAACACCACCCACGTTAAATATTGACCATAAATTAGCCGAACCGTTGCAATATTTGTTAAATTTTATTCAAGAAATTGATTTGCCAGTATTATTAGTGGCAGAGACGGCAGGCAGGCGAGAGATTTTGACCGATTTGTTAAAAAATAAATTAACTGTCAAAATCGTGGCGAACTTGGGCGAATTTTTACACCATTTATCGGAACAAAAAATCGCTTTAACCATTGCTCCGATTGAGCGTGGCGCATGGCTTAGCGATAAATTTGTGATTATTTCAGAAACACAAATTTTTGGTAGGCAAGTGTTGCAAACTCGCAGACGCAGACAAAGTGATGTTTCGGACGAATTTTTGGTAAAATCTGTCAGCGAGATGAATGTTGGCGACCCTGTGGTGCATATTGATTTTGGCGTGGGGCGTTATCAGGGTTTGATTACCCTTGATATTGACAAACAAATGCAGGAATTTATTCACCTGACCTATGCTGATGATGCCAGTATTTATGTGCCTGTGGCAAATTTGCAACTGATTAGCCGTTACGCTGGGGGCGATGTGGCGACTGCACCACTTCATAGTATTGGTAGCGGAAAATGGGATAAAGCCAAACGAAAAGCCTTAAGCCAAATTCATGATGTGGCGGCGGAATTGTTAAATGTGCAGGCTCGCCGTGATGCAAAAGTGGGGATAAATTTTGCCTTTGACCAAATTCAATATGATTTGTTCGCCAGTCAATTTGCCTTTGAAGAAACCCCAGACCAAGCCAATGCGATTGAAGCGGTTATTCATGACATGAAACAAAATAAGCCAATGGATAGGCTGATTTGTGGTGATGTGGGTTTTGGTAAAACGGAAGTTGCCATGCGGTCGGCATTTATTGCGGTGCAGTCAGGTTATCAAGTGGCGGTACTAGTGCCAACCACGCTGTTGGCAGGGCAACATGAAGACAATTTTATGGACAGATTTGCAGATTGGGCGATTCGCATTGAAAGTTTGTCTCGTTTTGGCACCAAAAAACAACATGATAAAATCATTGCGGATTTGGCGGACGGCAAAATTGACATTATTATCGGTACGCACCGATTGTTACAAAATGATATTAGGTTTAAAAAATTGGGCTTGATGATTATTGATGAAGAACACCGTTTTGGTGTGCGTGATAAAGAGCGGATAAAAGCCATGCAATCGGACGTGGACGTACTTTCCATGACCGCAACGCCCATTCCACGCACGCTCAATATGGCGTTGTCAGGTATGCGAAATATGTCAATCATCGCAACCCCACCTGCTAGACGCTTGGCGATTAAAACCTTTGTCATGCAAAAATCGGATAACTTGTTAAAAGAAGCCATGTTACGAGAATTGTTGCGTGGCGGGCAAGTGTTTTTGTTGCATAATGATGTGGCAAGTATTGAACGTATGGCAGAAACCGTGCGAGAATTGGTGACAGAAGCCCGAGTTGCAGTAGCTCACGGACAAATGAAAGAACGAGAACTAGAACAGGTCATGCAATCTTTTTACCATAAAAAATATAACGTACTTGTGTGTACCACCATTATTGAAACAGGGATTGATATTCCCAATGCCAACACCATTATTATCAACCGTGCTGATAAATTTGGTTTAGCACAACTTCATCAACTGCGTGGGCGAGTAGGGCGTAGTCATCATCAAGCCTATTGTTATTTGCTTGTGCCATCTATCAAAGGCTTGACCGCTGATGCCCAAAAACGCCTTGATGCCATTAGTAAAGCTAATACATTGGGGGCTGGATTTATGCTTGCCAGTGAAGATTTGGAAATTCGTGGGGCAGGCGAGCTACTGGGTAAACAACAAAGTGGCAATATGCAAGCAATCGGTTTTAACCTATATATGGAAATGCTAAACCGTGCCACCAAAGCAATCAAAGCAGGCAAGCAATCTGACCTAAATACCCCACTTTCACTTACCAGTGATATCAATTTACATCTATCAGCGTTAATTCCTGATGACTATCTGGGTGATGTACATCAACGCTTGCTATTTTATAAAAAAATTAGCAATGCCGAAGACTATGACAGTTTGATTAGTATCCGTAGCGAAATGCTTGACCGTTTTGGCAGTCTGCCCGAGCCGACTAAAAATCTGTTCGCCATTCATCAATTACGATTAATGGCTGAACCGCTAGAGATTAGCAAAATCGATGGTAATGAGCGGTCAATCAGTTTTGAATTTTCGCCCAATACGCCAGTTGATGCGATGACGATTATTGGGCTAATTCAGTCAAATCCGAGTAAGTTTAAGATGAATGGGGCAACAGGGCTAAAAATGATGGATGAAAAGGCACTTGCTACCCCAGAAGGGCGGATTGAAGCGGTGAAAAATTTGCTTGAGCAGTTGGCAATTAGAGCTTGATTGGTAGGGTGCGCGATAGCATAACCCACCGATTTTAAAAATCTATTTTAACAAAATGAGACTAACAGGATTTTTATGAAATTTGGCTTTGTTGTGTCTTTACTTGCTATGATTACCTTGCATCAAGCGAATGCCCAAGACTTTGGCTATTTAACCAAAAGTGATGAGTTGTATTGCAAAGTTGATGTACTTTTTCCCAAAGAAAATGCAGATAAAGATGGCTGTGTTTTTTAGATATGCTAAACATAATAATTATATAGGCTACGCGACAACCAAAGGAAAAATTATCATTCCCCCTATTTACCAAGTGCTGTCGGATACTCGGCAAATCCCGATTATCTAGTTACAACGAAATATATTGGTGTATCTCAAGGTAACCTGGATGAACGCAAAGGAAAGTATGGCATGTTGGATAAAGCCAATCATGTTATTATTGCTTTTGAGTATGATTTGATAGAAAAAATGCAAAGTAATAATTTATTTATTGCGACAAAGGGCGATTGGAATAATGACGAAAAAAATGTTAAATCAGGTGTTTATAATGCCAAAGGTGAATTGATTGTACCCGTTGAATATTTTGGCGGTATTAATGTGATTAAAGGTAAAATGCAAGATTTTATTTTAATCATGGTTAATGGGAAATATGGCACTATGAATGATAATGGCAAGTTTATTTATCAGCCTAAATATACGTTTGAAGAAATTAACCGAATTGCAGAAAAACTAAGTGATAGCTAATGACTAATCAACCAACAAATTGCGAACCGTTACTAGAAGAACCCACATACCCCGAAGACTGGGAATGTTGCAACAACGGCTGTGAAGAAATGTGTGTTTACGAACTCTACCGAGTACAAAAACAAGCCTATGACGACCAGCAAAGACGCCTAAAACAACTCAACGAATTGGCAAAACCTGCCGATTAATTTTTAAATTATTTTTTCAAAATTTGTTAAAATAAACTGTGTAAAAAAGGAAAAATCATGCCACACATTATCATTGAAACTAGCCAAAATATCCAATTAAGACAAGCGGATACCTTGCTAAAAAAAATTAACGAAAATCTTTGGCAAACAGGCGAATTTGATAAATCGATTGCTATTAAATCCCGTATTTACAAATCAGCACACAGCCTAATCGGCATACAGCCGAGCGAAGATAGCTTTATTGCGGTGCAATTTTGTTTGATGAGTGGACGAGATGAAGCTACCAAAGCTAAGCTGGTTCAGCAAATTTTTGACAGTATCGTGCATCATGTCAAACACGTCGAGCAGATTAACACCGCCGAAAAACTGCAAGTTACCATTAATACCACCGAATTATCACCACAATATTTTAAACAATCTATTTAATTTAAATTTATCTTAAATTAATGATTGTGGTTTGCTGAGCCGTGTGAATGTTGGTGTGAATGCTCATTAGATTTAGTTGGCATTGGCATGCTGTGATGGTTCACATCATGCATTCGGCTATGTTCGTGTGTGAGTTCTTGCGTGGAATGGGCGTTTGGCATTTCGTGGTGATGACTGTGTGAACCGTGGTGCATTGCCATTGGTAAAAAAATCACCGCAAGCCCTGATAATGCCATAATGATGCCATTGGCTTGGCGTAAGCGAAAGCGTTTAATCCGAGCCTGTAACGCCACTACCGTGCCTTGCGTGGCGAGTAACATCGGCAACGTACCAAGCCCAAACGTAAACATCAACATCGCCCCTGTCAAGGTATCACGCCCAACGACCGCCATCAGCAATGCCCCATACACTAAGCCACACGGCAAAAATCCCCACAACAGTCCTGCAATTAAGGCTTTTGGCACGGTGTTTAATGGAAAGATTTTTTGGCGAATGGGTGACATTGATTGCCAAATTTTTGCCCCTGCTTTTTCTAATTGGGTTAATAATGGCAGTCCAAGCATGGACAAACCCACCAAAATCAACACACCACCGATTAACAGTCTTGGCAAACTATTGCCGACTAATATCGGTTGTAACACGGTCGTACCAATCAGCCCTGCAATCACGCCAAGCAATGCATAACTCAGCAATCGCCCAAAATGATAAGTCATAATTAGCAAGCTTTTTTGTGATGCCGAAAGCGACTGCATGGACAGCCCAAATGCCGTAACAATGCCCCCACACATTCCCAAGCAATGGGGTGAGCCAAAAAAACCCATACCAAGTGCCATTAATAATAATGCAACGGTCATATTTTCTCCACAATTGGCAAATTTTTACAATTTTTTGTGATATTTAATGATTATTTATCTTGATTGTTTTTGTGATTTACGGTATTGTCACTTTGATTATTTGGTGGTGGTGCTTTGAGCTGTTCACGGCGAAATTGGCGGTCATCAAGGATAACTCGCTGAGATTCGTTGTCTAAGTCATCGAATTGGCGAGATTTTATCGCATAATAAATCGCAAAAATCGCACAAATAAACATGACTAAGCTAATCGGAATTAAAAAATAAATACTCTGCATGGCGTACCGCTTATTAAGGCTAGTGTGGTGTTTTGAAATAATTTGATTTTTTGACAAGGTTTTTGGTTACAATTGTTATGTTGTAACATTTTTTGAGTTATTATACGCCAAATTTTTACAAAAAAATACAGAATTTTCACAAGCTTATCAAATTTTTTACATTTACAATCAAGCAATATTTTTTGCTATTTTACAACTTCAAATTTGCAAAATTGTGTTATGATGATCTTGTGAGATAAAGTTAACCTTTAAATTTTTAGTTAAATAAAGTTGAAATAATTATGTTAAAATCTTTAAAAATGTTAAATAAAAAGCGACTATTAACCATTTCTGCTCTTGCATTGGCAGGGGTTTTGTTAATCCCAAACGTACAAGCCAAAACGGTGGTGATTGATGTTCGTACGCCTGAAGAATACCAAATGAATCACCCAAGTGGTGCGATTAACATTCCGCATAGCGAAATTGTGGCAAAAATTGGTAGCCAAGGCGTGAGCAAATCTGACACAATTAAGCTATATAGCGGGGCGAGTAGTCGTGCGGAAAAAGCTAAAAATGACCTACAGTCAGCAGGTTATAGCAATGTGGAAGTACAAAAATAAGTTGGTTTTGTTGGTTTTTTAAAGTTATATTTGATTGATTTTAAATTCGCTTTAATAAATCAACCACCGTTTGTACACGTTGTTGCCGGTTGCCTGAAATAGCAATAAACCCCATGTCAAAAGCATTCAAAAAATTGACAAAGTTTTGTCGCATTTTGTTGTGTCCATGTGGCAAATCTCGCATTCCATCTGCCACCCATTCTACGCCGATATTATCGGTTAACAATACCAAATCATAGCGGTAGTGATTGGCGTGTTGCTTAATTTCGCTTGGGCAAGCGTCAAAATACCAATGGCTGTAGACCATAATTTCAAACAAGCCTGTATCACAAAAAATATAAGGGGATTGCTGTCGTTCGGCTTGGCTAATTGTTTGATTTTCACCAATTATTTGTCCAATCGCAATTGGTAATAAATCCTCCCATTGACACACATAATCCCTCGGTTTTTTTGCCAAATAAGTTCGCATAAATTCGTTAACAATCGGTGCGTGAAAATATATGCCCAAATCTTGGGTGAGTGTGCTTTTGCCTGTGCATTCCGCCCCCAAAATCAGCACTTTTTTCACATGGCTAATCGTAGGTTTTGGAATAGTTAAGCCATTTTGGGTTTTTGGGTTAAGCGTTGTTGCGTTAACAGTTTTTGCCATGACAAATAACCTAAAATCGCCACAAGAGTAAATAAAAAATACTGCACAGAGGTGAAAATCATCCCTTTGTAAAAATATAACGGCACGCTAATCGCATCGGCGATAATCCACACTAGCCAATTTTCAATTTTGCGACTTGCCATCAGCAACATCGCCACCAAAAATAGCCCTGTGGTCAAAATATCCACATAATCCGTCCAAGCAAACTGGGAAAAACCTAAAATAACATTATCCATACTAAAATGATTATTAATAAAAGGTTTAAAATAATACACGATAGCGACAAATATAAAACTGGCAATCGCAATCGAGCCAAGTTTTTGCCATTCTTTAAATGTGGTAGTGGCAATCATTACAAGATTTTGATCTTGTTTGTTTTTTTGCCAATTTATCCAGCCAAAAATCGCCATTGCTGAATAGTAAAGATTAATCAGCATATCGCCAAACAGTTGCCATTGCCACAACAAATACACATACAAACCCGTGCTAATCAAACCGACAGGAAATACCAACATGTTGCCACGCTTTGACAACAATACCGAAATCAGCCCAAACACGCTCGCAATCAGCTCTAACGTTATGAGTAGGGGACTATAATCTTGATATTGGGCGAAAAGCCAGTTGAAAAAATCGGTCATTTTTGGAAAACTGGTAAAAAAAATTGGCGGTTAAGTTTGGTGAAAAATTGCCATAGTGTAACACAAAATTTGGCAAAATTGGTAAAAATGTCCAAACACGTTTAAAATTGCAAAAAATTGGGCAAAAGCCAATAAAATCCATGCAAAATTTCTGATTTTATGGCAAAATAGACGGTCTGTTTTACCAAACATTTTATCTCAAACCTTGTAAAAATATTGAAAAAATAGTTATGAAAGAAAGTTTAAGATTTCGCCTAGACCAAATGGCGGACAGATTTGAAGAAGTTACCGTACTTTTATCTGAGCCAGAGACCATGGCGGACAACAAAAAATTTCGTGAATTGTCAGTAGAACACAGCGATTTATCTGAGTTGGTGGCGACTTGGCACACTTTTACTCAAGCCGAAGAAGATTTAAAAACGGCGGAAGAAATGCTTGCCGACCCTGATATGAAAGAGCTGGCTACGGAAGAAATCCAAGAAGCAAAAGCCAAAATTCATGAATTGACCGAAGTTTTAAATGTAATGATGTTGCCAAAAGACCCGAATGATAAGGCGACAGCATTCTTAGAAATACGTGCGGGTACAGGTGGCGATGAAGCGGGGATTTTTTCAGGTGATTTATTTCGTATGTACGAAAAATATGCCCAATCTCAAGGCTGGACGGTAGAAATTTTGTCTGCTAATGAGTCTGAACACGGTGGTTATAAAGAAATCATCAGCCGTGTGTCGGGTAATGGGGTGTATGGTCGCTTGAAGTTTGAAAGTGGGGCTCATCGTGTCCAGCGTGTGCCTGAAACCGAATCTCAGGGGCGTGTACATACGTCCGCCTGTACGGTGGCTGTCATGCCTGAAGTGGAAATTGATGATACGGTGGAGATTAACCCAAGCGATTTGCGTATTGATACGTATCGTGCGAGTGGTGCAGGCGGTCAGCATATTAACAAGACCGATTCTGCCGTTCGAATTACCCACATTCCCACAGGCACAGTGGTGGAATGTCAGCAAGAACGCTCTCAGCACGCCAATAAAGATAAAGCAATGAAAATGCTGGTGTCAAAAATACAGCAAGAAAAAGTGCAAAAACAAATTGATGCCAGTAGCGATATGAGACGAAATTTGGTTGGCTCGGGTGACCGTAGCGAGCGTATTCGCACCTATAATTTTCCGCAAGGGCGTATGACCGACCATCGTATTAATCTAACCCTATACAAGCTAGATGCCATTATGCAGGGCGATTTAAATGAACTGATTGATAGTTTATTACGAGAACATCAGGCGGATTTGATGGCAAGTGTGGGTGGGGAGAGTTAAGTGAGAATTTAGGGGTAATGAAATGCGGTCATTTACACAAAAATTACCCTAAGCATGAATTTCAAAAAATGTCCTACAAATCAACAGAACAAAAATGTATTGCTTGGTTTGAGTTAATTCACTTAGAATTTAGATCTAAATCTTTACTGAAAGCAGTGCTGGAAAGTTATTGGTTTGATAATGAGAAATAGTACTCATTAAATTACCTGTATGGTTTAAGAAAAATAAAAACCCTTGATTTTTTATCAAGGGTTTGATTTGGTACCAGTGGTCGGAACTGAATAACAAATATAACCCATTGAATTTTATATATTTTATCTTTCAAAAAAATTTACAGGGTGCAATTTGGGGTGCATTCCCAAATCTGCTATCTTTTTTGGCAAAAAAATAAGGCGTAGATATGCTATCACATCTACGCCCTTTTGTCATTCAACTTTCCATTTTTTCGGGTCGGTAAGCCACGCATTGACTTCATCGTTTTTCCAAACCGTTACGCTGGCATTTATTCGTTGCGGTTCAGGGAATTTGCCGTCTTTACATCTTCGCCATAGGGTCGTCCGACCAAATGGCAAAAATGGTAAAATATCTTTGGCGGTGGATAGTCCGCCTTGTACTAATGGTTTACTCATTGTCCTTTCTCCACTTTCTCAAGTTTAATTTCGTTAAAGTATTTTTTGACTTGGCTAGGATAATGGGTTTGTTCAACCCATTCTACTAATCCATTGATTGATTTGCCATGTTTTAAGCCGACTTCACGGCTGGCGTGGTGGCAATAATGGCAAACACAAGATTTTTATTTTGGGTCAAAATAAATCTTGTAACTGGTAAATGGGCTTGTTGTTACTAGATGTTGGTATGGGGTAATTTTCCATTTTAGCGGTTTTGGTTGATAGAGTAGCATTTTTTCACCTATGAATTATCATGCGGTATTGACAAGGTTGCTATTTTTATCGGTGGACTTTCAAGCTCACCACCATAAAACTGCTCAATCTTGGCTTTATTTTCAGGACTGGCTAAAAATACGATTGGCTCAATATGGTATTTTGATGATAAGCCGTTTTCGTGAAAATCAATGAATATGTCATCATTAACAAAAGCCCTTAACGGACGATTTTCATTCAAACTTTCAATAACCTTTAACGCCTTTCTTGAATAACTGGGGATATATACATAATCCCCTAATTTGATTTGCTCTTTCATGCTTCACCTTTCTTGTATTTGATAAAAAATCCAAAACCACCCATGTAACTGTTATGGGTAACGATAACATCTACAATCACATAACCCTGTTTAATCAAATCTTCTTGGTCTCTATTCAGACTATTTTGATAACTCTGCTTCAAAAAAAACATTTTCTTACTCCTTTTGGTGGATTTGGCAGTTTTCGCCAATTTGTTACACTGTCAAGATAGACATCACGACAAACATCAAGAATATACTTGCCATTTTGAACAGTTAGATTGTCAGCTTTGGAAAAGCATTTATATTCATCAGAATATACGCCATAAACAACCGTACCATCTTTTAAGATAATATGACAAATTTCTTCATCATTTGGCAATCCATCTTTAACACTAACCCATTTATCGGTAGTACGAATGGACTGTTGAATAACTGCCCCACCCAAAAAGACATTGCCATCACCGACATGATTACAACCAAAAATATGAGTATTTGGCTGTTGATTTGATTGTGATTTATTTTTCTTTTTAAAAAAATTAAACATCTTTCACTCCTTAGGTGGTTGTGGTAGTGGTTGCCAATGGGTTATAAAATCATGATAAAAGTTGAATTTGTTTATCGCTTGACAAAATTCTACAATATCAATTTTTTTAAAATATGAGCCATCGTGAAATTCACGGTCATAGCAAACTAAGTAAAACCCATTTTCACTCGGCAACCGCTCATCTACGCTTATCCAATTACTCATCATCTTCCCCTAGATTTCTACCAACAATAATATTAACGCCAACTCCACTTTCTCTTGAAATATATCTAAATACTAATTTCATCACCTCTGTTAATTCATCATGTGTATCTTTCTCAAGTTCTAACCAAGCTTGTTCAAACTCTGCAATGGCTTTTTTAATAATTTCAATATTCATACCTTTTCCTTAATTTGTCGCTCAAAATAAGCGATTTTTGATTAGCCAATGATTAACAAATTGCTTTGCTAATCATTTCTGTTTTCATTGGTTTTCCCTTTAAAATCAAAACGGAATATCTTGGTCCATCACGCCTGCCTGTGGTACGCTCGCCTGTTGATTAAAACCTTGGTGTGGGGCAGGCGTGCGTTGGTAGGTAGTCGCTTGACTGTTAAAAAACTTATTTGGCATATCGTCCGTCATGTCGTTGTTGTAGCCTTGATTTCTGCTTAATTCGTTATCCACTTTTAACTCGCTATCAACCGATTTTTTAAGCATGGTTTGTGTTAGATGCTCAATATCGTTTGGCGGTTGTTGGGCGTTCATTTCACGGTATGATTGGCGGTTTTCATTAAATGCAACATACAATTCTATTTTTTTGCGTTTTTCACCGTTATAGACTTCAAATTCATCAATAAACAAGCCGACAAATTTTTTACCAATCAATTCTTTAGCATTGATACAGTTAACTTGTATCATCGCTTTGCTATTTTGATCGTATTTTTCAACACTCATTTGCGTTGGTGTTAATACTGTTACGCCACATACGCCCATTAAGGCTTGTAATTGGCGGTGTCCAACTTCATTGACTGAGCCGTCCGCTCTTTGGTAATAATAGCTAAAATAGCCACGCTGTTTATCTTTATTTACCACATCAAAGCTCATGCCTTGTGAGCCTGTTTGTGATTTGACAAATTCGGCTCTGATGATTTTAACTAGCTGTTCGCTGTTGCCTGCGAAAAAGTTGCCATTGGCCCCTGCTTTTAGGGCTTCGGATTGGTTGAAGTGGATTGGTTGAAAGTTCATGCTGTTTCTCCGTTAGTTAAGGGGTTTTTGGGGATTTGGTAGTAGTCGCAAATGGCGTTATCTACCAGTTGTAAATCGTTTGGGATTAGGTCATCGTCAAACATTTCAAACGGTGTTTTTACGGTGGTGTTACCGTCATTTCTTGTTAAAAATTGATTTTGATTGTTTTCAATTTTTGTCTGTAAAACGATAGTAACTAAGCCTTCAGGCGTGATTTTTTCATCAATGAATTTACCCAACGTTTTCATTTTTGTCTTGCCTTCTGTTTCTTGGATATGAGACAAAATGTAGACTCGCTGATACGGCTTCATACCATTGACTGCGGTTAATACAATATCCAAAAATCCTGTATTAATCTCATTAAATTTTTCAAAGCCTTTGGTGGTTGAGTAGCTATAATTGAGCGACATAAAATACTGAAAGTCATCTATCACGATGATAGGGCGTTGTGATTTTTTTAAAATACCAACGATATCCCTTGCGTGATTATTTATGAAAGTTGTAGGTACTTCTGTTTGGCGAAAAGACGGTGGTTTATCAATAGTTTTGATAAGCGTTGTAAGTTTTGGGTCTAAATTTTTTGTACTAAATGTTTTGCCACTACCGCTTTCACCTAGCACCATGGTTACGATTGCCATAATGTTTTCCTTATTTGCACCAAAGAAAGGTTGTAAGGCGGTGGGCGGTTGGTGCGATTACCGCCCTTTCGGTTAATTACGCCTAGCCTTACAAAATGTTAATGCGTTGAAAATCTTTAAGTATTGCTAAAGATTAATGCGATGATTAGGGCAAAAATCACCCAGTTTTTAAAACAGTTTTTGTTTTCTAAAAATTCTATCAATGCGTGGTCGCTTTCGCATGGGGTCAGGCGTTTGCCTTTGGTTAGATATTTGACAAATTCTTGTTGTTCCATGGTTTTTCCTTTTTTTTGGGCGTAAAAAGCCGTTGTTTGTTAAAAGGCTAACAAACAGGTTGGTTTTATGGGGTTAAAGGGTTAAACGATTTTTTGTGGGCATTTCAACAAGTTATCGTGATAGTAGGCTGTTTGTAACTCGCTGACTATCGGGTGAGCTTTGTCGTTTTTGATTTGCGATGGCAATAGTTTTAGTAAATCTCGGCAGTTGTCCTGAATGTCATAATTGATTAGTGCCAGATGTACGCTGACTTTTTCTGCTTTGGCAAAATTTGCCGTGTATAAAAATGGTAGGTATTCATTTTTAACGTGGTTGATGAGAATGGCTGTTTTGGCGAATTGTTTGGCAAGTCGTTCTATCGTTTTTTGCGGTAGTTCTTGGGTTTTTGGTGTTTGTTGTTTTGTTAAGATGATTTCATAGACAAATGCGGTTGCGTCTGCTAGTTGGTGCATGGGTATGCTTTGGATATCGTCCACACCAAACTGGTTGCCGACCATTTTGTAGATGTCTGAACGCAATGTGTTGCCAACTGCGAGTTTATCACAGGCGGTTACTAAGGCTTGGCGTTGGTGGGCGTTGGTTTTTTGGATTGTTGGTTGTCCGACTTCTTTATCCAAGATATCTAACACCCATTGGCGGAATTGTTTTGCTACCGCCGTGCGTGCAAACATGGCGATAAGGTGGCAACCTTTTAATGAAAAAATGCGTGTTTTTTGTAATCCGCCATTTGTTTTTACTTCAGCAATCGTAGTCATTGATGAAGTAAATTCATCTGCATTGCGTTCATAAATTTTGGTAACTGATTGCGTGTCAGCATAATCTAGGGCTTTTGCTAATTCACTAGAAGTTAGCCAAATTTGATTATCTACTTTGATAGGAGTTAAGGTGATGTTCTGGAAAGTTAAAGTACGCATTTTGTTTTACCTTTTTGATAGGGTTAAATTTTCCTAATTTAAATTTAAAAGGGTGGGTCAAATTGACTTATCCTTAAATTAGGAGACCAACGGCTCAAAACCATAAAACAAAAAATGGCGGACTTATTCCCTTGCGGTATTGTATTCGTCGCACCGTCGGTCATAACTTTTCTAAAAAGGCATGCAAATCTATGCCAAAGTGTTTCGGATTAACTTTAGGGCATAAAAATATCACGATGACGGTGTGATGACCGTTTGTTTTATAGGCTTTTGAGACCTTGGGACATATCATAGCAATAAAAAATATGGAAGTCAAGCGTTTTTATGGTGCAAAATTAAAAGATGAAATCCAACGATAACCTTGCAACAAAAAACCAACTAAAATAATAACAACGATTGTACCAATCACGCTGACAACGGCTTCAAAGGCGAGTTGTTGCCAACTTTTGCTTTTGGCAACTTCATATTCTAGGCTTTGCAACTGCGTTTGAATAGGCTGTAAAGTTTGTTTTAGTTGTTCTTGAATTTTTTGATTGGTATTCTCGTTAAGTTGTTCAATAGCATTCTCTAGCGAAAATGATAAAAAATCGCCAACTATTTTATTGGCTTTTAGTTGATAGTGTTCAATACTAGATGGCAGTAGCGAAAGTTGATGAAATTGTGCTAACTGTTCAGGAGTAGGCTCATTACCATTGTTTTGTTGTCTAATTTTTTCTAACCATTCTACTTTGTGTTGTTTGTATAAGCTATAAGCGATAGCCCCTGCTAAATCATTTTCATCTGTTACCAAAATTTGGTAAATCTCGTTATAATGTTTATCCATGTTTATTCACCGATTTTACTGCTTTTGCGTAGGCTTGATTGATTTCTTCACGAGTAGGACGAAAATTTTCAATGGTACGGCGTTGTTCTGGTGTTAGTTGGACATTGGGGCGTTTGCCATTAATAAAGTCTTGTTGTAATTGACGAACGTTTTCAATAGAGAAAGTTAGCATGATTAACTCCTGTCATAGGCTGTATAAATGGCTGTGCGATGATTTATTATAGCATAATGTATTGGAATAATGCTAAAACAACCTAAAAACCAACAACGATTTATGGACGGACACCCATAAACCGTTGTCTATTCGTATCGTGAACTATGCGGTATCTGCCTAAAGTAAGAGTTTAAGGAGTCTTTATCAGATACTGTGGCGGTTATTGAGCCTAGCACACTCACCACTTGTGCTATCCCCTGAAAGAACCACTTATTAAAATAAAAGGGAATGCTGACAATATTCAAACAGCATGGCAAGACTTTACAAAATTACAATCTTTTAATTTAATTTGCTGGGATAAATCCCAGCCTAAAAATTAAAATCTTTTTATAAAAACTATTAAAAAATCTTTATAAAAAGATTGACTGGTTACGCCAGTCAGTCGGATTTTTATCCTAGCCCCATACGGCATTCGCTCTTGCACTTGTCTGTGCCTTTACTACTTGTGGTATGGCAATAGGGTATTATCCGATTTATCCCCTACAATCTGCACTCCGTTTAGGTCTATCCATAACGGCTCGGAAGATACATCTAATTGCGGTTCTCTGCACCGCTTTACAGGTAAGCTACTAACTCACATTGTATCTGCTGTTATTTAATTCAAACAAACTCATCGTTTTGTTTTATGGGATATATTAAAGGTATTCCTTTTTCATGTCAAGAGAAACATTTTATTTTTATTAAAAAATGTTTTCGTATAAAAATATTGACACTTAAGACCTTTATAAATATAATAATACCTATAGCAGGGTGGAGCAGTCTGGTAGCTCATTGGGTTCATAACCCAAAGGTCATTGGTTCAAATCCAATCCCTGCTTCCAGTTTTGTCAAAATGGCGATGAATAATATGCTCCTTGTTTGTTTGTAAAAACATTTTGACAAAAACGCCCTAAATACCCATTTCCCCTATAGTTACACCTAGGACTATTAGGGGCTTTTTTTTGGAACATCTTTTTATCCACGCCCAAAAATCATCAATAATACCCCAAATCCCAACCTGAGATGATAATGATGAATGCTTATATAATTGATGTTTTTTTAGCTTTTTGGGCTTTTTTTAGCTTGTCTTTATTAATTTTTCAAAATGCTAGCTTAATCGCAAGGCTTAATGAGCGAGTGGACAATCATTCTTTTGTGCATTATTTTAACCAAAATGTAAAACTTAGCTTGTATATTAGTTTTTTACCCATGTTTATCTTTGCTTTTTTGGTTTGGCGATTTGCTGAACTGTTGATTTTTGCAAAAATGTGGGGGGCTGGAGCGGTTGGGTTGATTGTGATTATGGGGTTGGCAGGCGTGGCTATGATTTGGTTGTCGGTTTTGATACAGCTTATTTTACGCATGGCGAAAGTGCCAACCAATCCTAAGCTATCAGCGAATATGGGTGGATATCATGATTACAACGGATAAGATTGTTGCGATGATTCATCATTGGTTGGCGACACCTGCCAATGGCTATTTTGCTCAAAGTTATGGCAATGACATCAAAAAACATTTGCTTGTTAATTTGTCAGCTTTTACTGCGGATGAATTTATCCGAAAAATGAAACAAGATATTCCTGTTTTACAGCAATTAAATAGCGACCAATTAAGCATTGTTAGTCAGACGGTTGATTTTGAAAGTGTCAAGGTGTTTATCAAATTGGGTCATATCTTAATTGATGTGGGATTATCAAAAAATAGCAATCTAGGAGATACAGCATATTATGACCCTACAGCGAACTAATCTTAACACCACAATTGAAAATGCGTTAAATGACTATCCAGAGATTGCAGAGCGTTGGCAGGTGGGCGACCCTACGGTTACGGCATTGATGACTGCCATGCGTGAGCTAGTAATTGCGTTAAGCCGTGATAATGAAGTTAATATTATTGAGCCTTTTATAAAATCTAACAATCGCACGATTATGGCGGACGCTATCAATAAGGGGATTTTGCCTGTTGCTACGCCTTGTCAATATCGCTTAGTCATTGAAAATACGGGCGAAAATACCGTTACACTTAATCAAGGGCGGGTTGTGGAAGACGGTACAGGCAGGCAATGGCGATTGTTGTCAGCGATAACGGTTGGTGCAGGAGGGAGCCAAACGGTAGAATGTGAACAGAGCATTATCTACGAACAAAATTTAACCATTGCAGTGAGTGAGCCATTTTATCAGCTGAATATTAGCACAAATAGTGATGAATATATTGCAGGGATTGATGTTGTCAATTTAACGCAAAAATCTAAATTTCATTATAAACCAAAATTTATGAATGCCAAAGCAGGGGATAAGGTTTATACGCTGTTTAGTGATGATTTCGCAGATATTGTGATTATGTTTGGTGATAGTAGTCGTATCGGTCAGACGGTACAGGCAGGTGATGAGTACCGCCTGTATATCACAAAAACCTATGGTTTTGTCGATAATAGCACGTTAAAACAGGCATCTCTCAATGACTTGCTAAGTAATGACGAACGCTATCTTAATCTGTATTTTAGCCCTGATGGCTTGATACGATCAGGGGCAAATCCTTTGACGGTGTCGCAAATGCGATTGTTAGCCAGTTTTCCGTCCACGTATGACCATAATGCGGTGTTTATGGGCAATTTTGATATGTTGGTTCGTTGGCATTTTATGAGCCGTTTTCGCTACATGGCAATCTGGAATGAGACCGTACACGAAAAGTTTTATGGGGCAAATCTTGATAATATCAATCATTTGAATTTAACCGTGGTTGCCAATGAGCCTGCTGAACAAAATTTGTTGATTAATGATATTCAAAAATTGGTGGCAAGGGCGGATAGTTTGTTTGAGGGGCGTGTTAGAGTAAAAGCGGTTGTTGAGCGTCCTTACCAGATTATTATTAATGGTAGTTTGGCAGGTGTGCATGATATTGATAGCGTAAAATCTCAGATTGCAGAATTATTGTTGGCGGCTTTTGGGCGTGGGAGCATTTCTGCAAGCCACCCCAATTATGACGGATTTAACCGACAAGAAATTGCAACGCTTATACGTGAGAAAATCCCTGCGTTTCAGGATAGAATTAGCGATTTTAGCGTACTTGGTGAAGATACGCATACCACGCCGATTAAACCGCATGAATGGGTGTATTTAACAAGAGAGAGCATCAAAATCACATTACAGAGAACCGCTGATACTGGCAGTGCGATGTGGACGTTGTAAGTTAATTTAATTTTTTTTATTTACGGTACTTTGTATATTGTGTTACAATTTGGTAATATTTTAACAAACAAGGTGTGTTTTATGAAATTGCCAATAATAGCTCTAGTCTTTGCTATTTTGCTAACTGGTTGCGATAAATTACCAATCAACAGAGGCGAAACAGCCCAAAATGATGTCGCTAAAAGCATAGAGCAAGAAAATGTAGAAAACCAAGACACTGATATAGAAACACTGGAAGCTAAATTTAAAGAAGAACAAGAAAAATTTAGCCAGGAATTTGGTGAGATAGAGCCAGTTTCTTACAATCCTTGTGTAGATAGTGAATTGGTTAATGGCATTAAACAGGGGATTAAAGATGAGGCAGTAGAGTTGATAAGCTCAAGAATTAAAGTAGAAACCGCTCAACATTTAAGTGAGAATATTTATGGTTCGGATATTACTCTAGGCAACATCTATGATTCTAATGGTGTGTGTGTTGCAACAGCAACCGTGTCATATATTGGCAACAATAAAACCAAAGACAACATGATGCCTGAAATTGTACAATTAATCAATGAAGATATTCAATCAACAGGTGGGTTGTATGATTTATTTAGTGGATCAATGTCTAAGAAAACCTTGGAAAAATTGGGTGTTAATCAGTTTAATATAGACGACTTAAATTCTTTCAAAGGAAATTCTTTTAGTGGGGCAATTCAGTATAGAACCAAAGAGTTTTTGAATGAGAGTGGCGAACAACAAATAGGCTGGCAGGCTCAATGGGATGTTGTGCCGAATATGCTTGCGGTTACTGCGATGTATGATTTAATGTTGCAAAACATTGAAAAAAGCAATGAAAAAATGCAAAAAGAAAAGGTTGAACGAGAGAAACGACAGCTAGAAGTTAGGGAAAAAATATTAAGAAGTTCAGTTAGTAGACACATTGATAGGTATTGGACACCACCAGCAGATTTTAAAGATAGTGTAAAAGTTGATATTACATTTACGCCAGACGGTGAAATTATTAAGCATAAAATACATTCCAATGATGAAGCTGTCATTCAATCTTTACAAGAAGCATTAAGTAAAAGAATACGAATCAATAATGTAACACCAAAACTTACAGAAAATCAAAAAATTACGCTACATTTACAGGGTTCGTAACAGATTGGAACAAACGCTACCCTACCCCTGCCAATTTGCCATAATTAAGATTATTTAGGATAATATTATGGCAATCGGTAAAACACTCACTGCTGAACAACTTACATCACCTATCACGCACAGTCATCTGTATGATGAACTGGAGCGTAGTATGTCGCTTGTATTAGCAGAAATGATTAAAAATCATTTACTTAAAGAAATGAACGATATGTACCATTACGCTACCCCATTTCTGGGTGGAAAAACGGTAGTAGAACGCTTTAGCAAATTACACGGATTGGCGATTTTAAGGCGTGATGACGGTGGTTTGAGTGACAAAATCATGGCGATTATTTTGTCGCAATGGCAAGCGTTGGCAAGTGAACGTGGGTTGGCATTTTTGCAGTTTGTGCTAGATGTGCTTTATCCAAAGCAAAATCAGATTGTGCAACTTTGGCATGATAAAAAAAGAGCCAATGATTATCCGAATTTTTTGTATGAAACTGCCAGTAATCAACGATTTTTAACCAGTCGTATTCGTATTAAATTAAATAGTGATATTAATTTAAATGAATTATCAGAACTCGCTCCAACGTTAAGACGGCTTGTCCCTGCTCATATTGTGCCAGAGATAGCGGTGTATGTTGGGATTGATAACTCAGCAATCGGTATGGCTATGGCGTGTGATAAATATCATGTGGCTGATTTTAGTTGAAGTAAAAAATATTCAGGCTAAACTAGAACGGAACAGCCCCAAAACTATCCTCCCCCCATGTAATAATAAATCCTATCACTAGCAAGATAGGATTTATTGTATGAAGGGTAGTTCACCAACATTAGCCCACTTTAAACGTGAATATGAAACCGCAAAAACACTTGGCACGCCAGCCTTGGCGTGTAATGCGATTTTAATTCCGACAGGCCATGAGCATTTACGCCTACTTATCCAAAACTTTCAACGCCCTATGGTAACCAATAACGATTCAGCTGATATTGACTATGCAGGTGGCTTGGCTGCTCACCGTCCCGGTGTGCCAAAAACCAGTTTTGAAAGCTCAATCACTTGTATTGAAACAGAAAAAGGGGCAATTTCTCAATTTGCTCAAGCTGTGATGAATATGGGTGGTAGTTTAGATAGTTGTCGCATTGTGTTTAATGTATCAGACGGTCAGACCAATACACCGCCGATTGTTTACACGATTTACGATGTGGATTTTACCTTTTCTGATGGCGGCGGTGAGATTGACGCATCTAGCCGTAGTCAGATTTTAACCGTATCTGGCAATATGCGGTATATGTACTTTGGCGAAAATGCGAATATGGGTTCTACGGGGTCAAACGCATTTGACAAAATCAACAGTAAACTAAATGGTGGCAGTACTAATATTGCCTCAACCATTAGTAATATCATTGGTGGATTGGGTGGTAACTCAGGATTCGGAGGATTAGGTGGCTAATGGATTTTGATAAAATCAAACGTGAGAAATACCTTACCCAATACCCAACTGTCAAGGGCAAGCTATCGGAATTTTGTGATAGCTTGTATGACGAGCTTTTAACCAGTGGTTACTCGTTGTTACTTGATGACGTGCAAAATATCGTATTGCAAGAAGTACGATTTTTGGCTGGTTGGTGCAGGCTTGACTGCCAACACAGTGATGATGAACCACCGATAGGTGGATTTAGTTCATTTACGATTGATTTAGACACCGTGTTGTTGGCTGACGAATGGGTAATCATTGAACAAGCGGTACGCTCTCATTGTGATTTGGTCCAGGCAAGGCGTATGGAAGGTTCACAAGCGTTGGGGGTAACGCCTTTTGGTATATCATCATCAGAAGCTTTGCAAAACCATATACAAGCACGAGAAACGATGAAACGTGAAGCATTTCACCATGCCCCTTTTAGTGTGGAATATGATGATTGATTTATACCATAATGACTGTTTGTCGGTTTTGCCGTCTATTCCAGAAAACTCAATAGATTTGGTTTTAACAGATTGTCCGTATAAAATCGTCAGTGGTGGCTGTCGCAAACATATGAAAGGTAATGAAGTTGGTGGAATTTTTGCCAGCCGTAAAACAGAAAAGAGAGATGACTGGAATGAGTACGCTAGTAGTGGAAAGCTATTCAAGCATAATGATATCCAATTTCAGGATTGGATTGGCGAAATTTACCGAGTGCTAAAACATAAATCACATTGTTACATCATGGTAAATAGCCGTAATTTGGCTGAATTGCAAAAACAAGCTGAAAAAGTCGGTTTTACATTCCAAAATCTGTTGATTTGGCATAAAGGCAACGTAACGCCAAATCGTTATTATATGCAAGGATTTGAATGTATTTTAATGTTGCGTAAAGGTGGAGCGAAAACCATTAATCATACTGGCACAAGCAATATTTTAGCCATTCCTAATATTATTGGTAACAAGCAACACCCCACCGAAAAACCTGTAGAACTTATGCAAATCTTGGTGGAAAACTCAACTCAAGTTGGAGAAGTTGTTTTAGACCCATTTATGGGTTGCGGTTCAACTGGGGTTGCTTGCCTAAATAGTGGGCGTGGTTTTATTGGTATTGAAATTGATAAACAATATTTTGATATTGCAGAAAAAAGGTGCTTATCATGATAATTTACACCGAAAATAACCAAGAAATTGGTTCAGATTTGTTGTCGGCGATTTTACGCCATGACCTTGTACCAATTCCTGTAAGCCTTGAAATAACGTGTCGTGCGACAGATGAACTGGTGCAATTACTCGCCGTTGGTAAGGTTTTGACATTGGCGAACGGCATTCATTTAATCATTATCAAATCGCAACATTTTGCCAATCATATTATCAAAGATGGCAAACGCACAGGCTCTATTGCGGTGATTGCGATATTAAAAGGCTGTGAAACTCTGGTGAATGTGGCGAATAAGGCGGTTATTCACGAAAATGTTAGTTTTGGTGAAATCTACCGTAGTTTGGGGGCTAAACTTAAAATAAATGGTGATATCAAGGTGAATAGCTTTACTTGTCTTAACGGTCAGTTGCCAACGGCTCGGATAGCCTTATCACTACAAAAAGAAGGGGCTGTTGTCTGTTATGACCTAAAAAGCCAAAGTATTCACATCAAACGCTTACAAGACTTGTTTCAAGGCAATGCGGTGCTGTATGACCCTAGCAATGTGCAATGGCTCAATAGTACGCAAAGTGATACTTTGTACAATACCAATTATTTATCGTTGGATAATGCGTCATCTGTTGTCGGTCAGGTGAATACTGGTAAGAATATTGACTATATCCCACGCACGGATAACCGAGAATTGCAAAATTTAAGGCGAATTTTGATTACTAAAGGCATTATTATCCGTGCGATTGATGAAAGATTGTCAGCAGGTAATCTATTGTCTATTAATGAACAAAATTATGTGGTATTAACCCATGCCATACGTTTTGATACAGGTAGCATGGGCGGTGGTGCAGTCATGGCGAGTAAAGCGTGGATTGCTCAATTAAATAATTAACGCCCACCGTTTAACATGGTTTCAAGAAACACGATAATTAAAGCGATATAATGTGAAATATAGCGATAAAATACAAACACCAATGGCAAGAATAAGATATATGAAAAAATGACGTAACCCTTGTCATGAATTGATGTGCATAATAAAAAAGGAATCAAAAACGTTACGCCATTTTTTACATAGAAATATAACGCCCTGCGTTTAGGTGAGCTTAACAAATATTGTCGCTGAGATGGTTTTTTTGCCATATTTTATCCCAAAAATAAAAATTTTTGGCTATTATAAAACATTTGATTTGGAAAACAAACGATGAAACCTTATTTTTATCCTGCCAAACTTATAGAATATAACCAAAATGAACGCACTGCACAGGTCCATATTCAAGGATTAACAGACGGCTCTCCAAAGGGATTGACCGCTTTACTGGCTTATCCGATTGGTGATGATGATTTGGACACGGAACGAGAATTATTGAAAGGGGCTGATGTTTGGGTATTTTTTGAAAATGGGGATATGTCCGCCCCTGTAATTGCTTTTTATCGCAGTCATGGAAAGGGTATGGCGGTAAAAGATATCAGACGCATTCGTCAAGAAAATATTGAAGTGCTGGCAAGGTCAAGAATCACACTCAATGCCAAAGATTTGGTAGAAGTCAATGCCGAAAGAGTGGTTATTAACGCTGAAATGGAGTTTAACGGTAATATTACCCACAATGGCGATACTACCCAAAATGGCAATCAAACCACGTCAGGCGTGGTTACAGGTCAGTCTGATGTGGTCGGTGGTGGTAAATCGTTAAACTCACATACTCACGGCGTGTTGTCTAAAGATTATGGCGGTACTAGCCCGCCCAATTAAAAAAAACTGGTTAAAAAACCAGTTTTTTTTTGTGGCAGTGGGGTTTTTCAGGCAATTTTTTGTGGGCATTTCAACAAGTTATCGTGATAGTAGGCTGTTTGTAACTCGCTGACTATCGGGTGAGCGTTGTCGTTTTTGATTTCTGACGGCAATAGTTTGAATAGGTCTTGACAGTTGTCCTGAATGTCATAATTGATTAGTGCCAGATGTACGCTGACTTTTTCTGCTTTGGCAAAATTTGCCGTGTATAAAAATGGTAGGTATTCATTTTTAACGTGGTTGATGAGAATGGCGGTTTTGGCAAATTGACTGGCAAGTCGTTCTATCGTTTTCTGCGGTAGTTCTAGGTTTTTTGGGGTTTGTTGTTTTGCTAAGATGATTTCATAGACAAATGCGGTTGCGTCTGCTAGTTGGTGCATGGGTATGCTTTGGATATCGTCCACACCAAACTGGTTGCCGACCATTTTGTAGATGTCTGAACGCAATGTGTTGCCAACTGCGAGTTTATCACAGGCGGTTACTAAGGCTTGGCGTTGGTGGGCGTTGGTTTTTTTGGGTAAACATGGGATTGCCCCTGTGTTTAGATTGTCAAATGCTCGGATAACTTCAAGGCTAAATTTAGCACTTATCCACATACCATAGCGGATTACCAGTTCACGACAGGCGTAAGTGCCACCTTGTTTGCCTTGTACGGTGTGGTAGGCAACCGTATTTTCTTTTTCCAATTCGGCAATGAGTTCTTTGGTTTCGTCATTACGCATAAAATTACTTGGCTTATGCTTATCTGCACCGCCAGATGATTTGTGTAAATCAGTCAAAGAGAAAAAGCCGTTATGTTGGCTAATTGAAGTGTTTGCAACAATAAGATTTGACATAGTGTATTACCTTTTTCAGTTGGTAGAAAGCCCAAAAGGGCGGATAGGAAGCTGAAAAACCGCTACACTAACGGCGTGTGGTATTGGGTATTTCCACACCTTCCTACCCATAAAAAAGGTAATCGTAAGGATTGGCAATTTTTGTGGGTACAAAAAAAAATCACAAATTTCGCTTGTGATTGGCGAGTGTAAGAAGTTTTTCAGGCTTCGTGTGATTATTCTATAAAAATCAAAATTTATTGTCAAGATATTTTTTGATTTTTTTTAAATGCTCAAATTTGAGCATTTAAGTTTTCTGAAAAATGCCTGTTAGGGTGCTAGGGGTGTTCGTAAGCCGAAGTAAGACGGCTGGGCTTATTCGTGCGATTGCTCGCCTTATCTCACCACCACCCCCAACAAAATTTATGTTGTTGGAATTCCAACATCTTAATTTTTCTAAATGTTGGATTTTCAACATTTTAAATCTTGAAAGGGTTTGCCATTCAATTTATGTTCTGCAAATTTGCAGAGCTTAAATTTTTTGCATTAAAAAACCACGATAACGCTGTGGGGAAACGCTTACTGTTCGGTTACGACACCTTAAATACATAATACAAAATATATGTAGGTTTGTCAATCATTTACCAATAAAAAAATCCGCTCATTTTTGAAGTATGGACGGACTTTTTAAGCGATGATTAATGCTTAGCCAAACTGATTACCAACGGCTAATTTGTCGCACGCTGTTACTAAGGCTTGGCGTTGCTGGGCGTTGGTTTTTTTTGGTTGTCCTTTGTTCCAGTAATTAAACAAGGCTTGGTAGCATTCTTTTTTGTAAGTGATGAGCTTGTCTTTGATTTCGGCTTTGACACGGTTTGTATCTACACCAAATAGCCAACCGTTTAAGTAGTGGATTGGTAGGCATAGCATTTCTTGTAAACCGCCTTTTGTAGGTGCGGTTATGATAACCGTACCTTGTGCAAGTACCTCATCACGATTGATGCGTTGGCGTTGAGCGTCCCAGTTAAGACCAATATTCTCACAAATAGGCTTCATTGCCACATAAGCAATATTGTCTTTTTGTAGGGTGATGAGGGTTTGGTTGTGAAAATTCACGGTTTGGATTTGATTTGTCATAAGACACCTAATGTTTAACATTTTCAGATTTAACCCTAAAAATAGGGCGTTGGGGGGCTGAAAAACCGAACATAGACGGCTGGGATTATTTCCACAAGGGTATTGTATTCTCCGCCCCCCCAACATAAAGGGGTATGCTAAAATGGGGAATTTAGGCAATAAAAAACCGCTAAGACTATCGGGAGCGATGAACCGCTATATTAAGGTTTTCAGACCTTAAATACATAATACCCCATTCCCCACTTCAAGTCAAATATTTTCTTGAATAGCTTGCAACTGCTCAATCAAGACTTGCTTTTCGGCTTGTTTTTGTTCAATCTGTTGGTCCAGTTGTTGCTCCAATTCAGCCAAGTCTGCCAACTGTTGCTTTTGACTCACTCTAGTGCTTTTGTTAGTGGTTTTTCGTGGGGCTTTTTGGCGTGCTAAACTTTTGTTAAATTTATCCTGCCCCAACAAAACCGCCTTACCAACTTCAGCAACCGACTTATTAAATGCTGGCTTGTATTCATTAGAAAAATCGCCTGTACTCACAAAGGCTTTACCATTAATATCAACCCGATAGATATCAGGTTTATCATCAATAATGCGGATATTTAGGGTAACGATTTGCAAATTTTCTAGCGTAATATCAACTGGTAAAACTGATATACCACTAGTACGTTTGATTTTGCCAAAAACGGTTGAAGCGATACGTTGTTTGGTAGTTTTGCTTAATTGCTTGCTAAAATCTTTGATGATTTCAGTTTTTTCGTTGATGTCAGATAATTTCATAAAAAAATCCTTATAAGGTTAAATATATAAGGATTTTAGGCGGTTTTGGTTGGCTGGCGTGGCTGTGTTCCACTATTTACCGAGTTTTCGGTAAAACTCCTTGTTTAAAACCAGTGCTTCTGTTTTAACCGTTTCTACACCAACTTCATGCTCAATCATTAACTCAAGTAAGGCTAATTGATTAATCAAAATCAAACTATGGCTTGGTAGATTGTCTTTATATTCTATCGCTGGGGCGGTGTAATCGCTCGTTGTGATAAAAATGCCATGATGAAATTTTGGGTCAGGTGGAAAAGCACCAACAAAATTGCGTAATTCACGGTTAGAAATCTTGTTTTGATTTTGGTACAGTTTGGCTTGGATATAGTAGGTATGAAGTTCACCATTTGGGAACGTTTGTTTGACAATACCGTCAATACCGCCGTCATTGGTCTTACCCACATGATTACTGACAACTTGACTGTCAGGAGCTTCATTTTTCAAAGATTGTTGCACCACTTCCAAACATAAATGTTCAAATTGTGTTGGTGTTAATTTCATCAATTTTTTGAGAATTGTTGCGTGTGTGGCTTTTTCATAGTCGTTTAGCAAGGTAGCATTGGCGTAGTTGTTCATAAAAACAGACGTTCTACGCATGGTTTCCTTAATCAAAAAGTTGAGTAACGGGTCGCCATTTTCACCATAGCAAACCTTTTGTAAAATTTTTAACTCTTGAAAAGAAACTTTTTCAAATCTATTGAGATTTGCAATATATTCTTTATCATCACTAACCATAGTTTTAATAACGATATTAAAATTATCATTTGCTAACCAAAAAAATATTTTTCCGAATGGGTCAAGTTTAATTAAGTTGTCAGAAGTAACTGTTTGATTAAATGCAACAAAATCTAAAAAATTATCGCTTATAGGGTTGATTAGCAATGGAAAAACATTGTCTTTTACTAATCCCATTGCTGTCATACACAAATTACAAATATCAAGCAATCTAAACAAACAGTTAAAATCATCTTTTGTAACGCCGTTTAATGTTGCTTTATATGTTAGATTGACTTGTTTTTCAGTTAATTTTAAAGCAGTAGTCATTTCTTCAATGTACTTCTTTTCGGTAATGCCGTTTTTGCGGTTGCTAGATGTTTTAACCACTTGGATAGCAGTATTTAATATATCTCCAAAAACAGGAAAGGTTATATTAGTCATCTTTTTGCTCCGCATCAACTTTTGTATCATCTACCACAAGGGTTTTTGTGATATCCCAGTCAGGCACAATTCTAGCCGTCAACATCGCATTATCTATAGTGTGACGCTTGATTGCAATAACAACACCACAAATCAGGGAGCCGACAGGCATAGACTCAGGCTCAAATTCATTGTGTTGTAGCATGGGTTTACCACTTATCCCCATTAATAATCTTCCCACCATTCCCCGTTGGGTTGGCTTGCCAAAATCCAAACACACCAACACCAAATCATTATCCCTAGGTCGAATACACGGCTCAATAATCAATATATCATTCTGCAATAATGCACTCGGGGTTATACCTTGTATATCATAGGGTAGTTTTACGCCAAAGGTATTGCCTGTATGGGGGATAAAAGCCAATATTTTTTGATTGCTATTTAAGATTAAATTAGCAAGTGCGTCTGGGTCAAGGGCGTATTTTACCCCCATATCAATATCCAAAAGGGGCATATCTTTATAATGATTAGCACTGATTGCATCAAGCTCGGCTTGGTCTTGCACTGATACATTTTGAGTTAGATTATTTTGAGTATTGCCGATACCACCAACAATATTACCATAGTTATCCCCATTATGTTGAAGATTAGCACCAGTATTGCTGAACGCTTCGCCCACGCCTGTAGATAACCACATAGGATTAACACCAAATAAATCAGCAAGCTCTACTATTTTAGAGGTGCTTTTGACAAGACCACGCTCTAGCTGACTATATGTACCCTGTGATATCTTTACCTTCTCAACAACATCCATTTGCGTTAAGCGAGCATTCTTCCTAGCCCATTTTAGACGGTCTTTCAACATTGTATAGCCCTCCGAAGAGATAAAAAATTTATTATTATTATAAAGGACAACCTTTCAATATACAATCTTTATTTTACCAAACCACTTAGCAAATAAAAAATCTATTATTTTTATTTAAATTCATTTATAACATTGACATAAAAAACGAATACATATAAAATTCAACCTTATTTGCAAAGGTATACCATTATGATAAAACAACCTAAAAACCCAAACATCGAAAAACTCATAGAGATGTTTGGTAAAAATCAACGAGAGTTAGGAGAAAAAATTGGTGTTACACAGGGAACAATTACAGGGTGGCTGAATAACAGACATGGCGTGAGCATCGTCAACGCTAAAAAAATTGAAAAAATCACCGAAGGCAAAATCAAAGCCGTTGATTTATGCCCTATCATCGAAGAAATAGATTTGTAATATCTACAGGAGTAAACCAATGACCACAAGCCTTAACACCCCCAAACTATCAACCCCCCAGTACCTAGACCAAATCACTATCGGTGATGAATGGTTGACAAAACACAAGCCAAATAGCGACAAACAAACAACTTTACCAAGCCCAAAGCCTTTAAGAAAGCCAAAGAAAGGGGTTTTAAAAAGCCCAAAAAAAGACTTTAAAAATTCTGCTAAGACTGCTTTTCGCGATGAAAAACGAGTTGAACTCATCAAAAAGGCAAAATCAAAATTGCTAAAACTGATGAAAGACGAATTTATTCGTAAGAAAGTCGTTGCTGGTGTGCTGGGTGTAAGCGTTACCACGTTGGACAACTGGACGAAACAATGCAATTTTCCGAAGTCTTATTATGTAAAAACTGTGGTACGCCCACAGGGGCATTATAAGAATTGTGAATTGTTGGAATTTTTAAACAAATATTAAAACCCTTAATAGGGCAAACTATTAAGGGTTCTATTTAACACTCATGGGAGTATCTAAAATGAATATCTCAATATTAAACCAAAAAATACCAACGATGTCAAGTCGTGAAATTGCAAAATTATGCGAAAAAGAGCATAGAAATGTGCTAGCAGACATTCGCAATGTATGTGAACAGCTACAAATAGATGTGCTAAGTTTTCAGCACATCTATATAGATAGCATGAATCGCCAACAAATTGAATATCTTTTGAGTAAAGATATGACCTTGACTTTGGTGAGTGGTTATAACGTCAGAATGCGTCATGCCATCATCACACGCTGGCAAGAACTGGAAAAACAACAGGTAAAACTTCCAAGTAACTATATTGAGGCTTTAGAAAGCTTGCTTGAAAGCGAAAAACAAAAACAAGCCTTGCAAATTGAACTGACAAACGCACAACCAAAAATCAATCACTACAATAAAGTTGTCGAACGCTCCAATTTAGTTAATGCCACCCAAATTGGAGCAAAGCTAGGCGGTATGAGTGCGATAGTGCTTAATCGTCATCTGGACGAATTAGGCGTCTATAACAAAAATGTAAAACGTGGCAGAGTATTCAATGCTTGGTTTGAACAAAAAGGCTACGGTGAAATGAAGCAAACTGAACTGGGATTTGACCAGCCACTTTTTACCCAGAAAGGTCAGGCATGGATTATCGAAAAACTGACAATGGAAGGAGTAGCGTGATGTCTAGCGAAAAAGATGTCAGTATTTGGCTACCAATCTACATTGGGGAGATGTTAAGTATGACAACCAGATTAACCACCGAACAAATCGGTGGACTTTATTTATTAATGTTGGATTATTGGAAAAATGGAGCAATCCCCAATGACAACAAAATCATTGGTGCGATTACTCGCTTGCCAGCCAGTAAAGTCAAGTTGCTAAAAGAAAGCATTTTTGCCACAGGTATTTTTGCTGAGGATGAAGCCAACAATATTATCTATAGCCCATACCTTGATGACAAAAAAAATGAAGCGACTGACAACAAAAAAATGAAATCAGAAAAAGCTAAAAAGGCAGCAGAAGCACGTTGGGGAAATAAAGACAATCAAAGTCCTAATCAAAATGACAATGAAAATTCTGCAATACCAACGCATGATGTAAGCAATGCTAACGCAATGCACAAGCATAACATAAGCAATGCTCAAAGTATGCTTGATGAATGCCCTTTATCGTTATCGTCATCTATTATTAATACTCACTCACAAGCGGGCGAAAACGAAAAATCGCAAAATCAGCAAAGTGAACAAATTCGTTTTGACAGAATGCAAGATATTCAAAATTGGCAAGCACCTAGCTTAGATGAAATGCAACAAACATTACGATTAGCAGGTTCTATAAAGGTACTCAATCAACAGGAATATGATTTAATCGTTAATGATTTTAGAAATCATCATGCTGAACAAGCCTTGATTGGCAAACCTTTGATTACCGAAAATTTACGCAAAGACAAATTGCGTAAATGGATTATGAACGAAAGAACTTTTAGCAACACAGGAAAAACTCATGCAAGCAATCAGCCAACTACTAAAAAACCCACAACCACAGAATACGCAAACCAACTTGGAGCAGGTGTCAGACAATACCTTGACCAACGAGCCGAGCGAACAATTGATACTGGCAATATCCGAGATGTTTTCTGATTGGAAATTGTGGTTTAAAAATAAATTAAACCCTGATGAATGGGGTGTTGAAACCGTCATACTTTGGGCGAGATATCTGACGATAAAAGGCATTACCAAACGACAGTTTGACATGGCAAAAACCTTGAGCATAGAGCTAGATTTTCCACCGAATAATGCCAAAGAGTTTTTGGACCTAGTAAAAAATGATGAGTTTAAACAATTTCCACACGCCAGAACCGCTTATTTGGATGCTTGCCATAACAAATACCCTCATGCAGTTGTGTATGAAACAGCAAATCGTGTGGGTTTTTATGAGTTAAAAACGCAAAGCGAACAGCAGACGTGGAAAATTTGGCTGGCGTGCTATGAACAGGTCTGTACTGAATATTTGGCAGGTAGTCGGTTTGAATTGCCAGTTAGTCAACAAGTTGAATATAAAAATGCGGTGGCGGATGATGATTTTGTGCAGGAGACTATGGCAAAAATTCAGCGGATTTTGGCAGGGTGGTGGTATGAAGCTAAAAAAATATGAATTGAGAATATTTTTTAGGGCCAGTACACAAGAATGGGTTGTTGAGTTTTCTGGTGATTATATTGGAAAGCGTGCAACAACGATGCACCAGACATCACGCTTTCCAAGCCGATTTAAATGGGTTGCTATTCTTAGGTTTTTGATAAGAGTTCCTATTTTGTTGGTTGGTGGCTGTATTTAATTTTAATGGGTAAAGATATGAATGATTTAATTGTGATTATTTATTTTATAGATTTTTTAGCACAGATAAAAACCATTGCAAGTGTGGTAATTGGGATTTTTTCATGTTTTTTATTGATTGGTTTTGCGATGCACTTGATTATTGGTAATGATTTGAGTGATTACATGAAAACCAAAGCACCTGTGATGTTCAATTTTGGGTCTGTTTTTCTGATAGTTTCTGTGGTTTTGTGGGTATTAATACCAAAACAAAATTCAATGTATGTGATGACTGGGCTTTATACAGCCCAAAAAGTAGTAGTATGGAGTGATTCAAAAATAGCAGAACAGGCGTTAAATACCTTAAATGCCAAACTTGCTGAGATTGAAGCTGAAAGCAAGCAAAAAATAAAAGAAATCTCTGAAAAATCAGATGATAAAGACCAAAAATAAGGCGGTTGTATGAGATTTTTAAGCCTATTTAGCGGTATTGAAGCCTGTTCGGTGGCTTGGAAAAAATTAGGTTGGCAATGTGTTGGATTTAGCGAAATTGAACCATTCCCCTGTGCATTATTAGACTATCATTACCCAGATATCCCTAATTTGGGAGATGTTACCAAAATCACAGAAGAGCAAATTAAAGCATTGGGACAAATTGATTTGGTGGTATTTGGCAGTCCATGTACCGATTTGAGTGTGGCTGGCAAGCGACAAGGTCTTAAGGGTCAAGCATCAGGATTATTTTATGACGCAATTAGAATTATTGAATGGGCAAGAAAGCACAATGGTTGCAGGTTTGCATTATGGGAAAATGTCCCAGGAGCATTTAGCTCCAACAAAGGAGCAGACTTTGCGGTGGTGGTTAGACTGCTATCTGGGGGCAGAGATATTGACACCCCCAAAAACGGTTGGGGCAACACGGGCTTTGCGTTGGGCAAAAATGGACTTACCGAATGGCGAGTGCTTGACGCTCAATACTTTGGACTCGCCCAAAGACGCAAGCGTGTGTTTGCTATCACAGATTTTGGAGATTGGACCAATAGACCGCCAATATTACTTGAGCGTGAGAGCTTGTCAGGGGTTACTACAAAGAGCAGAAAAACATCAACACAAAAAGATATCCCCTATGCTCAAAGATATTTTACAAAAGTGGATAGCTCAAAATTTGGATTAAGCGTCTATTGTTTTGAAACACGCTATGACAAAAACCCTATCCGTGAATGTCATGGCTTTGTTGCACCAACTTTAACGGCGGCTATGGGGACTGGTGGTGGTAACATTCCTTTTGCTGCAACGGCTTATGCCTTTTCCACTCGTGGCTTGGCGGTAAAAGAGCAAAAAGAACAATCACCCACATTGACCGCTTGCGACTATAAAGAACCTTTAAGTGTATTTACGATTGCAGGTAATGTAATTGGTCGTGATAACAAACATGGTGGCAATCATTTAGGGTTGTCAGATAACCAAACGTCTTACACGCTCACAACATCAGACCGTCATGCGGTGGCTTATCCAGTAATGGTTAGGCGTTTAACGCCTGTTGAATGTGAGCGTTTAATGGGATTTCCCGATAATTATACACAAATTCCCTATCGTGGTAAATCAGCTGAAGAATGCCCCAACAGTCCACGATATAAAGCATTAGGTAATAGCATGGCAACCAATGTTATGTTATGGATTGGTAAACAGATAGATAAGGTAGTTAGATAAAATGTATATAAGTGAATTAGCATTTATTTTTATGATGGTGGTATTTCTTTTAGTGACTGTTAAATTACTAGATACAATACGACAAATTTCTCAAGATAAAAAAGCTGAGATAAATGACAAAGATAATTCTAATGATGTTAATAATGGTATGAATGAAAAACGCTATTGCAAAGAATGCAAAGATGTTTTGCAGTTTTTTGATAAAGATATTTGCCAAATTTGCAATTTTCAGCAGAAATTAGAGGAAAAAGCATGACACGTTGGCGATTAAAAATACCCAAAGAAGTAAAACAAGCGTTTGGCACCCCTGAAGAAGATGATATTCAAAAAGATATCATCACATGGGCAAAAAATGTTAAATATGGCGAAAAAACCTTAGCAGACTATCTGCACCATTCCCCTAATGGTGGTCTAAGGACAAAAACAGAAGGGGGTAATTTTAAAAAGATGGGAACAAAAGCAGGTTATCCTGACTTAATCCTAGATATCGCAAGACAAGGCTATCACGGGTTGCGGATTGAATTAAAGCGACTAAAGCCTAAAGGCAAAGTAAGTCCAAAACAAAAGCAACGCATTGCGATGTTGAATGAAGAAAACTACAAGGCGGTTGTTTGTTATGGCTATGAAGAAGCGTTGAATGTGCTAAAAGACTATATGTCTATCAAAAAAAATGAACGGTATCAATGGGAGTGTGATTTATGAGCGATGCGTGGTTTGTATTGTTTGTTATTTTATTAACATTTATTTGGACTTTTGTGTTAACAGTCTGGGTGATTGGTGATATTGATAAAAGTTACGCTAGACGTGGTTTTATGGTAATTGATAAGAAAGTTTATAAATTGATTTTGGTGGAGATTAACGATGAAAAAATTAAGAAAGACGGTTAAACGCCAACAACAACAGCGAAAGATTTATTTTTTTGATAGGAAAATTGAAAAATGATTTGTATTACATTTAACAATAGATTAACGCTATTTTCTAAAAAGCAGATGCACTTTATGGGGGATAGAAATCTATCAGATGACCTTAAAGGCGATTTGTTTGTCATAGAAATATTTTTTCTAAAAATTATGTGGTTTAGTGAGAGCAAAGTAGGCAATTTGTTACGATGTTTGTTAAACGTCAATTCTAATCTTGAATGGCATAAAACTGTTAGACTTGTCAAATTAGACGGTACTGCTTATTTTGCATTGGCTGGCGAGTGTGCTAGTGTGGAGCGTAAGCATGATTTACATTGATGATATGGGTAATACAGCCAGAATATCACATAACGATTTTCAAAAAAATTTAGTTTTTTTGAAATGAATAATAATCCGAAAATTCACATTTTACCTTATGCTGAGTTTGTGGAAAGATTTAAATATTTAGCATTGGAAAAACGATGTATAACTTAATAACTATATTAGCATGGCTTATCTATTATGGTGGTGTGATATGGATAACTCACAAACTTTAGATGAACAAGTAGAAGGGCATTAAATTTTATCCGTGCAAAGGCTGACGAATTAGCCAAAGCAAAAGCTGACAGGGTTTATTTGGAAGAATTTCGCAAATCTAAAAAAGCCATGCTGATTCAAGAAGCAAGCGACAAACTAAAAACCGCTCAGGAGCGAGAAAGCTATGCGTATGCACACCCAGAGTATTTACAATTATTGGAGGCGTTGAAAGAAGCGGTTGCGAAAGAAACAAGATTGCAATTTTTGATTAAAGCAAGTGAATTAAAATTTGAACAATGGCGAACTATTCAAGCCAATCGGCGAACCGAATATCATCGCTATGGGAATACATAAGGGGAAAATATGATAAGAGCTAAACGATATTTTACCGATACACAACGTACTCAACGCAAAAAACTATTAGGGGCTAATCTTAAAGTGGCACGAGTTGGTGCTGGCTATACACAAGCTGAAGTTATGGAGCGAGTATGGGGCATTACGAATAATCGCAACCGTATTAGTGAACTTGAAAACGGTCATGTTGATGTTAATATTGAATTGCTCATAATTCTAGCAGATATGTATGGTTGTACGGTGGATTATTTATTGGGGCGGTCTTGTGAACCTATTAATGACATCTATGCCAATCATCTAAACCATATCCTGCTAAATTGTCGTAAATATTTTGAACCTATGATTGAGCAAATGGTAGGGTCTGTTACCGATTTTATGCAAAAAGTTGATAAAGATGAACATATGGATTTGGTGAATACTTGCGAAAAAATAAGAGATTATACCTTAAAGCACAGCGATGATTTAAAAAAATTTGACCCAAATTTTCATCATTTATTACATTATTTAGAATGGAATATTCGTAAGATTGCCACCAAAGAAGCCCAAAAACAAACGCAATTTCAGGCACATATTGACAATATCAATCAAAGAATTGATAGAGAAGATAGGCATCGGTTGTTAGATGAATTAAAAACAGGCTATCAATATAGTTTTCCTTTACCAGAGCCAACCATTGAAGTCGTGGAGTAATTTATGGCAACGCCTGAAGAGATTTGGCAAACAGCTCAAACGATATGGGAAAATACGCCTAATATTACATGGCGTGAACTGGCGGACAAGCTAGCAACCTTATTTGACGGTGTGGAAACGCCGAGCTATTCATCTATCAATCGTAGGGCGAAAAAATATAACTGGCAAAAAACAACCATTCCCAAGGGTGGTAACAAATGCAACAAACACGCAACAGGTGCAACAAGTTGTGAAACAAACTCAACGCAAAACCTTGAAAACAATAAGGAAGACGAGAATGCAACAAGTTTAATTGTTGCAACAGAAGAAACCGAGCAAAAGATTTATGCAGAGCTAGAAAATCTTGTTTTAACCGCTCAAGAAAAAAAGGCAATTATTAGCAAACACCGTAAAAGATTAAAAAAATTGGGTGAATTGTGGGACAATACGGTTGATACCATTGATACCTTGCATTCTTTAGATGTCAAAACAGACGGTGAGACTATTCAACGTGTTATTGTGGTGAGTGAAACACTAAGCCGTACCGTGAATCAATTAACCAATAGCCAAAAGGTCATCGCTGAACAGGAATTTGTTGTATGTGGCATTAGTGTTGATGACTTTAGAGAAAGTGAACATGATAAGCGTCAAGCTAGCCTTGAAGCACTGGCAGGACTAAATGAGTCAGCGTCCATGCAACGTGAAAAGGCTCAACTTGAGATGTTAGAGCGGTTAAGCCGTTTTGAAAAGATTGCCGAAAGTGGTAATTTTGATGAACTGGTTGAAGATAATGAAGATGTTATTATAGAAGATACAGGTGATTTATGAAAAAAATTTTGATAATTAATGGCATAACCATTCGCCAAAATGAAAATGGCTTATTTTCTTTAGTGGACTTGTGTAAAGCGGGCGGTAAAAAGTCAGCAACAAGCTTTATACATAGTATGTGTTCGGTACAAAAAATGCAATCGTTACAATCAAGCGGTATTGATATGTCAAAAATCTATACTGCTAAACAAAACAAGGGGACTTTTATTTGTAAAGAATTGGTAATTTTGTATGCAGAATATATTGGTGGGGATTTTTTAAAACAGATATCCTTATACTTTCCTGATTTAGTAGATAATGACCTGCAAAAAAATCCTAGACCTTATATTCAATCATTGTATGATGCGGTGGAAACAGCTACCATTTATTTGCATTTAAGTCATGTGGTAATTAACACAATGATATGTCAGCGTTTTGATGTATCAAGTTTGAACAGCCTTTCACAAGATAAAATTACGTCTGCGATTGAATATGTACATTGTTTAATTATTCTATCACGCCAAAAAATATAAGGTAAGTGGAACAAGAGCCAAACTCATGACTTAAACCGCCTAGAATTACCCCATTATCAATCATTTGGGATTTTGTATGAGCTTTTTTGGTAAAACATTGGCAAATCTGCTAATCAACCATAGGGAACATTCACATCAAGAACAAACACCAAGTATTCAAGCGGTGAATAAAAACTTTGACGTGTTCACGCAATGGGAATTAGGCACATATCATCATAAAGACACACCTTTACGCACACGAAAACAAATCTACAGCAAATGGCAGTTGATGCAAGCTGACCCACAAATTGCTGAAGCCTTATCACTTCATGTAACGGCGGCGTTGGGCGGGCATGAGACAACTGGGGATATGATTTTTATTTCGCCTAGCGAGTCTGTGCGTGGTAAGGGCTTTCGTGCAAAGACATTACGCAAAAAGGTTGAGATTGAAGCCAAACGCATGACCCCTATTTTAAACCGCAATGCGTTTAGCCTTGCTCGTCAAGCTATCGCTTATGGTGATAGTTATGCAAGGATTTATGTCAATGACAATGGTGTGGCTGATTTAGTCAATAGCGATTATACCGCACCGCCGTTGATTTTACCGTTTGAGCAGGGCGGACGCACGATTGGTTATTTTGTCATGGAAGAAGAAAAATTAGACAAAGCCATTGCTAAATTGGAAGTTCATCAGTTATTGCGTATGAAAATGGCTCGGATTGAGCGTGTACCGCAGGTGTCGTTAGCCAGTTTTACTGATGAGCGATTAATTGGCATTGACAATCAAGCTGATATGCCGATTATGCCGTCTATGGTGGGTGGTTCGTTTTTATATCCTGTAGAACGTGCGTGGGACGATGCCATGATTAGTTTAATGGGGTTAAACAATCAACAAATTGCTGACAGCGTAAAACAAGCCTTTTTAACGGTGAATATGGACGGTATGCCCCCTAATCAACAAAAAAAATACAAGGACGGCTTGGTGAAAACTTTGCAGAATTACCGAGACCAAATTAGGGAAGCGTTCAAAGGTGGAGAAGCTTTATATGGTACAAAATACCATGTATTACCAACGTGGGGGGATAAACAAAACATTCAACCAGTTGGGGATTTATCACAGCGAACCGCTCCACTTAACACAGAAACCTTGATGATTAATTTAAGGCGGATTGCGGGCGGTTTAGGGCTTGATTTATCATTAATCGGTTGGGCGGATATGTTGGCAGGTGGCTTGGGAGATGGTGCAAGTTTTCATACATCCGCCCAAATCATGCGTCGTAGTATGCTAATTCGTCAAGCATTGATTGATAGTTACAACCAGTTAATGTCGCTTCATTGGGGGATTAGATACAATGAGTATTTTTATGACGGTGATTATCCATGGCAATTTGATTTTTATTCCGACCAATCGGCGGCTGCAACAGAAGCGTTAAACAACAAACAAACTCGTATGAATACGGTTGCTTTAATGGCACAATCATTGAGTGCATTGCGAGAGGTTGGATTAAAAAAAGACAGTGTCAGAGTGATTTTAGAAGAAGTTGGCGGATTGGACACCGAACAGGCTGAAAAACTGGCTCAAGATTTAGAAGGTCAGCATGATGATAGTTTACCAATCGGTAGTGATGAAAATAAAGCAGATGATGACTTTGATGACAATGACGATGATGAAGACGATGAGGACTACTGATGAACTGGGGCGATGTAAGCAATGGAATTGGGCTGGCAAGTGCATTTACCAACAATAAACAGTTATCTGAACTGGATAATAAAATTAATCTGATTAATCGTACATTAAATACACAGTCAGCAGGGGCGTTGTCTTTGTCTGAATTGCGACAGGCTTATCAAAGATTATACCCACTGGGTACGATATTGCAATGTAACTATGCGGTGTATTTGACCGATATTTATGGGATTGGCAAAGGGCAAATTCCTTGGTTTTTGGATAGTTTTCCGTTGTCATGGCTGGCGAGTGATGTGGATATTTCGGTTGGGAATGCTGAAAGTGAAAGTTTTCATGCAGGTAGTCATCAGATAAATTATTTGACACAACAATCTAACGATACTATGGACGTAACCTTTATTGACACCAAAAACATGGACATTGCCAATTCCTTTGAGATGTGTAGAAAGTTAGTATTCCCCAAAGACGGTACGGTGAATGAACCGATAAAATACAGTTTTGCTTTAACGGCGGTGATTTTTGATAAAAAACGTACGTTAAGGGTCAATCAAGCGGTATTTGGTAAAAAATGGCTTGTTGCGGTTAAAGAGGCAAATATCAGCCTATCTGCTAGTGGGCGTAGTGAGATTATCAAAACACAAGTTACTTTTCAAAAAATGCGTCCGTATGAGCTGTTTGGTAATCATTAATCGGAACATCACGCCAGCCCCACCTTATTGTTTTGCATAATAGCTAAATCTTTTTACCAAAGGACTTTATTATGCAAATTTTTCAACCACTTGCCCAAAAAGGCAGTCAATTTTCAGTTACTTACCCAGATGGCACAAAAGGCACAAAAACCGCCCGTTATGAAGTGGGCGAAATCAAGGGCAAATACCGTGATATGCTTGCGGTGATAGCTGACACGTCAGGATTTGACGGATTGGGATTTGATAGCACCGTTGGTAGTGCTGATGATAGTTGGCATACAGTCAATCTGTTTACCCAAAATCATCGTTATATTGACACGGTGGCGGTGGCAGGGGCTGATGATAGCGACCATGCGATTTATGTGGCATTAAGCCAGTTTGATTATTTAGAGCCTGATTATGGCAAACTGGTTGCTAATGACCCTGAAAACGGTTTTGACAATTTAGGCTTTAGTGCAGACACAATCCAAAAGCTACTGGATAATTCAAGCCAAAACCAACATTACCTACCCATTATCAGCAAAAAAATGTTGCTTGATGAGCAGAATAAAGCCAGTTTTGATAATGTGGCGTGGGACGGTTTAAACCTTGTATCGCATGGTAGAAGTTTTGATAATTTATACCGTGATATGTTAAAGCACGATACCTTTGGCGAATTAATGGAAGAGTTTAGCTTAAGAGAAGCATTGGCACAACTTGGTGATATTGCCGAGTTGGGTTTTGATAGCTTAATGGACACGCATAACCGTTTACAATTAATGGGCGATAGGCTATATCGTGGATTGGTGAGTGCAGGCGATAAAGAATTACAAGTTACATCATTTAATTTGACCAAACCTTTTAAACGTCAAGGCGTGGCGAATGTGGCTATGGAATTTGGTTTATCAGACGGACAAACGTTTAGTATTTTCTTTAAAAATCCTGATGCCGACCCTGCAAAAATTGGGGCAAATGATGTTATGGTTAGTTGGAAATGGTTGTTAAACAAAAAAGATATCACCGCCGTTGTTCAGCCTGAAAATGGGAAAAATATACAGTTATCACAAGTTGCCATGCGTATGATGAAATTGGCAAAAGCCAACATGAGCCGTTTTGCCAAAGCACAGGCACAAAAGGCGAAAAATGAGCAAGAAATCACAAAAGCTCAGCAAGCGGTTGCTGATAAACAGGCATTGCTTGAAACATTGGACAAGGAAATTGCGGACTTACAGGCTCAGATTGATGTAAAACGCCATGAGCCTAAACAGGCATTTGTGGGTGATGTGGGGGGAAATCAAGATAAAAGCGATGAACCGATTAATTTAACAGGTGATGAGTTTGATTACGAGCAAAACTCACAAGAAATTGATGTATCAAATATTGATACCGATTTAGACAAGTATGGCAAGGACAATAAAACAGCCGTGATAAAATTCTTAAAAACATTACAGGGCAAATATATCAATACACAAATTGGCAAGGTGTTATTCAATAGGGATAGTATTGACGAATTGCCGTTAGGTACAAAAAATAATGATATTAGAGCCAAACTTGTGTTTTATGTACCGCAAACATTAAAAAATGGCGAATATGCAGGCAAAGAAGAATTGAAAAAAGATAGAAAAGATAATTTTGTTGCATTTCATAAATTCATCAATTCTGTGCAAATTGGCGATGAAATGGTTAAACATTGTGTAAAAGTCGGGGAAAGACCGACTGGGGAATTTGTCTTTGTTGCTTATCATAGTCGTGGTTTATATGACAGTATAAACACAAAAAAGCCAGTTTTCGATTCTATCTCCAACAACATGGTTGGTCGTTCACAAACTGGCTTAGATGATATTGTACTAGACGAAGCAGATGATGTCAATGATGACATTATCATTGATGACGATACGCCAAGTTTATTTGACAGTATGATGTTTGATGACATTGCGGACGATACGGACGGCTGGAATATCCAGATTATCAGCATTACACCGATTGCCAACAAAACCAAAGAATTATTTGGTAAAACCAAGCCTGTTAATCGTAAAAAGTTGATTAAGGGTTTAAGATTTATCTATGCTGATGATTTTTCTATGTGGTCAAATGGGCATATTATGGTGAAAGAATCTGTTTCTGATGCGTTAATTTCTCAAGCGGACTATGGTAAGCAAATGCCAGTTTCGCAATTAGAACGTCTTATTCCACCAAAAGCCATTCAGTTACAACTTATAGATTTGGCAACATCAGCGGATAAAAAAGAAACCCAGCTTGCTATTTTAAAGACCGAACAAGGCAATGAAGTGGCAATTGATAAAACTTACCTACAATTTTTTATTAAGGAATTTGGCAATCAGTTGGAATATTGGGGTGATGATATTGATTTTGAGATTAGCAATGGGGGAAATGGCACTAGAAGACCTATCAGTCTGTATAAAGGCGGTGAGTTTATTGGTTTAATTATGCCAACCACACACAACTATATTAAGCATAGCGAACAAGAGCTAAAACAAGATAAACCAGTCATTACAGAGATTGTTAATCCGTATGATGAAAGCCAAGTACAAGAAAAGCTCAAAAATGCCAAGCAAAAATATGAGAACTTTGGCGAAAAAAGCCTAGCCCCACATGAAAAAATGCCTGCCAATGGACAGACGGTTAAACTAGAAAATGCCCGCCAATTTTTACTAGACAAAGTGCTAAAAGGCAAACAAAAGAATGTCATTTTTACCTTTAAAGATGACAAGGGTAATTTAGGGTTTAAAATAGGGGTTGATACGAACGCCAATCGCAGAAAATTGATTGACGCATTTGGTGAAATTGATACTCATAGATTACCTCATGAGCAAGTGGGTGGACAAGCCAATGGGGGCGATATTACCAGTGCTAGAATCCTAGAAAGACTTGGCTATGTGATTGACTACACCGAAAAAGAAACTTTCTACCCTAAAAGTGCCTTACCAATCAAAAATCAATTCTATCAGATTGATTTAAACGGTCATCAGGGAGCGTATTTATTCGTGGGAATTATTAATAAACAGCAGTTAAAAGATGAAGCTGATTTACGCTTTTTGGACTTAGAAAGTGATTATCTGATGAGCATGAAAGCTAGTCGTTATGACGAGCTGATGAATGCGAACAAGATTGTCAAAATTGACGATATGACAACGATTACCGAACTTGTCAATCATAATGCCAAAAAAGAACATTCTATTTATCAAACCCGTGCCAATGGTCAAATCATTAAAGTATTTGCCAAGGGCAATCGTTATCATATTGAACAATATCAAAATGTCAATGACAAAAGCCCTTATACGGTTGAAGTAGATAGTAAATCAGAAGCGGTCAGTGAATTGCAACGGATAAAAAAACATTATCCAGTCTTAAAATTCGTAACTGGCGTGGAAAATCTTTTAGAGTTGACAATAAAAGAGCCAGTAAAGTACAACGAAGCGGTTGAAAACTTGGAAAAAGACTTTTTCAACATGGCAAAAAGATTTGGTTTTAAACGACAGGATATTGAAAAGGAAACTTACAACTTAGACAATGGTGGAAAGGTCAATCAATATGTCATTAATGTATTCTTTGATGATTATCCAGAAGTAACGCTTTACACAGAATATCACTACAATTCATCACAAGGCACAAAAGTAATCAGCCGTATGAGTGATGACGGCGAGTTATGGCTGATTGAAAACGACCCTTTAAAAGGCTTGCAAGATTTTAAGGATTATGTGGAAAAAATTCAAAATCCTTTAGATGAAAGCACGCCTGCCAGTCAAGATGAGAGTCAAATATTAAAAGCTGAACTGCTAAAACTAGGTTTTGTTCAAAATGGCAATGATTTCACCCAGTCGTTTTGGCGTGGTAAATACAATCATAACAACGTTAAATTGATGTTTGGCAATCATGCTTTAAAATTTGAAATTAACCAGTATGATAAAGACAGTGGTAGCTATCCTGTTAATGAAATTATTGATTTTAATAAACTAAATGCCAATGATGTCATCACAACCATTAAAAGATACATCAAAGGTTACAAAGCAAATGGGGCAATAACGAATTATAACAGCGTTAATATGCAAGATGTGGATACCCTAATACAATTAAAACATCAGTTTAACCAATTGGGATTTGACTATGTTACATTGCACGATGGCGGGCGTTTTGGGTTTTATTTAACCATGAAAAAAGACGATATGGATGTAAAAATCACACCAAAAGGCGAAGATGTAGAAGTGGGTGCTTCTAATCAATTTGTTGATGACAAAGAAGTATTTGCTACGACTGATGTTCAAGGCATGGTTGATTTTGTTCAAGAAATGTTGGCATCATCAAAAGAATATCAAGCAGAGCAAGACGAAAAACAAGTATTTAGCGATGATAGCGATAAACTATATGAATATTTAGATAAAGGTTGGTTTGGTGATGGTGATAAAGAAGATTTAAAGCCTATTTTGGACAAATACCGCCATGACCCACGTCTAAGTGAGCAAGTTGCCCAGTGGGAACAACAACATAAAAACTGGTTACAGGAAAATAATATGAATGAAAGTAACTATACTCAATCCGACATTGATTATCTACAATCTATCATCAATGGTACGCTTGACCTAGAAGCGGTGGATATGGATAAAATGATTGAGATTGGCGAAAAAGACGAACACGACCCGATGTATGAACAAGCGTTGCAAATTGTTAGCGATTATTTAGATGAGATAAGCAAGTAAGGGGTGTGAGATGTTGCAAGGTTTAGCAAAAGCAAAAGCATTAAAAGAGTTGCAAATGCTGGTCAAAGACAAGGCGAGCCTAAAAGGGCTTGCTTTGGCAAAAGCATTAAAACGCCAAAATGAGTTGCGGTCAGATTTGGGTATGGGTAAAATCACGCCTGCCAACACTAACCCCAGACAAGAATACGCCGACACCCTATTATTCAACAAAAGCGGTCAAATCCTACTGGCACAGCGTTCTGCCAAAGATGACTTTAAGCCGAATAAATGGTGGATTGTTGGCGGTAAGATTGAACAAGGTGAAACCCCAAAACAAGGAGCTATCCGTGAACTTGCGGAAGAAACGGATGTTAAATTGTCTGATTTGACATTTGTGGAAAAGGTCAATCTATCAACTGGCAGTATTAGCCACCGTTTTGCAGGCGTGGTCAAAGATGACACGCCAATCCACCTTAAAAAAGACGAACTACAAGCCTATGCGTGGGTGAACACCGATAAGCTGGGCGAGTATGAGTTGCTTGGGACTTTGGGGGATTTGCAGAAGTTGGTTGAAAATGGGTTTGATTTGATTAAATTTGAATTTGTGCCTAGCGGAAAAACACCGCTAGACCCAAACGAAATACAGCCTTTGCACATTGACGACCCAAGCAAAACGAAAAAAGCGGTTGAAACATACTTAAAACAGTTTAAGGACAAATATATCACAACCGTTGATGGGAAAAATGTTGTTTTTAATAGCAAAGGGCGTAATCATTTGGCAAATGATGTTGTTTTTGGTGATGAAATGGTAGCACAAGTCATTGAAAAAGTTGCCGAAATATTAACACAAGGCAAGTTTATAGAGCGACAACCATTAACAAAAGTCCGTACGAAAGATGACTATGTTGCTTTTCATAAATACCGCAAATGGGTATTGATTGACAATGCGGAAATTCATTTGCAGGTCAAAGTCGCAGAATTGACGGACGGCAGTTTTGAGATGGGAAATGGCTTAATTGCGTACAGTGCCAAAAATGCAGAATATGAAGATGAGAAAAAGGCGACTACACCACCAGTATCGCCATCTTTTGATGGTTTACTTATAAACAGCGGAGATTGTCGCCTTTTGAACAATAATACCGCATTTGATAAAGTAAGTCAAGAGTATAATCAAATAGGCAATTTGACAGATGAGTATATTTTTATTGAGATTTTGGAAGTAAGACCGCTTGGTGCAACAAATATCAAAAATCAAGCCCCCTTTGACCGCACCCACATTGCCATACCACGCACCAAAACCACCCGCCAAAAAGCTAATAATGAGGCATTTGCTATTTTGGATAAGCTGGACAATGGCGAAATCACGCCTACCGATTTAACCGATGATGATAAACAAATTTTGGCAAAATATAGCGGTAATGGCGGAGCGTTAAAAGGGCGAGACGGCAAAACTGGCTCGGATTATGAATATTACACGCCTAAGGAATTGGCAACAGGAATGTGGGATTTAGCCAAAGAACTCGGCTTTAATGGCGGGCGTGTGCTTGACCCGTGCTGTGGTACTGGGGTATTTACCGCTACCAGTCCCGACAATGTGTTAATGGATAATATTGAACTTGACGAAACATCAGGCAAAATTAGCCAATTGCTCAATGACGGCAACCGTTCAACGACCACCATTAGTCCTTTTGAAAAAATCGTTAATAGCTATGATGACGGTGATGATGATAACGGCTTTGATATGGTGATTACCAATGTGCCATTTGGTGATAACTCAGCTCGTGGGGCGAACAAATTACACGATACCGCTTATCAAGATGCCAGTCTTGATTACTATTTTATCATGCGAACGCTTGAAAAGCTAAAATCAGGTGGTTTAGCGGTGTTAATGACTGCCCCTAGCACTATCACAGGCAAAGGGGCAAAACAAATTGAGTTACGCCAAAAAACAAGCCGTATCGCTGAATTTTTGGGGGCTTATCGCCTACCAAACAGTATGTTTACTGATACTGGGGCAGATGTATCAGTTGATGTAATGGTGTTCAAAAAGTATAACACGCAGATGATTGAAACGATTAACAACCATTATGAAAATGGCAATATTGAATTACTACAACAGGCTGGCGTGTTGTGGGACGATTATTTAAGCGGTCATTACTTTGTTCACCATAAGAAAAATGTATTAGGTACAGAAGTTCAAGCAAAAAATCGCTTTGGTGATGATATTGTAAAGGTCCAATCGGATTTATCACAGGCTGAAATTGCTAAACTATTTAGAAAATTTGATAGTCGTATTAACTGGGAATTGTTAAACACCACGCCAGCCGAAATCACCTATAAAGACGGTGATGTGGTGTATCGTGGCGGTGTGCAGTATATGATGCAAGACGGATTATGGCAATCCCAAACTACCGAAAGTAATGATGATGATGATATATTGTATCAAGATATGTTGTCAAAATTAGATAAATCTATGCGTATCATTGAACATGGTATTGGTTATGATGATGTGGTAGCAATGACAAATTATTTTGCCAAAAAATCTATCAATAGCCAATCGTTAAATGATGTTAAAACCCTACTTAAAAAAGTAAAAAATGATACCGAATGGCAGATTTACCATACATCACAAGCAATCAATGATGTATTGGCTAAACATGGTTTAGAATTTAGCTACCGCACCGAATACCCACTTTTAACCGAGAAAATGCGTGATGTGGTGGTTCTCGCTAAAGGTGGTTATCAAGGTATTATTAGCGTTGCATTAAAAAATATTAAGCTACACTACAACAAAGGTAATTATAGTGATGTTTGGAACGGTAATATTCAGACAGCTGTTGAACAAGATTTAAATATTGTTGGTTCTCTATCAAGCAAGATTGCTCAATTGCAATATAACAACAAGTCAAAATATATCAGTTTGGATAACTTTAAACAAATCGCCCCCGAAATTGATGTTATGGCTGATGATGATTATTTTATTGCATCTGATGGTCAGTCTGTCATTCAAGCCAGTGATTTTTTGGTAGGTAATTTGCAAGAGCGTTTAGATGATTTGGATAAGCAAATTGCTGAAGCAGTAAGTGATGAGATTAAATTAAAGCTCATTCGCCAACGTGCAAAAGCAATTAGCGACTTGCCAGTCATTGATATTCGTAAGATTACTTACGGATTGCGTAACCCACTTATTCCTGCTGAATTTAAGGCTCAATTTTTGCGAACTGTTACATCAATGACGGTTGATGTTGTGCAAAATGACAGTGGTCGTGATGTGGTAAGTATTGACGGTAAAACGGTGAGTAATCAAGATAAAATTGCTAGACGGATTGGGTTGGCGTTAGAAAAAGACCAACGTTTGACATTGGGCGGTATGAAGATAGACGGCTTGGACGAAAAACAAGCCTTAGAATTACTCAATAAAACCTTTAATGAATGGAATGTTCAGTTTAATGCGTGGGTGAAAGCAAATGACCGCCTAATGCAGTTATTAGAAAACAAGGTCAATGACCCCAAAAATCGTTATTTTACCCAAAATGATGATGAAAGCAGTATTGATATTCATGGGCTGGCAAGCCATATCAAATTGCATGGTTATCAAAATGCTTTTGTGCGTAATCAAGGGCGATTATTTGGTGGTATTAATGGTTTTGGTGTAGGGCTTGGTAAAACTCTATCCGCCTTAGCCAGTGTGCAACACGCCCATAATATTGGCTTAAAGAAGAAAACCTTGTTTGTTGTGCCAAAGTCGGTATTGTCAAATTGGCGAAAAGAAGTGATGAATGCTTATAGCAATACCGATGACTGTATTTTTATCGGTTTGCGTGAAAATGGCGAAAATTTTACCGTAAAATCCAGTTTGTTTGATGAAGATTTGCTAAAATGTATCAGTGGGCAATATCGCAAAATCTTTTTGACCTTTGAGGCCTTACAACGCATTAAACTACGAGAAAAAACGGTTGATAGCTATATAAACAGTTTAACCGCATCGGATAATTTGTATCAAGGGGCAAATTCAGAATCTAAAAAAGAAAGCGAACGGGCAAAAGGCGTACTTGCCATCCTGAAAAAAGAATTAACCTACAATGGCAACGCCCCATTCTTAGAAGATATGGGGGTTGATAGCCTTGTGATTGATGAAGCACACGCCTTTAAAAACTCTGCTCAAGCAAAAACGGCTGGTCGCACCAAATACCTAAGTAGTCCAAACTCGTCATCTCGTGGGACAGACGCACAAGCGAAAGCATGGTATATTCGTGGCTTGTCTGTCAATAATGACGGTGTACAAATGCTGACTGCAACACCAGTTACCAATTCGCCACTGGAAGTTTATTCTATGCTTTCGTTGGCAGTTGGGCGTGAACAAACCAACCGTATGCTAGGCGGTATTAATGGGGCGGACGATTTTATTCAATCTACCTGTGTAATTACCAATGAAATCATTGATAAAATTGACGGTACAACTGGTAATGCGGATGTGTTTATGGGTTTAACCAATATCAATATGCTAAAAAGTGCAATTAATCAAGTTACTACCGTTAAAAATGCAGAAGATATCAAAGGAATGTCGGTGGTTATCCCAGAACGAGAAAGTGTTTCAATTGGCGTAAAATTGTCAGGTAGCAGTATTCAAGAGTTAAAAACACTACAAAAAGCCTATATGTCTGCTAAAAGTTTTTTGAAGTCAGGCAACAAGTCTGATTTAACGGCTGAATACAGTGCAATAAAAGCAAAATTCAATGAATCAGATGAGCTACTCGCTCACCCTTTTAACCTGATTCGTAAAATGGAAGTGTTGATTAGTGATGATGATTTTAGCGACAATTGTACATTCTATGATATTGATGAAAATCAATTAAATTTGGTTAAGAAATCAATTGATGAATTTAATAAAAAACCACCCAAAGACACACGAACACGCTTAAGTAGTTATACTCAATCGGAGAATGTGCAAGAGAAATATGATGATGACGGTTCAATTAAAGAATATGAAGTTGTGGTGAATGCGGATGTTATCGTACATAAAGGGCGAAATCGCATTATGCTTGATAGCATGGATTATCATATTCAACAGCGATTTGAAGGTATTTGCGAAAAAATGGGCGTGAAGCTTGATGTAACCATTTCTGCCAAAATTTCAGCGTTATTAGAAAACATCAAAGCAGAAATGACGAATAAACGTGGTAAAAGAAAAGACGGTACGACTTCTAACATTGTCAAACAAATCATCTTTTGCGACCATTTACATTTACACAGTAAGATTGTACGGCTTTTGGTGGATAAATGCGGTATTGCCAAACAAAAAATAGCCATTATCACAGGTCAGGTCAATAGTGAAGCGGACGAAATCATTGATGTACAAAATGGCTTTAATGCCATGGACGATGAAAACGTTTATCAAATTGTGCTTGCCAATAAAAAAGCAGAAGTTGGCATTAATCTACAAATCGGCACGCAAGCCATTCACCATTTAACCACAGGCTGGACACCTGATAGCTTAGAACAGCGTAATGGGCGTGGTGCTAGACAAGGCAATCATACCGAAAGTGTGAAAATTTATTATTATGATGCTGATGGCACGTTTGATAGTTTCAAACGTGAAATGATTAACAAAAAAGATGAATGGATTAGTGATTTATTGCAGGGCGATAAACAGGTAATTGAAGTGGCTGGCGAGTTATCTAAAGATGACCAAAACGCACTCATTGAAAGTATTGGTGATGAAGACGCTATTCAAAAATATTTGGCCCAGCGTGATGAAGCTGAAAAACAGCACCGCTTGGATATGGCAAAGCTTGATCAACGTATTAATATGAACACCATTGTAGCTCAACAAGATGTTTTGAAAAAAACATACCAAAGTGAGGTTGAAGCCCTTATCAAAAAATACTTAACTGACAAGCCAGCCAAACAACTGGTACAACAAGGTGTTATCAATAAAAAAGACGGCTCGGTTACACCAATTTTGCAGTTTAATGGCAAGCAGAAAGAAGCCTTTAATGTATTTAAAGAAGGGCTTGAGAAGGTGCTTGATTTGTTTGATTTAGGGCGTTCGGCATTCATCTCAACAGACATTGATGAATTAGCAATGCACCTGATTAACGACAATGCTTACAGCTTGGGAACGACAAAAAAATTAGGACTGGGTAGTGGTGGTTATGATTATGTCGCAACAATTATCCGTTCACTGGTTGGTGGTTATGATAATTATTCTTTGGTTAAAGGTGATAGAAGAACAAGTGATTTACTTGATAAAAATACAGAATTTTACGATGAGTTTATGCACAGACAAGAAATGGCTCAAAAACTTATCGATCAGTCAATTCAAGCCATTGATGAAGTTGCACAAACACAGGGTGGATACCCTATAGGAAGCGGACAAAAAATTGCAGATAAAACGGCTGTTGTGGTTGGTAATGTGTTTTTAGAAATTGGCGATATCCTTATCAGTAATGACAATGGTCGTATTTATGTGGTAACGAATACTGATATCGGTAAGGCATGGGGTAAAGGTATTTATAAAAACGGTGAGCGTGTTTTTAGTACATCAGAAGTCTTGAATGCTTATGAAGTATCTGATAAATATGGTGCCATTGAAGAGCAAGCCATTAGTAATTTTACACTTATTCAACAAAATGATAATCGTTATCTGGATTTACTTAAACAAATGGCTGAATTTGAAGATACTTGGTCTGTGGAACATAATCAACCTATTGATACTTATAGCAGTATTTTATCGCAAGTTGTTGAATTTAAAAATAAGGCACTCTCTTATTCGGTATCAGCCCCGCACAACTATTATGTAGAAGCGTTTGATTTTTCATTTGGTTATTTATTGGGTGGCTCTTGGCTTAAAAATGATACGCCATTTATGCAGTGGTATCATCAAGAATTGCAAAAAAACAATATTAGTTATGATAAAGATACCGAAAAGTATAATTTGCCAATTTCCATTAACAAAACTGCTAAGACGTGGGTAAGTGTTACGAGTGGCTTTATTTCAACCTTGATTGCAGTTTCAAAAGCCAATCAATTGGCATTGGAAGAAAGTGATGTTAAAAAGATTTTTCAGTTGTTGGGAGCGAATACATTTGATTTTGTGCGTGAAGTGTTAGATTTGCAGGGATTTGAAGCCCAGATAGCCAGTTTAAAATCAGATATTATAGCAGGTAAGGTGCAATCGGATGGTAGTTTCAATTGGGCCTATCAAGAAGTGTTAGCAATTGCTGAAAAAAATCTTAAGGTTAAGGTTCATCTTAAAGGCTATGGATTGTTCAATAATGCTACCTTGTTGAACTATGTAGAAGAAGTGCAAGATGTTAAACATGGCGAAATACAAAAGCCTAGCAGTGCAGATATTTTAGTGTCTTTAGAAGAAATAGACGGCGATACGATTTTGGTATTTTATAGTGGTAGTGAAAAACTGCTAGACTATAAAGATGACATTAAAGATTACGCAGTTAAACATGGTGATAAGGTATTTGCTTTCAAAGGTAGAAAAATACCGTATGCCTACAATGCTCAAGACAATCATTCTTGGAGTGTACAGTCAAAAGTTATTAAAAAATTAATTGATGCAAAACCGTCTTTTAAAAAAGCGATAGAAACCAAGGCGATTACATTCAAAGTAAAAAGTTAATTAATATATGACGGTTGTGCCTAGTATAGCACAACCGCCAATTGATAAGGAAAAACCATGAGATATCAATATTTATTTAGCCGTGAACAAATGCAAACAATGACGGATAAAACACGTCAGTCTTATGAAAAAAACCGCAAAGATGACACGCCGTTTTTTGAGTTTGTGCTAAAAACGCTTTATGAGCGTATCAAAAGCGACCCTATCCGCTACCGTGCGTTTGGCATGTACTGGTGGGCGGTCAAAGCGATTTTTATTAAACATGGGCTTGATTTTGGTATTGTTAATTTTGGACAAGATAGCGATAATGAAATCAAAGAATTATATCGTTGCACGACCGATGAGCAAACGTTGGTTATCGCAGATAGTTTTTGGTGGGATATGTATCAGTCGTATATCAAAGGCAATAATGAGTACGAACTTGATAATCAAGGCGGTATTTACATTTTGCGTGATGATGAAATGGAAAGCTTGATAATGGAACGCTAAGCGGTTTAATCGGTGAATTTGCTATAATCATTACAAAACTTTGTAAGGATTTTTTATGAAAAACACACCAGAAGCCACGCTTGCAACCCAATATATCACCGCCTACAACACCGACGGCGGTATATGGGGACAGGCAGGACTAAACCGAAACTTACTCGCCAAAATAGAACCTGTTCATAACCAACATTTAGAAAAAGCGGATAATCGTATCGTTTTTGGTATCTTTGAAAACGCTGAATTTAGCCTTGAAAATCAGTATTCTACCCCTTTTGAAAACTCAAATCCTGAAGGGCGTATGCCCAATCTCATGGGTATGATACAGTCAGGGCAGATTGTCATGCAAGCGGGTGAGTTTTTAAACGCAGGCAGTCCAGAAGTGGAAAATCCCAACGAAGCCAAAACCCCACAAGCCAAAGAAGGCTTGTTAGGCGATTTAGTCGGTCAATTAGGCGAGTTACAAGGGCGTTCATCGTTTACCAAATTAAATAGCGAGCAAATTTACACCTCATCGCATTCGGTCAGAATTAGTGCAACCCTGATTTTATCGGCTTGGCAAGATGCCAAAGTTGAAGTAGAAAACGCCCTACAAGCCTTACAAGAATGGACAGTGCCTATTGCCTTGTCTGAAAATGGCTTATTGGTGAATATGGCAGGTGAAAAGTCGTTAAAAGGCTTGTTTCCGTCTGTTATTCCTGTGTCGGTGAATTTATCCTATGGCGGTAAGCTATATACAGACTTGATAATAGAAAGTCTTTCAGCTCCAATGACAGCTCCTATGAATGCCAATGGCGATAGAATTACGGTCAAGGTTCAAATCAACTTTTTATCTCAACAGGCATGGGATAGAAGTGATGTGCAAGCCCTTTATGCTTGACAAATGGGTTTTCTTGGGATAGGATAGGATTGTATCAATCATACCAATTTGGAGTAATTAATTGCATACCCATGAAAATATTCAAATCGTTTATGACGCCAACAAGGCAAAAATCAATTTGAATAAACACAAAGTAAGTTTTGATGAAGCTAAAATGGCTTTATTTGACCCAAATGCCCTTGTTCAAGAAGATAATGACCATGATGAACCTAGATTTGTGTTAATTGGTATGGCAAATCGTCTATTGGTTGTGGTCTATTGTTACTATGATGATGAAAATTTCATTCGCATTATTTCGGCACGTTTGCCAACTAAAAAGGAACGACAAGTCTATGAGTAATGACAATACAGATGAAATGAAAGTTGAGTATGATTTTAGCAATGCTAAACGTGCTACCCAAATTCCACATCTTAACCGTTTAAGACAACAAAAAGTTTTAGATGACGATGTGGCGTTTTGGTTAGCAAGCCAAGACAGTAGCGTTAAAGAACGTATTAATCAGATGATACGTCAGGTTATGGCTATTCAGCAAGTCGCTTATTGAAGTATTGGAACATACGAAGTAATCATACCCACCCCATTTTACAATATCCTAAATTTATTTTAGGATATTTTTTATGTTTAACAGCCTACCCATTCAATTACGCCATGAGCAGATTTACCTAAAAGAGCTACAAATTGGGCAAATCATAGAAATGGCGAAAATTCCACAAGAACTAAACGAATTACGCATGAATTCATTTTTGGCTTATACCTGTCAAGATGACAGTATTGCCATGCGTTTAACCGTGCAAGAACGCTATTATATTTTGCTCAATTATTTAGCGATTAGCAACAATGACTATATGATAAATACCGATGTTAGCGAGTTTTTTATCAAGGCTAAAACCGCCCCTGATATGGCTTCTGTGAATGGGGTTTATGTCAGTCAGCTACTGGGTAGTCATGCAATTTTGCTACAAAGTAAATGTGAAAATATTTACGAATGGCTGGCAGGCAAGATAGCTTGTCAGTTGTCTGGGGATTTGACCCACTTTTTTGGTGATGAACAAAACCCTGTGATTTGGGAGCATTTGCCAACAGACAATCAAGACACCCTAGAGAATGTATTTCGCAGTCGTTTTGAGATGATTAACCGCTTGACAGACAGTCTATTTAGCCAATTAACCGATATTTATTATCAAGGCTGTGAAAAGTTACGCCATTTGGTGGATATCAGCGTGGATAATGACGGCATTACCTTGCTTGGCAATTCACAAAATCAAGGGGGTGGCGATATTCATATCGCACGATTTCGTCCCACTACTGCATTATCAGACATCTCAAAACGACTTAGCCAACTCATTGCTGAATGAATGCCTTGAGATAATGGAACATACCAATGCCACGCTGTTGGACTGTCTTACAATGCCAATATCATTTATCAAAGATTATAAAACTTCTACCGCCTTTAAATACCGTAAAAAAGCGTTGCAAAACGAAGTTCTTTATAAAGAACAGCTGATAAAACGCATGGATATGATGATTAAAGGGCTTTATCGGTAGGGTTTGGGAGTGAATATGTATCAATTACAACTGTTTGATTTTGACAAACAAACTGTATTAAAAGTGTTTAACCAAAAACCAACTTCTAATGAATTGCGTTTGGCATTGGGTGATTTTGCTGAGCATACCGATGTGTTATTACAAAAACATGAAGCGGTGGTAACAACAGGCGTTTGGCTAAAATTAGTGGAGGTTAACCATGACTGACCATTCAACCAATCGGATTGAACAAAAATTAGACAAGGTACAGGTGGATTTAGCCCAGCTAAATCTAAACTTAGCGGAACTTCGGGCGATTAATTTACGCCACGATGAGTTAAGCCGTGACAATAGCCAAAAAATTGAATCCCTAGAGCGTAGTAATCATGAAATGCAAGGGGCGATTCGTTTGGGTAAATTTATCACTCTGTTTATGTTGTCTTGCGTGGTTGGTGTGATTGGCTGGGTGGTCAATCGTGAGCAAAATAAAGATAACTACGCCACTATGCTAAAAGAACAAATCTTGGATAATCGGCATAGCAATGAGCTACAAAACGAGCGTATTCATGATTTGGCGGTCAAACTTGATGAAATAAAGCGAGAAGCCAGATGAAAGACTTATTAAATTCGCATTTTGTTTTAACAATTTGTTTTGCGACCATGGCATTTTTGATGGTGTCAGGGCTGTATTTTTTAGAAATCCCCAAAGAAAATGTCAATTTAATCAATGTAGCTTTAGGGGTTGTGTTGGGTTGGGTGTCTAGTCCAATTAATTTTTATTTTGGTAAAACTGATAAAAGGAAAAACGATGAGCAAGAAATTAACTGATGAACAAATCCGCCAAATTGCCAGTGATAATGGCTTAGAATTTGCCATTTTAAAGGCGGTGGTTGAAGTAGAAGCAGGCGGTAGCGGTTTTATTCTTGATGAAAAGTCTAAAGCCCTTGTGCCTAAGATTTTATTTGAGCCACACGTTTTTTACAGGCTTTTGGGCAATAAAAAATTGATTAGCATTCGCAATGATTGTATGGCAAAACAGCCAAAACTGTGTTATGCCAAATGGGGGGCTTATCCTTATGGTAAAACCCATGAACAGCACGCTAGATTGGCGATTGCAAGCAGTTTTCACCGTGAAACCGCCCTTGAAAGTTGTAGTTGGGGCTTGGGGCAGGTCATGGGTCATCATTGGCAGACTTTGGGCTATGATAGTTTGCAAGAGTTTATCAATGCCATGTATCAAGACGAGATGAGTCAGATTGATTGCATGGTGCGTTTTATCAAGAAAAACGGTTTATTGCCAAAACTACAAAAAAAGGATTGGAAAGGCTTTGCTAAAGGTTATAACGGTGCAGGCTATGCCAAAAATGCTTATGATGTGAAATTGGCAAATGCTTATCGTAAATATGCATAAGGAACATATTTCTGCCTTGATTGTCAATCATGCCAAAATAGCATTTATTTTTAGGATTGGTTTATGCTAAATTATGACAGTCAAGGCTTTATTTTGGGGATTAATCGTGTTGAGAAACAAACCAAAATCGTATACGATGATACCCAAAAAATCATTGAAATTCTAAGTCATGGCGGTAAAAAACGCCAACAACAATTACAACAAACTGAACAAATTATCCAAAAAGTTAATCAAAATAACAGACAATCTTCAAGTAATAACAGACACGCCAGCCAAAATGCAAGTCGCAATAGTTTGGTACAACAACGTGTTGCAAGACAACAAACAAGATTTCGCCCTGAACAAAACCGCCTTCAGCAAAATACCCAAGATAGCCAATTTGAAAAAGCTGATAAAGCACGCCAGTTTTTTTCACGGCTCAATCATGCCTTAAAACAGCAATTAGAAAATAACATAGATAGCCAAAATATAGACCCCTTGCTAGACAGTGTGAATGAAGTCAAAGGCGTGCTATCGCCTATGGGTAAAATGTTTGGATTCATGTTTAAGGCAGGAGCTTGGACAAAAAATAAACTCTTTGCCAATAAAAAGCGTGAGCCGTTATCCAATGCTGAAGAGCGTCATCAAGCCAATGTGGAAGAGCAGTTAGAAAGGATAGAAAATAACCGTTCTGGTGGTTTTCGCTTAAATCCGTTTATGAAAATGTTTGGCAAAATGGGTAGAATGTTGTGGGGTGGATTGGCAGGCGTGGGGGTTTTTGCCTTAAAGCATGGTAAATCTTTATTAAAGAAATTAGGCGGTACTCGTGCTTTAGGCGTATTAGGAACATTTATCGGTGCTGGCAATTTGGCAATGGACTGGGATAAATTATCTGACAGAGAAAAATCTCGTGGTGTTGGTGGTTTATTGGGTGGTGTTGGTGGTGCTGGTATTGGGGCGTTGATTGGTTCGGTGATTTTTCCCGGTATTGGTACGGCAGTTGGCGGTTTCATTGGTGGCTGGCTTGGCTCAAAGAGCGGTGCAGTTTTGGGCGAGTATGCCCTACCCCATATCAAAAACTGGGTGGATAGTTTAATCAGTTTTGATTTACCAAAACAGTTGTTAGCAAAATTTAGCAATGGTTTATCCGATTTATTCAAAGGCTCAAAAACGGCATTGTCGTGGTTGTATGATAGCTTTTTATCAGTAATTGATAAGATTAAACAAAAAATTACTGAATGGATTGAGAAAGGGCAAAATTTTTTGGATACAGTTGCAGACGGTGCGTCATCACTTTGGGGTGATTTCAAAAATGCGTTGGGGTTTGGTGGGGATTTTAACAAGGTAACATGGCGTGTGGATTTTGGCTCAAAAATGACTTACACCCATGATGATGTTACCTATAAAATGGGGGGTAATGGCAATGGCGTGATTGATTGTTCACGTTGGGTCGCAAAGGTGAATCAAGATACGGTGAAACAAATTAGTCAAATTTTAGGCAAGCCAAAAGCGGACAAGGCGAAGATTTTCGCAGGCACAGCGTCTGAGATTATCCGAACCGAAAAAGAAAAAGGGCGTTTAGTTGCCCATAAAAAAGGTTGGCAGGACTTGGATTTAAGCAAACTACAAGCAGGTATGATAATTGGTGAAAGTCGTGGCAAGCACGCTGTTGGACGTTTTGGTAATATTGGACATATTGTAACCATTATTGACGAAAATGGCGAAAAATATGTCTCTGAAAGTACCAGTGCCAAAGGGGCGGACGGCAAAAGCGGTGTTAGAAAAACAAAATTAAATGACTATGTTAAAAATTTAAACAATAGAAAATTTGATGTGTATGTGGTAGACCCCTATCAAGATATCCGAGCCGAATTAGCAATCGCTCAAAAGTCACCTGAACAACCAAAACAAGAAAACAATCGCAATATTCAAACAAATAATATTTTTAGGTCAAATTCTGTCAATCAAACCACCATTCAAAACACACAACAAACGAACAATCAAGCGATTGTTGCAACAAACAATTATTTATCAAATAATTTATTGCAAAATCAAAACAATTTATCAAACAATCAAACAAAACTACCGATTTCTGTTATCAATGCTACTGGATTACAAGGCTCTACCACCACTCCAACTAACATTAAAACCGCTCAAGCACCTAAGCTAAAAACCACCAATTTGCCAAAACCACCCACCATACCGCAAACCACGACAAAACAAAAATCGCAAACATTGGTCGCAAACAATCAACCATTAGCGAGCAATGACAGGGGGTTGGCTCATGCGGTTAGTGGATTGAGTAATGATAGACAATATGGCTAAAGGATAAAAATATGCAAAATTTAAATTATGACCCACAAGGTTTTATTATTGGTTTACAACGTGTTGAACGGCAAACCAGCTTACTGCATGATGACACCCAAACCATTATTCGGATTTTATCGGCACAAGCACAAACAAGCCAAACCCAATTACAAGGCATCAATCAACGACTAGGGCAGTTAAACCAAACCACAAGAATAAGAAATCAACGTAACCGACAAACTTCTATTGTTGATGAACAAACATCAAGGCAAAGCAATAGACATTTGCCAGCCCCTGCTCGTGAAATTGGTAATACAACAAATACACCCGTTAGACAAAATCAAAACCGCCAAAACACGCCAACAGAGCGACTGCGTGATAGCAATGGGCGATTTACATCACAGGCTGAAGAAGTGAGTTTTATCCAAAAATTATCCGATACGGTGGCTAAAAATGTGGCTGATGTGGGCGTTGATGATAGAAACCTTGACCCATTGGTGGAAAGTATGCACGAAGTCTATGATACCGTGAAACCTATGGGCAAAATGTTGGGGCTGATGTGGCGTATGGGGGCTTGGACAAAAAATAAGTTATTTGCTAGAAAGCGTAATGAACCACTTCCACAGGCTCAAGACCGACATAACAGAACGGTTGAAGAGCATTTAGAAAATATCGCCAACAACGGCAGGCGTGGCGGTTTGTTGGGGTTATTGGCAAAAATGCTTATGGGTGGTTTAGGCGTGCTTATGGCAGGTGGTAAGGGGGTTTTTAAACTGCTTAAAAAGGGTGGTAAAGGTTTAGGCATTTTGGGGACGTTATTTGGCGTATCAAATCTTGCTTATGGTTGGGATAATAAAAGCCATGAAGAAAAATCATCTGGCATAGGTGCGGTTGGTGGTGGGGTCGCAGGGGCTATGGCAGGGGCGAGTATTGGCTCGGTTATTTTGCCAGGTGTTGGCACGGTGGTCGGTGGCTTGTTGGGTGGATGGCTAGGGTCTGAAGGTGGTGAAGCGTTAGGCAAAACCGCAAGCCCCTATCTTGAGCGTTGGACAAATGGGCTAACCAATTATAACCTTGCTGATAAAATGCAAAAAGCCTTTATATTTGGGTTAAATCCATTTTTTAGTGGAGCAAGTGCGATTTTTGAGTGGGTAAAAACCAAAGCCAAAGATTTGTTTAACATTAACTTGGGCGATGCAACGAGTGGGGCTATTCCGAGTGGTGATTTTAACGCTGAATATAGCCAAAACCCAAACGATACAGGTGATAGCACAGGTGGTAAACCAAACAATGTTGCCGTTTATGAAGCTTATAGAAAAGCAGGGTTAAGCCATGAGCAAGCACTGGGTATTACGGCTGAAGTTGGGCGTGAAGGTGATTTTGCAAACAAAAATATTTTTGGCTATCATACCGATGCCGCTAAAGATAAAAATGGTAATAATATTACAAACATTGGTATGTTGTCTTGGAATAGAGAAAGAGCGGATAGACTTAAGGCACATTTAAACACAAAAGGCTTGTTACAAAATGGTAAAATGGTGCAGTCACAAGCGACTATTGACGCTATGGCTGAATTTTCTGTATCTGAAATGAAAGGTGCTTATAAAGGCAAATTAGGCAATTTTTGGGCAAATCCACACGATAATCCAGAGAATTATGCGAAAGAACTTGGTAAAAACTATGTCGGTTGGGCTTATGGTCAAAATAAATTGCGTGGCGGTGCAAGTTTTGACTGGAAGTCGCATGACAATCGCAGACGTGGACATTTAAACAAAACTGCAAGCATGGTTACTGGAAAATCAATCACTTCAAACCAAAAAAACAACAATCAATCCAACAAATTACAACAACTTGCCAGCCAAAGCAATCGTTTTGGTAATAATCGTGTGGTGATTGGTGATAGTATTGGCGTGCAATACAATCAAGTGCATGGCTCAGACAAATCAACGGCGGTCAATGGACAAAACCCTAGCCAAGTGTTAGGGCAAATTCAGTCATTAATCAAGGCAGGAGCGATTAACAAAAACACCCAAGTGGTGTTATCAAGTGGATTGTCTAATGCGATGAATGCTAAAAATTCACTGGATTTGGTTAAACAACAGTTACAAACTTTACAAAAGACAGGGGCAAATGTGCGACTATTGGGCGTTGCGGATAATTTTAACAATAATACAAAATTAGGCTCTCTTACCAACAAAGAATTACAGACCTACGCCCAAGCCTATGGTGCAACGTTTGAAGGCGGTTTTAATTATAATCCAAGCGATAAATACAAAGCCCACCCAGCCAATCGTTATTTTGACGGCAAAGGGTGGAAATCAATAGCTCAGGCAAAAGCCCCCAATGTGTCAGCCGTCAATATCCCAAAACCGCCAAGCATTACCCAAAAACTATCAACCGAAAAAAGCGATAGCATAACCGCTAGCAGTCAAAGCCAAATTCCGCAAAATGTCAGCGATAAAAGTTTGGCGTATGCCATTACAGGCGGTTTGGGTGGTGAGCGGTTTTTAGGTTAAGTTTAAAATATTGGGGTCTTTGTTGATTAAGTTCATCAAAACAATGGCTGTCCCTGTTGGCTTTCTGCGACCTTGCTCCCAGTTTTGCAAGGTTTTAAAACTGATTTTTAATTTGTTGGCAAAATCAATTTGTGAAAGCCCTGTTTTTTTACGAATTTCCTTCACATCTGGTATTTCTACTTCATAAGTAAAAACACGACTAGGGGTGGTTTCGCCTTTGGCGATGCTTAGGGCTTCTTCTAATGAAGCCTTTAAATCATTGAAAAATTCATTATTGCTCATTTTGTATATTCTCTTTAATCGCTGTTGTTAATTTTAATAAGATAGATTTTTCTTCATCGGATAAGGTTGTTTGTTTGGATTTTGGATAGGCAAGAAGCATATAAATACGCCCTTTACTATCCACATAAAAATATATAATCCGCAAACCACCACTTTTGCCACGATTGCCAATGGCAAAGCGTGTTTTTCTAACGCCACCTGTGCCAATAACGATATCACCTTGTTCAGGTTCATTCATTAGACTATCTTGTAATTGTGAATATTCATCATCAGTAATCAAACTTTTGATTTGTTTGGTGAACAAGCTGGTTTCTATAAACTGTAATAGGCGTTTCATCGTCTTTCCTTTTTTTGCTAATTTTATACGCCTTTGGCGTGCTTGTCAATTAGGAACATTGCATAAACTTTCACAAAATCCCCTTTAAACTAGCATTCATTAAAGTTTAAAGGGGATTTTTTTATGTCAAGAAAAACCAAAGCCATAACCTATAACATCAAAGAACGTGGGCGAAAATACAACGGTCAAGACCGCTCCAATGTTGATGTTTTATCCATGGTTGATGCCATTAACTCAAAAGCCGTGCAAGAATTGGTTGCAACGGGCGATTTGTACGGTTATTACGGTCATGAAGTGCGTATGTTACATGGCATGAATCCGCCAGATACCGTGTTTACCGATGACGGACGAGAAATTCGCATTGCCCCTGCTATTCGCACCGTTGAACTCATTGCTGATAAAAACGGTAATGTTACCCACCGTGAAGAGTTTTTAGAAAATGAAACTGGTGAATATGCTTATCAACAATATAAGGCTGGCGTGGGTGGGTTTAGTACCGCCGTGATGTTTAAGCCGTCAGCCAGTGGCATGAGACAGGTGAATGGTTTTTATGGGTTTGATTATGTCAGAAACCCAAATTACCACACCAACAAAGGATTTGGGGCGTTTGACGGCTTGATGTTTGACAGTTTACAAAATCCGACTGATGAACAATTGATGTTAAAAAATGCTTTAGAGCAAAGTCTTATCGCTCAGTACGATAGTATTTATCAGGTCATAAATAGCAAACAAGATATCCAAACCGCCACGCAAATGATTGATTTTTATCAAAAAGAAGCCCTAGCCAGCCAACAGCAGTTAATGGACTATATGAACCGCCAACAACGATTAGCCCAAAAACGACAAAACCGCCAAGAGCAATTATTAGACAGTCTAATTTGTCCGTCTGCTCCTTTTTCGCAATTTTTGGACGAAGTTAAGGCGTTTGATAACATTGGTTTACATCAGATAAATCAAACACCTGATAAACAACTGCCAGAGAAACATATAGATTACAGCGGTTTGTCAAAGATTTTTGGGGGTTATTGATGAACGATAGATACACCAAATCCAGTCTTGAATGTATTCAAATGGCGTGGGCATTATGCTTGCGAGATTTTCGCCAGTGGTGCAAACCTGAAGGTCAGGCGGTTTATCGTTGGAAAACCGCTCCGTTAGAACAGGCGATTTTGGCGTGTCGCTCTAATATGATTGACGATAGCCAAGCCATGTTAAAAGCGTGGGAAGAAAACCAAAATAGCCAAAGTCAAACTCGCTCGGCTTTTATCCCTGTAATGACAACCGCCGTAGCCCCCATTCAAACACCGCCTGAATACGACCAAGTCGTTGGGCGGTCTGCATGGCTTGATGTCATAATCCCGCATGACCCAGAAAACCGAGTCGCACAGCTTAGAGCCATACCGTCTGCTTTGCGTTGTCAAATTGCCTTTTTTTGCCCTGATGTGCATGGGGCAATGATGATTTCTAACCAGTTGTGTGCTTATTTTCGCCATGAAAGCAAGCGTACCTTTGAAGTGGCGTTTGAGTTGGGGTTTGTGGGTGATAAAAAACTCATTGATAATTGGGAATTTCGGGTGCTAGATAATAGCCTTTATCCTGATACCGCTGGTGAATACCAAAATTTAACCATTGTTACGGTGGATTGTACCATTATGGGCGATATTCCGATTATGACAGGGCTTGACGGTGCATGGGATAATGACACGGACACAGGCGAAGTGGGTACACCTGAAAAATGGCAAGACATACCACCTAGCACGGATATTACACCGAAAAAACCAACCAATCCGTTTAAGCCGATTGATTCAGGAGCAACGGTGAATAATCCCTTTAAGCCAGTTACAGGCGAAAAAGCGACAAATACCGAGTTAAATGCAATGGTGATTGAAGCGGATATTTATCCTGATAATCAGCGTATTAAGGCGGATAAACAAAGTAAAGAAATCAGCATTGAAAATTTGCCAAAGGATAAGCCATGAGTGAAAACATTGTTGTGATTGATAGCCGTTGTGCAGGTTATATGGGTGAGCCTGTGCGAATGATTGCGGTAACCATGGCGGATAGCGGTAAAATTTTGGTAGAAAAACAAGCCAATTATCATGAGCCAGTTATCCCAAAAGACAATACCTTGGTGGTAACCGACACACCAAAAGTGTTTTCGCATTGGTCTTTGGCGTTTGATGAAAAAAAACATTTAAAAGAAGTGTTGCAAATATTTTTGGAAGTAAAACGCTCTAATCTTTTGGTGATTAATGATGATATCAGAATGTATAACCCAAGCGATTTTTTACAGACAAAAAAGGTGGGCGAAACAGGTCAGGAATTGGAATTTGACACGTCCATTAATAATGGACACATTGCCATTGTGTTGGCGGTTTGGGGGGCGTATATGGCAAGGCAGGGCTTTATGCTAACCCATGAACAAACCACAGATGACGGCGATGATGATTGGTTAGTACCGTTTAGTGTGTAGGTGTTTTCATGCTAGAAGATTTAAAAACCTTACCTGCATGGTATGAATTTTGTAAACGCTATCGTTATGATATTACACGCTTTGCCGTTGAAGTGCTTAACATGACCGAAGAAGCAGGACAAGCCGTTACTCCACAACAAGAAATGTTATTTACCAGTATTCAAGTACCCGGTAGTAGAACAACGGTGGCGTCTGGTCATGGGACAGGTAAAAGCCGCTCGGCTGGTATTGTCGCCCTGTGGCATTTATTGTGCTTTGATGACAGTATTATGATGTTTACCGCTCCTCAAATCGGACAATTACGTACCGTTGTTTGGAAAGAGATTAGCATTTGTTTGGAGCGATTGCGAAATGGCGTGTGGGGCTGGCTTGCTAATTATATGGCAGTATTTAGCGAAAAAGTATATATCAAAGGCTATGAAAAGACTTGGTTTGTGTTTGCCCAAACCGCCCCAAAACATCAGCCAACCAACATTGCAGGTCAGCATGGCGATAACTACATGGTCTGGGCGGACGAAGCGTGTGGTATTGATAACGCTGTTATGGAAGTGGCAATCGGTGCTTTGACCCATAAAGATAATAAAGCGGTCTTAACCAGTCAGCCCGCTCGTGGCACAGGATTTTTTTATGATACGCATCATAAATTAAGCCATAAAAATGGCGGTAAATGGATTGCGTTAAAATTCAATGGGGAATTATCCCCCATTGTTAGCACCGATAAATTGATTGAAGCCTTATATCAATATGGTGATAGAAATTCACCTGGTTATTTAATCCGTATCCGTGGCGAGTTTCCAGAATTAAAGGGCGAGTTTTTAATCACCCGTTCCGAATTTCAACAAATGCTTGCAATTAAGCAATGTATCAATACCGATGATCGTTTTGGTTATATTATTACGGTGGACGTTGGCGGTGGCGTTGGGCGTGATAGTAGCGTGATTACGCTTGCTAAAATCGTGGATAAGGTTGTCAAAGGGCGTGTAGAGCGTTTTGTGGAAGTACTGGATATTCCGCTTGTGTCAAGCCAAGCCCAGATTAACCAATTAAAAGCCAAAATTTATGATTTACTAGACACCTATCCAGGGGCAATGCTGGTGATTGACCCCATTGGTAGCGGTGCAGGTCTTTGCCAAACGTTAAAAGCAGAAGGCGTGTATTTTACCGAAGTACATTGGGGTGTGTCCTGTTTTAAAAATGCCAATCGCTTGTATTATCTGAACAAACGCTCACACGCCTATGTGAGTTTGGCAAAAGCCATTCAAAAAGGATATTTTTGCCTATCGCAAAAGGTCCAATCGCATTATGGCATCAAAAATCAAATTGAAGAACAAGCGATTAAACTGCCTTATGTGTTTGATGATAAAGCCCGCTGGAAAATGCTATCTAAAAAAGATATGCGAAAACAAGGCATCTCATCACCTGATATTTTAGACACCTTTGCCTTTTGCTTTTTGGAATACGTCAATTATGCCCCTGCCGATAGTGATATGATAGATACTAAGCAAAAAGATAGCCAAGAATGGGATGTTTTAAAAGCAGTTGCCCATGATATATAATCAAAAGATAAGGTGAACGATGACACACATAACGCTACATGCCCCCAAGAATAATTATGAGTCGGTTGGCACACTTAAAATCGGTACAGGCATTCATGCTAAAACACAGATGCTAAATCCAATCGCAAGTTATGAAGCCACCTATGACGCTCACACAAAAACGCTTTACGCCTTTGTCGGTTATGCCGAAGATGTCGGCGTGCATGAAATCGGCGGTTACGACAATATAGGTAATCTTATTTTTATGCTCAGTCACACTGTCGATCAAGTGCATCATCAAGCCCTGTTGCGACTACAAAAAGACACACTATATCTGTTAAAAATCAGTTTGGCGGATAGAATGCCTGTGTTATCGCTTGAAGAATATAAAAATACCGTACTGCCCCATATTAGTAATATCGTTATGGAGCTTGCTAAACAACGTGAAAGCACCCAAAATCCCAGTTATGCCATTATCAGTTAAAGGATAGTTATGTCAAATCCTATTTTATTTAAACTCACAGATGCAGGCAAAAATGCCTTACTTGACGATGCCAACACAGGTCTAACGTTGCGATTAACCCATGTTGGTATCGGACAGGGTAAATACACACCCACGAGCGATAAAATCGCCTTAGATAGCGAAATCAGCCGTCATACGATTACCGCAGGTGGGATTGAGCCTGCTAGCCATACCTTACGATTTAGCACCACACTGTATGCAGACACCGAAACCGAAGTGTGGGAGATTGGGGTGTTTGATGAAAACAATATTTTATTTGCCGTAGCGAGCCGTACCGACAAGCCGTTATTAAAGGTGTATCCTGACGTGGCGTTTGTTGGCTCATTTGGCTTAACGGTTGATGCGTTGGATATCAGCCATGTTCAGGTGGTAGCCGACCCTAACGGAGCTATGGCAGTGGCACTCATGCAACAGCATTTAGCCCATGCTGACCCACACCCACAATATGCGTTGCGTAGTTTGCTTGATGAAGTAAGCAATACGGTGATTAAAAAATTGCAACAACAAGTAGAGCAACTAAAAATCCCAATTGGCGGACTATTTATTACCGAACATCATTATGAAAACAGCCAAGCCATTTATGACGAGCTTGGCTATGGCAACTGGATACGCACCGCCCAAGGCAAGGCAATTGTCGGACAAAATATCAAAGCCACCGACTGGACAGCCCAGCTTGGGGCGACGCACAACTATGCGACAGGCGATGACGTGCGACAAGCTCAAGTGTTTGCGGTGTGGCAACGTGTGCCTGATGACTATTTACCGCCAACTTATCGTGTGTATTGGACATCGGACGAGCAGGGCAATAACCAAACTAGCCAAATCAACGAAGGGCAAAAGGCGTTTTTGTGGGCGGACGTTGCAAATCTCTCCACGCCACAGCCGATCGGGGGTGTGATAAATGGTGATAAGCAAAGTAGCATTAGCATTGCAGGTGGACGTTTTAACTTTCCTGAAAAGATTGACAATGGCAAAACCAAATTGGGCGAGTTTGCTCCAACGGCTATTAGCAAAGACATGACGATTAGCATGGGGATTAGTCTGCCTAATGATGAGCAGGTTTTGGCAGAATTAAGTGTTAAAAATGATGTGGGGAATGATTTCTATGGCGATATTCACATTTCTTTGGACTATCGTGTACAAGGTATGGGGGATGAGATATGGAAAGAACATAGCCAAAAGATAGGTGGTTGGACAACAGTACACCCTATTTTTAGCAAAACAGATGAAAGAAACTTAGCCCAAGCACTTGAATATGATAGTAACAATAAACGTTATTTAGTATTAAAAACTCTGCAAAAAGCATGGGTGGCAGATGAAAT
>NZ_KB903770.1 GCF_000379845.1 Moraxella boevrei DSM 14165 | reverse complement strand
TAGCCAGTTTTCGAGTGTGGATTCGGCTATTTCATATTGGGTTGCAACATTACTTGGTTTTTGCCCTTGTTCTTCTATGAGTTTTATCATTTCTAATTTGAATTCGGGTGTGTATGTTTTACGTACTTTTGTCATGAGATTATGCCTCCGTTTGGGCTATTATAATCTCTTAGCAGCTGTCTAGGTTTATTATGCCACTACAGTAGAGTTTTTAAAATAGTATTGCACAGAATGAAATAAAAAGATAAGTCATTTATAACGCAATTTTCGCAAATTTATAACGCTCGGCATCAATCAGGTGTGGTTTATATTGATATGGATAAGAGTAAAGCATGGGAACTAACACTCGCAAAAGAGCTGAAAAATGCTGGTTATGATTTAGATATGAATATACTATGTGCATAATATAGAAGTTCTTTATTTTGAAAATTATGTTTCATAAAAATATGTTTTCATTAAAGAAATTTAAAATACTAATCATAATCCGCTTGACTTAAAAACCGTTCAACCACCGCAAATTGCCCTGCGGTAGTGTCTTCTTGGTACATGGCTTGGCGAAATTCGTTAGAAAACTGAATGCCAGATGTGTACCAAGCGATATGTTTGCGTGCGATGCGACAGCCTGAATATTCGCCATAAAACGCATATAATTCTTGCAAATGGGTTAACACAATTTCTTTTAACTCATCAATCGTTGGATTTGGTAAAATTTCACCGGTTTGTAAAAAATGGGAAATTTCCTCAAAAATCCAAGGCTTACCTTGAGCCGAACGTCCAATCATAATGGCATCCGCCCCTGTCATATCAAATACAGCTTTGGCTTTTTGTGGACTGTCGATATCGCCATTGGCAATTACAGGAATTGTTAAGTTTTGCTTAACTTTGGTAATCAGCTCATACCGTGCCTGCCCAAAATATTTGTCTTCTCGGGTGCGTCCGTGAATAGTTAGGGCTTGAATGCCCATATCTTCGGCGATTTTTGCCACTGTCAAAATATTTTCTTTGCCATTTTCAAAACCCAAACGAGTTTTTAAAGTAACAGGCACGTCCACAGCCTTGACCGTTGCTTCCAGCAATTTTTTTACCAAGTCCAAATCTTTTAACAATGCTGAACCCGCCAATTTGTTACATACTTTTTTGGCAGGGCAACCCATGTTAATGTCAATGATTTTTGCCCCATTCGCCACTTGAAAACGGGCAGATTCGGCTAATCTTGTCGGTTCTGAGCCAACAATTTGGGCAGAAATTGGGGCGATTTCGCCGTCAAAATTCGCTCGGTACAAGGTTTTGTGATTGGCAAACAAAGTTGCATCGGAGGTCATCATTTCTGATACGGCATGACCCGCCCCAAAGGATTTTGCCAATCGTCGAAAGGGGTTGTCGGTTACGCCCGCCATAGGAGCGAGCCAAATGCGATTGGTGACTGTTTCATTGCCGATTTTTAGGGGTTGTAAAAGGGGGTGAGTTGTCATAGTGGATGCGTTTTTGGTAAAATAAAAGCACAGATTTTAGCAAATCTTAGGCTTTTTCAAAAGTGATTTAAACAAAAATGTGATAGCTTTGCTTTCTATGCTCATGTAAAAACCTGTATCCACCGCCTTAAACAATTAAATTTTCACTTTGAAACACAAAATATGGTAAAAGAAATGAAAAAATGATACGTTTACGGTTATGGTTCGACGCTCCTCACAAAAGAAAACCGAGACTTCGACAGCTCAGTGTGAACGGTTTTCGTAGCAAAAATTAATTTTTTTCGCGATAAAAGTTTGCTTTTCTGCCTCAAAAGTTTGTTTGATAGAATAATGATTTTACACCAAAAAACTATACATGTGGCGGGCTGATTTATGCTAAAATTTCAACCTTATCTAAAATAGTGAAATAAATCGTTATTTTTTACAAATACCTTTTAAAAAATCAAAAAAATAATTAAAACAAAGGATTAAAAATGTTTACCGACACCCACGCCCATTTAAACCGTTTGGATTTGGCAAAACACGGCACACTCCAAACTGCCCTACAAACCGCCAAAAGTGCTAACGTACATCGCATCATGGCGATTATGTGCGATTTTGATGAATATGACGACATCCAATCTATTATGCACACCCCGATTGACGGCATGACGCTCGGCATGAGCGTGGGCATCCACCCTTGCCAAGATACGCTCAAGCAAGTAACTGCTGAACGCTTATTGGATTTGGCAAAAGCCCACCATGTTTGGGCAATCGGTGAAACAGGCTTGGACTATTATTGGTCAAAAGACCATATTAACGAACAAAAATCCAGTTTTGCCACGCACATTCACGTTAGCCAAATCCTAAAAAAACCGATTGTCGTACATACCCGTGATGCTCGTCATGATACCATTGATTTATTAAAGGCGGAAAAAGCGGAACACGGCATTATTCATTGTTTTACCGAAGATTATGACACTGCCAAAAAAGCCTTAGATTTGGGATTTTACGTTTCGTTATCAGGGATTGTCACGTTTAAAAATGCGACGGAGTTGCAAGATGTTGCCAAAAAATTACCGCTTGACCGTATTTTGATAGAAACCGATAGCCCTTATCTTGCTCCTGTGCCAAAGCGTGGCAAGCCAAATGAACCTGCATTTGTGCCGTATGTGGCGGAATTTTTAGCCAATTTATATGCTATGCCATTGGAAAATTTTGCCAAAATTACCAATGATAATTTTGATAATTTATTAAATCAATATGTATAAAAACTCACTAATTAGAATAAGTTTTAAAAAATGACTGGAAAATGACTTATCAGTCAGGTATCATAGTTGCGTTATTTTAAGAATTTTGTATTGGATTAGTGTTATCAATGAGCCGTCAACAACAATTTAAAGAACGTGAAGAGAGCATTTTAGCCGTTGCTGAGCAGTTATTGCTGGAGTCTGGCGACGGTGATATTACCTTGGATAGTTTGGCAGAGCAATTAGACCTTGCTAAAGGGACATTGTACAAGCATTTTGTTAGCAAAGATGAGCTATTCTTGCGGATTATTATTCGGCATGAAGAGCACTTACTTGCTAATAGTCGGATTGGCGATGACCCGTCAGCAGGTGTGGCTCGGGTGATTTTGTACCATTTGCTAAATCCGCAACGGGCGATGTTGTTAAACCAAATTGAAGAACGTTTGGCTAATTCAGCAACGGGCTTAAACCGCTTGTTCAGCGAGTTGTACGCTATTCGGCGTGAGCGTATGAGGCAACTGATTAACATTACCACCGCTTATTTGCAGTCGCAAAATAGCTTGATGACGACACGAGATTATTTGGCGACGATTTGGGTCATGGGGCAGGGCGGTGCAGGCTTGCTAAACTCTAGCTTTTATCAACGTTATTTGGGCAGGCGTGACACGTTACGATTGACCTTGGTTCAGCAAATTTTGGATTTGCCAAAACAACACTCAGCCCCTGACCCTGCAAAATAATCATACAATATGACAAAAAAACTTGAAAAACAAGCGATTATAAGAACACTTTCAACAAAACAACAAGGTTTTACCTTGGTGGAAGTCATGGTTGTGATTGTGATTTTGTCGGTATTTGCAGGCATGATGACCTTATCGGTGGGCAGTAGCGAGAATCGCAAAAATTTGGCTTTTTATGAACATTTGCAAAGTAATATGAATTATGTACGCCTGTTATCTGCCGAGCAGATGCAACCTTATGGCGTGGCAATTCGTTTGGCAAAAGATGACAATCCCACGCAACTGGTGGTGGTCAAATTGGAAAATGCGTTTGGCAATCACAATATCGGTCAAAATCCTAGCCAAAATGTCAGTCAAAATGTTTCACAAGCCACGTTACAAAACACCGAGAAAAACACGCCAACTTGGGTACTAGAAAAAAGCATCAGCCCGCTAGATGTGCCGACTGGCGTGCGTGTGGATATTCAGCCATTGGATAGGGTGCTACAAGATAGTCAATTTTTGCCGAGTTATTTGCAAGGCAATGACGCACCGCCAATCGTCTGGTTTGGTACAGGCGAAGCCACGGCGGTACAAATTCAAGTGCAGAAACAAAATAGCAATGATGATAAAATCTATCCTATTGCTAGCCCAATTATTATCAATGGTTCAGGGGCAATAGAGCAAGTGAATGAATAATTGAACCATTTTCTTAATTTTTTATCAATACTAAATAAATTTTTAATCGATGATTGCTAATAATGAATAAACAAACAGGTTTTACGCTTTTAGAAGTAATGGTTGCTTTAACGATTTTGGCGGTCGTGGCAATTTCGGCAAGCCATGCCAGTCGCAGTTATATCAATTCGGTTGGCAATATGAAAACTCGCACGTTGGCAAATTTTGTCGCCCAAAATACGTTAGCAGAATTACAAATTAAAAATCAATGGTTAAGCAATGCTAAAACTGAAACAATCCAAGCTCAAGGACGAGAATGGCAAGTAACGATTAGTCCAAACACTCAAAGTAGCCTCAGTGAAAATAGCAATCCTACCTTTCGCCAAATCACCATTGATGTCGCCCCTGTGTCAGACGGTGTGGTGAAAAATAGCATTGTTAGCATTGAAGGCGTTTTGTTAAAACCGACAGCACAATAACTGGCACTAAGGGGCAAGCCAATGCGACAACATCTGTCAAATCATCAAGCGGTGCAAGGTTTTACCTTGATTGAGTTATTGGTGGCAATGTTGATTTTTGCCATGCTTGCCTTGGCAGGTTGGCAAATTATGGATAGCCTAAGCAAAACTCAGCAACGTGCTAGATTACAAATTGACCGATTAAGTCAGTTGCAGTACGCTTATTTACAGCTTTCACAGGATTTTTCGCAGGTTACTAGCTATGTGCCTGTACCGATTGGGCTTTCGACAACTGGTAACCAAAATGGACAAAATTTGACACATTTAACCCAAACGATAGCACCGACGTTTACTTTAAATGAACAATCGTTGAGTTTTATTCGTTTTGCCAGCCCTGACCCACGTTTTAATGTGTCACCAACGTTGACAAAAATTCAGTATGTCAGCCAAAATAACGCCTTGGTAAAACAGCGAAGTTATCAACTAGTTAACCAAGACTTAACCAATAATTCACAAAATGGCAGTCAAAATTTTAGCCAAAGCGTGTTATTAACCAACGTCAAAGATATCAAATGGACGGCATGGACAGCGACAGACACGCCAGAAATGGTGAAGCAATTTCCTGATAATAAAACGATTGAATTTGCCAAAAATCGTGAAAATCGCTACAAAAATAAGCAACAAAATCAAACGAATAGCCAAAACAATGCTCAAAACAGTTTTCAAACTCAAAATAGTGCTGAAAATTGGCAAGATTTAACCGTTTATCAGCAGTTGCCAACAGGCGTTACCTTAAGTTTTACTTATCATGATGAGCCGATTGTTTGGCAATTTGCTTTAACGCCAAAAGCGCCCAGTCAGCTCAAACCGATGAGCGAAAATGTTAATGAAAACAATAGTCAAAATAGGAACGAGAACAACAATCCAAATAATGCAAATAACAATGTTAACAACAGTGCTGACCAAAATCCGAATCAAAACAATTAAAGGTTAATCGATGAAAATGACCCTACAACCACCGTTTCACCCTCAATCTGGGGTGGCATTGTTAACCATTTTGTTGCTAGTAGTGGCGATTGTCGTGGTGGCGGGCAGTATGTTGGCAAGTCAACGGGTTATGCTCCGTGAGTATCAGCTCACGCAATCGCAAAGCCAAATGCAACAATCCGCCCAACTTGCCGAAGCCAGTATTATACAAATGTTGCTAAAAGATAATGAAATTAGCCAAACGGACAGCCCACAAGATATTTGGGCAAAACCACTTCCATCGCAAACGCTCAACGGTGCTAATGTACAAATGACGCTAATTGATGAAAGTAGTTTGTTTAATATCAATAACTTATATCACAACGGTACGGTGGATAAGTCGGCAATGGCGTATTTTCAAGCCTTACTCACTGCCAACGGCATTGAGCCGAGTGTTGCTGAAGCGGTGCTAGATTGGCAAGACCCTGACAGCGATATGACAGGTGATGGCGGTGCAGAAGCCGATTATTACCAAAGTTTGGGTAAACCCATGCCAATAGCCATTGCTAATCAGCCGTTTACCGCCGTGCATGAACTGCTATATGTGCGTGGTATGGATAAAGAAAAATTGCAAAAAATCCAACCGTTATTAACGGTTATGCCATTTTTTTTACCGATGAATGTTAACACCATAAAACCTGAACTTTTGTCGGTAATAAGCCTTGTTAATGCCAAGCAAGACAATACAGAAAATTCGCAACCTGCAAATAACGCATCCGCTCCTGCCAGTACGCCAACAGCTGACAATCAGAACCAACCTTCGGCAACTGCTCAAGGTGGTTTGGATTTATTGGCATTGACCGATTGGGCAAACAGCAGAAATACCGCCATGCCGTTTGAAACGGTGGATAGTGTATGGCAAATCCCTGCCATGTCAGGCGTATCCGACAGTCAAAAGCAAGTCATGACAACGTTGCTAGACGTGCAAAGTAGGGCTTTTGGGTTAAAAACCGTGGTAAAAATTGACGAAAAACAGCGAGTATTTCGCAGTCAGCTTGCCAAAATTCAACCACCGCAAAGCGATAATCCTAGCCAAGCAACGCAACAAATTAGCCAACAAACCAGCCAAATTGTGGTGTTTAACCGCCAAGTATTGCCATTTTCTTAAATGAAGGTTTTCTTGATAAAAACATTGTGAATTTTGCCAAATTTCGCTAAAATAGGCGGTTTTTACAATACGTTACATTGTTAACCATTGATTAACACAAATTGCTTAAATTTCGGTTAACAATTTTTCACAATTCTCAATATTACCGAGTTGATTATGAACGCAATACAACGCTATTTTGGCATTGACGGCACCAATACCACGATAAAAACTGAGATTTTGGCAGGTTTTACCACGTTTTTGACGATGGTTTACATTATTTTTGTTAATCCGTCTATGCTTGCCGAAACGGGTATGGATAAAGGGGCAGTGTTTGTCGCTACCTGTTTGGCATCAGCCATTGGCTGTTTTTTAATGGGAATGATTGCCCGTTTGCCTGTGGCTCTTGCTCCTGGTATGGGTTTAAATGCGTTTTTTACCTTTAGCGTGGTGTTAGGTATGGGTAAAAGTTGGCAAGTGGCGTTGGGTGCAGTGTTTATTTCTGGACTTTTGTTTGTCTTGATCAGTGCGTTTAAACTGCGTGAATGGATTATCAATGCCATTCCCTATACCTTAAAACAAGGCATCGTCGCAGGGATTGGGGCATTTTTGGCGTTTATTGCGTTAAAAAATGCGGGCATTATCGTGGCAAATCCTGCGACCTTTGTCAGTATGGGGAAAATTACCGATTTTGCTCCTGCCATGGCGATTTTGAGTTTCTTTTTGATTGTGATATTCGTGCAACGCAAAGTACCTGCAGCGGTGATGTTGTCTATTTTGATTGTTACTGTGATTAGTTTGTTAACAGGTCATGCCCAGTATCAAGGCTTGGTGTCAGCACCGCCATCCATTTCACCGACTTTTATGCAGTTGGATATTGCAGGAGCGTTGGATGTGGGTATGGTAAGCGTGATTTTTGCGTTCTTATTTGTTGTGCTGTTTGATACGTCAGGGACGTTGATTGGCGTTACCAAAAAGGCAGGGCTGATGAAAGCAGATGGTGAAATTCCAAATCTTGGCAAAGCCTTATTCGCTGACTCAATGGCGGCAGTGGCAGGGTCGTTGCTTGGTACATCATCCGTGACGAGTTATGTGGAAAGTACAGCAGGCGTAGCGGCAGGTGGTCGTACGGGATTTACGGCGATTGTGGTGGGTGTATTGTTTTTGTTGGCGTTGTTTTTTGCACCGCTTGCTGGCATGATACCTACGTATGCGACATCAGGGGCGATTTTTTATGTGTCGGTGTTGATGTTGTTTACCTTGCGAGAGATTGATTGGGATGATTTGACCGAAGCATCACCTGTGGCGGTGGTGTTGTTATTAACACCGTTGACGTTTTCTATTGCGGACGGTATTGCGTTGGGCTTTATTACTTATACAATTGGAAAATTGGTGAGCGGTCGTCATCGTGAGGTGAGCTTGGCAGTCTGGGTGTTAACGGTGATTTTATTGGCAAAATTTATCTTTTTGCATTAATTTAATCGTTAAATTTAGGGACAGTAATAGATAATTCTAACGTTAAAACCAACAAATGATTTTGTTGGTTTTAATGTGATAAAACTAAAAATTGCTAAAAAAATCAATCATTTAACTGGCGATTTGGTAATATATCTTTTACCAATTCACGTAACTGATATAACGATGCAACCGTACTTTCCCAGTCCAAACAACCATCGGTAATTGATTTACCATATTCTAAAGCGGATAAATCCGCCGTCAAATCTTGGCGACCGCCTTTTAAATGACTTTCCACCATCATGCCGATGATAGAACGGTTGCCATTCGCGATTTGTTCGCCGATATTATGGATAACCATCGGTTGCAAATACGGGTCTTTGTTAGAGTTGGCGTGGCTTGAGTCCACCATGATTTTGCCTGATACTTTACCTTTTGCCAATTCATTTTCTGCTTGGGCAACAGCAGCGGCGTCATAGTTTGGTTTGCCATTCCCACCACGCAACACTACGTGCGAGTACGGATTGCCTTTAGATTTGATGATGGATACTTTACCGTCTGATGACAATCCCAAGAAGCTATGCCCATATTTTACCGCTTGCATGGCGTTTACCGCAACGGTCATACCGCCGTCCGTACCGTTTTTAAACCCAACAGGACAAGACAAGCCTGATGACATTTCACGATGGGTTTGGCTTTCGGTGGTTCTTGCACCGATGGCTGACCAGCTGATTAAGTCTTGGATATATTGTGGTGTGTTGGGGTCAAGGGCTTCGGTAGCACATGGCAAGCCTTTTTCGTTTAAATCAATCAACAATTGTCTAGCAATGTGCAAGCCTTTGTTAATATCGAAACTATCATTCATATCAGGGTCGTTAATCAGACCTTTCCAACCCACGGTGGTGCGTGGTTTTTCAAAATACACACGCATGACGATATAAATGGTATCTTCAATTTCTTTGGCAAGCACTGCCAATTTATCGGCATATTCATGAGCGGCTTTGATATCGTGAATGGAACAAGGTCCAATCACCATCAGCAGGCGTTTGTCCGTACCATTTAGGATATTTTTTACCGTTTCACGCCCTTTAAGTACCGTTTGGTAGGCTTTTTCGGTAAGTGGCAAAGCGGTTTTTAGCTCGGCTGGTGTGGCTAGGGGTAAAATTGCGTCTAAATTCACGTTGTCAATATCAGCATTATCAGTTTGAGAAAAAATAGTCATAGCGTTCACAGTTTTCCATTGACCTAAAAAAACATTACTATAAACCAAAAAAGCGATTTTGTCACTCTAAGATTACATTTAAAAAACCTACTTTTAGTTTGATTTGGCATAACCTTAAGTTAAGTTACGATTTACTTTTTAGGCATTTGGCTATACAATTTACCTTTGCCCACTGTTGCTTGATTTTTGGAAAAAACCGATGATAACGACCACGCCACACCAAAATGTACCGAATGCTCCGTTTGCGATTGTGCCAAAATACCGTCCGTTGGTGATTGGGATTGTCGCAGGGGAAGTGTCGGGTGATGCGTTGGGGGCGGATTTTATGCGTCAGATGAATAATCTGCGCAGCGATATCGTGTGGGTCGGCGTTGGCGGTCGGCAAATGCAAGCCCAAGGTTTACACGCAATCATTGATATGTCAAGGCTTGCGGTTATGGGGTTGGTGGAAGTGGTGGCACATTTACCCGATTTGTTCAAAGCCAAAGATGAAATTTTGCAGGTATTTTTTGAGCAAAACATTGATTTATTTATTGGTATTGATGCCCCAGATTTTAACTTACGCTTGGGCAAAAAGCTCAAAGCCCATGGTATTTTTAGTGTGCAATATGTCAGTCCTTCCATTTGGGCGTGGCGGGAAAACCGCATTCATAATATCAAAAAATCCACCGATTTAGTGCTGTGTCTGTTTCCGTTTGAATTGGCGGTGTATGAAAAACACAATCACCCTGCGGTATGTGTCGGACATCCGCTGTTAAAAACCATTGACCAACGTTTAATTACCACATCTATGTTGGAAAAACGGCTCAACATGATTTGGGAAACACCTGAATTAAAACACTTTTTTGCCACTTTTGATAAAAATCCGAACAAAGGCGAAATGAGTCATTTGATTGCGGTGATGCCAGGTTCTCGGCGTGGCGAAATTTCAGCGATTTTGCCAAAGCTACTTGCCAGTATGTATCAGCTGTATTTGACCGATAATCAGCTGTGTTTCGTGATTCCAACAGTGAATCAAAATTATAAACGTATCGTTCAGCAATATTTACAAAACGAACCGAGCGAACTACAAGCCCGTGTGGTAGTATGCTGTGATGAAACGGTGGCAGATTTTAGCCAACGTATTATGGCGATTTCGGATTTGGTATTGTTAGCATCGGGAACTGCAACGTTGGAAGCGATGTTGTTAAACCGTCCAATGGTGGTGATTTATTCAATGAAATCAGTCACTTATTGGTTGGCAAAACGTTTGGTAAAAATTCCGTATGTCGCTTTACCGAATATTTTGGCAAATAAAGCGATTGTCCCTGAACTCATTCAACACGATGCTAATCCTGATAATATCCGCCGAACCGTGGCTCAAAACCTTGCGATTGACACCGCTGAACGCCAACAAGTTGACCTTGCCAAAACCAGTGAATGGCTTAGACAACAGAGCAACACCAACCCTGCAATGGCGGTATTAAATGCGTGGTTATTTGCGAAATCTTAATTGCTTAAATGCGTAGGGTGGGCTAAGCCCAACCTACAAGAATGATTTGTTAAATCAGTTGGTTATCAATTAAATTATTTTAACATATTAATCGGATTAATCGGCAAACCACGGTAGCGGATTTGGAATTCTAACGCAGGTTGGTTCAGACTTGCCACATGACCGACGATGCCAATTTGTTGTCCTGCTTGTACCACTTGTTTTTCTTTGACATTAAAGCCCCCCAAATGTGCGTAAGCGGTGATATAGTCATCGCTGTGCTGTATCATTACCAAATTGCCATATTCAGGCAGACCGTTTCCGACATATAGCACGGTTCCTCCTTTACTGGCGACTACAGGCGTGCCATATTGTGCCGAGTACCACACGCCACGTGTACCGATACTTTCATCATAACCACGTAACAATCGCCCATTCAAAGGCACGAGCCATTTTGAGCTGGCGTAAGTTGGTACGCTATTGACAGGTGTGGTTTGGCGAGCGGTAGTCGGTTTTTGATTACTGACGGGTTGGTTTTGGCGTTTTTGGTATTGCTGACGTTGGTTCGGTGCGGTCAGCATGAGGCGTTGTCCAACTTTAATCGTGTAGTTACTGTCCAAACCGTTTAATGCCCCAATTCGCCGATAATCCAAACCATAACGCTGAGCGATTTTGCTCAAAGTATCACCATATTGCACGATATAATGGCTCGGTATTGCGGATGGGTAGTAAGTTTTGGCTTTGTTGGTACTAATCTTTGATGTAGAACATGCGGTTAAGGTCACGCCGACTAATACTGCAGTGGCTAATTTTGCGTGGAATTTGAAGTTTTTGCTAAAACTGGTTTGGCTAAAAGACAATAACTGTGACATAACAATTCCTAAACAATTCAACGGTTTATGATATATAAAAGATAATTTTGAAAAGATTAAAGGCAATTTAACCATATTAAGCCCAAAAAGTCACGGATAAAACACAAAAAATTAGCGGTAAATATCTATATTTTGTGAAAATATAACATAGCGTAACATTTTAACAAGAAAATTTTGCACAAATAAATACAATTTAACTTAACAAGATACTACTCTTTTAATCATATTTCTTAATTTGTTGTTGGAAAAATGTTAATAATCTTGGTTAATCACATTGCCTTTGGTGTCAATAAAAATCTCTTGATAATCATCGCCATTTTCTTTAATAATGGTGGCATATCCATCCGCAAAGTTGCTGATACTGTCGTATTTTAGCGGAATGACGATTTTGCCTTTGCGATTGGCAAAACCGTATTTATACTTTGGCTCACCCATGTCGTCCACACCTTGAATTTTAGCAACGAGTACAAGGTCTTCATAAAACAATTCCTCGTCTACATAATCATAGTCAAAGGGTAAAATCACTTGGTTCTTTTTATTAATAATCCCATATTTTTCGCCTTTTTTGGCATAAATCAAGCCATCTTCATAGAAAAAATGACTGGTTTCATCATACTCAAAAGGAATCACCGTTTGATTTTTTGGGTTGATAAAACCGTATTTGCCGTCTTTTAATACTAACGCCAAACCTTCGCTAAAGCCATAGGCATCGTCATAAGTTGGCTCAATGGCAAAGTTGCCTTTTTTATCCAAATAACCCCATTTACCGTCTTTTTTTGACACCGCATAACCTTCGCTAAAATCATGCACTTCGTCAAAATCGGTTAAGGCAATCGCCACTTTGCCTGTTTTGTCAATAAACATCGGTTGGTCTTTTTTGTAAACCAATGCCAAACCTTCGGAAAATGGATTAGCTTCTTCAAAAATCGCAGGGATAACCAACTTGCCTTGACGATTGACAAAACCGTATCGCACGTCATCGGATTTTGCTAATTCACGATAAGCCAAAGCAACGGCGTTTTTTTCATCATCGCTAAATTCGCAATAATAGTCAAAGCTCAAACCTTGTGATAATTGATAATCGTCTTCAAGTTCGCAAGCCATGGCAGACATACTAAGAGCGGATAACAGGGCGGTTAAGGTTAGGATTTTGCTAAAATTTTTCATCAAATTTCCTTTTTTATTTTTTATTTGGGATTTATTTGGGTGGGTTGGGTTGATTTAAAAAATGTACTTTTGCATTTTAGCATAACTGTTGACATAAAAAAACACGATAATTTTGCGATTATCGTGTTTTTGATTATCATGATGAGTGAAAGTTAGTCTTGTAAATTTCTTAACAAACGTACAAACTCAATGTACATCCAAACCAACGTTGATAAAATACCAATGCTGAGTACCCATTCAAAACTTTTGTCCACGCCTGATTGATAAGCCCGTTCTACATTATCAAAGTCCAATAACAAGCTAAATGATGCAATCACAACGACTAACAAGCTAAACGCTACCGCCGTTGCACCACCACTAAATAGATACGGAATAGAGTTACCAAATAGGCTCAAGCCGATTTGCACCAAATACACAAGGCTGATCGCGATAATTGCTGACATCATCACCGAGCGGAATTTTTCGGTAACTTTAATCACATTGGCACGGTATAACGCCAACATCACGCCTGCGGTAACAAAGGTTGCAACCATTGCGGTGACTGCAACAGTGGGAAATTGGGTGGTAACGAATAACGAAATCGCCCCAATTAAAATCCCTTCAAAAATCGCATACGGTACGGCTAACACTTTACCAAGATGTGGTTTTGACATCACCACAAAACCCATGATAAACGCCACCAAAATACTGACAAGGCTTGCCCCATAAATAAAGCCACTACTTAACCCTGCCAATACCGCAAACATAAAAAAGCTGATGCCTGTAAATGCAGAGATACCCAACAAAAATGCTGTCTTGCGTACCACACCCTGAATGGTCATCGGTGTCGTGCTGACCGCCATATCTACACTAGATAAAATCGGATTTGCCATAAACAATTTCCTACCTGTTTAAAATTTTAATGAAATTTTTTAAAGCCTTAACTTAACAAAAAAATTACCATTTGTACAGTTTTTTTAGCAATATTTTAAGAATTTTTTTTGTTATTAGAATTAATGGGGAAAATGGCAAAAATTTAAAGACTTGTTTCGCAAAGTTAAACAAAACTTCAACAAATTGACAAAACCACCAAAAAAATACCCAAACTCTGTAAAGAATTTGGCTAAATTATGCTAAAATAAGCTGTCTTTTTTAACTTTATCTGAAAAAATATGAGTAGCGAAATCATCAAAAACCCTGCCTTTCGCCGTATTGGTATCATGGGACGAGCCAATAAAGCCACGATTTTAATCAGTATTTATCAACTTTGTGATTTTTTTCATCAGCAAAATTTGCCGATTTTGATTGATCATCAAACTTATCGCTTGCCGTCAATGGACACGGCTCGGCTTGGTAATATCGAAGTGGTTGAACGCAATTTGTTGGGTGGAAACTGTGATTTGGTGGTGGTAGTTGGTGGTGATGGTTCGCTGTTGCAGTCAGCCCAAGTGTTGGCAAAATATCCTGTGCCTGTGGTGGGGGTGAATCGTGGACGTTTGGGTTTTTTAGCGGATATTAATCCTGACGATTTACCAAATCAGCTTAGCAATATTTTAAATGGGTCTTACCAATTGGACCACCGTTTTTTGTTAAAAATGGAGATTTGGCAAGGTAGCCATGTGATTTATGAAGATATGGCGTTAAATGATGTGGTGTTGCACGCAGGAAAATCGGTGCATATGCTTGATTTTAATCTAAAAATTGACGGTTTGGATGTGTATCGTCAGCATAGTGATGGTTTGATTGTGTCCACGCCGACAGGGTCAACAGCATATGCGTTGTCGGGGGGCGGGGCGATTTTGCACCCAAGCCTTGATGCGATTAGTCTTGTGCCCATGCATCCGCATACCTTGTCTAGCCGTCCGATTGTAGTGAGTGGTAGTAGTGTGATTAAAATCCGTATTCATAAAGACAATCGCACCCAACCTATGGTCAGTGCAGACGGTAAAGCGTCAGTGCCATTAAATCAAAATCAACGGTTGATAATCCGTAAACACCCTGATAAATTAACCTTGCTCCACCCACTTGATGTAGATTTTTTTGAGGCGTGTCGCACGAAGTTGGGGTGGAACACTTATGCCGAAGAGTTTTCGTTGGATAGTTGATGTTAAATGTTAAAAATAGGTTTTAATTTGGTAAAAAAACCCCATAAAATTGTTTATTTTTAACAAAAAAGACACTATTATGCGACCACCTAAACAAACCCGCTCTGAAGTTCAACTAAACCAACTCTCCCGCCAACTCCAAGACGAAGCCGTCCGCACAGGCGTCAATCTCTCAGGGACGCAAGTAGAAAATCGTCCCTTTGAAATGGTGACTGAATATTCTCCATCAGGGGACCAGCCAGAAGCGATTGCCAAATTATTGGACGGTATTGACAAAGACTATCACGACCAACTTTTGCTTGGCGTAACAGGTTCAGGCAAGACCTACACCATGGCACAAGTGATTGCCAAAAGCGGTCGCCCTGCCGTTATCATGGCACACAACAAAACGCTAGCTGCCCAATTATACGGCGAGTTTAAGGCATTTTTTCCTAATAATGCGGTGGAATATTTCGTCAGTTATTACGATTATTATCAGCCCGAAGCCTATGTGCCTGCAAGTGATACGTTTATTGAAAAAGACAGTGCAATCAATGACCATATTGATCAAATGCGACTATCTGCCACTCGTGCTTTGCTAGAACGCCGAGATGCAATTATTGTGGCGAGCGTGTCTGCCATTTATGGCTTAGGCGACCCCGAAAGTTATCTAAAAATGCTGTTACACATTGTCGTGGGTGACCGTGTGGATAGAAATGCCTTAATTAAGCGTTTAGTTGAACTACAATATGAGCGTAATGAATTGGACTTTGGACGTGGGGCTTATCGTTTGCGTGGCGAGACGCTTGACATTTATCCTGCTGAAAGCGAGAGCCTTGCGGTGCGTGTGGCACTCTTTGATGATGAAGTGGAAAAAATCACGTGGTTTGACCCTTTGACAGGTAAAAATATCAAGTCTGTGCCACGCATTACCATTTATCCAAAGTCGCATTATGTCACACCAAAAGAAAAATTAGAAAAAGCGTCCGAAACCATTAAAGAAGAGCTTGCCGAACGCTTGGAATATTTTCGCAATAATGACAAGCTCATTGAAGCCCAACGGATAAAAGAGCGTACCCAGTATGATTTGGAAATGATTCAACAGCTTGGTTATTGTAACGGTATTGAGAATTATTCTCGTCATCTGTCGGGGCGACCTGCGGGGGAAGCACCGCCGACTTTGTTTGACTATATTCCATCGGATGCACTTTTGTTTATTGATGAAAGTCATGTAACCGTACCACAAATTGGGGCGATGTATAAGGGCGACCGTTCAAGAAAAGAAACACTGGTAAACTACGGTTTTCGCTTGCCGTCAGCGATGGACAATCGCCCGATGCAATTTGAAGAATTTGAACGTATTGCTCCCAAGACCATTTATGTCTCGGCAACGCCTGCGTTATACGAGCTTGAAAAATCACAGCAAATTGTTGAACAGGTGGTGCGACCCACAGGTTTGGTAGACCCTATTTTAGAAATTCGCCCAGTACTTACGCAAGTTGATGATGTGCTTGGTGAGATTAATAGCCGTAAAGCCCTTGATGAACGGGTGTTAATCACCGTTTTAACCAAACGCATGGCGGAAGATTTGACAAGCTACTTAAAAGAATACAGCATTAAAGTCGCCTATTTACACTCCGACATTGACACGGTGGAGCGTATGAAAATCATTCATGAGCTACGCACAGGCGTGTATGATGTGCTAGTCGGTATTAACTTACTGCGTGAAGGGCTTGATATGCCAGAAGTCAGTTTGGTTGCGATTTTCGATGCGGACAAGGAAGGATTTTTACGTTCAGAGCGGTCACTTATTCAGACCATTGGGCGAGCGGCTAGACATCTCAATGGTAAGGCAATTTTGTACGCTGATAGCATAACCCCAAGTATGCAAAAAGCGATGGATGAAACCGAACGGCGTCGTGCCAAGCAAATCGCCTTTAACAAAGTGCATAATATCACGCCAACATCGGCTAAACGTGCAATTACGGATAAGATTGACGTAGGTGACACAGAAGAATTCAACGATAATCAGATGTTTATCCAAGATACCGCCAAACATCAAGCGATTGCTGATGTGGATATGCAGATTTTGCGATCCCCTGATTTGTTGGCAAAACATATCATGCAGTTACAAAAGCAAATGCAAGCCTTATCAAAAGAATTGAAATTTGAAGAGGCAATGAAAATCCGTGATAAAATCGCTGTGTTAAAAGAGTTTGTGATACAATAACCTGGTATTTATCAAACGCTTATCTATCACTAAATACTTGCTGTTCTGATGCTTTGACAAACTCGGCATATGACATCGTGCCTTTTTGTCCACTGCTAATTGCATTGCCTTTTTTGGATTTTTGTTCGGTTTGCATGAGTTCTTGGCTTGGCTGTTCAGCAGGTGGCGGTGTGGTTTCGCTTTCTGCGACAATGACTGCTTGGTTGTCTGAATTGTCTGCATTTGGTGGGTTTTCGGTCGCTACAACAGGGGTAGATGCGGTGCTAGATGGCACGCCGTTGCCGAGCTGTTCGCCTGTAATTACGACTTCTTCGGTGCGTAGGTTGTCTGCTGTCGCACTGGCATTTGCCGTTACAGGGTTGGAAGCGGTGGCGGTTGGTTCGACTACAGGGGTAGCAACTCGCTCAGCGACAGGGGTTGGCTCTTCGGTTTTCGTCAATATTGGCAAAACAAACATTATCAACGCACCAACTACCACCAAAAATCCCAAAAAACCTGCCATTATCATGGTTTTTTTGTCGATTGGTTTTTTGCCGTCAGTGGCGATAGCGACTTTTGGCGTGCGTTTTAGGGTGAATAATGGTTTTTTTGCAGGTTTTGCCGACCCATTTGCCGAATTGGTTGGTAACGTTGGAATGTCATTTAACAAGTCATGTAATTCCATATTTTGAGTTGGCTCAGCAGGTTTTTTTTTCAAATTGTTTTTTAGATTGGGAAGTTTGATTGCCATGTTGCAAATCCTTAAAAATTTTTTGGGCGATTTTAACATAAAATCTGCAACGATTAGCAACATTTACTTAACATTTTGGATAAAAAGCCCAAAATTCACGATTATGGGTAAATTTTGGCTTTATCCTTAGTCGATACTTGTGTTTTAGTTTGACGAGTGAGCCGAACTTGCTCAATAAACTCATGGGTAACTTGTGCCATGTCAATCTTAGCAAAATCCGCCAACCGTAACATGGCCATCCCTGCATAGCCACACGGATTTATCAAGTTAAATGGGGTCAAATCGTTCACCAAATTTAACGCAATCCCATGATAGCTAAAGCCATGTTTAATCTTAAACCCAAGCGATGCGATTTTGCCAAGTTCCATATCATCAGCGTTATAAACATAGACACCGGGGGCATCTTGGCGTGCTTTTACGCTAAAATTACTTGGCAAATACGGTCTTACCGTCGCAATAATGATGTTTTCGGCATGGGTTACCAAATCTCGTACACCCCAACCTAATTCATTGATATCAAACAAAAAATACACTACCAATTGCCCTTTGCCGTGCCATGTTACTTGACCGCCACGGTCGGTTTTGATAATTGGCGTATCATTTTTTTGTAAAATATGTTCAGGTTTGCCTGCTTGTCCAAGCGTATAAACGTCTTGATGCTCCACAATCCACAACTCATCAGGCGTGGTGATGCCTTGTTTTTTTTGCTCAATGCGTTGTAAAGTTTTAGTTAACATCGCATCATGCGTAGTTTCATAATCGGCATTGGTTAAATAATGAATTTGTAAATCGGTTGGTATTGTCATTTTATATTCCTAATTTTTACAGAATTTGTTAGCATCAATTATTCGGTTAAATTTTAACACAAAAGCTGTTTGATTTTTTTGTAATTTTTTAAGATTTTTTCACGCTGTTTGCTTGAATTTTGGTAAAAATTTACCATATTAACCATTATATTAATATTTTTACAAAAATTTTGTCAAAAAAAGGACAATCACTTGACCGATACTATTAGCCGAACCCTTGATTTTAGCGAACTTTCTCCCCAAATTTTTAAAGCCCTATTGGGCGAATATAACACCCATTTAAATTACCTTACCCACCGCCTTGAGCTGACTATTCAACAGCGTAGAAGCACCCTTGTATTGTCAGGGGATTTGGGGGCGGTGGAACGTGCTGAGCAAGTGCTTGAGCAGATGCTTGATGAGCTTGAAATTAGTGAACATATTAGCCCAGAAACCCTACATTTGTTTATCCAAACCAGTTTTGCAAGAGAGCCAATGTTGACCAATAATCCTATTGCCGACCAAAAAAACCAACCACATCAATCCACTAGTGAAGCGATACCTGCCCATGAGTTTACGCCGATTAGTCTACAAACTCGCAAAGGTAAAATTATTCCCCGCGGTTATAACCAACAGCAATATGTGAAAAAAATTCTGCTATCCGATGTGTCATTTGGCATTGGGCCTGCAGGGACGGGCAAGACCTATTTGGCAGTGGCGTGTGCGGTGGATATGCTAGAACGCAACGAGATTGAGCGGATTTTGCTAGTACGTCCTGCAGTGGAAGCAGGCGAAAAATTGGGCTTTTTGCCGGGGGATTTGACTCAAAAAATTGACCCTTATCTGCGTCCGTTATACGATGCGTTGTACGAAATGTTGGGCTTTGAAAAAGTGGGCAAGCTTTTGGAACGTCAGATTATTGAAGTTGCCCCACTCGCCTATATGCGTGGGCGAACACTTAACAATAGTTTTGTCATTTTGGACGAAGCCCAAAACACCACGCCCGAACAGATGAAAATGTTTTTAACTCGGCTCGGTTTCGGCTCTCGTGCGGTGATTACGGGCGACATGTCGCAGGTGGATTTGCCCCGTGGCACGCAGTCAGGTTTACGCCAAGCTTTGCATATTCTAAGTGATATTGACGAAATTCACATTACCAAATTTGATAGCAAAGACGTGGTGCGTCATCAGTTGGTGCAAAAAATCGTGCAAGCTTATGATAAATTTGATGAAGAACAAGAAGCAATTAAACAAGCCAAAAAACAAGAACGCTTGGCTCAAAAATTGGCAGAGTTCGAACAACCGCTTGCTCAACATTTAACCGATGATGTTGACAATATTTCAGCAAATGTTATGGTGAAAAATGACGAGTAAGCAAACATTAGACATCGTGGTAAGTTTTCATGAAGACCTAATTAATCAACAAAATTTTGCTGATACTGAAAATTATTATCATATTGATAAAATTTATCAAATATTATCAAAAACTTTAACTTATTTAGACAATCATACAGAAATTATCATTCCTAATCTACAACGTGATTGGCTAAAAAAATCATTAGAATTAGATATTTATGTGACCAAGCCTGTGGAAGCAAGGGCGATTAATTTGGAGGCTCGTGGTAAAGATTATGCGACCAATATTTTATCGTATCCAAGTGATTTACCGTCAAATATTGCCGAAATGATACCGAGCTTGCCACTTGGCGAGCTAATTATTTGTCATGATGTGGTTGCCAAACAAGCGGATGAACAGCAAAAAACCGTTGAGCAACATTTGACTCATTTGTTAGTACATGGTGTTTTACATTTGTTGGGTTTTGACCATGAACTTGGGCAGGCGGAGCAAGACGAAATGGAAAGTATTGAAATTTCCGTGTTAAACACGCTTGGCGTGGCAAATCCTTATGAATAGCTTGATAAAATGGTGAAAAAATGACCGTAATTAGCAAAGAGTTGGCACTGTTTGACTTAGATTATACCCTAATCAACACTGACAGCGATTATATGTGGGGCGAATTTTTGGTAAAAAATCAGCTCGTCAACGAAGCGGACTACCGTGCCAAAAACCGTGAATTCTATGAAGATTATATCGCAGGTACGCTAGATGCGGTGAAATATAATGAATTTGTCGCCAATTTTTTAAAACAGCATTCTTTAGCACAGCTACACGATTGGCGAGCAAGCTATATCGTAGATGAAATCGCACCGTTTGTCCGTCCAAAAGCAGTGCAAACCCTACAAAAACACCGCAATGCAGGGCATGATATTCTCGTGGTATCGGCGACCAATGCGTTTGTGGTAAAACCGATTGCCAATCAGCTATTTGGCGTGGCTTTTGACAATATTTTGGCAACCGAATTAGAAGCTACCGAACAAGGCTATACAGGTAAAGTAGCAGGAAGACCGAACTTTAAAGATGGTAAAATTTATCATTTAAATCAATGGATTAGCAAGCAAAACCAACAGGGTGTCCACTATAAGAAAACCTACGCTTATTCCGATTCGTTTAATGATTTGCCATTATTAGCATGGGCAAATATGGCGGTCTGTGTGTCACCTGACGAACGTCTGCACGCTCATGCGTTGGCACATCATTGGGCAGTGGAAGATTGGTCTATTTAGCTATTTAGTTTAGCCAATCTTCATCATGAATTACAAACCACTCCATTGTTCTCGGTTGAAGTTAATCACGGCAGGTTCATTTGGACGATATTCTTGGGCTTGGAGTGACTTACTGCGATGCACCAAAAAGTCAAGCAAATGATTGCGAATGGCGTAATATTGACTATTGTGGTGAATATTATCACGGTGGCGGGGCTTTGGAATGGTGTTTTCCACAATTTCGGCTAAAAACGCCTGTGGACCATTGCTCATCAAAAAAATGCGGTCAGCGAGCAAAATCGCTTCGTCAATATCATGAGTAATCATAAACACCGTTTGGTGCGTGTCTTCCACGATGTTTACAAGTTCGTCTTGAATAACGCCACGAGTGAGAGCATCTAACGCTCCAAATGGTTCGTCCATGAGTAGCAGTTCTGGCTCGGTGCTAAAGGCACGAGCAATACCGACACGCTGTTTCATACCGCCTGACAGTTCGGACGGTTTTTTGTCTTTGACTTTGCCAAGACCGACTAGATTTAAATAGTGGTCAGTTTTTTGGTGAAGTTCGTCTGCTTTAATGTTGGGATTTTTGGCTTTTAGGGCAAAACCGATGTTGTCAGCAACGCTTAGCCACGGTAACAAGGCATGACTTTGGAACACTACGCCACGTTCAAGGCTTGGCTTGGTAACTGCTTTGTCGTGCATGAGAATTTGTCCACTGGTGGCGTTTTCTAATCCTGCCAAAGCGTTTAAAATCGTGGATTTGCCACAGCCAGAATGTCCGATTAAACAGATAAATTCATTTTTATAAATGTCAAAATTGACGTTTTCAAAAACATTTTCCGGCGTGCCGTATTTTTTGGTTAGGTTTGTAACTTGGATAAGGGTTTGATTTTTCATGGTTTTTCTTTTTAAATATTAAAACTATCAAGTGGAACTAATTTTTTTTATATTCAGGCAAGCCTGTGATTATGCCATTTTCAATATATAAGGAAAGATGTTCGCCTTTTTGTATCAGAAATTAATTTCTTTCGCTATACATTACATTTGAGTTGAAAAGTCACTAATCCAATAATTTTCGTTTGCTATAACCAGATTTTCACTAACTTGAGCTGTCATTTTATACATCTCTATTCAACATAACTGACCTTTTTTTGCACCAAGCCAAACAACGTATTCAAAACCATTCAGTAAAATAGGCTATTAGTCTAACACAGGCTAAAATTGTAGTCTAGCACTCCAATTAAAAAACCAACAAAATCATTATTTTTCATCAATTTTACTGATGGTAAACCCCGTTATACCAAAAATCAACGTCAATAAAAAACAAAAATAACAAAAAAACGCATACGGCAGATAACTGAGTACACTCACATTTAGCACCTGACTGATAAACACCCCGCACACGCTCCACGGTACGAGCGGGTTAATCACCGTACCTGCATCTTCTAAAGTGCGAGATAAATTTTTTGGGTGCAAATCAAATTTGGCAAATAACTCACGAAATGTATGCCCGCTCAACAATAAACTCAAATATTGTTCACCAATCAAAATATTAATGCCAAGCCCTGTGAACGCCGTAGCGGTAATGGCTCGGCTTGGTTTGGTTAATAGATGCTTCATCGCATTGAGTAACGCAGGCAATATGCCCAATGCTTGTAACAAACCGCCCAATGACAACGCTAGCATCACAATCGCAAGGCTAAAAAACATACTTTCTAACCCGCCACGTGATAATAAATCCGCCACCACGCCAAGCTCTTGTGGGGCTTTAAACCCAGCAAAAAAATAACTGCCCATATCCTGAATACTTGGGCTAGAATGGCTATAAGTGATGATAATCGCCACCAAAATACTCAAAATAATGGTATAAATCGCATTGACACGAAGCACGATTAAGCCAATTAACACCACAATCGGCAAAAACGCACTCAAATGCACGAGCTGACTATTTATCAATAGTTGTTGCATTTGTTCAATATTTGCCAAACTCGCTTGATGTAGCGAGCTTGATAACGCATAAAAAATTCCTGCCGAGAGTAGCCATGCAGGAAAGGTGGTGTACATCATATTTTTGATATGGGTAAACAAATCAATACCAACCACCGATGACGCAATCGTGCCTGTATCCGACAATGGCGACATTTTATCGCCAAAAAATGCCCCAGACACCACCGTTCCTGCGACAATTGCAGGATTTGCCCCAAATGCTGTCGCCATACCCATAAAGGCGACACCAACTGTCGCACAGGTCGTTAGGCTACTGCCCAACGCCATGCCGATAATGGATGTCAAAATAAAAGCCGACAGATAAAATAAATTGGGCGAAATGATTTCAAAACCATAATACATCAAAGTTGGAATTGTCCCTGCAGTCATCAGCGACACTACCAATAGCCCAATAAAAAAGAATAAATAAACCGCCCCAATGCCACTCATGACGCCGTTTGCCATATGTTGTTGCAATACCTCAAAGTCCAAACCTTTGAATTTGCCAAACGCAAATAACACACATAAAACTACAATTAACGCCAAATGTGGGGTAAACCCCAATCCAATCATCATCACGCCCATCAGGGCGACAATGATGCTGGCGATAATAACGGCTTCTTGGGTAGAAAGATTTAACAAAGGTTGGTTCATGAGGCTAATTCTTTTAATCTTTATTAAAAAATAATTAAATTTAAATGCTTAAAAATGCCAAATCAATTTGATGCAAAATTTCACGTAAAAAAGGCAATATCCTGAGAAATTGCCTTTTTTAAGGTTTGACTAAAAAATTATTATGCCAAATCTTGAGCTTGAGTTACTGCAATCGCTGTCATATTCACGATACGGCGAGCGGTTGCTGACGGAGTCAAGATATGCACAGGTTTATCCGCCCCAAGTAAGAATGGTCCAATCGCCGCACTGTTGGTTGCGGTTTTTAACAGATTATACGAAATATTGGCTGCATCTAAATCAGGCATAATTAACAAGTTCGCCGAACCTTTCAACGTTGAAAAATCAAAGTTACGGTTACGCAAGTTCTCGTCTAATGCCGAATCGCCGTGCATTTCACCGTCAAATTCAAAATCTACCCCCATCTCGGTTAGCAGGCGGTGTACTTCACGCATTTTTTTGGCACTGTCAAAGTTTGATGTACCAAAGTTAGAATGCGACAACAACGCCACACGTGGGGTAATACCAAGGCGTTTCATCTCATTGGCAGCAAGCACCGTTAATTCTGCAAGTTGCTGGGCAGTTGGGTCTTCGTGAATGTAAGTATCAGCGATAAAGATATTACGCCCTTGCATCAGCACCGCATTCATTGCGTAATATTCATTGACGTGTGATTGTTTGTCAATCACTTTGGTGACATAGCGTAAGTGGTGGTGATAATGGCTAAAAGTACCACAAATCATCCCATCTGCCTCGCCACGTTCCACCATGAGCGAACCAATCAGCGATGTTTTACGGCGTACGTCACGGCGAGCTAATTCTAGGGTAATGCCTTGACGGTTGGCTTTTTTGTAGTAAAAATCCACATAGCTATCATAGCGTGGGTCAGTTTCAGCATACATCAGCTCAAAGTCTTTGCCTGCTTGAATGCGTAAGCCTAAACGGTCAATCTGATGCTCAACTACTTCTGGACGACCGACCAAAATTGGGTATGCCAAACCTTCATCAATGACGACTTGAACAGCACGTAATACGTTCTCATCTTCACCTTCACAAAACACAATGCGTTTTGGATTTTCTTTGGCTTTGGCAAAAATCGGTTTCATGACAAACGCTGAGTTGTACACAAATTCTGAGAGTTTTTGACGATAGGCTTTCATATCATCAATCGGTAAGGTTGCTACACCAGACTCCATTGCAGCTTTGGCAACCGCAGGGGCGATTTCCAAAATCAAATTTGGTTCAAGCGGACCGGGGATTAAATATTCACGTCCAAAACGTTTACTTTCATCCGTGTCTTTTTGTCCAGCTTCTGGTGTGGCTTCTACGTGAGCCATGGCAGCAATCGCTTTCACACAGGCGATTTTCATCTCTTCGTTAACGGTGGTCGCACCCACGTCTAACGCCCCACGGAAAATGTAAGGGAAACACAACGCATTATTCACTTGATTTGGATAATCCGAGCGACCTGTTGCAATAATCACATCGGAACGTACCGCTTTGGCATCTTCAGGTAAAATCTCTGGATTTGGATTGGCAAGGGCAAAAATAATCGGGTCTTTTGCCATTTGTTTGACCATGTCTTGGGTCAACATGCCCGCCGCCGATAATCCCAAAAACATATCCGTATCATTCATCACTTCGCTAAGTTTACTTGCTGTCGTATCAATGGCATAGCGTTGTTTGCTTTCGTCCAAATTTTCACGAGAAGTAGAAATAATACCTTTAGAGTCGGCAACCGTGATATTTTGTTTTTTCGCACCGAGTGCCACGATTAAATCTAAGCAAGAAATCGCCGCTGCCCCTGCACCAGAACACACGATTTTAATTTCTTCAATTTTTTTGCCAGTGATTTGCAACGCATTTAACAACGCCGCTGCAGTAATAATCGCCGTCCCATGTTGGTCATCGTGGAATACGGGAATATTCATGCGTTTACGTAATTCACGCTCAATATAAAAACACTCTGGGGCTTTGATATCTTCAAGGTTAATACCCCCAAAAGTCGGCTCAAGCGATGCAATGGCTTCAATAAACTTGTCAGGGTCATTTTGGGCAACTTCAATGTCAAACACATCAATGCCCGCAAATTTTTTGAACAAAACACCTTTACCTTCCATCACAGGCTTTGATGCAAGCGGTCCGATATTTCCTAAACCAAGCACCGCCGTACCATTGGTTACGACACCAACAAGGTTATTACGAGCGGTATATTTGGCAGCCAACTTTGGGTCTTTTTCAATTTCTAAACATGGCACAGCAACCCCTGGTGAATACGCCAACGCTAGGTCACGTTGGTTCGCCAGTTGTTTGGTTGGTGTGACGGCGATTTTACCTGGCACAGGATTGGCATGATAGTGTAGAGCAGCTTGCTCAAATTGCTCTTTGTCGGTTTTGTTTGAAAAATTTGCTTCTTCCATAGGACACCTTTTTCTTTGGTTATTTGATTGGTTTGGGTTTTTAGGACTAAAAAATAGCAGGATTGCAAAATTTGTTTTGCAATTAAGTGAGAATAATAACACATCTCAACAAAATAACAACACCTTTTTGCTTTTCATTCATCATAAAAAATAGTAGGCTAGTGGATAACCGATTTTACAGCTAAAATCTTTGATTAACCATTTTAAAAAAACTTGCAAAATTAGGAAAATCTATGTCAAATTTGCACCTACATCACCTAAAAAATTCTCGCTCTTCTCGTATCATTTGGCTACTAGAAGAGTTAAGTATTCCTTATCAATTGACTAGCTATGACCGTGAGAATGGACTTGCCCCAAAATCGCTCAAAACCGTTCATTCTATGGGAAAATCTCCAATTTTACAAGATGCACAAAAAACGTTGATTGAGTCGGCACATATCATTGAATATTTGATTGATAATTATGACATGGCTGGTAAAAATATGGCAGAGTTTAAGCCTGAATTGTTGGCAAATTTAGTGATTAACAAACAGTTTCGTCCTGACTACGGTACGACAGCCTATGAACATTACCGTTATTGGTTGCATTTTACCGAAAGTTCGTTGATGCCTTTATTAATTATCCGATTATTGTTTGGTAAAATGGTTCAACAATCGCCAATCGGTATCAAACAAGTGGCAAAATTACTTAGCAAAGGTGTGGAACAATCGTATCTCAATAAAACGTTAAATGCAGAATTATTAATGTTGGACAAACATTTGGCACAAAATGATTGGGTGGCAGGCGAGCAGTTTACAGGGGCGGATATTCAGTTAGAATTTGCCATTGACGCCATGCAAAAAACTCGCCAACTTGAGCCACGTTTTGCCAATATTTATAACTGGTTAAAACGTTGCCATGCTCGTCCTGCCTACCAACAAGCGGTAGCAAAAGGTGGAGAAAATCAATTTTAAGCTAACGCTCATTTGTACCTAGCTTGTTAAAGTGTCAAACATGTTTATGGTTTGACCATTTTGCTATCTTTCATCTGACAAAGCGGTGTTTTTATATCAATAATAGCTATTCAACAGTATTTATTTGTTATTTTTTAAATAAATACCAAATATGTTTGTCAAAAATTAGCGAAATACAAAAAATCCTTGATTTGCGGTAAAATGCGGATTAGGGATAAAATTTTGTTAATAAAATTTTGTTAATAAAATTTTGTTAATTTTTTGTTAAGTTTTATCCATTGTAAACCCTTTTAAAACATTGTTTTATTTTTCACAACCTATAGGAAATCATCATGACTTACTACAATGATGCTGATAAACAAGAAACCCAAGAATGGCTTGATGCTTTTGAATCAGTGATTAAACATACCGATAAAGAGCGTGCGACATTTTTGTTAAAAGCCTTGTATAATAAAGCGGTACAAGAAGGCGTGTTGTTTAACCGCCTTGATACCGCATATATTAACACCATTCCTGTGGAAGACCAACCGTCTTATCCGGGGGATTTAACCCTCGAGCGTAAAATCCGTGCGTTAATCCGTTACAATGCGTTGGCAATGGTGATGCGTGCCAACAAAAATGACGATGATTTAGGCGGACATTTGGCGACTTTTGCATCCAGTGCAACGCTTTATGAAACGGGCTTTAACCATTTTTGGCGTGCCGCAGATGAGCATTTTGGTGGTGATATGATTTATTATCAAGGTCATGGTTCACCGGGGATGTATGCTCGTTCGTTTTTGGAGGGACGTTTGAGCGAAGAGCAACTGATTAACTTTCGCCGTGAAGTGGGTGGCAAAGGGTTGTCAAGCTATCCGCATCCGTACTTAATGCCTGATTATTGGCAATTTCCAACGGTATCAATGGGTCTTGGTCCATTGATGTCTATTTATCAAGCACATATCCAAAACTATCTGGAAAACCGTGGTTTATTGCCAAAACAAGGGCGTAAAATTTGGGCGTTCTTGGGCGATGGTGAGACCGATGAGCCAGAAAGCCTTGGTGCGATTAGCCTAGCAGGTCGTGAAAAATTAGAAAACTTGATTTGGGTGATTAACTGTAACCTGCAACGTCTTGACGGACCAGTGCGTGGTAATGGCAAGATTATTCAAGAGCTTGAGTCTGTGTTCCGTGGTGCAGGCTGGCGAGTAATTAAAGTGATTTGGGGCGGAAAATGGGACACGCTACTAGATAAAGACCACTCAGGTGCATTGAAACAACGCATGGAAGAAGCGGTTGACGGTGAGTATCAACTATACAAAGCCCGTGATGGTAAATTTGTGCGTGAGCATTTTTTTGGCAAGTATCCAGAACTTGCCGAAATGGTGAAAGATTGGACCGATGACGAAATTCAACACCTTGACCGTGGTGGTCATGACCCTGTCAAAGTTTATAGTGCCTTTAGTGAAGCGATGAAAACTAAAGGTCAGCCAACCGTTGTGTTGGTAAAAACGGTAAAAGGCTATGGTTTATCCGCTCAATCACAATCGGTGAATAAAACCCACCAAATTAAGAAATTAGAAATTGAAAATCTAAAATATTTTAGAGACCGTTTTGATTTACCGTTTACCGATGAACAGCTAGAAGAGTTGCCGTTCTATCGTCCAGATGAAAATTCTACCGAATATAAATATCTGATGGGTCGCCGTCAGGCGTTGGGTGGACATCTGCCAAGTCGTCGTAGTGGACACATTCCGCTCGAAATTCCAAGCCTTGATGTGTTTGATAAAGTATTGCAAGGCAGTGGCGATAAAGAGCAATCTACGACTATGGTGTTTGTGCGTTTGTTATCTGCCTTGTTAAAAAACAAAACCATTCAAGACCGTGTTGTGCCAATTGTGCCTGATGAAGCCCGTACTTTTGGTTTGGAAGGGATGTTCCGTCAGTTAGGTATTTATTCTGCCAATGGACAAAAATATGTTTCCGAAGATGCCGAGGCCTTAATGGGTTATCGTGAAGCGGTTGACGGACATATGTTAGAAGAAGGTATCAACGAAGCAGGGGCGATGAGTGCGTGGATTGCGTTGGCAACTAGCTACTCAACCAATGCGTTGCCGATGATACCATTTTACATTTATTACTCAATGTTTGGTTTCCAACGTGTGGGTGATTTGGCGTGGGCAGCAGGCGATAGCCAAGCACAAGGCTTCTTGCTCGGTGGTACGGCAGGACGTACGACTTTGAACGGTGAAGGTTTGCAACACCAAGATGGGCATCAGTTGATTTTATTTAATACCATTCCAAACTGTGTCACTTACGATCCATGCTATGGCTACGAGTTGGCAGTGATTATCCAAGATGGTTTACGCCGTATGTACGGTGAAGGTGAGCGTGTTTATTATTATATTACCTTGATGAATGAAAACTATGTACAGCCTGCCTTGCCTGCCAATCGTGAATATGTGGAAGAAGGCATCAAAAAAGGTATGTATTTGTTAAAAGACAATGGTTCAAAACAAGTACAATTACTCGGTTCAGGTGTCATCTTGCGTGAAGTGGAAAAAGCTGCCGAAATTTTGGCAGAAGAATTTAACATTTCGGCAAACGTTTGGAGCGTAACCAGCTTTAACGAACTAACGCGTGAAGCCATGGCGTGCGATGAATACAACCGTTTGCACCCAACCGAAGAACAAAAAGTGGCATGGGTAACCGAACAACTTGCCCAACATGATGGTATCGTGGTGGCATCAACCGACTATATGCGTCAATTCTCAGAACAAATCCGTGCATGGTTACCAGAAGGTCGCCCATATGCCACGCTTGGTACAGACGGCTATGGTCGTTCGGATACCCGTGCAAACTTGCGTAGTTTCTTTAAAGTAGACGCCGCTCACATCGTGGTTGCCACCTTAAAACAACTGGCAGATGTTGGTGAAGTTGAGCCACGTCTTGTCAAAGATGCGATTGTAAGCCTTGGTATTGATGCTGATGCTAGCCCTGCTTGGCACCCACAGCAACAAATTGACCAATCGCCTGACGCACCGATTACTCAAGGCACAGGCGTGAATGTCAAACCTGTACCGCAGTTGGTAGAAGAAGATGACGACCAAATCTCAAGTGAAGGCAAAGCTGAAGATAAAGCCGATGCCCCTGTGTTAGATGATAAATAATTATTCATTAATGCTTAATTTATTTTAAGGAGTGGGTTAGTCATAATTTTGGCGTAACCCACCAAATTAAAATGCTAATTATTTTTGGGCACTTATCAAAAATTTAATAATTCAATTAATTTTTGCTAAATTTATATTTAAAAAAGGATAAATCATGCAAATGACACTCCCAGACTTAGGCGTTGAAAGTGCCGAAGTCAGCGAAATTATGGTAAAAGTTGGTGATGTGATTAACGTCAATGACAACATTGTACTGTTAGAATCTGACAAAGCATCAGTAGAAGTACCAAGCACCGCACAAGGTAAAATTACCGAAATTTTAATTAAGCTTGGCGACCAACTCAAAGAAGGCGACGTGATTTTAACCCTAGAATCAGACGGTGCAAACACCCAAGCTGAGCCTAGCCAACAGATACAAAGCCAAACAACCGAAACCCCAAAAGCCGAACCCCAAAGGCTAACAGCGGAACAAGCGGAACAACCAACTCAAGCACAAACGACTCCACAAACAAATGAGTTGCCAATGCAGTCGGGTGGTGAACAAACGTTTGCCTTGCCTGATTTGGGCGTGGAAGAAGCCCAAGTTGCTGAAATTATGGTCAATGTGGGCGATACAGTAGCAGTCGACCAACCTGTGATTTTGGTAGAATCTGACAAAGCATCAGTAGAAGTGCCTGCCCCTGCGAGCGGTAAAGTGGTAGAAATCTTGTTAAACTCAGGTGATGTTGCCAAAAATGGACAAGATTTTATCGTGATTGAAACCGTGGGTTCTGCCCCTGTTGCAACCACGCCAAGCACGCCAACTGCCCCAAAAGCAGAAAGCCCAAGCGTTGCACCGACTGCTACAACTAACGTATCAGCACCTGCACCAAAAGCGGATACTAAACCAACCCAAGCCTCAGCATTAACTGAGCAACAAGTAAACGCTAAATTAAGCGATGCGTATGCAGGTCCTGCCGTGCGTAAACTTACCCGTCAGCTTGGCGTGGACATTACCCAAGTTAAAGGCACAGGCATTAACGGGCGTGTGGTCAAAGAAGACTTGTTTGCCTATGTAAAACAACAACTGCAAAACCCACAAACCACCACTATATCACAAACAACAGGCGTGCGTGCAGGCTTGCCACCGCTACCTGATATGTCAAAAGTGGATATTTGGGGAGAGACTTATACCGAAGATTTAAGTCGTTTGCAAAAAGTGTCTATTCCACAGCTAAATTATAATACCCTGTTGCCACAGGTAACCCAGTTTGATTTGGCGGATATTACCGACACCGAAAATCTGCGTGGCGAGTTAAAAGACGACATGAAAAAACAAGGCGTGTCTTTGACAATCCTTGCATTTATCATGAAAGTAACTGCGTATGCCTTGCAAAAACATCCGAAATTCAATAGCCATTTATCCGATGATAATACCCAAATCATCGTACGTAAATCGGTACATATGGGTTTTGCAGTGGCAACTGATAATGGTCTTACTGTGCCTGTCATCCAAAACGTGCAAGATAAAGGCATCGTGCAACTTGCCAAAGAAATCGGCGAACTTGCCAAAAAAGCCCGTGATAACAAGTTAACTGTCAAAGAATTGCAAGGGGCATCATTTACCATTTCTAGCCAAGGTAACTTAGGCGGAACGTACTTTACACCACTCGTTAACTGGCCACAAGTTGCGATTTTGGGCGTGTCAGAGTCTACTTTCCAACCACGTTGGAATGGTAAAGAGTTTGAGCCACGCTTGATGTTGCCACTGTCATTGTCATACGACCACCGTGTGATTAATGGGGCGGATGCCGCTGTGTTCACACGTTACATCGCAAAACTTTTGCAAGACCCACGTAAAATTTTGTTGTAAATTAATAAGTTGGCTTTAAGAAAAAAGGCAAACAAATTCGTTTGCCTTTTTAATTTGATGACAGAATAGCTCGTATTTTAAGTTGAAAACAATTATTTATCAATCACTTAGCAAATTTATCAATAAAATAATCCAACGCTGATATATAACCCAACGCCCCTAAACCACAAATCACCGCATCAGCTTTATCGCTAAAAAATGAATGATGACGAAACGGTTCACGGTGGTGAATGTTGGATAAATGCACTTCTACAAACGGCTTGTCAATCGCCAACAACGCATCACGCAGTACCACAGATGTGTGCGTAAAGCCTGCAGGATTGATAATCACGGCATCAATTTTTTCCCGCTCATCTAGAGTTAATAACCCGTGATATTGAATTTTGTGTATCAGTTCATATTCGGCATTGGACTGAAAAAATGTAAGTTGTAAACCATGTGCTAACGCTCGCTGTGCTAAATCTACTTCAATATCAGCTAAGGTTTGGTAGCCGTAAATCTGCGGTTCTCGTTTGCCAAGTAAATTTAAGTTTGCACCGTTAATCACTAAAATATGTTTTTTCATTTTTTATCCTTTTGCTGAAATAATTTCATCTAATTTTGCCAAACGCAACGTATCAATCGCATCGCCAATCGCTTTGCCTGTCAATTCGCTACTCACGTCTTTGGCTGAAATAGGCTGTAATGTGCTAATGATTTTATTCAGTATAACCTGTTCACAAGCCAGTTGATAGACTTTAACAAGGCTTAAAAGTTGCTGTAAAAGTTCGGGTTGTTTTAACGCATTGCAAGTTTTTATTAAGTCAAAAAGCTGTTCACTAGTCAGTTGATTAAAGTTTTCTAAATTGTCTAACTGGGTTAAAAATAATTGGCTAAAGTGACTGTAAGATTTTGGGGCTTTTAACTGTTGGTAAAAAGCCTTAAAGAGCTCACAATATTTTAGATTTTTATTATTTTCAACATTCAAAAAAGCTGTGCAAAGTAAAGCAAAACGGCTGACTTCATTTAGGTGAAACTCGTGAGCAAGGCGTAATGCGTGGCTGACAATCGCTTGCTTTTCGCTATAAAGCCCTTCATCTCTGGCAATACTTAACGCAGGCATGATAATGCCTAATACGCCCAATTTGCTTAAAGTAGAAAAATACACGTCTGCCCATGCTTGGCTTAATGCCTTGTGAGTTTCTGCCCACACACGTTCGGCGACTAGGTGGTTTAATTCACCGTCATCTCGCATTTTTTGCACCAATGCTACCGTTTCATCAGCAATACTAAAGCCAAGCGGTGCGTAACGGCTCTCAAATCTTGCCAAGCGTAATACTCGCACAGGGTCTTCGGCAAAAGCGTCCGATACATGACGTAATTTTTTGTTTTTTAAGTCATTTAATCCACCGTAAGGGTCAATGACATAATTTTTGTCAAATTTACCATATTTAAAATTGCTGTCAAACAAACCGCCGACTTCAATTGCCATTGCGTTAATGGTCAAATCTCGGCGGATTAGGTCATCTTCTAGCGTGACGCTTGGGTCGGCGTGGACGGCAAAGCCAAGATAGCCGTTGCCTGTCTTGCGTTCGGTGCGGGCTAAGGCGTATTCGTCATGGGTGATTGGGTGCAAAAATACGGGAAAATCCGCTCCGACTTGGACAAAGCCTTTGGCAACCATGTATTCTGGCGTTGCTCCAACCACGACATAATCGTGTTCGGTAATGGAGCGACCTAACAGCGTATCACGCACCGCACCGCCGACTAAGTAAACTTTAATCTGGTTTTGGGTCATGTTGTTTAACTTGATTTGTCTTGAGAAAAAAGGCAATAGCTTACGAAATTACCTTTTTCATCACGTTTAATGGGTTAGACTCGGCTTCTCAAGCCCCTGCTTTTGATAAAATTCACTGACAAATTCATCAAACGTGCCATTATCTAGGCTATCACGAATGCCTTGCATAAGATTTTGATAAAAGCGTAAATTATGAATGGTGTTTAATTGAGCAGATAACATTTCGCCACATTTATGCAGATGGTGTAGATAGGCACGGCTAAAGTTTTGGCACGTGTAGCAGTCACATTCGCTATCGAGCGGACTTTCGTCAAAACGATGCACCGCATTTTTGATTTTAACGACACCTGTGGACACAAACAAATGCCCGTTCCGTGCGTTACGAGTTGGCATCACGCAGTCAAACATATCCACCCCACGGCGTACCGCTTCCACAATGTCAATGGGTGTACCCACCCCCATCAGATAGCGTGGCTTATCGGCTGGCATCATATCAGGTAGATAATTTAACACACCAAGCATCTCATCTTTTGGCTCACCGACCGACAGTCCGCCAATGGCGTAGCCGTCAAACGGCATTTGTAATAAGCTATGCAACGATTTTTCACGCAAATCCCGATACATCGAGCCTTGAATAATCCCAAATAAGGCGTTTTTATTACCCAATTTTTGATGTTCATTAATACAACGCTCGCCCCACCGTAACGACAATTCAAGTGATTTATCTGCTTCTGAGTAGGTGGCAGGATAAGGTGTACACTCGTCAAATTGCATGACAATGTCAGAATTTAACGATTTTTGAATTTGCATGGAAATTTCAGGTGATAAAAACACCTTTGCCCCGTCAATCGGTGAGCGAAAATATACGCCTTCTTCCTTGATTTTTCGCATGGCTCCCAATGAAAACACCTGAAATCCGCCAGAATCGGTCAAAATCGGCTTATTCCAACCAATAAAATCATGCAATCCGCCAAATTTATCAATCACGGCTGTGGTCGGTCGTAGCCACAAATGAAAAGTATTGCCTAAAATAATATCAGCTCCGATGGCGTGAATATCTCGTGGTAGCATACCTTTAACCGTGCCGTACGTGCCAACAGGCATAAAGGCGGGCGTCTGGACATCGCCGTGTGCAAGGTGAACTGTGCCTCGTCTGGCTCGTGTGGATTTATCGGTTTTGTGGAGTGTAAATTTCATAATCTTGTTTTGCTAAATAAAAACAGCTATTATAACATTATTTAGCAAAATAATGATAACTGGGAATGAGATTGTGCTAAAAAAATGTTTAAAATAAAACAAGATTAGCCAAGTTAACCTGAAGAATCTTGATTATCATGAATGATTAAAAATAACGCATTATTTACCCATGACTCTACCTTCACGGCGAGGGTCAGCACCACCTTGCAAACCTGTCTCGGTAATGATAATGCCCTGTACACCAGAATTTAGGTCTCTGATATCGGTTTTATATCCCAAATTCATTAAAGGCGTGTTCAGCTCTTCAGCCCTACTGCTTTTTTCAATTTCATAACTGCCAAAACGGTTTAACACGTTTGGATAATTAATCGCTTGTTGAATATCCATGCCCCAATCCACATGAGCGACCAAAGTTTTGGCAACATAGCCAATAATGCGAGAGCCACCTGGTGAGCCGACTGCCATATAAGGCTTACCGTCTTTCATAACAATTGTTGGTGCCATCGATGAGCGTGGGCGTTTACCACCTTCCACACGGTTGGCGACAGGTTTGCCGTTTTTGCTTGGTTCAAAAGAAAAATCGGTCAATTCGTTGTTTAGCAGATAGCCATTTGCCATTAAAGTTGAGCCAAAGGCGTTTTCAATAGAAGTCGTCATGGATAACGCATTGCCATATTTATCGACAATGCTGATGTGGCTTGTAGAGGGCAATTCAAGGCTTGGAGCGGGGGCAAAAGTTGTGGATATTTCGCCTGCTTTGACGTTTTTGAGGGAAACATTGCTGGTTTTAATCAGCTCTGCACGCTGTGCCAGATATTGTTTAGAGAGCATTTGGGCGGTGGGAACGTTAACGTATTTTGGGTCGGCAACATATTGTTCACGGTCAGCAAATGCAAGTCTTGACGCATCGCCAAGCACTCTTAAAGTATGGTCGTGATTAATCGGCAATTGATTTGGCAAAAATTGGTTCAAAATGCCAACAATCTGCCCCAATGCAATACCGCCCGAGCTTGGAGCTCCCATGCCACAGACTTGATATTGGCGATAATCGGCACAAACAGGCGTGCGTTCAATCACCTGATATGCCCCAAAATCCGCCATGTTAAGCGTGCCTTTATTATCGGCATGATTGACAACTTGTACGATATTTTGAGCGTATTTGCCGTGATAAAATGGCTCACTGCCTTCGTTAGCAAGGGTTTGTACCGTTTTGGCGAATTCAATATTTTTTAGCAAATCGCCTGCTTTGAGTGGTGTGCCATTGGGCAAAAAGTAGTCTGCCGTGGTTTTATATTTTGATAGTGAAATTTGATTGCTTTCAATGGAGTTTGCCATGCGTTGCGACACTTTAAAACCGTCGGTTGCAAGACGGATAGGCGTGCCAAAGAGGTTTTTCCATTCCAATTTGCCATAACGCTTGTGCAAATCTTGCATTAATAGCGGAATGGCAGGCACACCCACCGAACGACCGCCAACCACAGCGTCCATAAAGCCCATAGGTTTGCCATCTTTCATAAACAGATTTTCATCTACCGACATGGGGGCGGTTTCACGTCCGTCAAAGGTGGTTAATTTTTTGTTTTCATTGTCCCAATATACCACAAATGCCCCACCGCCAAGCCCAGACGACTGAGGCTCTACAAGGCTTAAAGTCGTCTGCACAGCGACCATGGCATCTACCGCCGTACCACCGTTTGCCAAAATATCATAACCTGCCCGTGTTGCCAACGGATTTGCACTGGCAACCATAAAGTCTTTGGAATGGGTGAGTTTTTGCTCTGTCAATCCATAGCCCTGCTCTGGGGCGATGTCTTGTTTAGAAGGGGTGGTTGGATTGGTAGGATTTTGAGCGTTAAGCTGTTTGCCTAAATCAAGGCTACTGCTACAGCCTGTGAGCGAGCTTAACAGCATCAATGATGACATGATATAGATAGGTGATTTCATAAAAGCTCCTTTTTTAGAAAATTCTGGATTTATTCTACTATAATCAAGTCTTGATAACAAGTTTATCGTTATCTTCATTGACACATAATTGTAAAAATATTAAACAAATCATTATGTAAAAATGCTCAATCATGACAAACTATAACCGAGTCCACGATGCGTGATAATTACTTCACAATCAGGCTGTATTTCGGCAAGTTTTTGGCGTAAAGTTTTGACATGGCTGTCAATGGTGCGTGCTAAACGGTGTTCAGGAAAATCGCTGATAGTTGCCAAAATTTGCTCACGGCTCAAAATTCGGCTTGGATTATTTAATAAGGTTAGCATAATTGATAATTCAGTTTTACTTAAATTTAGCACTTGGTTTTGCCAAGTTAAATGACACACGTCATCTAGGTATTGCCATTCGCCTGAATTTAAGGTTTTGTGAAAATCTTTGCCCAAATTAGTAGCTGTCTCTAACTGGTGGCTTGCTTGGTGCATTTGCTCACGGCGGAGCATAGCTTTAACGCGTGCGATGATTTCTCGTGGGCTAAACGGCTTGGTGATATAGTCGTCCGCCCCCATTTCCAAGCCGATAATTTTGTCTAATTCGTCATCTCTTGCGGTCAAAAATAAAATCGGTATGTGTTGGTGGCAGTCGCCAAAACGGATTTGTTGGCACAACGAAAAACCATCGCCGTCAGGCAAGCCCACGTCCATAATAATAACCGATAATTGTTCGGTTGTTTGCAAAAATGGCTTGACTTGGTTGACGGTATCTAGCCACGTGGTTTGCCAATTTTCACGTTCTAACGCAAATTGTAGGGTACTGGCAATGGCTGGGTCATCTTCAATAATCAAAATATGTGGGGTAAATGGCAAGCTTGTCATCGGTGTTGTTTTTTGCTAAAAGGTGGGTTATTGTAGCGGTTTTTTAGCATTTTCACAATAAGGATAATGCTAAGTGAATATGAAAAATATGACGGATAAATGGCAATAAAATGATTTAACATAGCTTCATTATCATATAAATTTATTTAACATTCAACAGGGGTATTTACCCACTTAATCACGCCACCACCTAGGCAAATTTCACCATTATAAAATACACAGGACTGTCCGCAAGTAACCGCTCGTTGTGGCTCGTCAAATATGACTTTGACTTGTAACCCTGTGTCATCTGTTGCAAAAACTGTACAACGTTGGTCAGGTTGGCGGTAGCGAGTTTTAGCGGTGCATTTATAACCATTTTCGCTAAAAATTTCAGCAGGAATATTAGTTATCCAGTCTAATTTGTAGGCAATGAGCTGGTTGGATTGCATTTGTGGGTGGTCGTGCCCTTGACCCACGATTAAGCGGTTATTTTTTAAGTCTTTATGCAAGACAAACCACGGCTCTTCAGGGCGATTTTTCACCCCACCAATACCGATACCACCACGCTGACCGATAGTATAATACATCAATCCGTCATGTGTACCGATTTTTAGACCATCATCGGTGTAGATATCGCCTTTTTGGGCAGGCAGGTACTGTTGTAAAAAGTCTTTAAATCGCCGTTCGCCAATAAAACAAATGCCTGTAGAATCTTTTTTCTTAGCGGTGGCAAGGTTGTAACGTTCGGCAATTTCACGCACTTGCGGTTTTTCTAATTCGCCCACAGGAAACAAAGTTTTGGCGATTTTATCGCCTGATACTGCGTGCAAAAAATAACTTTGGTCTTTGTTATTGTCAAGCCCACGCAAAAGCTCGGCTTTGCCATTTTCGCTAAAGCTTCTGCGAGTATAATGTCCTGTGGCGATATAATCTGCCCCAAGCCCGAATTTGGGATTGGTTGCATAGTCCAAAAACGCCTTGAATTTAACTTCTTTATTGCACAAAATATCAGGATTTGGCGTGCGACCTGCCTTATATTCGTCCAAAAAATGCTCAAAGACATTGTCCCAATATTCCGCCGAAAAATTTGCTGTGTGAAGTTTGATACCGAGTGCATCCGCCACTGCTTGGGCGTCCGCAAGGTCGGTGAGAGCGGTGCAGTATTCGGTGCCGTCATCTTCTTCCCAGTTTTTCATAAACAGACCTTCAACATCAAAACCTGCTTCTTTTAACAAAACCGCTGACACCGAACTGTCCACACCGCCTGACATACCGACGATGACTTTTGTTTGGCTGGGGTTAGGAATGTCTTTTAAAGTAAGTGCATTTTTCATATTTTTATCAATTTTTTTAAAATAAAATTAATTTAATCATTAAGTCAAATTACAGACCACCTAATGAGCTGACCATCACCGCTTTGATAGTATGCATACGGTTTTCTGCTTGTTCAAAGGCGATGTTGTAGGGGGATTCAAACACTTCTTCGGTAACTTCAATGCCGTTTGTAAGCTGTGGATACTGTTCAGCAATTTGCTGTCCGATTTTTGTTTCAGTATTGTGAAACGCTGGCAAGCAGTGCATAAATTTCACACGTGGATTGCCAGATGCCTTGATTAAATCCATATTGACTTGATAAGGCATAAGTAGGTTGATACGCTCGCCCCACGCTTCAATTGGCTCGCCCATAGACACCCAAACATCGGTATGGATAAAGTCCACGCCTTTTACCGCTTGTTGTACGTCTTCGGTAATGGTGATTTTTGCACCGCTTAATGTTGCAAACTCTTCACATATTGTTATCAATGCTTCGTGGGGTTGCAAATCTTTTGGGGCACAGATACGCACGTCCATACCTAATTTTGCACCGACCAATAACAACGAATTACCCATGTTGTTGCGAGCATCGCCAACATAAACATAGCTGATTTCGTGCAATGGCTTGTCGCTGTGTTCACGCATGGTCAAAACGTCTGCGAGCATTTGCGTTGGGTGGTATTCATCGGTCAAGCCGTTAAACACAGGCACACCAGCGTATTCTGCCAATTCTTCCACCACGCTTTGTTTAAAACCACGATATTCAATGGCATCATACATACGCCCTAGCACACGAGCGGTATCTTTCATGGTTTCTTTATGACCGATTTGTGAAGAATTTGGGTCAATATAGGTAACGTTTGCCCCTTGGTCGTAAGCGGCGACTTCAAAGGCACAACGTGTACGGGTAGAAGTTTTTTCAAAAATTAACGCAATATTTTTGCCTTTTAAATGTTGCTGTTCAGTGCCTGCGTATTTGGCACGTTTTAAATCACGAGATAAGTCCAATAAAAAGTGTAAATCTCGCTCAGTATGATTGACAAGGCTTAATAAATGGCGGTTGTTAAGATTGTAAGGCATCAGAATTCCCTTAAAATAAGTGAAATTTAACCACAGATTATAACCAAAAATTCTACGATAAGCGATAATTTTTTAGCAAATCATCAGATGATTTAATCATTTTTTAGTGTTCAAACTGCTGTGAAAAATCGATTTCTTGGGTTGGGATTTTATAATCTTCATTTGCCCACGCCCCAAAATCTATCAAGCGACAGCGTTCACTACAAAACGGCTTAAATTCATTACCTTGCCAAGCGGTTAACTTTTTGCATTGTGGGCAAGGGTAGGATTTAAGCGGTTGAATTGGCTGATTTTCATTGAGGTTGCTTGGGTTTTCTGAAAGGTTTTGTGTAAAGTTTTCTGAATTAGCCATAATATTGCAGTGTGGGTCGAATGACTTGAGATTGTGGTGATTAGTTGTTAAAATTTGCCAAAATTATAGCATTTTTTGCCAAGATGAAAAAGAGTTTTTATGAGCCAAAACCTGTTAAACCAATCTTTATCCCACCTTTCACACCGTGCCGAACGCTATTTTCAAGCCGATAAAATCCGTCACCCCAGAGATTTTCAGCCTTTATCAGCAGATTTTTGGCAAAAAGACAATATTTGTTTGGAAATTGGGGCAGGCAAGGGCAAGCATGCTATGCAGTTCGCCACGCAAAATCCTGACGCTCAGCTGATTGCGATTGAACGCACGCAAGAAAAATTTACCGCTATGCAAAAATCCGCAACGCTGGCAAATTTACCCAATTTACACATCATTCATGCCGATGCGGTGGCGTGGGTGGTGCATGGTATACCAAAAAATAGCCTAAGCAAAATTTTTATTTTATACCCCAATCCAGAACCACATAATGCCAATCAACGTTGGCTAAATATGCCGTTTTTTGAGTTTTTATTGTCTCGGTTAAAAGTGGGCGGAGAGCTGATTTTGGCGACCAATATCGCTGATTATGCAGATGAAGCCTTACAAAAAGCGGTAGATATTTGGCAATTACCCACGCAAAAAACCACCGTGCCAAGCGATAGCGAACGCACACATTTTGAAGTGAAATATTTGGCAAGGGAGGAGACTTGTTGGCAATTAACCATGCAAAAACCTGACGGTTATTTGACTCGGTTCGATAATGGTTTTCGCTAATTTTTAAGCAAAATCAAGCAAAAAAAGTGTAAATTGTGTTATAATGTTGCCTTTGTGATATTCGCTGTGCTTGTTAAAAATTAACGAACAAAATTTTGGCGAATTTGTTAACCGTATTTTAAGGAACACCCATGACGACCGATTCAATTAGCCCCATTGGCATTGTTGATGAACTCAAACAATCCTACCTAGATTACGCCATGAGTGTGATTGTTTCTCGTGCCTTGCCAGACGTACGAGATGGGCTAAAGCCTGTTCATCGCCGTGTACTGTATGCGATGCACGAACTTTCTAATGATTATAACAAACCTTATAAAAAATCTGCCCGTGTGGTCGGTGATGTTATTGGTAAATATCACCCACATGGTGATACCGCCGTCTATGATGCGATTGTGCGTTTGGCACAGCCGTTTAGTATGCGGTATATGCTCGTTGATGGTCAGGGAAATTTTGGCTCGGTTGATGACGACCCGCCAGCTGCCATGCGTTACACCGAGGTGCGTATGCAAAAACTCACCCATCAAATGCTTGCCGACCTTGACAAAGACACGATTGACTGGGAAGCCAACTATGACGGTTCAGAGCAAATGCCCTCTGTGTTACCTGCTCGTATTCCAAATTTGTTGGTAAATGGTGCAACAGGGATTGCCGTCGGTATGGCGACCAATATGGCACCTCATAATTTAACCGAAGTTATCAACGCCTGTATTGCCTATGCCGACAATCCACACATCACAGGTGAAGGCTTAATGGCATATATCACAGGTCCTGACTTTCCGACAGGTGGCATTATTTATGGTCGCAGTGGTATTGTAGATGCGTATCGCACTGGTAAAGGTCGCTTGCATTTGCGTGGGCGTTATCACATTGAAAAAATGGCAGAAAGTGGTGCAAATAAAGACCGTGAACGCATTGTCTTTACCGAAATTCCCTATCAAGTGAATAAAGCCAAGCTCATTGAAAAAATCGCCGAATTGGTGCGTGATAAAAAATTAGACGGCATTAGCGAAATCCGTGACGAATCTGACAAAGATGGTATGCGAATTGCCATTGACTTAAAACGTGGTGAAAATGCTGAAGTCTTGGTAAACAATTTATTTTTACAAACACCATTAGAATCCAGTTTTAGTATTAATATGGTTGCCCTAGATAATGGACAGCCTAAGCTTATGACCTTGCGAGATTTGATTTCTGCCTTTGTGCGACATCGTCAAGAAGTGGTTACTCGCCGTACTATTTTTGAGCTAAAAAAAGCGTTGGCTCGTGGACATCTATTAGAAGGTCTAACCATTGCTTTAGCCAATATTGACAATATCATTGAAACCATTAAACAATCTGCCAACCGCCAACAAGCCCGTGATAATTTATTGGTAAATGTTTGGCAATCTGGTGGTGTGATTGCCATGTTGGAATCGGCTGGCAGTGGCTCAATTCGTCCAGAATTTATCGAAGGCGAAGATTTGAACGCACCGTTTGGCTTGATTGATAACAATCAGCATTATCGCCTATCGCCTGACCAAGTCAATGCGATTTTAGATATGCAGTTGCACCGTTTGACAGGCTTGGAACAAGACAAAATCCAAGCGGAATTTAAACAAATTTTGGCCCAAATTGCCGAATTACAAAGTATTTTGGCAAATTTTGACAAGCTTATGCAAGTGATTAAAAATGAGTTAAATGAGATTTTAACCAACTTTGGCGATGTTCGTAAAACCGAAATCGTGGATAGCCGAGCCGATTTTACCCGAGAAGACCTAATTCCTGAAGAGCAAATTGTTTTGACTATTTCACAAACTGGCTATGCCAAAACCCAACCTTTGTCCGATTATCAAGCCCAAAAACGTGGCGGACGTGGTAAATCAGCAACCAGTATGAAAGAAGATGACGTGGTGCAACATTTGGTGGTAACTTCTAACCATGCCACTGTATTGTGCTTTACCAATATTGGCAAAGTATATCGGCTAAAAGCCTATGAAGTGCCTGTGGCATCTCGTGGTTCCAAAGGTCGCCCTATGGTAAATCTATTGCCGTTGGCAGAAAATGAGACGATTTCGGCGATTTTGGCATTAAAAGATTTCCCTGAAAATCACTATGTCTTTATGGCAACTGCAGGCGGAACGGTTAAACGTGTGGCATTAAAAGAGTTTGCCAATGTATTATCTATCGGTAAAAAAGCCCTTGAAATGCACGATGGTGACAGCCTGATTGGGGTGGATTTGACAGACGGTAACCAACAAATCATGCTGTTTAGCAATGCAGGTAAAGCTATTCGTTTTTCAGAAAATGATGTGCGAGTGATGGGGCGTACCGCTCGTGGCGTGCGTGGTATGCGGGTTTCGCTGCTTGCCAATGTTAGCGATGATGAAGAAATCATTGAAGAAAATGATGATGAAGAAGAGAGTAATGTTGTTAGTCGTGTGGTGTCGCTAGTGGTTGCCCCTGAAGACGGTGAAGTGCTATGTGCCTGTGCTAACGGCTATGGCAAACGTACCCTTGTTAAACATTTTACCCTGCGTAAACGTGGCTCACAAGGCATGATTGCCATTCGCACTAGTGAGCGTAATGGTGAGTTGGTCAGTGCCATTGAAATTGATGAAACAAAAGATTTGTTATTAATTTCAAATACAGGCACGTTGGTACGAACACGCGCGTCCGAAGTTGCGACTGCAGGACGTACCGCTCAAGGCGTGAAGCTTATCCGTTTGGGTGAAAATGAAACCTTAGTTGGTATCGTCTCAGCCGAAGCGGTACAGGAAGATGATGATTTTAGCGAAAATGACGAGACGCAAACCATGGAACTGACCGAAGCCTTACAAGAAGACGGTTTATTGGAAGAATAATCATTCGTTTTGCTAAAAAACCCAATTTTACCATTGGGTTTTTTAAAATTTATAGGTTCTTAGTATGTCAAAGCCCACCGTAGCTGATTTTAGCGTAGAGCAGGTCCTTTTTTCACTGGCGACCAATGTCGATAATCGCTATCTGTACTATGTCAGCCACTATTTTGTGACGCTTGGTGAGGTATGTGTTAGTGATATTTATCAAAGTATTGCTGTAGATATGCATAATAATACTTATCATAATCAAATGCTATGGCTAAATTTTGCCTTGCCAGTCTTTTATCAAGATTTATTGAGCTTAAGCAAACAGTTAGAACAGCAACACGACCGCCAAAATTTTACCAAGCCCTTGGTTAGCCTAGATATTGACATTATTGCGGTTAAAACCCAAAATGTACTTAATACACAAAAAGATGAGAAAAATCAAACCTTTATCAAGTTAGAAAATAATTGGTATGGCATTGATAGACGTCTGCCATTAGCAGATTACGATAAAATCTGTTATGATAATTTGTGCCAAAAAATTCTCCAGACATTATCGCAACCCATCTCACAAACTTTGCCAAACTTGGTTTAACCAGTCACACAATACCTATGCCAACCATCGCTCATATTCGCAAAAAAATCTATCATATTTTACAAAATGACGATTACGATAGCCCTATCAGTCGTTATACCGAGTATTTTTTAATTTTTTTAATTTTGCTCAATGTGTTGGCGGTGATTTTATCATCAATCAACGAATGGTATTTGCGTTATCAAGGTCATTTTGATTTTTTTGAAAAATTTTCCTTAGCAATTTTTAGCCTTGAATATTTTGTGCGATTTTGGGTTATTGCCGAAGTTGACGATAGCAAATCTGCTTGGGAAAACCGTAAAGCGTGGCTGTTTAGCACAGGTTCAGTAATTGATTTTATTGCAATTTTTCCTGCGTATCTCAATTTTTTCGTGCCGATGAATTTACGCTTGTTAATCGTGTTACGTTTGTTAAGATTATTTAAACTTACTCGTTATTTTTTAGCGTTACGCATTTTGTTAAATGTGATAAAACGTGAAAAAGAGTCGTTTAAAGCGGTGATTTTTATCTTATTGATTTTGATTATTTTGTCAGCAAGTGGTATCTATGCGGTAGAAAATAAAGCACAACCTGACGAATTTGAGTCCATTCCAAAAGCCATGTGGTGGGCGGTGGTTACGCTGACGACTGTGGGGTATGGCGATGTAACACCTGTCACCATGATTGGTAAATTCTTAGGTGCGATGATTACGATTTTGGGTGTGGGTTTAGCAGCATTGCCTGCAGGTATTTTGGCATCAGGTTTGGCAACCGAGCTTGAACATCGGCGAAAAAGTACGGAAGATTTGCTTCGGCAAAGTATTATGGATAAAAATTTGGACGTGCATGAAGAATCTGAAGCGATTGAACGTCTACGCCGTGACCTGAATTTATCACAAGAACAAGCTATCCGTGTGGTAGAAGAAATTAAGCAAGAGTTAAAAATTAATCAAAAAAATATACATTATTCACTCAATTTTTGCCCAAATTGTGGTTGTCATTTACATGATCATCATGAAAATAGACTGCAAACCGAGATGAAATCAACCACTAATAATGATGCCAATAGTCACAAAATGACAGATATTGATGATATCAATCGTTTAAACTAATCTTAAATTAATTTAGAAAAAATAAAAAGTTATTATGATAAAACTTCAAATATTCACCAATATTTTAAAAATGAATTGCTAATTTTTTAATAAAAAAACAATGAAAATCAATCAACTACGTAAACATATTATTGAAAAAACGTTTTATTTTTTGCAAAATTCTTTGGTGGAAATAGCAATTTATGAAAATCGTTTTGTTATCTATTATCAAAATGCAGATGGTAAGCAGTGCGAGCTTGAACACCTTGCCAATCCTGTGTTTTCTAACTCACGCATGCTAGTAGCGGATTTTGAAAAAGCCTTGTTAAATGTCAAAGAGATGTTGGCTAAGTTACCCAAAAAATGGTATTTGGGAAAACCGATAATTTTGGCTAATGTTAAAGAAGACATTGTGGACGGCTTAACAGCAATTGAACATAGAATATTGACTGAGTTGTTTTTGCCATATGCTCAAAAAGTGGTGGTGTTTTATCAAGATAAACAATTTGTTGTCCAAGTGTTAGATAAAAGGGAAGTTGAAAAGGCGAAACAAGTTAAATAAATAATACAAAAAAAATCCGCTAATCAATTAACGGATTTTTAAATTTTTCTTTAATTTTCAATAAGTGAAATTAAAACACAAACTCATCAATTTCCATTGCCATGTACGGCTCAAGTCCGCTGTCAATGCGTTTCACATACGTCAGTGTGCGTGGCAACAGTTTAGCAAAATAGAATTGAGCAGTTTTGATTTTAGCGGTGTAGAATTTTTCTTCACTTGTGCCGTTGGCTAGAGCTTGCCCTGCGACTAACGCCATTTTTGCCCATAAATACGCCAAAGTCACATAGCCACTAAAATACATATAATCTACCGCATTCGCCCCAACCGCATCAGGATTAGCAGCTGCTTGCATACTGATACGAGCGGTTAAATCGCCCCAATCTTTGTTGAGTTTTGCCAATGGACGGATAAATTGTCCCATTTCGTCACTATCGGCGTGTTCTTGGCAGAATTGATGAATAACCTTGGTAAAGTTCGCCAGCATTTTGCCTTGCGAACCCAAGACTTTACGACCCAATAAATCAAGCGATTGGATTTCGGTTGTACCTTCATATAAGCAAGCAATACGAGTATCACGCACGTTTTGCTCCATGCCCCACTCACGGATAAAGCCATGTCCGCCGTAAACTTGCACGCCGTGGTTAGCAGATTCGTAACCCGTTTCGGTCAAAAACGCCTTGGCAATCGGTGTTAATAGCGACAACATTTGGTCGGCATATGCCACTTGGTCTTTGTCTTCGCCTTTGGCAACCACGTCTGCAAATTGCGACAAATAATACACCAAGGCACGACCACCTTCGGCAAAGGCTTTACAGGTTAGTACCATGTTACGTACCGCAGGATGCACGATGATAGGGTCGGCGACTTGTTCAGGGGCTTTCGCACCGCTTAGTGCACGCATGGCAAGGCGTTCTTTGGCATAGTTTAAACCACCTTGGAAAGCGACTTCAGATGCGGTCAAACCTTGAATTGCCGTACCGATACGAGCAGTATTCATAAAGGTAAACATACAGTTTAGACCTTTATTTTCAGGGCCAATCAAAAAACCTTTTGCCTTGTCAAAGTTTAACACAGCGGTTGCTGATGCTTTAATACCCATTTTGTGTTCAATCGAGCCACAAGTTACTGTATTGCGGTCACCCATTGTACCATCTACATTTACACTGAATTTAGGTACGATAAATAATGAAATACCTTTTGTGCCTTGTGGGGCATTTGGTAAACGAGCCAATACGATGTGAACAATGTTGTCCGCCATGTCGTGTTCACCAGCAGAAATAAAGATTTTTTGCCCAGAAATAGCATAAGAACCGTCCGCATTTGGTTCAGCTTTACTGCGGATAATGCCTAAATCCGAACCTGCATGAGCTTCAGTCAAACACATCGTACCTGACCATTCACCTGTGATAAGTTTGGTTAAATATAACTGTTTTTGCTCCTGTGTGCCGTGATGTTCAATGGTGCGGATTGCCCCTTCGGACAAACCGGGGTACATAGAAAACGACCAGTTTGCCGAACCCATCATTTCGCTAATCACAGAGCCTAGCGAAATTGGCATACCCTGACCGCCATGTTCCACATCGCCACATAAAGAAGTAAAGCCCAATTCGCAATATTGCTTGTAGGCTTGTTTAAACCCTGTTGGCGTGGTAACAATGCCGTTGTCAAAAGTACAACCTTCTTCATCGCCAGAACGATTTAATGGCGAAAGTTCATTTTGAGCAAAATCTGCCCCAGCTTCGACAAAGCTATCCAACGTGTCTTTGTCCACCTCAGCATAGGCAGGAATGGTTTTGTAATGATTTTCAAAGTCAAGCAACTCGTGCATGACAAATTTAATATCACGAAGTGGTGCGGTATATTGCATGGCGGTTTCCTTTTTATCAAATGATTTTGCTAAAAATTAGCATTAAAAATAATTGATAATAAGATAGGGAAAAACTTGCAAACTTACAAGGTCTTTGCTATGACTAATCAGTCATACACCACACTTGATTGTTGTTGTAGCCAAGTTGTCGCTTCATCCGCCGACATCGGTTTGCCATGAAAAAATCCTTGCGTGGCATCACAGCCGAGTTGTTTTAGGCATTGATATTCGGCTTGATTTTCCACCCCTTCGGCAATTACCTTGATATTCATGTTGTGAGCCATTTGGATAATGGCTTTAACAATTTGGATTTTTTGTGGTTTCGTGTTGATATTTTGAATAAATAATTTATCAAATTTTAACAAATTAATTGGAAAGTGGATTAAATAACCTAGCGATGCATGGCCTGTGCCAAAATCATCAATTGCAATGCAAAAGCCATTGTCACGCAAAAAATCTAATATAGTTAAGGTATCATGATTATTGGCAATCGGTGCGGTTTCGGTTAATTCAAACTCAATAAACTTGGCAAAATTTGGGTATTTCAAAAGACTTTGTTTCATAAAACTTAAAAAATTATCATGTAATAATTGACGAACATCAATATTAATGCCAAGTTTTACCAAAAAGCCCTGCTGTTGCCACGCCAAGGCTTGCGTCATGCAATGCTCAACCATATTTTCAAATAATGGTTGTGAAAAACTATCTAAAACTTCATCTAAAAAATCTTTCGGTGACAAAATCCCCAATATAGGATGATGCCAACGCATCAGGGCTTCAAAGTGATAAATCGGTTGACCATCGTCATCTGTGGGTTGTTCAAAATAGATTTTTGGCTGAAAATATGCCACGATTTGCGAGTTATTTAAGGCATAAATAAACGCACTTTGAACATGAATTTTATCAAAGACAGGACTAAAATTCAGGCGGTCGAACCAAACAAGCTGATTGCCACCGCTACCACGGGCTTGGCGTAAGGCTTTTTCTGCTTGGCTAATTAAAATGTCTGCGTTATTGTGTGCTTCGGTATTTGATTCATGATAAGATGCCACGCCGATAGATACATTGATATAAATCGGTGTATCATTGATAGTAAAGGGTTTTTGAATTGATTGTTGTAAGTTAGCTAAATAACTATCAATATTTTCTAAGTTATTTGTCAACAAAAGTAGGGCAAAATCATCACCACCGAGTCGAGAAAAACCTTTAACTTGACAGTTTTTTTCATTAAAATCTTGTATGCGGGTAACAAAGGCTTTGAGCAACATATCAGTCGCCCAGTTGCCAATACTGGCGTTAAGAATTTGTAATTTATCAATATTTAGTCGAACTAATGCAATATTTTTATCAAGATAATCTACTTTATGATTTAAAAAATTTTGCATCACCACGGACATAATCGTAAAAAAAGTTTCTCGATTTTGTAAACCTGTCAACGCATCATAGCGTAATGCATGTTTCAGTGACTGTTCCATGTGGGTTTGGTGGCTGATATCGCTTAACACACCCAAATAAATATTAGCGTCTGGGTGAAGTTGTAGCGGAATAGCTTGAACGCGGGCAAAAATTTGTTGGCTATTTTGCGGCAAAATAATCATCAATTCGTCAAGTTGGGTGTGATTTTTAAGTTGTTCTTCGATGTTTAAAAAAACTTGCTGACGGCTTGGCTCAAAACTTTCAATCGGATTAATAGAAAAATATTTTCCCAAAATTTCGCTTGGTTCAAGGTGAATAATTTGTGCAAAACGTTGATTAAATGCAACAAAATTCAGGTTTTCATCTAATAAACACACACCGTCTGAAATATGATTAAGCAAATATGCCAAAATTTGTTCGACATTGGCAACATTCTTTTTAATACTTAAGCTATTTTCAAAAAAAAATCGGTCAAAAATCAACGGATGTTTGCCATCAATTTCTTTGAAAACAGGATATGACATAATTCACCTTTTTTAAAATATTAATTAAAAATATATTATATATGATATAGCGTTTGCAACGCTGTCAAAGCGACAACAGGGGCGGTTTCGGTGCGTAAAACCCGCTCACCGATTTGCCATGCCAAAAAATCATGCTTATATGCCAATGTCAACTCGTCATCGGATAAGCCACCTTCTGCACCAATTAACAAACAATAGTCAGCATTCTTATCAAATTTTGTCGCATCAAAAATTTGGGAACTGCTTAAGCGTTCAGGGACAGCAAGCACTAATTTTAGCGTGTTTTTTTGCAATGCATCTTGTGAAAAATTTTGGATAAAGTCTTGAATGCTTATTGGGGGTAAAATCATTGGCACAAGGTTTAAGCCACATTGTTCACAGGCGGAATTTGCCACGCCTTGCCAATGGGCGAGTTTTTTAGCGATTTGGTCGGATTTTAGGCGTACCTCGCCATGGTGACTGGTGAGTAGTTGAATCTGATGTACGCCTGTTTCACAGGATTTTTGAATGGCGTAATCCATGCGTTCGCCACGGCTCATTACTAGCCCAATGCTAACCTTAAACGGCAAATTACGGTTAATCGGTGAAAAATTATTGACCAAAACACTGGCGGTTTTTTTGTCAATATCGCTTAACGTAACAAGATATTCACCACCTTGACCGTCAAATAAAATCCCCGTATCGCCAACATTTGCTCGCAATACTTTGCACCAATGTTGAAATATGTTATCGTCTAACTCAACTTGTTTGCCAATCGCTAGTACATTTGGATTGGCATAAAAAAAACGTCGCATCATTGATTATTTTAACAAATTATTTTAATTTTTGATAATAAAAGCAAACATTAGGGCGTAATCACTCACGCCCTAATTTTTTGATAACAATGGGTTTTTTACAATTAACCAAATAGTCCACTACTTTTATTGCTATAGTCCTCATCGGCTTGCAATGAGAAGTTGCTGTCTTCATCATCCACTTCGCCTGCATGTTTACTTTGTAATTTGATTAATAGACGCAAGTCATTCGGGCTATCGGCAGATTTAATCGCATCTTGATAAGTGATTTCACCGTTTTCGTATAAGTCAAATAAGGCTTGGTCAAAAGTTTGCATCCCTAATTCACGCGAACGTTTCATTACAGGTTTAATCTCATGGATTTCACCTTTACGGATAAAGTCCCCGATTAATTGTGTATTTAGCAAGATTTCAAGGGCAGCACGGCGACCTTTACCGTCTGGGGTTGGAATAAGTTGTTGAGCGATAATCGCACGTAGGTTTAATGACAAATCCATTAAAATCTGTTCGTGTTGTTCACTTTCAAAAAAGTGAATAATACGGTCAATCGCTTGGTTGGCGTTATTCGCGTGCAGGGTGGCAAATACCAAGTGTCCCGTCTCGGCATATTGCACTGCATAGTCCATGGTTTCTTTGGTACGAATTTCCCCAATCAAAATCACGTCAGGGGCTTGACGCAGGGTATTTTTTAGTCCTGCTTCAAAGGACATGGTATCAATGCCAACTTCACGTTGGGTAATAATACAGCCTTTGTGTTCATGCACGTATTCAATCGGGTCTTCAATGGTGATGATATGCCCACGAGAGTTTTCGTTGCGATGTCCAATCAACGCCGCCAACGTGGTTGATTTACCTGTACCTGTCGCCCCCACCAACAGCACGATACCACGTTTTTTCATGGCAACTTCTTTTAAAATGGGCGGTAAATTCAAATCTTCAGGTTTAGGAATTTTGGTTTCAATTTTACGCAAAATCATGCCTGCCGCATCTTTTTGGATAAAGGCAGAGACACGAAAACGAGCCGTTTTGTTTTTATCACTAATCGCAAACTGACATTCGTGGGTTTCGTCAAATTCTTTGATTTGATTTGGGGTCATCACACTTTTAACCAACGCCATCGATTGTTCAGGTGTTAAGTTGTTTTTAGCAACAGGCATAATGACGCCATTTACTTTCATGGACGGCGGTACGTCGGCGGTAATAAACAAGTCCGAACCGTTTTTTTGCACCATTAACTGCAATAATTTATCAAAATCCATAACAATTCTCGGTTAATTTGTTAATTTTAATTTGTTTAACAATAAGTATATCAATTTACATAAACGCTTCAGGTTGTTTGGCGTATTGGCGGGCAGATTCTTTGCTAATCACGCCTTTGTTGAGCCATTCACGCAGACTTTGGTCAAGCGTGGTCATGCCTTCACCTGCACTGGTTTGAATGGCTGAGTACATTTGTGCGACTTTGTTTTCACGGATAAGGTTACGAATGGCAGGCGTGCCAAGCATAATCTCATGTACCGCCACACGTCCGCCTGTTTGACGTTTTAACAGGGCTTGTGAAATTACTGCTTGTAAAGACTCTGATAACATCGCACGAATCATGTCTTTTTCAGCTGCAGGAAAAACGTCCACCACACGGTCAATGGTTTTGGCAGCAGATGTGGTGTGTAGTGTACCAAAGACCAAGTGTCCTGTTTCGGCAGCGGTCAAAGCTAGGCGAATGGTCTCCAAGTCACGCATCTCACCAACTAGGATAACGTCAGGGTCTTCACGCAGAGCCGAACGCAGGGCTGCATCAAATGACAAGGTATCACGGTGTACTTCACGTTGGTTAATCAGCGATTTTTTGGATTGATGTACAAACTCAATCGGATCTTCAATGGTTAAAATATGTTCTTTACGGTTTTCATTAATATAGTTAATCATCGCTGCAAGCGTGGTTGATTTACCAGAACCTGTCGGACCAGTTACTAACACAATACCACGTTTAAAACTGGACACTTTTTTGAATACTTCGCCCATGCCAAGCTGTTCCATCGTCAAAACTTCAGACGGAATGGTACGAAATACCGCACCTGCACCACGGTTTTGGTTAAACGCATTCACACGGAAACGTGCCACTTCAGGAATTTCAAACGAAAAGTCAGCTTCCAAAAACTCTTCATAATCCGCACGCTGTTTATCATTCATGATATCATAAATCAAGCCATGAACCGTTTGATGGTCAAGTGGTGGCATATTGATTTTGGTAATCTCACCGTCCACCCGAATCATCGGTGGCAAACCTGCAGAAATATGCAAGTCCGACGCTTTGTTTTTGTTGGAAAAACGCAATAAATCATCAATGCTGAGTTTTTTTGACATAATTTTGCCTATCTTTTGCTGAAACAGTTTGGTTAAAAATTTGTCCCACTATAAACAAAATTTGCTAAAAATACGAGTGAAAACCGACAAAATGCCAACTTTTCAGATTTTTGCCAAAATTTGTCAAAAAAAATGGGTTTAATGGTTGCTATTATAGCCGAAATTGTTAAAATTAACACATGATTTTGGCTTTGATTTGAGAACTTATGATGTCAACTCACGAAAATTTTTCAGAATTTATTTGTGATAAACAATTAATTCAAAATTACGAACAAATAAAACAAAAAATACCACCCCACGTTACCTTATTAGCGGTGTCAAAAACCAAACCAAGCCACATGATACAAGTGTTGGCAGAGCAGGGACAACAGCATTTTGGCGAAAATTATGTACAAGAAGCCATTGCCAAAATCCAACAATTAAAAGATATCAAAATCAATGGCGAGCCGATTATTTGGCACTATATCGGACATATTCAGCGTAATAAAACCCGTGATTTGGCTCAATATTTTGACTGGGTGCATGGGGTTGACCGCCTGTTAATTGCTGAGCGTCTTAGCGAACAACGCCCCAAAAATTTGGCAAAACTCAATATCTGTATTCAAATCAACATTGATGACGAAGAAACAAAATCAGGCTGTCAACCTGAAGAATTACCAATATTAGTTGAAAAAATCAGCCAATTAGCCAATTTACGCTTGCGGGGCTTGATGATTATTCCTGCTAAAAATAGCGAAACTGCCTTTGTTAAAACCAAACAACTTTTTGATAATGTCAAGCAGTTTCACGCCAATCCAAGCGATTGGGATACTTTATCCATGGGGATGAGTGGCGATATTGAACAAGCGATTGACGCAGGTTCAAGTATGGTGAGAGTAGGGACGGCGATTTTTGGAGTGAGAAATTATTATTAAAATAATTGTTAAAAATTAGTTATAATATTAAAAAACTTGGGTTAATTTTTTGTTAACCCAAATTTTTTATTGATTTAAAAAAATTAAACATGGGTTGCTATTTGATTGGTTTTTCCCATTAGACTTAACGACACCCACGCAGGTCCAATCAATAAAAATTGCAAATCTTCAAAAAATGACGGCTTTGCCCCTTCAATTTTATGACCAACGAATTGACCAATCCAAGCCAACACAAACACACCAATCCAACCGCCAAACCCAATCGGCACAACGACCGCTAATCCAACGCACACCGCCACAAAAGCCGACATAGCGATAAATAATGCCAAAGACAAATGTGCGTAAAACCACAACACACCGACCGCCACCACTAACAACAAAAACGGACTAATCAGCCACAACATGGCGACTATCGTCAAAAAAATCACAGGCACGCAGACAAAATGGATTTTTTTATTGGTGGGGTTGCGGTGGCTCACAGCATAATCCGACAACCATCTGGCAAGATTTTTACGACTTTTCAATAGATTCATGATAAACTCCTTTTAAAATTGGTTAAATTTAATCTAACATAAATTACCCTAAAAAGAAAATATTTTTATGTTAAATAAATAATTTTAGCAAAAAATCGCTTGCAATTTTAAAAATAAAGAATTATATTACGCATATCCAATCATTAGTGAAAGTTAATAATTGGAAAATTCAACTACTTTTCAACTTCGTTTTAGCAAAAAAGGTTGCTACAGACCGCTAAAACCACAACCAATGGGAGAGACATCATGACTGTACATCTTTACACAACAACAAAACCTGATGATTCTAACTTATTGGTTTTATCTCGCTAATAGACTGGTTTTACGCTATTTTTTCACAAAACCTAAGTTAAATTCATCAAGCCATTGCCAAAAATAGTTACTTTATTGGTAAAAATTATGTGATGAATAAACTTGGGTTTTTTATGCTTATCCATTTTTATCACATCACCTGCCAAATTTTTGGTCATTTCTTGTTGTTGTTTTCTTTTTAATCAAACAATTTTTATCTTTTTTGCTAAATTTTTGATTTGGTAAATTGGACAAAGGATTTTTATTGTTTAAAATTTATTAATAATATTTGTGTTTTTTGCTTCATTTATTATTTTTTATTATTAAAAAATAATACAGGCTTTGTTATGCCAAAAAAAATTAAAAGACCAACCAATTTTAGGAAAAATATATGCCAATCCAATTAACTTTAAATAAAAATGCCGTTGCAAAAGGTGTGCCTGTTAAAATTTTTACCAATGACATTGAAGACGATGCCATTCGCCAATTACGCACATTAAGCTAGCTCCCTTTTATTCATTCACACATTGCCGTGATGCCTGATGTGCATATTGGCAAAGGGGCAACAGTCGGTAGCGTGATTCCGACCAAAGACGCCCTGATTCCGTCTGCGGTTGGGGTGGATATTGGTTGTGGCATGAATGCAGTGCGATTATCCATTAAAGGTTCACAATTACCTGATAGCCTTGGTAAAATTCGCTCTGCTATTGAGCAAAAAGTCCCTGTTGGCTTTAATTGTCATCAAAGCATTTCGGTGAAAATGAGTACGCTTGACCTCCTTGCCATTCGTCTAAAAAAAATTACTGATAAGCACAAAGGCTTAACCAAAATGCTCCGTAATTTTGACCGCACTTGGGCAAAACAACTTGGCACGCTTGGCGGTGGTAACCATTTTATTGAATTGTGTGTGGACGAAAATGATGATGTTTGGATAATGCTCCATTCGGGAAGTCGTGGCATTGGGGCGTGTATTGGCGAGTATTTTATTACGCTTGCCAAAAAAGAATGTGAAACTCGGCTTGGTTTTATCCCTGATCGTGAATTGTCTTATTTTGCCCTTGGCTCACAAAGTTTTGATGATTATATGGAAGCGGTACAATGGGCTCAGGATTATGCCTTTGAAAATCGGCGTGAGATGATGCGACTTATTTTAAATGTCTTAAAAAATGAATTGCCCCATTTTGTGCCAACAAAAGAAGCGATTAATTGTCATCATAATTATGTCAGCCAAGAGACACATTTTGATAGTCAAGTTTATATTACCAGAAAAGGGGCGATTAGTGCTTATGACGGTGAACTTGGGATTATTCCAGGCTCTATGGGAGCAAAGTCCTATATTGTCAAAGGCAAGGGTAATAGCGAGAGTTTTTGTTCTTGTTCACATGGATCTGGGCGTAGGCTTAGTCGTGGTAAGGCGATTCGTTCTTTTACACTTGATGATTTAAAAGCCCAAACAGTAGGCATTGAATGCTGAAAAGACAAAGGCGTCATGGACGAAATTCCACAGGCGTATAAAGACATTGATGCGGTCATGGCAAATCAAAATGATTTGGTGGAGGTGGTGCATACGCTCAAACAAGTGATGTGTATTAAGGGGTAAATGATGAAAATGATTGGCAATAAAAATAAAATTGCTTATGAAATTTTATCTACCAATAATGGCTTAATTGAAATGAATGTTTATTTTGCCAACCATTGTTTGACTGTGAATGACTGCTTTCATTATTATGCAATGGTTGTTAATAGTATTCAAAAAGAAATTGATGATTTTAACAATGAAAGTTTATTTCGTTTAAAAGAAAATTATCAAGGCGAAACAGTTGAGAATTTATTTGATGTGATGACTGAACAAAAAATGCCAATTTATCAATATATTGATAATAAATTGGACTTTTTTAGTTATGACTTATCAACCAAAAATGCGGATATTGCCGTTATTAAACAAGATAACGACTTGTTATTTTTTGGTAAAATTGATGACAATGCAGAATTTTTAACAGTTCAAATTACTGTTGATGAGTATGTTGCTTTGTTAAATGAACTGTTGAAATATATTGCTAATTATACAGAATAAATTCAGTGAGTATAAAAATGAAATCTAAAACCCAAAAATCCCTCATTAAACTTGGCAAACAATTAGCAAAAAATCCTAATTTAATTGCCCAATCGCAAAAACCCATTAAACCCAGAAACTATCTCGCCCTAAATCCACTATTGCAAAAAGGCGGATTGCACGATAAAGACGATGTCGTCCTTGCCCGCAAAAAACAAAGACGGCAATGTAAGCAGGATTTAAGGCGGACGGATTGGTTTAATCAATCTGATGTTTAGGAGAAATTTATGGAACAAACTTATTTTTGAGTGCTATCAGTTACAACCTATCCACCACCAAATCCCCCATTTGCTCACAGCCCACAAGCGTTGTGCCGTCCTCATAAATATCTTTGGTGCGATAGTCGTCCGCCAATACCGCTTGCACGGCATTCTCCACTTGCTTGGCACACTTTTCATCGTTTAAGCTATACCGAAGCATCATCGCAAGCGATAAAATGGTTGCGAGTGGATTCGCCTTATTTTGACCTGCAATGTCAGGAGCAGAGCCGTGGCTTGGCTCATAAAGTCCTTTGCCATTTTCATCAAGGCTTGCTGACGGGAGCATTCCAATAGAGCCTGTCAGCATTGACGCTTGGTCGGAGAGAATATCGCCAAAAATATTGCCTGTCGCCACCACATCAAATTGCTTGGGGTTTTTGACCAGTTGCATCGCACAATTATCCACATACATATGGCTAAGCTCGACATCTGGATAGTCTTTGGCGACTTCATTAAAAATTTCTTTCCAAAGTTCGGTCGTCTCCAGCACATTGGCTTTATCCACCGAACACAATTTTTTACCCCGTTTTTGGGCGGACTCAAAGGACACTTTGGCAATACGGCGAATTTCACTCTCGCTATATCGCATGGTATTAAAGCCTTCACGCTCGCCTTTATCGTTGGTAATAATGCCCCGTGGTTCGCCAAAATAAATATCGCCCGTTAATTCTCGTACGATTAAAATATCAAGTCCCGCCACCACTTCTGGTTTTAAAGTAGAGGCATTAGCAAGTTCTTTATATAAAATGGCAGGGCGTAAATTAGCAAATAAATTTAAATCTTTGCGAATTGCCAAAAGCCCTCGCTCTGGGCGTAAGGGGCGGTCTAAATTGTCGTATTGCGGAGAACCCACCGCCCCTAATAGCACCGCATCGGCTTTTCTCACGATTTCTTGGGTCTCATTAGGATATGGTGAGCCATAAGCATCATAGGCTTCTCCGCCCAATTTGGCGTATTCATAAGAAACTTGTAAGCCTTGTTCAATGAGTTTATCCAAAACTTTAACGGCTTGGGCGACAATTTCAGGTCCTATACCGTCGCCATTTAGGATTGCAATGTGTTTCATAGGGATTTCCTTTTTTAAATTTAAATACTTACTGTAGGTGCGTATTACGCACCCTTTAATATAAATAATATAAAAATACAATGATATTTTTATATAAAAACTTATCCATTTAAAATTATAAACAGTATTTTAAATTGGTGCGTGATACGCACCTTACACAATCAAATATTTAATGAGCAATTAAGCATTTAACTCTCTAAACACCCACGGTCTATCCGCTTTGGTTTTTTCTTCAAAGGCTTTAATATCATCGGCATTTTGCAAAGTTAGTCCAATATCATCAAGCCCATTTAATAAACAATGCTTGCGAAATGCGTCCACTTCAAAATGATATTCTTTACCACTTGGGCTAATCACTTTTTGATTTTGTAAATCTACGGTTAATTGATAGCCGACAGTATCAAAACACTCTTTAAAGAGTTCATCAACTTGTGCCTCTGACAATATCACAGGGAGCATTCCGTTTTTAAAACAGTTATTAAAGAAAATATCGGCAAAACTTGGGGCAATCACGGTGCGAAAGCCATATTCATTCAATGCCCAAGGGGCGTGTTCACGGCTTGACCCACAGCCAAAATTGGTGCGAGCAAGCAAAATCGTTGCCCCTTGATAGCGATCTTGATTTAGCACAAAATCAGGGTTTTTGGGGCGTGCATTGATGTCTTGCCCCAAATAGCCTTCGTCCAAATAACGCAGTTCATCAAACAAATTATCGCCAAAGCCTGTGCGTTTAATCGATTTTAAAAACTGCTTAGGAATAATCAAATCCGTATCCACATTGGCACGGTCTAATGGGGCAACAATGCCAATTTCGGTGGTGTATTGTTTCATAATTTTTGCCTTATTAGAGTTTAAAAGGGTTTAATATGCGAATGCCTTGAATGATTTGCCCGTGCGTTAAATCTTCGGAATACATTATTTTGCAATCGGCTCTATATCCAGCGACAATCATTAAAGCGTCCCACAATCTTAATTTATGATGAATGCTTACCTTAATACCTTGTTCAATTAGCGAAACATCGGTCAATACAATGGGCAATTTACTCAAATTAGCAACCGTATTTTGCATTTGGACTGGGTCTAATTTAAGTTTATAGGTGGTAACATTATAAAACTCTTGCAAAACTTGGGTAGAAATCACAAGATTTTGATTGATTTGCAAATTTGTGATTAAATCCAAAGCCATTTGGCGTTTTTCTGGAAACCGCCCATCAACCGTATAAACCAAAATGTTGGTATCAATAAAGGCTTTATCGCTCATACTTTATCGCTCATAGATATCATCTCGTGTCCAACCACGCTCATTTTGTGGTAAATGCGTGGCAATATTTTGCGATGCCTTTTCGGTCATTGCCAAAAAATTGGTAATCCAATCTTTATCGGTTTTATCTTCGCTCACCGCCAAATAATCCAAAGACGAATATTCATCAATATCTTTTTGTAATATCACATCATTGGAAAAACTTTGAATGTCTTGGGAATTTTTTTTATCTTCCAAAAAACCCAATAAACCGTCTTGATTATTTGCATTTAATGACTGTAATGGATTATTAACCGAATGAATGATTTTTTCAACCAATACCATTTTATCGGCATTGTTTAAATGCTGTATCATTTGATAATAATGCTCCACAATTTCAATAGGCATTTTAGGCTCCCATTTACCAACTATAATAAGCCGTCAAACTTGCTGTTGCCAACACTTTGCCATTTAAATTAAATCCCAAAACCGCAGGGCTAATGTTATTGTCCAAATCCAATTTTTGATTTAAGGCATACAGCGTAAAAATATAGCGGTGCGGTTTATCGCCTTTTGGGGGAAATGCCCCCATAAAACCGTCCAGTCCTGCATCATTTTTTAGCTCAATAATACCATTGCCAAAATCATTGGACTTACCTTTTGGTAATTCACTCCACTCAGCAGGAATATTAAACACATTCCAATGCCAAAAGCCCGAGCCTGTTGGGGCGTCTGGGTCGTACATTGTTAGCACAAAACTTTGGGTGTTTTTTGGGGCGTTTTGCCATTTCAGATTAGGGCTGATATTGCCCCCTTTATAACCCCAAATATTGGCGACATAGTCATTGGACAGCGTGCTACCTTCGCCAATATCATCACAAGTTAGCACCATATCGCCTTTTGGCTGGGTGGGATTGCGTACATCTAGGTAGGTGTTTTGGGCTAAATCGTTCATACAGTTTTCCTTTTAAACAAAAAAAATCAGTTAAATTTAAAGTTTTAACAAGTTCACCATAACTCATCATTTGTATTCGGTGCATTCAATGTCTTTGACTTCACAAAACATTGCATTGTTTTTGGCAAGGCATTGTTTTTGGGTGTCCAAAATCGCTTTGCCACGGTTTGTGTTTTCGGCTTTAAAAGTATCTATAAACGGCTTAATTTGACACACATAAATCGGTGCGTTGGGGTCTTTGATTTGACCATTGATAATCACCGCTTGGGGGCTTGGCGTTTGTATGACAATCGGTACAACCTTGCCAGTAGGGTCTGTAATAACACAAGCACTTAAAAGACTTAACATCGGTAGTACTAATAATAATTTTTTCATAAAAGCTCCAAGTTTAATTTCCAAATCATCAGAATTTCCAACAACAACATCTGGACGGTATTTTAATCGTGATAATTTGGTGTATTGCGAAAAATCGTCAAGCGGTTTTTGTTCCACCAATTTTTGTAACTGCTCAATAATTTACAATTGATGACTTGTGTCTAATTGTTGTGCCACTCCCACAATTTGGGCGACTGTAAAAGGCATTATATACTCCGTTTATTGAACTTTTAAAATTAAAAAATCTTAACTTATTATAATTTTTTTTGATTTTAAAAATAAGGCAAAGCCTATTTAATAGACTGCCTTATTTTTGAATAAAATAAAAATACATCAACTAGGATTGTAGCCAAATTCTATTTCCTTTATATCATTACCAGATAATATACACCAAGAAATAACTTTTAATCGCTCAAATCTATCAAAAATATCACTGCTATCATTTGGATTAGATTTTTCAATGTTAAAATCTAACCAATTTGGCACTATCATTAGTTCGATAATTCGAAATAGGCATACAACTATTTCTCTTGGCAAATCATTGGGGTATGGATATTCTTTTTGAATATTAAGAAGTGAATTTTCTAACTTCAAATACTCTTCATCAGACCAAATACTGTAATCAATCCATTTACCAATAAAGGAATTTTCATCATAATTTTGAGAGAATGTTACATTTCTATAAAAATCAAAAAAATCATTCATCACTTAATCTCCAATTCTGTTCATATTAACATCAAAAGTACCGTTTCTTGTATCTTTGCTATTTAATTTTTCAGGTGACGATGCTTCTTTCCAAGCACCGCCATTATGCCCATCTACATCTCTTGAAATATAACTATTACCTTTTTTAAATACAACTGCACCACTTTTGGTTCTATAATTAGTTTTAGTATACCCCAACGCAGTAGCACCTTTGGTAGCCTCAGCATCAGTCTTATAAACAGCACCGTTAGTAACCCTAGCAGGTGTACTATTAGCTACACTGGATGCTTTGGTAGTTTGAACTGTTGTTGTTCGACCAATTTTTTTTTGGAGTTTTTTTACCAGCAAAAGAAACAGAAGAAAACAAAACAAAACTTAAACAAATAAGCATATAGAAAATTTTTTTCACCATAGCAGTTCCTCTAACAAAAAATTACTTAAAAACATAATACTACAACAAGTTAAGAAATCAAGTCAAACAAAATTTAGATAATTAGAATGATATTAAACCAATCGCACATCTACAAAATGCCCCGCTATCGCCGCCGCTGCCGCCATGGCAGGGGACACTAGGTGCGTGCGACCACCATTACCTTGACGACCTTCAAAGTTACGGTTTGATGTACTGGCACAATGCTCGCCTGCTTGCAGTTTGTCGGCGTTCATCGCAAGGCACATAGAACAGCCCGGCTGCCGCCACTCAAAACCTGCGTCCACAAAAATCTTATCCAAACCCTCTTTTTCGGCTTGTTTTTTGACAAGACCCGAACCTGCCACAATCATCGCTTGTTTAATGGTTAGGGCGACTTTTTTACCTGCCACGATTTTAGCAACTTCTCGCAAATCTTCAATGCGAGAATTGGTACACGAGCCGATAAACACACGGTCAAGGCGAATGTCCGACAGCGACTGACCTGCCGAGAGGCCCATATACCGATAAGCACGCTCCCAGTCGCTTTTTTGCACTTCATCTTTTGCCATATCCAGTGTTGGCACATTTTGCGACACAGCAACCACCATTTCAGGCGAAGTCCCCCACGAGATTTGCGGTTCAATCTCATCGCCATTTAGCACCACCACCGCATCAAAATGAGCGTCATTATCCGATTTTAGGGTGTTCCAATAGGCAACCGCCTTGTCCCACTCATCGCCTGTCGGTGCATAGGGGCGACCTTTGACATAGTCTATGGTTTTGTCGTCCACTGCCACAAGCCCGACCCTTGCACCGCCTTCAATCGCCATATTACACACAGTCATACGCCCTTCAATGGACATATCACGGAACACTTGTCCACCAAACTCAATGGCATAGCCCGTCCCGCCTGCCGTGCCAATTTTGCCAATAATCGCCAAAATCACATCTTTGGGCGTTACGCCTTTGCCAAGTTTGCCGTCCACACACACAAGCATATTTTTCATTTTTTTGGCGACAAGGCATTGGGTCGCAAGCACATGTTCCACCTCAGATGTGCCAATGCCGTGAGCCAGACAGCCCAATGCCCCATGCGTTGCGGTATGGCTATCGCCACAGACCACCGTCATACCAGGTAAGGTCAGCCCCTGTTCAGGTCCAACCACATGAACGATGCCTTGGCGTTCGTCATTAATGCCAAATTGCACAATATCAAAGGCATTGCAATTATCATCAAGCGTTTTGACTTGAATGCGAGAAGTGTCGTCTTCAATGCCTGAAATACCTTGTGAGCGTTCTTTAGCCGATGTTGGTACGTTGTGGTCAGGCGTGGCAATATTTGCCGACAAACGCCAAGGGGTACGATTTGCCAAAGTCAAGCCCTCAAACGCCTGCGGACTGGTTACCTCGTGCAATAATTGACGGTCAATATAAATCAGTGCCGAGCCGTCATCACGCTCTTTGACCAAATGGTCGTCCCAAAGTTTATCGTAAAGGGTTTTGCCTGTCATGCGTTGGGTATCCTTTAAAAGTTTTGTAAAAAATTTGTTATCAAATTACGTTTAGAGTGTCATTATAACAGAAAATTTTTATAAATTTAATTGATGATTTTTATAAATTTAAAAACATTTCGGAATGTTAGGCTTTTTTTGACAATGGTAACAAAAAATAAATTGACAGGCTATTGCTTTTTTGGGTGTGGGGGGGGTAAAATGAGCAAGTATTTTACTTTTTAACTTAATAGACAAAGGATAGGAGATAGTATGTCTGCTCTTGTACAGGTTTTTGTAAAACCTAACTGTGAAAAATCCCTAAAAGCCCTTGAAATGGTTGCGGAAAACGGTGGAATTGATGACGTTGTTTTTTTTGGAGAGATTGACAAAGAAATGGCTAAATATTCTAACGATGCGGTAAGCCAAATCAATGAAGATGCTGATATTTTAGCAGAATTTAAAAAAGAAGGCTTAGAATTACCTGTGGTGATGTTTGATAGTTGGACGGTTGGTTATGATGAATTACTTGAAGCGTATGAAACTGAAGAATTAAACGGTTATTTTACCTAATTTAATGAATTTTTGAAAATTTAAAAACGCAAAATTTTTGTCGCCCAAAGATTTTGCGTTTTTTATGATTTTTATTGATTTTATAACTTTTTGGAATGATTTTTGCCCAACTTTTAATTTGATTATAACAAAAATTTTGGCAAAAATAAAAGCGATTGCCAGTTTTTCACAATTATTAACCAAAAAACTCTTGAAATTTTTATTGATAAATTTTAAATGGGGGGTAGAATATGCTGTTATTTTTTAGAGTTATTAAAGGCGTTATAAAATGAGATTGATAATTTTACTTGCAATTTTTGGAGCGTTGTATTACGGTTATCCAAAATATCAAGATAAAAAACTTGCGGAACAAATTCGTACGGAATTGAAAAAACCGATTTATGATAAATTGCCTGCCAACGTTGCCTCTGAAATGTCACTTAATATTGAAAATAATTATCCTGTGATTAATTATCAAATTAAACTTAAAAATTTCACAAAATCACAATATCCCCCAGAAATCATTAAGAAAATGAAAACCGTTGGCTTTATTTCCTCCTGCAAAGCACTTTATGATCTGGGTACGAAAACCAATGAGTATGGTCGAGAAATGCTTGCTACAATAATCAAAGAAGACCAAATTCAAATTTCTTATACAGTTAAAGATAAATTGGGGGATTTAGTTTATGAAGATAAGCGTCCTGTAAGCAGTTGTACCAATTTTGATACTTTGGAAGCAGGCGGAATACCTTATATTCCTGAACCTTTATTTTGATCTTATCATCACAACGCAAAATTTTTATAACCCAAAGATTTTGCGTTTTTTTCAGATTTTTTACAGATTATCCTTATCAAAACCTTGCAATTTATCCCAACTTCTATATAATAATATGTAATAGATTCAAAAATTTTACAAACTTTTATTTATGCGAAAATAGGACGCAGTTGATGAACACCACCAATCTCAACACCTTTTTGGCAGTCATGCAGACAGGCAGTATCTCACAAGCGGCGGACAAACTATTTATCACGCAACCCGCCGTGTCAAAACGCATCAAAAATCTTGAAGATGAATTTAATGTAACTCTTTTTGACACCGTGGGACGTGGCATTATTCCAACCCAAGCCGCTCATGACCTGATGCCACACGCTAGACGCTGGTTGGATGATTATGATAATCTAAAAATTAATTTAAAAAATCGTCAACAATCCGTTTCGGGTAAACTCGTCATCGGTACGAGCCACCACATCGGTTTGCACCATTTACCCGCTGTGTTAAAACAATTTATCCAAAACTACCCAACCGTACAGTTAGAAGTGCATTTTGTGGATAGCGAACAGGCACACAAAGCGGTACTAGACGGTGATTTGTCTATGGCGTTTTTGACCCTACCGCCTGTTTATGATAAGCGTTTGAATTATCATACATTGTGGTCTGACCCTTTACATTTTGTAACAGGAACTTTGTCATCTTTGGCACAAAAAAGCAATGTAACCTTAGAACTATTAGCAAATTATCCTGCGATTTTACCTGCGGCAAATACGTTTACTAGTCAAATCACGCTGTCAGAATTTGCTAAACATAATCTTAAGCCCTATGCAACCATGTCCACCAATCCGCTAGAGTCTATCCGTATGCTGGTATCAGTGGGGCTTGGTTGGTCGGTATTGCCCGAAACCTTGATTAGCTCAGATTTGCAAATCGTGAGTATGAATGAACCGATTGAAATGCAACGCTACCTTGGTTTGGTAACCAATCCAAACATCACCGTTTCGGCGAGCATGTCGGCATTGTTAGAAATGTTAGGCGTAGATTTACCAAATAAGCATTAATTAGGTGTTAAATAAAATGCTTCCGTTCGTCTTGAGTTTGTTGAACCATAACACCATAACAGAAACCGACACTTCGACAAGCTCAAGACGAACGGTTTTCTTTTTAAAATCCAATAAAAACTAACGTTCGGCAAGAAAGTTTTCTAACGCAGGGACGATTTGTTTTTTTCGGCTCACCTTATTGCCAATGCTTAACAAATTATCCTGCATTTCACTATGAAACACTTGAGTCATGAACGAATTTTGGGTGTCGTCACTGGCGATTAGCCAAGATTGCTGGGCGAGAATATCTACCACGATTACCAACAAATAATCCAAGTTACTTTGTGTTTTTAAGCGAATAGACGCTTGTTGCAAGGCATCTTTACGAGCAAAAATCTGGCTTGGGTTCACCGTTTCAATACAACTAATACCAATGTGTAGCGGATTTTTGTCTTTATCAAAACTAAATTGTTTAAAATCACTATTAATTAATTCTAAATCAGTTAAATGCTCAACATGACTTTTGGCATCAAATAATTGTTTGGCAAAACTATCTAAATCCTTGATATCAGCGATGTTGCTAAGCTGTTTTAGAGCAAAGCGGTCTTGTGCGGTAGCGGTTGGACTGTGTAAGTTTAGCGTATCGGAAATAATCGCCCCACACATCAAGGTTGCTAAATTTTTTGGTGGTGTCAATGTCAGCTCTTGATACATCAAAAACAAGAGCGTACAGGTTGAACCGACAGGTTGCAAGCGAATATAGACAGGCTCGCTCGTGGTTAAGTCACCGAGTTTGTGGTGGTCAATGACGTATTGTATTTGATAATCGTTTAAATTGGCGATAGATTGTCCGCTTTCATTATGGTCAACCAAGGCGATAGCTTGCCCTTGTGGTAAGTCTGGCAGGGAAGGTGGTACGGAAATATTGACAAGATTTAACAAAAATTGCGTTTCAGGATTGGTATTATCCAGTCGGTAAGCGGTGGCTTTAATGTGTTGTTGAGCTAGCCAATCTTGCATGACAATAGCGGAAACAATCGCGTCTGTGTCGGGTTTTTTATGTCCAAAAATGGCAATAGTGGTTGTATTTTCCATAACTCGCTCGTTTGTTTATTAAAAAGGTAGCTGTTAATTGTAACATAGTTTTAACGGTTGCAAAAAGAAAAACGGTATTTAACAAGATTTTGTCAAATACCATTTTTTTAAATTTGTCTTGATTTACCTTTATAATTGCCCAATTTTTTCACAAATTTGGTGTTGAAAATTGATTAAGATTCCCAATGTAGGCACGGCAAGCCAATGCACAAACTCAATGTAATTCAAATTTTGTTGGCCTAATTCTGCCAGAATAAGGGTTTTATGTTTACCTAAAAAATATTGATGGTTAACGTACTGATTTTTCATGGTTTTATTCCTTGATACATGGTGGTTTATTCAGGGTTATTGTTTGTCATCATTGCCAATGTTTCAGGGGTTTTTTCACGTGTTTCGCCGATTTGATACCAGTCAATGTTGCGAGTTAAGAACATGACGATGGCTAATAACACAAAGCAGAATACCGCACCGAGTAGTAAATTCATGCCTTCGCTTGCCAAAATTAGATAAAATCCTGCGTATAAACCGCCTAAAATTGCCGAAAAAATCGCACTTCGTAGCCAACTTTTTAACACAAAAAACGTATAGCAACCAATCAATCCTACGCACGCCAGCGATGCAATGCTGTAGGCTTGCCAAAAGGCGATGTGTTCTGCAAAGGATAATAACAACACATAAAATACCAATAAACCAGTCGCTACCAAGCCGTATTGAATGGGGTGAATACGTAAATCTTTTAATACTTCAAATAAAAAGAAGGTGCCAAATGATACCACGATTAACAGTAACGCATATTTTAAAGTGCGATCTGTTTGGGTATAAGTGTCATTACTTTCCACAAAAGCGGTACTTAGCCAGTTCCCATCATTGCCATTCAGAAAATAACAGTTGGTGGCGTTGACATATAGGCATTCGCTAACGGTTTTATTGTTTTCAGTGGCTAAAAACTGATTTTGCCATTTTGCAACAAAACCTGTTGGGCTAAAATTTTTGGTCGGTAAGGCTTTGCCAAAAAATTTTGGGTCTTGCCAATTGGATTGTAAATTTAAACCAAAATTATCCCCCAATGGCATTACATGAAAACTGTCAATCCCTACTAATTCAAGCTCTATATTAACTGCTAAATCTGCCTTGGATGCCCATTGGCTACGTTGTATTTCGTTGTTAAACATCTCAGCAAGGCTGACTTCTACATATTTAATTTCTGGAATTTCTTGGACCTTGGGAAATTCAGCGGTGTATTTTTTACCGTTAATCGTCACTTTTGGCAAAGTCACGCCACGTAAATCCGAAATCGGAATAATCAATTTTGCTGTTTGCCAATCGTAAAAACGTGGGGTCGGTTTAGCAGGTTGTTTTGGTGTTTCTTTGGCTAAGTTTTGTGGATTAGTTTGTGGGGCTGCTTGGCTGTTGGCTGGCGTGGCAGATACGGTTGTCACTTCAACGTTATTTTTTGCTTCTATTGTTGATTCTACGCTACCGCCTGTGATGAGTTGATAGCCTTGTTCAGTTTTTTCAATAAGTGGGGCAAGTTGTAGATACTTGCCAAGGTTAAATTGTTGGTTAATACTTAATTTATTGTTATAACTAATTGCATGATAAATACTGCGATGATAGTCTTTATCGCTGACGTTGGCTTGAGATTTTATGTCACTTTGTGTCGCAAAATTTGGGATATGCACGCCTTGCGAATTGGCGACGGCAATAAATGGCGTCATGACATATTGGTCGCTGACGTGGGTTGCTTTGATGTCATCCATCACTTGGTGGTAATATTGTTGACGTTCATCAATAATTCCGCTAACAAATGCAAGAGCAATGGCAAATAGCCCGCAGAGTAGGGCAATCGTCATTAATTTGGAAAATAGGGTTTTTTGCATAATCTTTTCCTTTTTTTGTGAATTTGCCACAGTATAAAAAATGAATATGCAAAAATTTTGGAAGTTTTATGAAAAAATGATGAAAAATTTTGGAAAAAGTGAATTGTTAATCAAATGGATTAATATATTTTAAAAAACTTAATAATGCCCACAAAAATAGGTTAAAACTTTGTTGTAAAAAACTGATAATAGACAAAATTATCGCCAAAATAAACACAAAATATGCCAATAATCGCCATATGCTCATCAGCTTTCCCCATATTTTTAATATTAATCTAGTGCACCTTTAATCAATTTAACCAAACGTTCACCTATTTCTTGTGTTTCACTGACCGTTAAATTTAGCGGTGGTAGCAAGCGAATGGCATTGCCCCCTGCCACATTAATAATCAACCGATGATTATCACGAGCTTTGTCCACCAAACTGGTAAAATCAATGCTTCTATCGGTTGGCAAAACCACACCGAGCATCATGCCAGCCCCACGCACATTGACGTTATCCTTGGCAAGATTGTCTAATAAGTAATTTTTTAAAATATCATGGGTTTTAATCACATTGTCTAATAAATTTTCATCATGAATCACATCTATCACTTCACTGACAATTCGGCACGCCAGCGGTGTGCCACCATAGGTTGAACCATGTGAGCCGTAACTAAAAATATCATTGGCACGCCCCAACGTCATACACGCCCCAACGGGAAAACCATTGCCCAATCCTTTAGCGGTTGTCAAAATGTCAGGTTTTATTTGGCTGTGTTGATAGGCAAAGTATTTGCCTGTGCGTCCGTTGCCTGTTTGCACTTCGTCCAAAATCATTAATAAATCATGCTTATCACAAATTTGGCGGACTTGGGTCAAAAACTCAAAACCATTGTCCGCTGTGCGTACGCCACTTTCACCTTGAATAGGTTCTAGCATAATCGCACAAATATCGTCAAATTCGTTTAAGGCGTGTTCAATCGCTACAATATCGCCAAACGGCACACGCACAAAATCATCATCTAAGGTAAAAAATCCTGCACGAGCGGTCGGGTTAGCGGTTGCTGAAACGGTCAAAAGCGTACGACCATGAAACGCATTGTCCATGACAATCACACGGGCTTTTTGTTGTCCACGTTGGTGGGCAAATAGGCGAGCCATTTTTAATCCTGCTTCGTTGGCTTCCGCCCCACTATTGGCAAAAAATACTTTGTCCATGCCTGCACGTTGGCACAGTTTTTCGCCTGCTTTTTCTTGCCAATCAATGCCAAATAAATTGCTAGTATGTACAAGTGTACTTACTTGTTCGGCAATCGCTTGGTTAATGCGTGGATGGCAATGCCCCAGACCGCACACGGCAATACCTGTCAAAGCGTCTAAATAAGCGGTATTATCTGCGGTAAAAAGGTAACTGCCTTGTCCTTTGACAAAACTGATTGGTTGGCGTTTATAGGTGGGAAGTAGATAACTCATCAGCGTGTCCGTTTTTTAAATGATCAACAGAGCCTTAGCATACTATATTTCTTGTTATTTTTTCAATATTCATGTAAAAAAATCATCGCAAAACGATAGCAAAAATTCGCCATAAAAAAAAGACAAGCTATAAAACTTGTCTTCTTACTATCTTTATTATCTAATTTTAATTAAAATTAGATAGCTTCAATTTGTTCAGCTTGTGGGCCTTTTTGACCTTCGCTTAGAACAAAGCTGACACGTTGGTTCTCTTTTAAGGTTTTAAAACCTGAACCTTGGATAGCACTATAGTGTGCAAATACGTCTTGCCCGCCATTGTCTTGAGCGATGAAGCCAAAACCTTTGCTTTCGTTGAACCATTTAACAGTTCCAGTTACTTTATCTGACATAAGAAAATCCTAATTAAAAAAGTTGATGATATATTAATCAAGTTACAAGGTTTTAACGAGCGTGAACTGCGTTAAAGGTGTAAAAAAAATTGTAACTATTATTGCAGGATTTTTTGCCAAAATGGATAAAAAAAGACTGAACAAAGCTAACTTGGTTTTGATTTACAAAAATTGATAACATTTAAAATGTTAAAGCTTTAACTTAACTAACGCTGATAAGTATAACCTAGTTTTGTGATTTTAGCCAATGTTTTATGCAACTTTTATGTAATTTTTTTTGTAAAGCTTAAAACTTGGCAAAGTTTATATGAATTTTTGATGAAAAAAAGTTTTTTTATGAAAATTGGTATCAAAAAAAGCAAACTTTTGGTAAAATTAGCCGATTTTAAAGTTTAACAACCACAAAAAAAGGTGAAGTATGTCCGACAAAGCCCCCCGTTATAATCGCATTTTACTAAAACTCTCTGGTGAAGCCCTTGCAGGTGCAAATGATATGGGTATTGACTCTGGCGTGCTTGATAGTATGAGTTTGTCCATTGCTCATTTGGTTGGGCTTGGCGTGCAGGTGGGTATTGTCGTGGGTGGCGGTAATTTGTACCGTGGTAGCCAGCTCCAAAAACAGGGGTTGGTTGGGCGAGTGACAGGTGACCAAATGGGTATGCTTGCCACGGTGATGAACGGTTTAGCGATGCGTGATGCCCTAGAACGCCGTAATATCAAATGCCGTCTGATGTCTGCAATGCAAATTGGTGAAGTATGTGAAAATTATAGCAGTCGCAATGCCATTCGTTATCTAAAAAATGGCGAAGTGTGTGTGTTTGTCGCAGGGACAGGCAATCCGTTTTTTACCACCGATACCGCTGCTTGCTTGCGTGGGATTGAAATTGAAGCCAATTTGATTTTAAAAGCGACCAAAGTTGATGGCGTGTATAATAAAGATCCAAACACCTATGAAGATGCGGTAAAATATGATGAATTGACCTTTGACCAAGTACTTGACCAAAAATTGGGGGTGATGGACTTGACCGCCATTGCCTTGTGCCGTGAGCATAACGTGCCATTGCAAGTGTTTGATATGAGTAAAGCCAATGCCTTGCTCAATGTGGTTATGGGTGAGCCTGAAGGTACAAAAGTTTATCACTAATTTGCAAATTTTACCCAGTTGAATTTGTTTTAATCTATATTTCTATTTATTAAAAGGAAATCTTATGACGAAAGATGTACAAACCAAAGCCGAAACCCAAATGCAAAAAGCAATTGAAGCTCTAGAAAATGCGTTTAGCAAACTGCGTACAGGACGGGCTCATCCAGGGATTTTATCAGGCGTTATGGTGTCTGCTTATGGTTCAGAGATGCCATTAAACCAAGTCGCCAGTATTAATGTGGAAGATAATCGCACGCTTTTGGTACAACCGTTTGACCGCAGCATGGTGCAAGCGGTGGACAAAGCCATTCGTGAGTCGGATTTGGGCTTAAACCCAATGAGTGCCGAAGTTATCCGTGTGCCATTACCTGCATTGACCGAAGAGACACGTAAAGATATGCAAAAATTGGCTCGTGCCGAAGCGGAACATAGCCGTGTCTCTATTCGTAATGCACGCCGTGACGCAAACAATGAATTAAAAGCCTTGGCAAAAGATAAGCAAATCAGCGAAGATGACGAACGCCGTGCAACCGATGTTATCCAAAAAATGACGGACAAATACACTGATAGCGTGGATAAAAAATTGTCAACTAAAGAAAAAGAGCTAATGGAAGTTTAACCCAGTGTCAACTTCTGTGCTTGCTTCTGTGGATGTATCTGCCCTGCCAAAACATATTGCCATTATTATGGACGGTAATAACCGCTATGCCAAAGCACATGGTTTAGCGACTGGTGGTGGACATTTGGCAGGGAAAGATGCCCTTGACCCAATTGTGGAACATTGTGCTAGAATTGGTGTGCGTGTGTTAACCGTATTCGCGTTTTCTAGTGAAAATTGGCAACGTCCACCCAATGAAGTGGCGTTGTTGATGCAGTTGTTAGAACAAGCCATTTACGACCAACTACCCCGCATGTTTCGCCATGAAATTGCCTTGCGATTTATCGGTGATAGAAGTCAATTAGCACCGCATTTGCAAACCCTAATGGCAGATGCCGAAGCCAAAACCGCCCATTTTGACAAAATGACGTTGGTGATTGCGGTGAGTTATGGCGGTCAATGGGATATTACCAATGCGAGCCGACAATTAGCCAAAGCGGTTGCATATGGTCAGTTAACAGCAGATGTGATTGATGAACACCAGTTGGCAAAATATTTGTCATTGGCGGATTTACCTGCGGTAGATATGTTGGTGAGAACAGGGGGGGATTATCGGATTTCTAACTTTTTGTTATGGCAGTCTGCTTATGCGGAGCTTTTTTTTACCGAAACCTTGTGGCCTGATTTTAGCAGTGATGAATTAGATACGATGATAGCCACCTTTGTCAATCGTGAACGGCGGTTTGGTAAAACATCGGAACAAATCGCACAAACATCTGAAGAAGATTAAAAGGAAAGGTCATGTGGGAACGCATTAGAACCGCAATTGTCTTGCTAATCATCGTGGGAACGGCAATGTTTGCTACCCGTGCCAATCTATTGATTATGCCGTTGTTGTTAATCATGGTAACGGTGTCAGGCTACGAATGGGCAAAAATGTTACCACCATTGTCTGGCTTGCCAAATCGCTCTTTGTATAGTGACAGGGCAGGCGAGACGGCATTACCACGCCAACAAAAACATCATATCATGTATGCGTTATGTGTATTAAAATTGGCATTGGTGAGTTTATTTTTGCCAAAAATTTGGCTAATATGGTGGGGCTTAGCAAGTATTTTGTGGCTGTTTGCGGTGAATTGGGTGGCAAATTTCCCCAATAAAACCGAAAATTGGTACGGTAAACGTTTGATTGCAATGGGTTTAATCATGCTTACCGCTACCGCTACCGCCATGTATAGCCTATGGCAAGTGTCGGCATGGTGGCTGTTATATGTGTTTGTGTTAGTATGGTGTGCCGATAGCGGTGCTTATTTTGTTGGTCGTAAGCTCGGTAAACGCAAAATGTCGCCCCATGTCTCACCCAACAAAAGCGTGGAAGGCTTAATCGGCGGTATCGCAACAGGCGTACTGGTGGTGTTTGGTGTGAGTTTTGGGCTGTTAAATGATTGGTCAGGCGTGGCGATTGGGCTGTTTTTGCTGTTATCGGTGATAACCATTGTGATGTCGGTATTTGGTGATTTGTTTGAGTCCATGATGAAACGTCATGCAGGCATTAAGGACTCTGGGCGGATTTTACCAGGGCATGGCGGTGTGCTAGACCGCATTGACTCGCAACTGTCGGCGATGCCAATTTTTGCATTGGGCTTTTGGCTGATGCGATATTTTGGCTTGGTTTATGTGTAATTAATTGAATAAGAAGGATTTTTATGAAAAAATTAGCTTTGTTTATTTCTTTATTTAGTTTGGCAAGTGTTGCTCATGCCGTTGAGTTAAGCAAAACCCGCCCTGTATTGTTAGTACATGGTTGGGAGATGTATTCTGTTGCTAAAACGGATTGTGCCAATAAATTTCGCCCTATTATCAACGAGTTAAAAAACCAAGGTTTTACTGGTCCATTTTTAACCGTTACTTATTATCAAGATAGTACTAACTGTGATATTAATTTGGCAAAATATAATGCTAAATTAAGCAAAAATAGCAGTTGGCGTGACATTGGGCAAGTATTTTCCAATTATGTGTTTGATAAATATAGCCGTTTTGGGCAACCTGTGGATGTTTTAGGGCATTCTATGGGCGGTTTGGTCGTGCGTAGTGCGATTTTAGGTGGCTATGAATATCAAACAGGTTTTTCCAATATATTGGTGGAAGATGCTGTTACGGTCGCTACACCGCATTTAGGTTCGAGTGTTTCTGCATTTTGTATTTATGCTCAATGTAAAAGTTTATCACCGACTAATCCAGACTTTCGCTGGTTATCAGGCAATGTTAAACCTAATGGTATGACAGACATTGACTGGTCGGTGCAAGGCTCGACGCTTGATGCTCTTGTTAACACCAATAGTAGCATGGCAATGGGGCTAGATGCACGCCATAAAAAATTATTTAACGGTTTGAGCCATAATAATCAACTGACCAATCCAATATCGGTGAGTTATATGGTAAAAAGTCTAGGTACATCAGAGCAATAACGCCAATAGTCAACCTTCAACCTTTAGATTTTTTCGTCTGCTCATTAATCGCCCAATCAATGTGAATTTGTGCATTTTCACTTAAGGTTGGGCGTTTTTCTGTTAATTTCTCAATAATTATTTGGTCAAAAGGGGCATTGCCAAGAGCGATAGCAATATTTCGCATAAAATTATCATAACCTGTACGCCGTAACGGACTGCCTTCGGTATTTGCCAAAAATATCGCTTCATCCCACGCCCACAAATCCAACAAAGTACTGTTATCCAAGTCATGACGTGGGTTAAAGTCATCAATTTTTGCCAATTTAGCAAATTTATTCCAAGGGCAAATTAACTGGCAATCATCACAACCAAAAATTTTATTGCCCATCTTTGCACGCAATTCTACAGGAATTTCACCGTCTAATTCTATCGTTAAATATGAAATGCACAAACGAGCATCAACGAGCTGTTCAGCAATAATCGCCCCCGTCGGACAAATATCCATACACGCCGAACAACTACCACAATGAGCTTGAACGGGACTATCTGCAGGTAATGGCAAACTCGTGAATAACTCACCCAATACAAAAAATGACCCGCTCTTTTGGTTAATTAATAGCGTGTGTTTGCCTGTCCAACCCAGCCCTGCTTGCTCAGCCAAAGGACGTTCAAAAACTGGTGCAGAGTCGCTAAATGGACGAAATACAAAATCATCAGCAAATGATGGATAATCGTTTTTTAATTTTTCATGAATGCGTAAAGCCAATGTTTTAAGACGACTTCGCATAATTTTGTGGTAATCTCGTCCACGAGCATAGCGTGCGATAATCGCATGATTGGGGCGGTCATTGTCGGGAATGGCACGTTTTGGTGGTGGCGTTACCAAGTAATCCAAACGCACACTTAAAATACTTTGCGTGCCTGCAACCAATAAGGCAGGATTGGCACGTTTATCCTGATTTTCATGAAAAAATTTCATTTTGCCATGATGTCCATCAGCAAGCCATTGTTGCAGTTTTTCTAATTGTTCGGGAAAAATCGGATTGTCAGGATGTACCACACCACAGTCAGAAAAGCCTAAATCTAACGCTTGTTGTTTAATCCAAGCTTTTAAAAGATGTAAATTATTATCAGAATTATCTAAAGCATCAAGCGTTTGGATGGGGATTTTCATAAAAACTTAAAATTTAAACTAAAAAAATTAGCAAATAAATCAACTTTATTTGCTAATTTAAAGGATTTCTTTTGAATATGTTTAATCAATTAACCGAATTCACCAAGGTTATTTACAATATTGATTAATTGCTTGTTGAGCTTGTTGACGTTTTAACTCAATTTCACGTCCGTCAAGGTATTTACGCTCGCCTTTAGCATCCATCTCATAGACACGACCGCCAACATTTAAGTTCGCAAGGTTATTTTGTAGCGATTTACAACGCTCTTTGTCTTGCTCGGCTTGTTGGGCTTCTAGGTCAGCGATACGTTGTTGTTCTGGGCTAAGCGGAGCAGTTGGTTGACCGTTTGCACCTGTGGTTGCAGTTTGAGTCATGCTTGACGGCATAATATCACGGGTATTTATCACTTGAACCTTGTTTAAATCCACACCATTAGTCGGTGCGTATTGGCTATAATGTGGGGTGCCGTTGGCATCTGTCCACTTGTAATAAGTGGCTGAATTGGCTGATAAAGCGGTCATAGAAAGCAATAAAAGAGCGAAATATTTCATAGTTTTCCTACCCAAAAAAGATTAAAATCGGTAATATGTGGCTTAGATTAACATAACTTTAACAATAACGCAAAAAAAGATGATAAATGAACCCAAAAAAATGATAAAACTCACTTATATTAAAACTTAAATTTTTTATTTTAAATTAATTCATAAAAAAAAGTTATATAAAACAAACGTATTTTTTTCTTGACTTTATCAATAAAAAAAACGATGATAGGCATTACTTAGTCAATAGCAAAAAATTACCGTTTTTTGTTATTAATGGTTGTCATTTTTTGAATTACAATCAATGTTAGACTTATCGGTTAGCAGACAAGTGATTTTTTAAAATTCTTCTACTTTGCCTTTATGGGTTTTAGCTGTCATTTACCCTGCTAATCTAATGTTTTTATGATAAATTTTATATGGAATTAAAAAGGTGAAGACAGTGGTAGATACAACGCAATCTCCTAATATGACTGGTGAAAATCAGTCCGCCCACGCCGCTCCCAATTTTGATAAAAAAACTGATATCGCCTCGCAAGGAATGCCTGTGATGTTATCTGGGGCTGAGCTTTTGGTTCAAGCCTTGATTGATGAAGGGGTGGAGTATATTTTTGGCTACCCTGGTGGGGCGGTGCTACACATTTATGATGCCCTTTTTAAACAAGATAAAATTGAGCATGTTTTAGTTCGCCACGAGCAGGCGGCAGGGCACATGGCGGACGCTTATAGCCGTGTGACAGGTAAGACAGGCGTTGTTTTGGCAACCTCAGGTCCTGGTGCGACAAACACCGTTACCGCCATCGCCACCGCTTTTATGGACAGCATTCCGATGGTGGTGTTGGCAGGGCAAGTGCCCGCCAGTCTTATCGGTGATGATGCCTTTCAAGAGTGCGACATGATTGGCGTGTCTCGCCCTATTGTCAAGCATAGCTTTCAGGTGCGTCATGCCAGCGAAATCCCAACCCTTATCCGTAAAGCCTTTTATATCGCAAGCTCAGGCAGACCCGGTCCTGTCGTGATTGACATTCCAAAGGACAAAACCGCACCCAATGAAAAATATCCTTACCACTTCCCAGAAAATGTGAGTTTACGTTCTTATCAGCCGTCTATCAAAGGTCATGTGGGGCAGATTCGTAAGGCAGTTGAGCTACTTTTATCGGCAAAACGCCCTGTGCTGTACTCAGGCGGTGGGGTGATTGCCAGTGATGCAAGTCATGAACTGCGAGAGCTTGCTCATCATTTGAATCTGCCTGTGACCAATACTTTAATGGGGCTTGGGGCATTTGCAGGTTCTGACCGTCAATTCTTGGGTATGCTTGGTATGCATGGTACTTATGAAGCAAATATGACCATGCACAACGCCGACGTGATTTTGGCGGTTGGGGCAAGGTTTGATGACCGTGTGACCAACAATGTACAAAAATTCTGCCCAAATGCTAAAATTGTTCACATTGATATTGACCCAACGTCTATTTCAAAAACGGTGAATGTCCACGTGCCAATCGTGGGCGATGTAAAAACCGTGCTAACCGCCATGGTCGCTATGGTCAAAGACAGCGGTCAAAAGCTTGATGAGCCTGCTTTGCATGACTGGTGGTCACAAATTAATGAGTGGCGAAAACGCCATGGCTTACGCTACAATACCGACACCAGCACAGGCATAAAACCCCAGCACGTCGTGGAGCGTCTGCACGCTTTAACAGATGGCAAGGCGATTATCACAAGTGATGTGGGGCAACATCAGATGTTCGCTGCCCTTTATTATAAATACGATGAGCCACGCCAATGGCTAAACTCAGGCGGACTTGGTACGATGGGGGTTGGCTTGCCGTATGCGATGGGGGCAAAATTGGCTTGCCCTGCTCGTGATGTGGTGTGTATCACAGGCGAAGGCTCTATTCAGATGAACATTCAAGAGTTATCCACTTGTTTGCAGTATAATTTGCCTGTCAAGATTTTAAATTTAAACAACGCCCAACTTGGTATGGTTAAACAATGGCAAGACATGATTTATGAAGGGCGTCATTCTCAGTCGTATATGAACTCTTTGCCTGATTTTATCAAATTGGCAGAGAGCTATGGGCATATCGGCATTCAAATCACAGACCCTGCAAAACTTGATGAACAGCTTGCGTGGGCGTTGGCACAAAAAGACAAGCTTGTGTTTATTGATGTGATTGTAGATAGGAATGAGCACGTGTATCCTATGCAGATTGCAGGGCAATCCATGCGTGATATGTGGCTTGGTAAAGGGGAGCGTTCATAATGCGGTATTTAATTTCAGTTTTAATGGAAAACGAAGCAGGGTCATTGTCTCGTGTGGTCGGATTATTTTCTCAACGTGGCTATAACATTGAAACGCTAAACGTCGCCCCAACAGACGACCCAACCTTGTCTCGCTTGACCTTGACGACCAATGTCAGCCTTGAGAAAATTGAACAAATCACCAAACAATTACATAAATTGATTGAAATTGTCAAAGTGATTGAATTGTCAGAGATTGTCCACGTTGAGCGAGAGCTTATGCTCATCAAAGTGCGTGCCACAGGCGTCAATCGTGAAGAAATCAAGCGAAATGCGGATATTTTTCGGGCTCAAATCGTGGACGTTACCCCAAGTATCTATACCATTCAGATTGTCGGTGATTCAGAAAAATTAGACGGTTTTATTGATGTCATGGGCAAAGATAAGATTTTGGAAGTGGTTCGCTCTGGGGTGATTGGTATCGCTCGTGGCGAAAAGACATTGGCAGTTTGATGTCGTGATTATGAAATAATGGGTAAATAACGATGATAACGCAAAATCTAAGTTTAGATTTTAAAGTTACAGGTCAAGATGCTTATTGGCTTTTGGAGTTTTGTCAAAAAAATAATACACAGCCACAAGTCGTATTTGCAAATTTATTTCAAAGTTTTAAATCTACTAACAATTCTGTAAAACCTGTTGTCAAAAAATCTGATTATGCGGGTGGGTTGGCTGAATTTGCCAATCCTACCTTGATTTCTTTGGAAGAGCAAGCAGTAGAAATGGCAGTTAAGGCAAAGTATGGTATTGATTGATACTAATATTGTGCTTAGGTTTTTATTACAAGACCACGAAACATTAAGCTTACAAGCCAAAGATATTATTGATAATCATATCACTATTTGTTTAAATGCTGTACTTTATGAAGTTATTCATGTATTGCAAAGTGTGTATCAGATTGACCGCCAACGCATTGCTGATAAATTATTAGTATTGTTTGAAAACAGTATTATTGAAAGTGAGAATACTCAAGTTACCATAAAAGCCTTGACTATTTTTAAAGAAACCTCATTGGATTTTATGGATTGTTTATTGCTGGCTTATCATATTGTTGATAATGATGCCATTTATTCTTTTGATAAAAAAGTGAATAATTATCTAAAAAGAGTAAATGGTGAAATTTAATTCAACCCACGCCCCTTAGTTTTATGGGCATTATTTTAAGGAGTATTTTATGAACAATGCCACAATGCATCAAATCCTAATAGAGAGTGGTTGGTTGGATAATCTTAATTGTGATGGTTGTGTACATACCAATGTTAATGACCTGCGTCAATATATTTTAGAAAATCTTGCCAACCCAAATGGCGAATCAGGTGTATTACTATTGACCGAAGGGTGTTTTGATTCGGAAAATTTGTACGACCCTTATTATACATTGAATGATATGTACAACCTAGCGGTTGGCGATGTTGATGAACAGGCATTTATGAATGCCTTTAAAGATGCTTACGAAACACCAGAAGCGTTATTTGATGATGCCAATCGCTTTTTGGCAAGTCAAGGAGTGGATAAGGCGTTTTATATCTTACCCCAAGTTGACCAAATGGTTTTTTATGTATATAAGCCGATTGCGGTATATCAAAAGGCATTAGAGTTGGGATTGCCTTTGGATGTGGTGTATAATGAGTTTTGGGAAGATGATGAGTATGAGTAAAGACATATAATGATAACCCAAACCATTAAAAACACACCAAGAACCTAATATATTTGTATTGTTTTAACCACAAACCCACGCCCTTATGTTTATGACGGGTATTATTTTAAGGAAACCCTTATGAGTTTAAATATTTTTTATGACAAAGATTGTGATTTGTCTATCATTCAAGGCAAAAAAGTTGCCATCATCGGTTACGGTTCACAAGGTCACGCCCACGCTCTTAATTTAAAAGACTCAGGCGTTGATGTGACCGTGGGCTTGCGTGCAGGCTCACATTCATGGAAAAAAGCTGAAAGTGCAGGCTTAAAAGTTGCTGAAACGGCAGACGCTGTAAAAGGTGCCGATTTGGTGATGATTTTAACGCCTGACGAATTTCAAAAACAACTGTATGCCAACGTGATTGAGCCAAACATCAAAGAAGGGGCGACACTTGCATTCGCACACGGTTTTGCCATTCATTACAACCAAGTTGTACCACGCAAAGACTTAGACGTCATCATGGTTGCTCCAAAAGCCCCAGGTCATACCGTGCGTTCAGAGTTTGTAAACGGTGGTGGTATTCCTGACTTAATCGCTGTTTACCAAGACGCATCAGGTCAAGCCAAACAAGTAGCTTTATCTTACGCATCAGGCGTTGGTGGTGGGCGTTCTGGTATTATTGAGACCACCTTTAAAGACGAAACCGAAACCGACCTATTTGGCGAGCAAGCCGTTCTGTGCGGTGGTGCGGTTGAGCTTGTTAAGATGGGCTTTGAAACCTTGGTTGAAGCAGGCTATGCCCCAGAGATGGCGTATTTTGAATGCTTACACGAATTAAAATTAATCGTTGATTTGATGTATCAAGGCGGTATCGCTGATATGAACTACTCAATCTCTAACAACGCTGAATTTGGCGAATATGTGACAGGCATTGAGGTCATCAATGACAAGTCCCGTGAAGCGATGCGTCATGCCTTAAAACGTATCCAATCTGGTGAATACGCCAAAATGTTTATCGCTGAAGGTCAGTTAAACTACCCATCAATGACCGCTCGCCGTCGTCAAACTGCTGAGCATGAGATTGAAAAAACAGGGGCTAAACTGCGTGCGATGATGCCTTGGATTACCGAAAGCAAAATTATTGATAAAGAGAAAAATTAATTTTAGCTTTTCATCTTTGTTAAAAATAACCGCTAACTTATTTTGGTTGGCGGTTGTTTTCTTTTATAGCTGTTGTATAGAAGAAGGTTGTCTTTCTAGGGATTTGGTTGAGAGTTTTTGCATAAGCTCGCTATTTTCAAAGGCTTGTACAGCTTGTTGGTTTTCTACACTTAGCGTTTGATATGCTTCTGGTAAACGAATACTAATCCAAATTAAGCCACATAACAAGATTTTATCGCCCCAATCATTACTATCAGCAGAGAGTTTGGGCAGGTTTGGCAGAGTTTGTTTTAATAAATTGGTAGAACGAGAGACGAAAGGATGAGGTGCCTGCCCTGTAGCACCAAAACGTTCCGTAGAATAGGCTCTTACTCCTTGAGCGATAATACCTAGAGCTTTAGCAATGCGTGGCAAATTGTAAATAGGATTAGTACTATATACTTCTGGTGCGATTGCTTGAATGATTATTGGTGTTTCGGTGATGACTTCGCCAGTTTTCCAGACTAAGGCTGGTACTTGGCTAAAAGAATTGACAGCGGTTAATTCACTCGGATTTTCCCAAGGTAGGACAAACTTTAATTGCAAATCAATCTTTTGTAAATAAGCAATCATTAACAGTATACGAGTGTATGGGCTTGTGGTGCTAATATACAGGGTTTGCATGGTGTTATCTCCAAAAATTAATCAGTTATTATCATCAAATTTATTCAATTTAGCAAGTTGTGTTAAAAAACAACCAGAGTTAAGAATAGATTAAGGCTTTACAATACTCATTCACATAGATTTAAATTTATGTGAGATGACCACTCATGCGGTTTAATATCTTGATTGTGAAAATTATCAAAAAGCCGATACAAATCACGATATTTTTTATCTTGCTGTAAAGCGATTTTTAGCCAAGCTGTATCAATAGGAATAATTTTCATACCTTCTAAATATTCATCATTTTTACCATAATAAGGCATATTTTTTCTGGAACGAAAATCTGCGATAACATTCCGATGTAAAAAGGTACTGATAAAAATCGCATAATCATTGAATTCTTTGTATTTTAATAAATAATCGCCCAAATGCCGTGATACAGGCTCAAGTTCCATTCTGCGTTGATTGTTGTCAGTTGCTAGAGTTGCTTCAATTAATACATCATGCTTTGGATAATGTGGTGTTTGCTCATATTTATAAATAATATCTGCATATCCACCAGAAGCATGCGTTTTTGGTAATAAATTGGCTTCTAATGACAAATTCATAAATTGTAAAATGTCGCCTTTTCGCTCACTAATTTCATACCAAATAATTCCCAAAACATACTCAAAAATCGTTGGAATATCTGCCTCATCAGTAACTAATTTATGAATTTCTTTATCATTACGACTTTCAAAATAATCTAGTAAACTTAATAATGTTTTTTTGTCAAATCTTTCATTAATTAATTTTGTAAAACGCCGATAACGTTCATAGCTTAATAAAGAATGAACCTGATTGGAATTTGTAACTTTAACCCTGTAGTCTTGACTAATTTGTTTATAAATTTGTTTTTTGTTAATAACTAAAGATGAATGTATTTGATTTAAGTCGACATTGTTATGCAAATTTATATTTTTTTCATAAGCTACTTGATATAATTCATCAATAACATCATCAAAAAAATATTTTGGCAAAATATCAAACTGTACTTTTTGTTCATCAAAAATAAGTGTATTGGTTAAATTAAAATAGCGTCTATTTAAGTCAAAATAATCTTCTAAAGTTGACATGGCTTTAAAAACATGTAAATATTTAAAAAATATGGGTTTTATTACTGATATCAATTGACAATTTGCAAATTCTGATTTGTCATTTAATGCACTTCTACCTAACTTTTTCACGGATTTTTCATTGGTGTGTTTAAAAATATAAGGTAACCATTTTTTCGCTTGTTTGGTTTTTTTGATAGCTTGGTATAATTCAATAATTTTGTTGTCATTATTTTTAACAAAAACTTCTACAAGATTTAAAAATAAATCATAATAGGGTTTATCGTAAGTACGGCTTTTACGGTTCATACCGATAATACAAATTAAATCTTCACTAATTTCATTGTTTATTAATAAGTTCAAAGTACTTTGTATATTAGTTAATTTTCTTAAGGTCTGATAGATTACTTCTGTAATACCAACTTTATTTTGGCGATAGAGTGGAATTTGTTCTATAATTGTTTGTGTAGTTGTATCAGATATACATAAAGGTAGGAAATAGGTAAATTCAGCATAGCTCAAATAATTAAATTCTGTTAAAAGTTTGGCTAAAACAATGTAGGGACGAACAATACCATTATCTACTTTTAAACTGGTTTTTAATAACTGTTTAAGATATAGATAACTATCCGTTTCTAATTCAAAAAAATTGTTTGTTGTAAAATCATGTTGCTTAGATGTGTTTAGCAATATTTGTCCAGCTTCAGTTAATTCACGATTATTGGTTAATAATCCAATATCGACCAATCCTGAAGTCTTTTCTCTAGCATCTTTATCTTTACGAGTTGCATCACCTGTGATAAAGGATTGTTCTTGCATAAAATCATAATAGATTTTTTGTAAAGCACTATTCCATTGCCATGTTTGATATTGTTTACGTAGTTCATCTAACATGGCTAATTGTAATTCAATCTTTAAATTTAGTTGGGCAGTGCGAAAACTGGTTGTGCCCAATACCCAACAAAAACTTTGATAAGCGATATTCGGTAATGTCATTTTTTCACCTTAATAATTTGTGATTAACACTTCAATGCTTTTACTTTCTTTATATTTGCGTTGATAATTGCTATTGGTATAGCTTTTTTCTAAATAATGGCAGTGATAATGGTTGTTATTTATCCAATTTTGTAAAATATCATTGGTTCTATTTTTTGCTACAAGTACATTAGAAAGAGCAAATTTAAGACCTAATTTATTAATTTTGTCTAAAAAAATTAACAAATCATTCTCATCTTGTTCATGCCAACCCCCATTCTCATTATAGCCTGCCAATGTAATTAAATAAGGTGGGTCGCAATAAATCAAGGTGTCTTTTGGCAATATGGTTAAATCAAAATTTCTAAAATCTTGATTAGCAAAATTGATATTTTTAGATTTCAGCATTTCAGAAAATAAAATTAATTTTTCACGCATTTTTTCATTAAAATCACGCTTACCAACAGGTAAATTAAACTCACCTTTTTTATTAAAACGAATTTGATTATTAAATGCAAAAACAATTAAAATATACAAAAGTAAAATATCTTTTGATTGATTATAATCTTGACGTAACTTTAAAAAATTATCTTTATTATAAGCTGACAAACCTGCATCGCTATCGCAATGATAAAATTTGTAACCATATCGAGTTGTGTTTGATAATTGATATTTTTCAATTATTTTACTAATTTTTAATAATAAATCACGTGTATCTGTATTTTTAATAAATTCAAATAATTCAATAATTTTTCTATTTACATCATTTAAAATAATTTGATCAGCATCTGAATTAATGCCGACATTGGCTCCACCTGCAAATAAATCTACGAAATAAGTTGTCTTTGGTAGTAACGGATAAATTTGATTTAATAATTTAAATTTACCACCTTGGTAATTCAAAGGACTAGCAATAAAATTTTGTTTCTTATTTTGAAAAACTTCACACAAAAATAAGCGTTCCGTATTGTCATTAATATCACTTTTGCCTGTAGAAAAAGGCTTATAATCTTGTTCGAATACAGTAACTTTACCTTTTTTGCTTAAAATTCTTAAAATATCATCATCACTAATTTTAGCATTTGAACGTTCATTACCTTTATTTGCCATATTATTATATGATAATAAAATATATTTCGCCTTCGCTTCAATAATCAAGTATTCAAACGCATTTGTTGCTTGAATAGTACAATAATCACTTTTAATGTGTGAGCGGTTCATTTTGCGAGCTACCCCAAATACAGCCGGTTTTTGCCATTTTGCTACATTCTCAAGCAAATGATAGGCATCGCTATATTGCCTAGAGTTATAAGGTGGGTCAAGATATAATAAATCGCATTCTATACTTTTAATTAAGTCATTAGCATCTTTATTAAAGCATTGATTGTTTAAATTTAAATTATTATTTGGAAAAATAAGTGATAAAATCAATGGCTTATCTTGCTTTATCTTTTTGCGATAAGCGTCATAATGTCCCACAGTATTAGCAATTTTATCCATCGCATATAATAAAGATGTTATCAGGATAGCATATTCTTTAAAATTAATGTCTTTATTTGTGTACAAAATTTCAATATTTTCACGAATGTAGCCAATTTTACTACAATTATCTGCCGAAAAAAATGTATTGGCAAAATTCTTACGCATATAATTATTTTCGGAGGTATGAATACTATTAAATTCATAAATTAGATCAATCATTTTTTGATTATCATAATCTTGTGGCAAAAACCATGCACAATTGCTAATGTAGTTGGCATATAAGATATCGTTTGTAATTATTTTTTTATCTAAAAAAATATTGGCAACAGCTCCTGTTCCACTAAAAATATCACAAACACTGGAAATATTTTTGCAATGATTTTCAACAGTGTTTTTAATAAAATCAGACAACGCAAACTTATTACCCAGATAACGCCTATTATTGATTTGAATTTGTTTGGTGAAATGCGGATAATCATCTAGTAACTTTGACATAAAAATCTATATTCTTAACAAAAATCCCTAAATTTTAGCATAAATTACTTTGATGACAAGTTTTATTTTATTACTTGTAATAATTAGCTTTTGTACCAATCTTTTAGCAAAAGTGGGTTTTTTTACAACCCATTTTACGATACAATGGCAACCTTGATTTTATCGGCAATGAGATGTTATGACCACCGCAGTTTTATTCACCTTATCCATGAACCCACTGAACCCACTTTCTTTGTTTAGCTTTACATGGGCAGACATTGATTGGCAAGCCACTTATTTGCTCGGTTCGCTTGTCATGGCGGTCTTGGTGATTTACGAAGCGATAAATTTGTACGGCTCAGCAGGCAGGCTCTCTGAAGATTCTTGGGTGCATTTGGTATCACTATTGGACGTGGTGTGGCTGATTGTGTCGGCGGTGGCGTTGTATTATGTTAATTTTGAACGTTTTGCCATGATTATTCCAACCATTTTTATCGTGTATAATTTGTTTGGTTGGGGCTATAGTATGTACTTGCTCAAAGATGACGTTGATGCCATGAATATCGAAACCCTAGAAGACATCGTCGTGCCAAAGCCCTACATCGATTATTCCATGGCATTTGGCGTGGTGGCATTGACAGCACTCGGTGCGTTGGTGGTGTATTTGTTAAGCAAGGGGCTATTGGCGTTCTCCGCTTTTATCTAATACAAAGGATTATAACTCAAATTTTACAAAATCACCTGATTATTGTAACCAATTACCAAAAAGTCAGAAAAAACTGATTTTTTTTGTTGTGATATTTTTACATACCGCTTACAATAGGCGTTATTTTAGGTATAACCATTGATTGCAACCAATGTTTTTTTATAAACGTTGATTTTAAAAAAATGTTGAAAACTTTTAAAAAGTATCAAAAAATTGCTGGTTAAAAATTTGGAAGAAAAATTATGCGAAATTTAGCAGTTATTGCCCTTGCTCCGTTAGCGATTGTGGCGACCAATGCCCAAGCGGTTGATTTTACCATTGCTAATATTGAATTTAACGGTTTAACCCGTTTGTCAGCCGATAGTTTGTACCCTGTGGTGGTGGTAGAGTCTGGTGAAATGGCGACTGATAATAATATCGCCGAGAGCATCAAAGCCTTGTATGCGACAGGCAATTTTTCTGATGTCAAAGCAGGAAAAGTCGGCAATAATTTGGTATTTGACGTGGTGGAACGTCCTGTAATCGCAAGCGTTAGTTTTGACGGTAATAAATTAATTCCAAAACAAGCCTTACAAGAAGGCTTAAAACGCATTGGTATTAGCGAAGGCAATGTGCTAAAACAAGCCACGCTTGAACAAATCCAAAACGAACTTAAACAACAATACAACCAACAAGGCTACTATAATAGCGATGTCACAGTTACCAAAACTGAACTTGATAACAACCGTGTGGCGTTAACGTTTGATTTTGTGGAAGGTAAACCTGCTCGTATCGTGGAAATTAGCGTGCTTGGCAATCAGCGTTTTAGTGATGAAGCGATTAAAGATGCGATGAATATCAAAGAAACCTCGTGGAAAAATATCATCAGCAAATCCGACCGTTATGCCAAAGAAAAACTAACCGCAAGCCTAGAAAACGTCACAGCGATGTACCAAAATGCAGGTTATGTCAAATTTAATATTAACGATGCGATTTTGAACATTAGTCCAGAAAAAGACAAAGTTTATGTCGAAATTAGTGTGGACGAAGGTGAGCAATATCAGTTTGGGCAAGTTAACTTTTTGGGAAAACCCAATTATGAATTGGCTAAATTAACAGAACAAGTGGCGTTCAAGGCAGGCGAGCAATATTCGCAACGCCAAATCACCACTACCTTGCAAAATTTTAACACCTTATACGGCAATGATGGTTATTATTTTGCTCAAATACGCCCTGTGCCACGCATTGATGACAAAAGACGTGTGGTCGATATGGACTTTTTCATTGACCCTGTGCGTCCTGTGTATGTGCGTCGCATTAATTTTACAGGCAATACCAAAACCGCTGACGAAGTGTTACGCCGTGAAATGCGTCAAATGGAAGGGGCGTTGGCCTCGAACGAAAAAATTGAACTGTCTCGTGCTAGACTCATGCGAACAGGCTTTTTTAAAACGGTGAATGTGGATGTAAAACCTGTTACTAGCACACCTGACCAAGTAGATGTCAACATTGCGGTGGTGGAACAGCCCTCTGGCAGTAGTACCATTGCTGCAGGTTATTCGCAAAGTGGTGGTCTAACCTTCCAAGCAGGCTTAAGCCAGTCCAACTTTATGGGGACAGGTAATCGGGTGAATTTGCAATTATCCCGTTCAGAAACCTTAGACAGCTATAATATTGGTGTGACTAATCCGTATTTTACCCCAGACGGCATTTCGCAAAGTGCAAGCGTGTACTGGCGTAAAACCAAATATGATGATAAAAATATCTCCAACTATGTCACTGACTCGCTCGGCGGTACGCTCGGCTATAGCTATCCGATTGACGAAAACAAAAGCCTAAGTGCAGGACTTAACGTGGATAAAACCACGATTAAAGGTGGTCGTAACCTAGCGGTGGCAAATTACAAATACTTAGTGGACGAAGGCGAGTTATCAGCTAAGTTGTTAGGCGGTAATATTCCAAGCTTTGAAGCAGGTTTTAACACTTATAACTTGAATTTGGGTTGGAACATGAACACGCTTGACCGTGGACGTTTCCCAACCAAAGGGATGTCGCATAATGTGGATCTAAACCTTGCCTTTGGCGATGCCAAATACCAAAAAATCGTGTATCAAGGTAACTATTACCACCCATTTTATAAAAATACCGTATTGCGTGGTTACACCAAGCTGGGTTATGGTAATGATTTGCCGTTTTGGGAAAACTTTTACGCAGGGGGTTACGGCTCGGTGCGTGGCTACGAAAACTACACACTTGGTCCACGCAGTAACCGTTATCAATACGCTAGCAATGATATCGACCCAGAAGAAGTCGGTGGTAACGCCTTGGCTCAAGTCGGTGCGGAGCTGATTTTCCCAATGCCGTTTAAAGGCGACTGGGCAGACCAAGTGCGTCCAGTGCTATTCGTCGAAGGGGCTCAGGTGTTTGACACCACCAACCGCTATGACCAAACCGTTATGGTAAACGGTAACAATGTACCAATTCTTAATCAAAAAGATAACGATATGCGATTTAGTGCAGGGGCTGGGGTCACGTGGATTACACCGATTGGGCCAATCTCGCTAAGTTATGCCAAACCGCTGAACAAAAAAGAGGGCGATAAAATTGACCAAGTACAATTTGAAATTGGACGTTTGTTCTAATTTAGGCTGAATTTTGGTAAAAAAAAGGTGGGTTAACACGGTTAATCTGCCTTTTTTATCGGCTTTGATTGGCATTTTATAAATTATTGAGAGTAATTATGCAACTTTTTTATAAATATTTTATTCGGCAAATTATCGGTTTAAGTTTAATATTTGGCTTAACCGCTTGTCAAACCAGAATCCCAACCCAAGTCAAGAATTTGTCAACTCATCATAAGGATACTCATAAAGTACTTGTCAAAGCGAGCGAGACATATTTTCACAGTCAACAAATTGAAATTGATAATGTTAAAAATAGCCTAAGCAATGAAACAACCCAGTTTTTGCGAGATTATCCCACTGCAAATCATGGAAAATGGGTGCTAATTATCCAACAAAAACAAGGTAATCAACGCACGTCAAGCCTTGTCATGACCGATGTTGGCGGGGAAAATCCACGCAAATTATTGGAATTTGATGGGCGGATTGATAATCTATCGGCAACGGCGGATGCCACGAGTTTAATTTTTAGTCAACAGGCGAATTATTATCCAAGCATTTATCAGTATAACTTAACAAATCAGCAATTAACGAAACCGTTAGAACAAGTTATTCAAAAGCCGATGAATTACTTTGGGGTAAGTCTTTCGCACAATCAGCAACAATGGCTATTTTCGGTAAATTTTGACAAAAATCCTGAAATTTATTGGTTAGATTTACTTGATAATCCTTTGCATAATAGCCTAAGCAATCTTAAAAATTTAAACGATTTTAAAATAAAATATCAACGCTTAACCAATACTACCAACAACGCTATGAACATTAGCCCAATTTGGTCGCCAAATGGACAGTCGTTTTTGTATGTGTCGGATAATGGTATAAAAAATCAACCGCAAATTTATCAGTATGACTGGCAAACCAAACAAGGCAAACCGCTTGGCTTGAGCCAAAATCAACCTTATCAATCCGATATTCGCTATCGTCCTGACGGTAAGATGATTAGTTTTTTTACCAAGTCTATGCAAAATAACCAAACAATTTGGCACAATCGACTGCTAGATTTAAGTACAGGAGAACAGGTAATTGTACGTGATGATGCCGATGCAGGCGTGGTGAATTTTTCGCCAAATTCGGATTTTGTGATTTATGCCATGTCTCGTCAAGTGGTGGTAATGCCGATTGAATATGATAAGGCACAGCGTTATCATTTGGGTAAAAAATATATATTTAACATCAATAGTTTGGCAAGCGATACTCAAATTAAAGATGTGATTTGGTTAGCAAAATAAATTTAGTAAACTAAAATTTATAAATAATTATTGAAAATTGTCACTCAGTCCAATCGCTTGAATTTTGGCAAATTTATCCCCATTTTAATCTAAGTTCATGAGAAATATCGTGTGATTTTTTGCTGATTTTAGGAAAATGATATGTCATTAGTACCGCCTGATTTACCCAAACAATCTGACATTCCAACGATTAAGCCCTTTGCTGATTTAACAGATGACTTGACCGACAATCATCAGCTACCGCTTGTATTTTTACCAGAAAATTCGGCAACCATTCAGCGTGATGTGGTGAGTCGGGATTTGATTATATATAATCATGCGACTTATGCGTTGGCGGTGTTTAGCTATTTGACCGCAGGGCTGACGTGGATTATTCCGATTGTGATGAACTATGCCAAACGAGATGAAGCTCGCAACACATGGTTGTACAGTCATTTTGATTGGCAAATTAAAACCTTTTGGTATAGTGTTTTTTTTGGTGGGATTGGTGTGGTGCTGATGTTGTTTGGCTTTGGTACGGCGTTTATTAGTATGTTGATGAATAATGATACTTTGTTTGGCAGTAGTGGGTTGGCGGGACTTGTTGGTGTATTGATTTTTGTGGTGGTGCTGATTTGGCATTTTTACCGTATGGTACGTGGTTGGGTAGCATTGATTCATGGGCGAGCCGTCCCTTAACTAAATTTAGACTGGTGGTGGGTGTATTTTATTGGCAAGTCTTGTTATAATATGTAGGTCAAAAAATTTGTGAGAATGTGCCGTTATGTATGCTTTGCTTCGTCCGATTTTGTTAAATACTGACCCTGAAAAAGCCCACGAAATGACCCTATCCTTGCTAGAAAAATCGCAAAAAATGGGCGTGGCAAGTTTATTGTATGAACAATTAGAACTGCCAACGGTATGTATGGGTTTAAATTTTCGCAATCCTGTCGGTTTGGCGGCAGGGCTTGACAAAAATGGCGAGTACATTGATGCATTATCGGCATTGGGTTTTGGTTATTTGGAAATTGGCACGGTAACGCCAAAACCGCAAGATGGCAATCCAAAACCTCGACTTTTTCGCATTGAAAAAGAAAAAGCCATTATCAATCGCATGGGCTTTAACAATAAAGGCGTAGATTATCTGATTGGGCAGGTCAAACATAGTCATTATCAAGGGATTTTGGGGATTAATATTGGTAAAAATGCCAACACCCCTGTGGAAAATGCCCTTGACGATTATTTGTATTGCCTTGAGCGGGTGTATCCGTTTGCATCCTACATCACCGTGAATATTTCATCGCCCAATACCAAAAATTTAAGAGATTTACAAAGCGGTGATGCCTTAACCGCCTTATTACATGGGCTAAAAAATCGACACATCCAACTTGCAAATCAACATCAATACTATGTGCCATTGGTACTAAAAGTTGCCCCTGATTTGGACGAAGAACAGATTGATTTTATTGCCAAAGAATTGGTAAATTTTGACATTGACGGCTTGATTACCACCAATACCACCTTGAGCCGTGATGGGGTAAAAGACTATCCAATGGCAGAACAAGCAGGTGGATTGTCAGGCAGTCCGCTTTCGGTGTTAAGCACACAAGTGTTAACGCAGTTTGCTGAACGCTTGCCAGAAACGGTGACATTAATCGGTGTGGGCGGTATTGACAGCGGTCAACGTGCCGTGAATAAATTGGAAGCAGGGGCGTCGCTCGTGCAGTTATATAGCGGGCTGATTTATGAAGGCCCTAGGTTAATTAGTGAATGTATGGAAGCGATTGAGCAATATCGCTTAAAATATAGTTAATTTAAACTAAATTTTAAAAACGGATAAGTACTTGGCAATTTTAGATATTTTGATTTTGATGAGTTTAGTTATCGGTCTGTGGCAAGGTTTTTCAGCAGGTTTGCTTAAATCTTTGGTTGGTTTGTTCGGCTGGTTGTTTGCGTTGATTTTTGCCACTTATTTCGCCAAACCGTTATCGCCGATGTTGGCAGGGCTGTTTGATACGCCTGTGTTGACGTTACTTGCTTCATTTATTTTGGTGGCGTTATTCGTGTTAATCGGCTTGCATTTGATGTTGTGGGTGATGAGCCATACGTTAAAAGGCTTAAAATTGGGGATTTTAGACAAATTAGCAGGGGCATTTTTTGGTGTTGGTAAAAATTTTTTGATGATTTTGTTGTTGTTAAGTGCGATTTCACCATTTATTCAACACGCCAGTTTTTGGAAAAATGCCACAATTGCCAATCAATTATTACCATTGACACCTTTTGCGGTGGATTTATCTAAAAAAATTGCCAATGAGGTACGAGATAATAGCCAACAAGGTTTTGGACATTTGGACAAAATGAGTAAAAACCTTGAAACATCGCCAAATTAATTTTCTTTTCATTTTTAAACAGATTGTTAAAATTTTCACAAAGCGTTTTAAACAAACCTAAGGGGTTTTTATGTGTGGAGTTGTTGGGATTGCAGGTCATAGTGCTGTCAATCAAATGTTATACGATGCGTTAACCATGTTGCAACATCGTGGGCAAGATGCAGCAGGGATTGTCACTTGTCAAGATAATCGTTTGTTTTTGCGAAAAGAAAACGGTATGGTGCGAGATGTGTTTATGAACCAACACATGATACGTTTGGTGGGTAATCAAGGCATTGGACACGTACGTTATCCGACTGCAGGGACGTCAAGCTCAGCAGAAGCTCAGCCGTTTTATGTCAATTCACCATATGGCATTACGTTGGCACATAATGGCAATTTGACCAATGCCGAAGCGATTGCCAACTCGTTATTTAGCGAAGATATGCGTCATATTAACACCGATTCGGATTCAGAAGTGTTGCTCAATGTGTTGGCACATGAAATGCAAAAAATCGGCAAACAATATCCCACGCCAGACGATATTTTTTCGGCGGTAAGCGAAGTTTATCAACGCATTGAAGGGGCTTACGCCGTGGTTGTGATGATTACAGGCTACGGTATTTTGGCATTTCGTGACCCAAATGGCATTCGTCCATTGATTTATGGGCAACGCCTTGCCGAAGACGGTGGTTTTGAGTATATGGTGGCATCGGAGTCGGTGGCGTTGACCGCATTAGGCTTTACTATTGTGCGGGATGTTAATCCCGGTGAAGCGATTTTTATTAATCAAAACAATGAGTTATTCACGCATCAATGTATTGAATCGAAAGATTTCACGCCGTGTATTTTTGAATATGTGTATTTTGCTCGTCCAGACTCCATTATGGACAATATTTCGGTGTATAAGGCTCGGATGCGAATGGGTGAAACTTTGGCACAAAAAATCTTGCGTGAATGGGGTGAAAACCACGATATTGACGTGGTAATTCCAATTCCTGACACATCGCGTACATCGGCAATGGAATTGGCTCAGCATCTGGGTGTAAAATACCGTGAAGGTTTTATGAAAAATCGCTATATTGGGCGTACATTTATCATGCCAGGGCAACAGCAACGTAAAAAATCAGTGCGTCAAAAACTCTCTGCCGTACCATTAGAATTTAGAAATAAAAATGTGTTGCTTGTGGACGACTCTATCGTGCGTGGTACAACTTGTAACGAAATTATCCAGATGGCTCGTGATGCAGGGGCGAAAAATGTGTTCTTTGCCAGTGCTGCCCCACCTGTAAAATTCCCGAATGTGTACGGTATTGATATGCCTGCCAAAAGTGAGCTGATTGCATCGGGGCATTCGGTGGAAGAAGTGCGTCAAATTATCGGTGCTGACCGTTTGATTTTTCAGGACTTGGATGATTTGATTGAAGCGGTAAGCGACACCGAATATAGCAATGTCAAACAGTTTGACTGTTCTGTATTTGACGGGAAATATATCGCAGGTGGCATTGATGAAAATTATCTGAACGCTTTGCAGAAAAAACGCAGTGATATGGCAAAACAGAAAAAAGCAGGCGTGCAAGTAATTGCTGATACACCTGTGGACATGGTGGGTGTTGAGCCTGAATTGGTTTAAGTTTTTGTCAAAATTGTTGATTGTAAAAAAGGGGCTTTGTGAAAAAGCCCTTTTATTTTGTCAATTTTTTTGCCAAAAATGGTAAAGATTAAATTTGTTTTGTCCCAAAAATTTTATCACCTGCATCGCCCAAACCTGGTACGATGTAACCGTGTTCGTTTAAATGACTGTCTAAAGCAGCGGTAAAAATCGTGACATCAGGGTGAGCATCATTAACCATTTTCACGCCTTCAGGGGCGGCGACTAGCACCAAGGCTTTGATATTTTTACAACCATGTTTTTTAAGCATATCAATGGTCGCCACCATGCTACCACCTGTCGCCAGCATTGGGTCAAGGATTAAGGCAGGGCGACGGTGAATATCTTTGACAAATTTTTCAAAAAATGGCACAGGTTCAAGGGTTTCTTCATCACGCTGTAGCCCCACTATCGAGATTTTGGCAGTCGGTATCATGTCTAGCACGCCGTCTAACATACCAAGTCCTGCTCGCAAAATGGGTACGACGGTTACGGTTTTGCCTTTGATTTGGATACCTTCAATTTTGTTGCCTTCCCAACCTTGCATGGCAAAAATTTCGGTTTCAAAATCACGGCTTGCTTCGTATGCCATTAGGCGGGCGAGTTCTTTGGTGAGTGTGCGGAATTTGTAAGTGCTACAGTCGGCTTCTCGCATTAGGGTAAGTTTGTGTTGGATAAGTGGGTGGTCAATGACGGTGATTTGCATGGTATTCTCTTTTTTTGTTGATTTTATTGTATTAAAAAATTAATGGTATAGACCTTGGGTTAGACATTACAATTTTTGGTTGTCTATTTTACCCAATTTTGACAAAAAAAACTATCTAAAAAGCCAATAAAAAAAGCGGACATTTCGCCCACCTTTTGAGAAATGATTGATAAATAACAAAAGTTTAAAATTCAATTATTTAAAACCATCTTTTAAACCGACAATACGATTAAACACCGCTTTTTCGGTTGAATGGTCTTTTTCATCAGCGACAAAAAAGCCTTCTCGTTCAAACTGAAAACGTTCACCCTTTTCGGCTTTTGCCAATGACGGCTCAACCATCGCATTCACCACCACCAATGAATTTGGATTAATTTCATTGGCTAAATTGTCAATATCAATTTTGGCAGGGTCTTCTTGGGTAAACAGTTGTTCATACAAACGCACTTCTGCAGGTACGCCATGACTTGCCGATACCCAATGAATCACGCCTTTGACTTTACGACCTTCTGGATTATTACCCAGTGTTTTTGGGTCAATTGTGGCTTTTAGTTCCACAACTTCACCGTTTTCGTCTGTGATATGCTCTGCCACTTTTAAAATGTAGCTATTTCTTAGACGAATTTCGGTATTTTGTGGCGACAAACGTTTGTAACCGTCTGGTGGATTGATTGCAAAATCGCTTTTATCAATAAAAATCTGTTTGGTAAACGGAATATCACGCACGCCTTGCGATTCGTCATGGCTGTTTTTGGATTGGATTAACCATAAAACGCCATTTTCCAGTTTTGTTTTTACAGTTGGTTTTTTCAGAGTTTCTACATCTTTTATCGCTTCATCAAAGTTGGTAATGGTTATTTTTAAAGGATTTAACACCGCCATGGCACGATTTGCGGTATCTTCAAGCGAGTTACGAATGCTAAATTCTAACAAGCCAAAATCCACCACGCCGTCTGCCTTACTCACGCCAACACGGTCGCAAAAATCTTGCAAGCCTTCAGGCGTGTAGCCACGACGTCGCATTCCTGCGATGGTTGGCATTCTTGGGTCGTCCCAACCTGTTACTAGCTTATCTTCTACTAGTTTTTTTAATTTTCTTTTACTGGTTAAAATGTGATTAACATTTAGGCGAGCAAATTCGTATTGATGTGGCGGTTTTTCAAAGCCAATTTTTTCCACGACCCAATCATAAAATGGGCGATGGTCTTCAAACTCAAGTGTGCAAACCGAGTGGGTAATATTTTCAATGGCATCTGACAATGGGTGAGCATAGTCGTACATTGGATAAATGTACCAAGTATCGCCCGTTTGGTGGTGCGCTTTGTGCATGACACGGTAAATGACGGGGTCGCGTAAATTCATATTTGGGCTTGCCATGTCAATTTTAGCACGCAAAACCGCTTCGCCTTCTTGAAATTTGCCATTTTTCATCTCATCAAAACGTTGTAGATTTTCGGCAACAGACGTATCACGATAAGGCGAATTTTTGCCTGCTTGTCCAAAATTCCCACGATTTTCACGGATTTGTTCAGGCGTTTGCAAATCCACATAAGCATCGCCTTGTTCAATCAGCTGAATCGCCCAACGGTATAGTTGCTCAAAATAGCTTGACGCATAACGCACATCGCCTGACCAGTCAAAGCCAAGCCATTTAACATCTCCTTTGATGTTGTCCACATATTCTTGCTCTTCGGCACTTGGGTTGGTGTCGTCAAAACGCAGGTTACAAAGTCCGTTAAATTCGTTGGCTAAGCCAAAATTTAGGCAAATGGATTTCACATGTCCCAAATGCAAATAACCGTTTGGCTCTGGTGGAAAACGGGTAACGATTTGTTGGTATTTTTGCTCGGCTAAATCTTCACGCACAATAGCACGGATAAAGTCATTTTTTTCGCTGTTTTCAGTTGGGTGGGTCATAAATTTTTCCGTTATCAAAATCAAGATTGAACCCTGTATTTTAGCAGTTTTTGTCAAATATTCACAAGCAAAAATCATCAAAATGCCTTTTTTTTTATAAAAATTTTGTAATCTAACTTGATAAATAAAAAATTGTCGTTATTATAGATAAAATTATTTTGTTAAACCCATTTTACAAACAGTTTGTAAATACAATCGGAGAAAGTTATGGATATGCCATACGTTGAATTTGAAACCACGATGGGCAATATCGTCATTGAACTTAACATTGACAAAGCCCCAAAAACTGTAGAAAACTTTATCAGCTATGTCAAATCAGGGCATTATGACGGTACGATTTTTCACCGCGTCATTGACGGCTTTATGATTCAAGGCGGTGGCATGGACGCAAACATGAACGAAAAAGCCACCAAAGCCCCAATCCAAAACGAAGCGGACAATGGCTTAAAAAATGAAGTCGGCACCATCGCCATGGCTCGCACGTCAGACCCACATTCAGCGACCGCACAATTTTTTATCAATGTCAAAGACAACAGCTTTTTGAACTACTCAAGCCCAACCATGCAAGGCTGGGGCTATGCCGTGTTTGGTAAAGTAACCGAAGGCATGGACGTGGTCAACAAAATCAAAGGCGTGCCCACTGGTAAATATGGTTTTCATGCTGATGTACCAACCACCCCTGTGGTCATTTTAAATGCCAAAGTGATTGAAAAATAATCCAAAAAATCATGCAAAATTTTGATGATATCATCGCTTATCAGCCCAACGATATCCAAAATATTTTGATAAGCGACCTGCATTTATCACAAAACGAGCCTGCTCTAACGCAGGCTTTTTTGGTTTTTTTGGATAAAATCGCCACATTACCGCAGTTATCATCGCTGTTTATTTTGGGGGATTGGTTTGATGCTTGGTTGGGTGATGATATCGCAGATACGCCAAATTTTGCAAATTGGTTACAACCGATATTAGCAAAACTTGACAATATTCGGCAAAATGGTTGTGAAATTTTTGTCATGCACGGCAATCGGGATTTTTTATTGGGGCAAGGTTTCTGTGATAAGTTTGGCGGAAAATTGTTAAAACAGCCGTTTTGGATTGAATGTAACCAACAAAAAATCCGCCTTGAGCATGGTGATAAGCTATGTACTGATGATAAAAGCTATCAACGTTTTCGCAGGGTAATTCAAAACCCTTTGACAAAACAGTTTTTAACCGCATTGCCTATGACAAAACGTGAAAAAATTGCCCAAAATCTTCGGCAAAAAAGCAAATCGGACAATCAAAAAAAGTTACCTTTTATCATGGACGTAAATGAAAATGCGGTCAAAAATGCGTTAAAAGACTTTGATGTGTTAATTCACGGACATACGCACCGTCCTTTTGTTCATAATTATGATGATAAGAAAAGGGTGGTTTTGGGCGATTGGCGATTATTCAACAACCAAGTGCAAGCGGTAATTGGTATTGAGCAACGTCATCAGCAAATTGAGTTGGTTGATTTCACTTATCAATTTTTTTAGTAAAAATAAACAATTCTTCTGCCAAACATGCTAGCAATGCAGTGGCAAAGCTACCTGTCGGCAACACAAAATCTAGCACCAACTTATCATCTTCAAGCCATTGCCAAGTAAAATTTTGTGGAATAACTCGCAACGCTCGGCGTTGTTGTTTTAAGCCAAAGCTCGCTAAACCTTTGGCTAAAGTTTGATGGGCTGGATTTGCATTAATCACCGCTTGCTCAAGCTGTGCTATGCTTGCAAAACTTTTTAGCTCGCCTGCACCCCACATCGCCCCTGTCACATGAATATCACCGCTTGCTAAGCGTTGCTGTAACGCATCATCAATCGTGTCAGGTACAAAAATACTTTGACTGCCTGCCAAATTCATCACATCACCGAGTTGGGCGGTTTGCCACGTGTTCTGGCGGACACGTTCTGCCAAAATCGCATTAAACAGTTCACTACGAGCCGACGATAAATATAAACTAAACTTTTGTTTGTCTTTGTTGTTATGCTTAATAATGGATTTTTGTTGAGAATTTTGCAAAAATTGGTTAAATTTTTCTAAATTTTGTTGTTCTTTTCCAAAACGCTGTTCGCCAAAATAATTGGGAAAACCTTGTTTTTTGATTAACAATAGTTGATTTTCTACCGCTATTTTATCGGCATGGACTTGTTTAAGGGTGATGATAAATTGGTTGCTATGATGCGTACCACGGCTTAGTTTTTTATCATGCCAAACCAGATCTAACACCGCAACTTTTTCATCGGTTGATAATTGTTCGGCAAAAAAATCATTGAGCGGTTGGGTTGGGGCAATTTTTTTGGGTAAACGTAAGCTAAACCATTGGCTCGTTACCGCATGACGGTCTTTTAAACCTGAAAAGCCCACGTCTTTTTCGCTAATGTTTGCCCATTTTGCCAATAATTTCACAAGATAAGCCGTGTTCAAGTTAGTTTTTTGCAGGTGTAGCCACAAGTGTTCGCCATGCTGAGCAAAAGCCACGTTTAGCTGTTCGTTAACCACAAAATCTTGTGGCAGTTGTTTGTAAATCGCATGGCGAATACTGGGCTGATAGGGATTAGTAAGGCTTAGCATTTTTTAACCAAGACCGAGCCAATAGAATAACCCGCCCCAAATGAGCAAATCACGCCGATATCGCCTGCTTGCACATTTTCTTGGTGGCGATGAAAGGCAATCATTGGACTGGCAGAACTGGTATTACCAAATTCAGCAATCACGGTTGGAGCGAGTGATTTATCCGCATCTTTGCCAATGACGGAACGCAAAATTAAATCAATCATATTGATATTGGCTTGATGTAGCCACAATTTTTTTATCGATTGTGGTTCAATGTGATTTTCGGTCAAATGCTCGTTAATCAGATTTGACACAGCAGGGCAAACTTCACGGAATACTTTTCGCCCTTCTTGCATAAATAATTTATCACTGACAGGCTCGTTGATATCAGGGTATAGGTCTGTTTGGTCAGCCAAAAACTCGGCACGGTCTAAAAAGCCCAATTCGTTTTTGATATTGGTAGAAAATTGCGTCCAAAGTTTGCTATTTAGCACTTCATAGCCTTTTGGTGTATGGGTGTTCTCATCAATGTTTTCAATTATCGTTGCGGTTGCTACATCACCAAAAATAAAGTGACTATCACGGTTTCGCCAGTTGAGATGTGCGGATGTAACCTCAATGTTTAGCACTGCCACACGTTTGGCAATGCCTGCTTGGATAGAGCCGACCGCTTGGGCGATACCGAATGTCGCCGCACTACATGCCACATTCATATCATAGGCAAATCCACCTTGCATACCAATCGCATGCTGAACTTCAATGGCAATCGCAGGGTAGGCACGTTGAAAGTTAGAACTTGCCACGATAATCGCATCTAAATCGTTGGCGGTTAACCCTGCATTGTCAAGGGCTTGGATCAAAGCATTTACCCCCATTTCTGCCATCACAGAAAGCTCTTCGCCAAGTTTACGTTTTGGGATAATCGGTGTCATGATATTTGGGTCTAAAATTCCTGATTTTTCAACCACATAGCGAGATTTTATCCCTGATGCTTTTTCAATAAACTCGCTAGTAGAATGTTGCAAAGCGACCTTTTCACCTGACGCAATCGCATCGGCATTTTCACGGTTATAATTGTCCACATATTGGTTAAAACTTGCCACCAATTCATCATTGCTAATGCTAAACGGTGGGGTATACAGACCTGTGGCGGTGATAAAAATTGACATGGCAATTCCTTATGTTCATTGTGTGGTTAAAAATGGTTAAAATCAATAATGGGCTATTATGCCTGTTTTTGGCTATTATGCCTGTTTTTGGAGAATTTTACCAATTTTGTTACAAAATATTTCAAAAATTAAGATTAGTTTAAACAAACCTTTGGTACAGTTTCTCCTGCTTGGCGTTGCTCATTTAAAATTTCAAACACTTGTTTAGCAATCGGGACAAGTTTTGGGTAATTTTTATTATAGCGTTGCATGGCTTGACAACGTCTTGTTTTATCATCGCTGAGATAATACTGAGCCAGTAATAAGCCCACCGCTTGTTTTTCATTATTTTTTTGATTGGCAATCGCACCGAGCAACTCAAGCGGATAAACATTAATTGGTTTTTGCGGTGGTCGTGGCACTTGTAATGCATACAGATTAAAGTCTCTAGCAAAGGCAATCTCATTTTTAAATAAATAAAATGCCAAATTTGCGGTATATTCGCTGTGGGTCGGTTGATTTTTCACCGCTTGGGCTTGTAAAAACATTGCAGACAGTGGGTCATGTTTTTCCCAAAAATATTTTTTTGCCAAATTGTTTAATTGTTTGGCTAAAATTGCATTGCCTTGTTGATTTAATTCATTAAAATAGGCAAAATCCGCTTGACGAAAGCCTCTTTTTGCAAGCTGTTGAATGGCGTCATTGTCATGTTGATAGCCGACTTTTTCCAATTTTGTTAAGTCGTTTTCACCTTGTTTAGCGACTTGTAACACATTTTGAAAAAAATCATTCGGTAAATACAGCTGATGTTGAAACAACAATTCACTATCTGCTTTGGATAAATCAGCAAAATCAGTGGCATGTTGTTGCATGGTGGTTTGTAATTGTTGCAGTTGGGTTTTAATCGTCGGTAATTGTTTGACAATCTTGGCATAATCGTCTAGCTGATTTTCGCTAAGCGGTGCGGTTTTGGTCAAATAGGGTTGGATTTTTGGCTTGGATTGCCGAGAGAGTTGCCAACTTGCCAAAACAAAAAATAGCAGAATGATGCCTACAATCACGAGGGTTTTACTACGTTTTTTGGTTGTAATATTATTTACTTTGTTGGTGCGATTGATATCAAATTTAGGCTTGCTGTGGTTGGCTTTATTGGTATAGGTTTGCTCAGATACTTTGGGAGTACTCGGGGGTTCAATGCTAGTTTTTTTGGCTTTAACAGGTACAATATTTGTCTTATCTTTAATCGTCTGATTGACAAAGTCTTGATTAAAATTTGACGTTAAATTTTTTTTCAAATCGTTGTGAAAGTTTGGGTCATATCCAGAATTGATAAAGCATTGATAGCACGGTTTACCAAAAAAATGTACATGGCTCATATCGTCAGGATAGCGTTCACAACGGCTAAATTGCCGTTCGTTGATAAGCTGGCGTAAGTGTTGCTCCCAGTCTTTGGCGGTGGGGCGGTCAGTGGGATTGTCGCTTAAAAAGGCTTTATCAAACATTTGCCGAGTTTTATTATCCCAAAACTGGTGCAAACTGCGTTTTACAGGCAAAATAGCCGCTGTTTTTGCCTGATTTAAGCCATAAGCGTACCAACCTTGCTCAATAAAATAATCAAGATGATAGTGCTGTTCAGGCAAGTTTTTGATGTTGGGCGATACAGGGATAAAGGAAAATGGGTGAATGCCGTTGTTTAAAATTTTAAACAGTTGGATGGCTAACACAAAGCGGTCATGCCGTTCGTCTAGCTGTTTTGGGTCTTTGTGCGGGTAAAAATCAGGGCTACTAATCTCTGGAGATAGCACTTGGCAAGGGAAAACTTTGCCTGTTTTATCGCTAATTAGATAATCATCACAATCAATAAAACAAGCGATAAAACCTTGATAATCATTGTTTTTTTGCTTGGTGGTTTGTTCTGCTGTTTTGGTTAATAGTAAACGAATGTTGGTTTCTTTAAAATCAATAAACGCATGACCTTGGGCGTGCAAATCCGCCATCAAGGCACTTAAGTTGGCACATAATTGTACTCTATAATTTAGACTTTTTTGATAATCTGTTAAGTTTTTGGCTTCATTGGGATAGATGAATGGGGCGAGCGAATAGCTGTCAGTGAGCTGTGGCATGGCATAGCCCACGACTTCACCCTTGCAATTAGTTACCAAAAATCGCACCCAACTAAACTGTGGATATCGCACGCCATCTAGCGACTGGTATAGTCGAGTCGGCGGACGTTGTTGCATGGTTTGCAGTTTGGCAAGGTCGTGGGCGGTGAGTTTTTCAGGGTGTTTATATAGCTTGATTGCCCAATGGGTCGGATAGTGTGCATTCACCTCGTCAAGCTCTGGCACTACGCCAATTGCATACACGATGCCAATCCCACCTTCGCCAAGGCGTTGCAACTGAGATTGTGGAATAGCGATAGATTGATTATCTTTTTTAATATAAAACACAATAAAGTTTTCCTAAATATTTTTCCAAAAATTATCAATTATTTTTTAATGTTGTTATTGGTATTTTTATCAAATATACGGTTAAAATTAACGTCATTTGGCAAATAATGCACTTGTATCTTATTGGGTGTAAGGTTGCTATTTGGCTTGGTGCTTGCCAAAAATATCCCACTCGCAGGGTCATGCGATACGCTTGTACTCGCAGTTATATTTGTGTTCGCAGTTTGTGCTTGATAATCTTGGTAAAATGGCAAAAAATCCAAGCCATGCGTTAACACTACTGTGCTATCGGTCAAGCTAAAGTTGGTTGGCAAGGGCTGATTTTCGCTAACTTGAAAGTTAATTTTGCAATAAATCCCACGCTGATTTGCCACAATCTCACTAAATTGCGGAATATTCGCTAACAGTGGCGATGACACTTGTTGTTGGGCATTTAAGGATTGACAATGTGGCGTAACTTGAAAATTCATCGATTGGCTATACGGTTTTTGCGTGGGTGTCAATATATTTGGCAAAACGGTTGCATTCAGCGTTATGTGGCTAATTGATTGAGTCTGAACGCTATTTTTTATGAAATCTTTGCTCACATCGTTTGGTAAAATGATAAAAGTTTGGATAAAAAAGTGTTCATTGGCAAGCACAATATTTAACGGATAATTTATCGCAAAACCTTGTGAAGTTGGGCTTGGCGTCAGTAACATTTTGCTTCTTGGTTCGCTAACTTTGGCAAGCGTGGATTGGCTACTTTGTGCAATTTTGTTAAAATGGTTATTTAATTTATCCGCATTGAACCATGCCAATAATCCGACGGAAAGTAACACTCCCACGGTAGTATAAACTGCCAAATTTCGCCGTTGTTTGGCATCATCGCTTAATGCTTGGACGTTGGGCAAGGCGGTCGGTTGGGGTTGGCTTGGCGTTAGTGTCTTGTTATTTTGTATGGCTTGTTGCTTGGTTTCTTGCTTGGTTTCTTGGGTTAGCAAACTTTGCCCTAAAAATGGCTCAACACCTTGATATTGCTCAAGATTTTTCATGAGTAATACCAAGCTTTTGTCATCTCCTGTCAAGCGATAAGTCGCAGGGTTGGCAAGCGATTGCTCAATGATTGTTTGGTAATTTTCGCTGGGTTGATGACACAGATTAAACAACAAATTGGCAAAAAATGGACGGTACACGTCAATCGGTTGCGTGGTAAGTGTCAAATCCGCACAACCGTCCGACATCACCGCTATCAAATCTGCCTTGCTCGTGTCTAGCCATTCAATCTGTAAAAAATCTTGCCAATTATCTTCAGTGATAAAATGCGTCTCATTCGCATATTCGCCTTTTGCTTCATTGATATATTGTAAATCGCTAAAATAATCAATTTGTTTAGTGCTTAGCGAAAATTGGCTGATAAATAGTGGGCTATCGCCGATTTTTAGCAATAAAGTTTGACAAAAATTGGGTTGTGCTGTGGAATGAAATTGTAAAATAGCAGTTAAGGTCGTGTGAAAATCTGCTAAACCAATATTTTCGCTATTATAAACATTTTTTGAAAATTTTTTTAAAAATTGTGGAATAAGCTGTTCACGCAAGGTGGTAATGGCTTGTAAAAAATACGCCTTGGCAACCGTTTGATTTAAATCTTTATCAATAAATTGTACGGCAAAATTTTGCAATAATTTACCGATGTGTTTGCTAAAAAAACTTGCTCCAAATTCGCTAAAACGTGCTGAACCCGCCCCGTCACAGACAATCGCAATGCTATAATCGACTGTTTGATTAACAAATATTCGGTCTTGATTGTGAAGTTGGCAGTCTAAATGTGATTTGCCAATGGCGGAAGCGTGGGCGATTTGCCAATCAGAGTTCGTCATGCAAGTTGTCTGCTTTTGTCAGTTCTTAGTCGGTTTTTTTCAAATAAAAAACCAATTTAATTAAATTGGTTTTTTAAAAAAATAAATTATTGTGCGTTTAACTCTAAAGGATTAATTTGGGTATCGTCAGCGATAACCACATAAGTTTTTGCCAATTTGTCATGCAGGCTTTGGCGGTCATTATTCATAAAAATCATGATAAAATCTACCAACAAAAACGCCAAACCAAAGGCAGATAACGAGTACACCACCATGGGCAAAATACTGCGTAACACAATCAGATTTAAAAAATTGGGAATGGCGTTGCTTTGCAAATCTAGCACCCGAATACCCATTGCCATTTTGCCAAGCGTCTGCCCACGTTTCATCAATAACAACATTTGGGCGAACAAAATCCCCCATACCAAAATATTGGTTAACACCAAAATATGATTGGGCACAACCGATAACAACTCGCTTTGTTGGGCGGTGGTGAGTTGGGTTGCCCCTGTCTCAGCAAGTTTTTTAAGTTTGTCAAAACTTGGGCTATTGATAATCGCGATTAACAACGGTGACGATGCCAAAATTAGCAAGCCAAAATCAATCAGTTTTGCCAAAATCCGACTGCCAATCGGTGCAAGGGTCAGCTGTTTTTTGGCGTGGGCGATATCCATGCCTTGATTGCTTCTGTCGGTTTTGTCTATTTTTTTTAAGTTGGGTTTGCCAAATAAACCTGAATTTTTATCTTTTTCTTTATCATTTTTGTGTGGATTATTGGCGTTATATTTGTCCCATACGCTATTACTCGTGGTTTTTTTTTCGTCGTTTTTGTCATCCGGGGCGGTTTCGGTGGGGGCAGGGCGATTGCTGATGATGTAGGGTTCTTCTTCGGCAATCGGTGCGTAGTGGCTTTGTCCTTGCACGGTGGTTTCTACGCTTTGCCACGTTGCCATGCCGTCATGCCACATCAAATCGGTGGGCAACAGTTGATTAGTTGCCAAAATTTGGTTAAATTGTTCAAGGGTGTACGGTCCTGCTTGGACATTATTACGAGCCAAATAAATTTGCATGAAAATCTCTAAATCAGTGGTTGTTTTAAAAAAATATCAAAAGAAACAATATTAAGGTATTTGGGGTGGCTTGTAAAGATTACAAGTGAAATTTTGGTAAACGGTAGTCAAACTTTCACCGAGTATTCATCAAAACGTTCACGCAAAACCTTTTGTAAATTCTATGAAATTTTGCTATGCTAAAGGTTATTTGACATCAATTTTTTCTTAAAATCGGTAAAAGAAAAGGGGAAAATCATGAGTTATTTTGGCACAGACGGTATTCGGGGCAAGTTTGGCGAATTTCCCATTCACCCAGAATTTTTGTTAAAACTGGGTTTTGCCACAGGGCAAGTATTAATCGCCCAAAACAAAAATCCGAACCATCGCCCCAACGTGGTGATTGGCAAAGATACTCGCCTGTCAGGTTATGTGATTGAAGCGTGTTTGCAGGCGGGTTTCAATGCGTCAGGCGTGGATGTGCATATGCTTGGGGTTATTCCCACGCCTGCGATTGCTCATTTAACCCGTTCGTTTCATGCAGATGCTGGGGTGGTGATTTCGGCAAGTCATAATCCCTTTTATGACAATGGCGTGAAATTCTTTTCACAGGACGGCAAAAAATTGTCTGATGAACTGCAAAACGCCATTAATGAAAAATTAGCCCAACTTGACGGACAATCATTTGAGCAAACTTTTGCAATAGACGGTTTAAATTTAGGTCGCCATTATCGTATTGATGATGCTAAGGGGCGTTATATTGAGTTTTGTAAGGGTAGTTTTCCGTATCAATTAAGTTTGGAGAATTTAACCATTGTCGTGGATTGTGCAAATGGGGCAGGCTACAGCGTTGCCCCACGTGTACTGCATGAGCTTGGGGCGAATGTGATTGCGATTGGCAATGAACCAAACGGTACGAACATTAATGACAACATTGGCTCAACGCATATTGACACGCTTCAAAATGCGGTAATTGCACACAAAGCGGATTTAGGGATTGCCCTTGACGGTGACGGTGACCGTATTATTATGGTGGACGAAAACGGCTCAGTGGTGGATGGTGATGCGATTTTGTACATTTTAGCCACACAAGCGGACGACAAAGCCACGAAAACCACAGGTGTGGTCGGTACGCTGATGAGCAATATGGGGCTACAACTGGCGTTGGAAAAACACGGCATTGACTTTGTGCGTGCCAAAGTGGGCGACCGCTATGTCATGCAAGAACTTGACAAACATGGTTGGAAGCTCGGCGGTGAGCCGTCAGGACATATTTTAACCCTTGACAAAGCAAGTACAGGCGATGCGATTGTCGCAGGGCTGCAGGTGCTTGCGGTGGTGGCAAAAACGGGTAAATCATTGGCAGAATTAACCCACGGATTTAGCATATTACCGCAAAAACTGGTTAATGTTAAACTTAGTCAAAAACAAGACCCGTACGCCATTCCAATTTTGGCAGAAAAATTTAAACAGGCTGAAGAAAAATTGGTAGGGCGTGGGCGACTGTTAATCCGCCAGTCAGGGACAGAAGCGTTAATTCGTGTTATGGTGGAAAGTGATGATGAAATTGAATGTGATACACTTGCTCATGAGTTAGCTGGTGCGGTAAAAGCCGAATTGGGTTAAATATGTGCTTTGAAAAGTTAAGTAATATTTAAATAAATATAAATAAATGTAAAAAAAGGTCGCTTATGAACAAACATCTTGTCATTCCTGCTCGCTTAAAAAGTACCCGTTTACCCAACAAACCCTTGTTAAATATTCACGGTAAGCCGATGATTTTATGGGTGATTGACCGTGCTTGTGCGGTACACAAAGTAGGGATTGCTGATGATGTATTTGTGGCGACCGATGATAATACGATTGCCAATGTTTGCCGAGAATATTGCCAATCGCACGCCCATGCCAACCATGTGCAAGTCGTCATGACAAGTCCCAATCACGCATCAGGCACTGACCGCCTTGCCGAAGTTGCCACGCAACAAGGTTGGAGTGATACCGATATCGTGATTAATATGCAAGGCGATGAACCACTCGTGCCAAAAGCATTGATTGCCCAAGTTACCGAGTTGTTACTTAGCAAAACTGATTGCGTGATGGCGACCCTTGCTGAACCGATTTTGAGCTTTGAAGAATTTTATCGCCCATCGGTGGTAAAAGTGGTGAAAAATCAACAATATGAAGCCTTGTATTTTAGCCGTTCGCCCATTCCTTGCGACCGTGATGTCGCAATGGCAGACACCGCAACAAAACCGACTGACACACCTATCAATGCTTTACGCCATTTAGGTTTGTATGCGTATCGGGTGGCGTTGTTACGTCAATTTGGCGAATGGCAACAAGGTCAACTTGAGCAGTTAGAAAGCCTTGAGCAACTACGCATCATGGAACACGGACACAAAATCGCCCTTGATGTGGCGTGTGCCATGCTTCCTGCAGGCGTGGATACCCAAAGTGATTTGGATAGGCTCAATACAATGGATTTATCGGCATTTGTTGATTAAAAATTACCTATTTTGGTATATCTTTAATTTTTAATACCAATTAATCACAGGAATTTTTATGCAACGCTTAACATTTTTGGGAACGTCAGCAGGGATGCCGACACGTCATCGCAATGTAACAGGACTGGCGGTGTCGTTTGTTAATCCTTATGGACAAAAAACAAGCCAAAATCCAAAAAAACAAGCAAAATCAGCCCCTTGGATATTGATTGACTGTGGTGAAGGTACGCAACATCAGTTATTAAAAACCCCCTTATCATTGGCAAGTTTGCAAGCGATTTGTATTACCCATACGCACGGCGACCATTGTTATGGCTTGGCAGGACTGCTGTCTAGCATGGCGATGTCGGGCAGGCGTGAGCGTTTGCTGTTAATCGCACCACAAAGCATTGCCAAATTATTGGACACGCTTACGATTGTAAGCGAGTTGTATTTTGATTTTCCCATTGAGTTTGTGGCGGTAGAAAGCTTGTTTGACGATGCTGATAATGATGTTGATAATATGGCGAAAAGCGTGCAATCGGTTCATTTAACCTTGTCTAAAAATCATAACGTTAGTATTCACCCAATGAAACTGTCGCATCGTACACCAAGCTATGGCTATAAAATTAGTGAAACCATTGACACCAAACTGTTACACAGTCAAAAATTAACTAAAATGGGATTACAACCCAGTGCGATTTGGGGCAAATTACAACACGGTTTTGATGTTAAACTTGACAATGGCGACGTGTTATTGGCAAGTGAGTTTTGCCAAACTAAGCAAATTGCGACCCATATTATCGTGGGTGGTGATAATGATAAGCCTGAATTATTAGCGGATTTTTGTCAAGAAAATAAAAAACAAAAGAATAGCCGTGAAAAAATCGGCGTATTGGTGCATGAAGCCACTTACACCGATGCCATTGCCCATAAGATAAAAACTAAGCCCAACGGCTTTGACCCGAAGCATAGTAGTGCAGGGCAAGTGGCTCGTTTTGCCCAAAAGATGCAGTTACCCAATCTGATTTTAACCCACTTTAGTGCAAGGTTTGCGTTGTTTTTTAATGCCAATGACAAAACGCCAAATATGGGGCATATCGCCCAAGAAGTTGAGCAGTTTTACCAAGGTAATTATTGGCTCGCCAAAGATTTTGCTGTGTTTGAGGTGGAACAACAGTCAGTTGTTAAAGTAAACTCAAAATTAATCAAAGATAAATAATCTTAAATTTTGTCAAAACTTAATGGAGCAAAACGTGTCAGTTGGAAATGTCAATTTAAGTGAGCTTTTGCCAATCAAAGGCATCAAAATCGGTATCACCGAAGCCCACGTCCGCTATGCCAATCGCAAAGATTTAACCATTTTTGAAATTTGCGACAACGCAAGCGTAGTGGTGGTTACCACACAAAATCAGTTTTGTGCCAGCCCCGTGCAACTCGTGCGTGAATTTATCAAAAATGATACCCCACGCTATTTGCTAATTAACACAGGTAACGCTAACGCAGGGACAGGGGCTGACGGCAACGAGCGAGCTTTGGCAACTTGTCAAGCCTTAGCGAATAAAACAGGCATAAAAGTGAGCCAAGTTCTACCGTATTCTACAGGAGTGATTGGCGAATTTTTACCGTCTGATAAAATTATTGCAGGGCTTGATAATGCTTTGGCGGACTTAGCCGAAGATAATTGGTTAAATGCCGCCCACAGTATTATGACCACTGACACCACGCCAAAAGGTCATAGCGAACAGGTAAAAATTGACGGTACGACCTATACTGTAACAGGTATTAGTAAAGGAGCGGGCATGATACGTCCAAATATGGCGACTATGCTCGGCTTTGTGGCAACGGATGCAAATATTGATAAAAATTTATTACAACAAATTTTAACAAAAATTGTGAATAAAACGTTTAACCGCATTACTGTGGACGGTGATACATCGACCAATGACTGCTGTACACTCATTGCCACAGGGCAAGTCGGTGAAAAAATTGACAGTGAAAATCATTCGCATTTTTTAGCAATTTATCAAGCAATTTATCAGGTCATGTTAAAAATCGCCCAACTCATCGTGCGTGATGGTGAAGGGGCAACCAAATTTATCACCGTAAAAGTGTCTGGCGGAAAAACTACCGAAGACTGTGCCAAAATTGCTTATGCTATCGCTCATTCACCACTGGTAAAAACTGCCTTTTTTGCATCCGACCCAAATTGGGGGCGGATTTTGGCAGCGGCAGGCTATGCAGGTGTGGATTTTGACCAATCCAAAGTGAGCGTTCATCTTGACGAAATCAAAATCTGCGAGCGTGGCGGACTTGCGGACGGCTACACCGAAGCACAAGGGCAAACGGTCATGAGCCGACCAGAAATCAGCATTCATATTGACTTGGGGCAAGGGCAGGCGAGTGACACGGTTTACACTTGCGATTTGTCCTATGATTATGTGAAAATTAATGCCGATTATCGTTCCTAATCTGATGACAAGCAATAAAGCAAAAAAACAAGGCAAGCACCTTGTTTTTTATTTTTAAAATCAATGGTTTAATATACCAATCCACTCACCGAACGCTGGCTAATAAATCCGTCTGCTACTTGTCCATTGGCTAATTGCCAACGTTGAAATGCCAAACGGGTATTATTCCCCAAAATTCCGTCAACACCTTTGGTATCATAGCCGAGCGATGTCAACCGCTCTTGTAATTGACGCACTTGGTAGCCTGATAATGGCTGTTCATAACGCGGGAAATCTGCCTGTAAACCGCTCTTGCTGATGATGCCTTTTGCCAATAAGCTCACGCCCAACGCGTAGCTAGATGAGTTATTATAAACACGAATGGCATCAAAATTACGTGTGGTGAGCAACGCAGGGCCCGCCTGTCCAGCAGGTAGCCAAAGTTCTGCTAGTTCTTGGCTTGGCAAGGTGCTGTTATCAATGCTTTGTACGCCAAGGGCTTGCCATTTGGCAATGGTTTTTTTACCGCTTAATTGGCGATAATCAAAATTGCTTGGCAAACGCACTTCATAAAATGGATTTAAGCCACGTTGCCAGCCTGCATTTGCCAAATAACTGGCGGTTGACGCTAACGCATCGGCACGATTAAACGGACTGCGATGCCCATCACCGTCACCGTCCACGCTTTCATCGAGCCATGTTTTTGGGATAAATTGGGTATGTCCCATGCCCCCTGCCCAAGAGCCTTTGAGTTGTGATTGTTGCAAATCGCCACGTTGTAATAATGTTACCAATGCCAATAGCTGATTTTCGGCAAAGTCTTGGCGTCTGCCATCATACGCCAACGTCGCTAAGCTGTCCACCAATGACGCATTACCCATACCTTGTCCAAATGATGACTCCATACCCCAAATCGCTGTGACGATTGACGCAGGCACGCCATATTGACTTTCGGCACGCATCAACACATCGCTGTTATTTGCGTATTGGCGTTTGCCTTGATTGACACGGTTGGAAGATACAGCACTGTCCACATATTCCCACGGCATTTTGACAAATTCGGCTTGATTGCGGTCGGCACTCACTACCCGTTCGTTATATTCAGCATTTGCCAACAGATTTTCCAACATATAGCGATTGACACCGTTTGCCGATGCACGGTTGATAAAATCCATCTTCCAATCATAAAAACTGTTGTAACTTTGTTTAATCACAGGGGCTTGCAAGGTTAGTGTTGGGCGTTGCACAGGCTTGGTCGGTACGATTACCGTGGTTTGGCTTGGTGGTGTCGGTTGTTGTGGTGTGGTGGTACAGGATACCACGAGCAACGCTGCCACACTGATGCTAAGCGTTTTTGCGATAAATGTTGGGGTAAATAAATCACGCATTTTCATTATCCATTGTTAACATAGGGTAAAATATAAAAAATCGTTCGTGCTGAGCTTGTTGAAACATAAAGGTTTTTTTAAAAAAAGTTGCAATATTGTAACAAAAATTTTTGCATAAAAGCTAACAATTTTGTGACAAGATGTAGCCTGTCTAGGAATTTTTAATCACAATTTAACAAATTTAGCAAAAAATCTCAGATTTTTTATAAAAAAAGTTGATAATCATTATCATTTGCTTTATTATTGTGATATTTTTTTAATGCTAAAAATTTGCATTGACTTAGCGATTTTAATAAATACAACAATATGACTATTTTAAACAATTTTTAACAGATAAATTAACAAAAGTTGTGAGTTTTGGAAAAATTATGCGTGACGGTTATCTTGAGCAACATCCTAAAGTAAAATATAGCGTGATTACGTTGGCGTTGGCAATTCATGCGGTCGTGGGCGTAGGGCTTGTCAATATGCCAATGCTAAAGTTACAAACACCTGCCACAGTTGCACCGCTAGAAATCACCATGATGACCGAACCAAAACTGGTAGAAAAGCCTACTGAAGCTCCCACAGAGCCTGAGCCTGAAGTAAAACCCGAACCAAAACCAGTTGTAAAACCCGTACCGCCACCGCCTAAGCCTGTAAAACCGAAGGTTACTCCACCACCACCAAAACCTGTGGAAAAACCAAAAGAAATTATCAAACCAAAAGATACGCCAAAACAAGAGCAACTTTTGACAACAGAAAAAAATAAGCAAGACAACACCTTTGAAATAGAACGTCAAAAGGAACGTGAACGCCAAGAGCGTGAAAACCGTGAACGCCAAGAGCGTGAAAACCGTGAACGTCAAGAACGTGAAAACCGTGAACGTCAAGAACGTGAAAACCGTGAACGTCAAGAACGTGAAAACCGTGAACGCCAAGAGCGTGAAAACCGTGAACGTCAAGAACGTGAAAACCGTGAACGTCAAGAACGTGAAAACCGTGAACGTCAAGAACGTGAAAACCGTGAACGCCAAGAGCGTGAAAACCGTGAACGTCAAGAGCGTGAAAACCGTGAACGTCAAGAGCGTGAAAACCGTGAACGTCAAGAACGTGAAAGCAATACACCTGTTGAATTATCCAGTAGCGAAATATCATGGGCAAGACAACCCCGTTTTAACCTTAATAATGTAGGCAATGCAGGTGAAAGCCTAAATGTATCCGTACGTTTGAGTGTTGACAAACAAGGTAAAATCACAGGGGCGAGTATCACAAAATCTAGCGGTAATCCAAAAGCCGACCGTTTGGTATTGCAACAAGTACGGACGGGGCGTTTTAACCCATTTAAACGCAATGGCAAACCTGTTGCGGGTAACGTGACAGTGCCATTCAAAATCAATGTTTTTTAAAATTATTTTAATTAATTGTTTAATAGTTTATTTATTTTAGCTAATTCACTAAAGGAGTCTTTATGGACTTTGCAAAATACTGGCAACACACTGATGCTGTCAGTCAGACTTTATTTTTTATTTTAGTTGCTTTATCGCTAACGTCTTGGATTGTGGGTATTTTACGCCTAATTCAAAGCAAAAAAATGACTGAAACCCTTGCCGATGACCTAGCCGAAAATATCGGACAAAAACAAAAAGCGGTTAGCAATCTACCACTTGAGCGACAAAAAACCGTCATTGAACAAATTTTGTTACAACAAATTAGCCGTTACCGTTTTGAGAGCGAAAAAGGCTTGGCAATTTTGGGAACGACGGCGTCTATCGCCCCTTTTATTGGGCTGTTTGGTACAGTTTGGGGGATTTTTCATGCCTTGCATCGCATTGGCGAGTCAGGGCAGGCAGGGCTTGGGCAAGTTGCAGGCCCTGTGGGTGAAGCCTTAATTATGACAGGTTTGGGCTTGGCGGTGGCAATTCCTGCGGTGATTTTTTATAACCTTGCCAATCGGTTAAACCGCAAAGCCTTGCACGTTGCCAACGATACCGCTCATGAACTGCTTGCTAAAACCGCAAGCCAAACCGCTTAATCGTATTCACATAAAGGAAACCAAAATGGCATTTCAACTGGGTGAAGATGATAACCAAGGCATGAATGAGATGAACCTTATTCCCTTGATTGATATTATGTTAGTGTTAATGATTATCTTTTTGGTAACGGCAACGGTGCTAAACCCAACCGTACCGTTAAGTTTGCCAAAAACCACCGCAAGTGTTAGCGAATTACCACCTGAAGTCATTCAAATTAGTATTGACAAAGAGGCAGGGATTTTTTGGGATAGCGAAGCAATTAGTTTAGAAGAGCTACAAAAACGCCTAACAGCCGAAGCCCAAAAAGGTACTGACCCACAAATCCAACTGCGAGCCGACAAAGATGGACGTTATGAAACTGTCGCTCAAGTGTTAGCAAGTGCCAGTCATGCAGGATTAAGTAAAATTTCGTTTGTCAGCGATACGCAATAATCCAACATCATCCTTGACAATGCTAAAAAGAACGCTATGATAAGGTTTTTATCGCAAACTTTAAGGAATGTATATGTTAAAAGTTAACCAATATTTTGACGGTGCAGTGGCATCTATTGGCTTTCAAACCGCAACGTTGCCTTCAACTGTCGGCGTGATGAAAATTGGCGAATACGAATTTGGTACGAGCCAGCTTGAAACATGACTGTGGTCAGCGGTGCATTGACGGTACTATTACCAAATGCAAACGATTGGCAAAACTTTGGCGTGGGTGAACTCTTTACCATCGATCCCAACCAAAAATTTAACGTCAAAACCGACGTAGAAACCGCCTATCTATGTACTTATGAAGATAAGTGATTGTTGTTAAAGTTGTTTAAAAATTGTTTAAAAAAAACTAGGGTGGGTTAGCAATCAGCATAACCCACTTTTTTGTCAAATTTTTTATTAAACACTTGCCAACAAATGGATTATAAGTTAATCCATTGTCCTTCTTGTAAAAAGTTGTTCCGGTCTTTGGTTTGGTTATAAAAATCCAATGGGGCAACAGGCAAGTTTAACATGGCGACCGATGATTTGGCTTTGTCCGAAATTGGCAAACCATATAGATTAAACACGTCTTTTAAATCTTTGCCAACAATTTTTGATGAGAGCATATACACGAGTTCAGGTGTGCTAAAGTCTTTGTCGCTATACGCACCCAGTCCGTATTTGGCTTTTTCTTCGGCATTAGCTGTTTTCCAATCAATTTGATTGACCAAACGGTTAGCTGTGTTTAACAAACGGAAAAATTCAAATATACCTTGACTGTCAGGTAAGGCTTTGGCTTGTTTATGTTTGGTATAGAGCATAGCAAGTTGCATGGTAACGGCTTGTTTGGCATTGGGATTGGTGTAACCATTGCCTGACCAAAGACGTTTTTCCATGTCTAAACGCAAGGCTTCGCCTGTTTTGCCTGTATTTCGGCTTTCATGGATTTGGCTTAACAATGCCCAGTGAGCAAAATTCCGACCGTTGTTATTTTGTTGATACAGTTCATTTTTACGAAGCATGCTTAGGCCTGATAAAATGTTATTATCACATTCCACACCACAGCCAATCGTCTCGCCTGTTTCGCTGGATTTAAAGGTCATGGATAGTACACGCTGAACCGTATTATGCCCAAGCTCATGTACCCAGCCCCAGCCTGTATCAACGCCATAATAAGCATCAATTGGGTGTCCAGAACACAACGCCCCACAGGCAGGTAACCAACCCACCATATGCTGAACGTTTGGCGGATTGTGGATTTTGCCCATACAATCCCAACCAAGCTGATTACAATAAGTTTGGGTTGATGCATCAATCGGCATATTATTATAACCGTTGGCGATATGGTTACTGTCAAAAATCACCGCTTTAATTTGCTCAGTATATTGCTGTGGCGTACGGTTGCCAATGCTATTTAACGCTTTGCTGTTGAGTTGTTGAATTTCACCGCCAATGAGTTTAATGGTACTCCAACCAAATAAATTTTGGCGTAAGGCTTGCGATGCTTCGTCAATCTCACCTTGACTCATGGCTTTGGTAAAGTCAAAGTGAGCGTATTTTGCCACACCTTTTACTTTTAAGGTAACTGTTTGTCCTGCGGTTGCGTTGTTATAATTTAACATCAACACCCCACCAAATGGACTGTTAAAATCAGTGACTGTATCATTAATCGGTACACTCACACTGTTTGGCTTGGCAGGGCGTTTGTACTTGTTGTCCTTTTCGGCAACGGTACGGATATAGCCTGTTTGAATGTTCAGATTGGCTTTATCGGCATTGACTACTTGGATTTGTGCTGTTTTGGCAGGAATAACTGCACGTCCAATCGCTGTAATGCCATTGCCCTGTGGTAAGGTTAAGGTAATGGTTTCCCAGTCGCTAGATACTGCCAAATCATTGGCAGTTTTTGGCATATAGTCGCCAGCCCCTTCACTCGGTGCAATGCTCATTGGACGTTTATAATCCACCCATTTATCCGCAATCAAAGTCATCAGTGTACGGCGGTAAAAGGTTTCATCATTCATATCAAAACCGTCATACACCGCATTTTTTCGCCAACCATCGGCTAACAATGCCAAATTTTTGCCAATGGTACTATTTTGGCTAAAGACCGAATGACCGATTTGGTTTTGTTGGTTAAAGAAAGTTTGTATGTGCTGAATGCTATTTTTGGCTTGCTCATAGCCTGCTTTATCAAACGGATTGCCATTATTTAGATTGGTTAATAAGTTGGCTAAACCAGCGAGTTTTTCGCTAAAGGTTAAAACATTGTCTAAACGATTGTTGCTAGAAGATGTTAAGTTAGCGGGACTTGCAAAGTAGTTTCCTGCATAGCCTTGTAAGTCAATGCCATACTGACGCAAAAAGTTTTCTCGTCCATCATTATTTGCCCACCAACCACCGCCTACATATAATAACGGTTTTTTGGCAGTTTGGTATTGGTTAAATAAACGCTCTAATAGACGCTGGTCGCTAATATTGGCATGACCGCTACCGATGATTAATAAATCTGCGGATTGCCAACAGGTATTATTTTCACTAAATAAATCACAAGCGATAAGCGTTGGTGTAATATCATATGTATTTTTAAAATAATTTTTAATGACCGTATCTTTATAACCAACGTAAGCAATGGTTAACGGTTGATTTTGACTTAAATTTTTATCAGCATCTCCCAAGATTAGCCAGTTAATCCCACGTTGTAACATAGGGGCGTGATTTTGATGGCTAATACCAACTTTTGCCAAAATATCAATGCCATAACCTAAAAAACGGCTGTCATTTTTCACAGATAAGGTACTAATCGGTACGCCAGTATCGCTTGTTAAAATATCACGGCTAACAAATGGGTCACTTGCTCGTAAGGTATTGCTATCAGTCATACCCTTAAATTGTAAATCCAAAGGCTTGCTATTCTCAGATAAGATAGATTTTACCACTTTATCAAGATAGGTTTGTTGCGTATTGATGGCTTGAACAAGTTGTTGCAGGAGTACACTTTCATCCGTTGCCCAATTTGCCACTACATCACTACTATTGCCTGATTGTTGAGCCTTAGCGATACGTTCGGCAGGGGTTAGGGCTTTTGGCGTTTTTGGGATAGTCGGTGTTGGTACTGGTGTTGGTACTGGGGTCGGATTAATGGGGGTAACAGGGTTGCTTGGTGTGCTATTATTAGCGTTATTAGGATTGGTGTTGCTATTCTTTGAGCTGTGATTAGATGAGTTGCTACATGCGGTCAATGTCAACGTAGCAACCACCGCTAATGATAGCGGTTTAATTGCCAAAGCGTTTAAAGGAATGGATTTCACAGAAAATTGTAACATAATCGTCCCGTTTTAAGGTTAAAATAGATGAAAGCTGTTGGTTAAAAACAACAAAATATAAAATTTTATCGCTATTATAAGGCAAAATGGTTATTGGTCTAGTATTTTCAGACAGTCTTTAGCAAAATACAGATAAACTGATGTTTGTTAATTTTTTCTAAAAATTAATGATTGGTTTAACAGTCGTCTAAGCTGTTGACTAGCATGAAATGGATTGTCTTTTGCCAAAATCGCCGACACCACTGCCACGCCTGCCACGCTAATTTTTTGGGTGTGAAGTTGTTGTTGCAAGCTAGGTAAATTCGTTTCGTTAATCCCACCAATCAGCACAATCGGTAAATCTACCGAATCCATGATTTCTACGAGCGTTGCCATATCTAGCAGTTTGGCATCGGTTTTGGTACTCGTGCCAAATACCGCCCCAACGCCAAGATAATCTGCCCCTTGTTGATGTGCTTGTACCGCTTCTGTCACGTTACGAGCCGATATGCCAATAATTTTATTGTCACCCAACAGTTGCCGAGCAATATCGCATGGCATATCTGATTGCCCCAAATGCACGCCGTCTGCACCGATCGCCAATGCAATATCAAGGCGGTCATTAATCAAAAGTGGCACATCATGCAATTGACAGCGAGTTTTTATTGCTACCGCCTGTTGATAAAAGGTGCGTGTATCAGCGGTTTTTTCTCGCAGTTGCACAATACTCACCCCACCCAAAATCGCTTGTTCTACCGCATCAATTAACGATGTATCTTTTGGCAAACAGTTTTGGTCGGCGACTAGATATAGCTGATAAGGATTTTTTTGCGTTGGTTTTAACATTATTTTTTCCAAAATTTAACAAGTGGTTTAAAATTAAATAAATAAATCCAATTGGCTTTGATTGTGATAATTTTGCTCGGTTAAATTTGAATAAGTTACGTCCACCAAGCGAATGGGTAACGGTTTTAGGGCGTTATCATATAATTGTTTTATCCAAAATTCCGCTTGCTAAGGTGTGCGAGCGAGTTTTTGTTTTTTGGCTAAATCGGTAAAGGCAGTGGCATTTTCTATCAATAGTTTGTCAATAATTAGCGTATCGTCACGGCTATTTTGCAAAAAAGTAGTTTCAGAACCGATAGATTTATGGCTGCTTTTCAAGGGATTTTAGAGTGGCTTTGTCTATACCATGAAATTTTTTGACAGGTAAATTGGCAATAAAATCCAAAGCTTGCTCGAATAAAATCACGGTTGTGCCGTTGGGTTTGTTCATATCCGATGCGATTTTGGCAAGCATTTTGTTGTAGGACACGCCTGCCGAACAGGTGAGGTTGGTTTCGTCATGTTAACCGTTTAATTTTTTAAACTGTTTAGTTTTTAGCCAAATTGTTTTTCACAAATATCAATAAACGCTTTGGTAAAACTGCGTACTTCGCTATCGGCACGTGTGGCAATCCAAGTCACGTGTTTGCCAAAGATTTTGGTCGGAATTTTTACCAAATTGCGATAATGTTCGCCCTCAAATGCCATTTCTGCAATTGTACCAACCCCCATACCCAAGCCTACATACGTGCTAATCACATCGGCATCTAGTGCGGTTAGCACGATATTGGGTTCAATATTTGAATCAGCAAACACTTTATCAATCGCCCCACGACCTGTAAAACCGCCGTGATAAGTGATAATTGGATAATCTTTCAAAATTGACAAATCGTCAATGCTCGGCAAACATGCCAACGCATGCTCAATCGGCACAATAATATGGTGATACCAATCGTAATAACGAACACAGTGCAAATTATCCTTTGCCAACAGCGATTCGGTGGCAATGCCGATATCCACTTGCCCTTGTGCTACCATATTGGCGATAGACTCGGGGTCGGCTTGGTTCAAAATCAAATGTACATTCGGAAATTGTTCTTTAAACCGTTTTACCACCCATGGCAACACATAACGGGCTTGGGTGTGGGTGGTGGCAATAGATAACTCGCCTTTGGTCGGATTTTGAAAATCAAGGGTCAAATTTTCAATGGTGCGAATTTCCACAAAAATCTTTTCAATATGTGGCAATAACTGTTCGCCAATCGGCGTTAAACCGACCAAACGTTTACCTTGTCGCACGAACACATCGGCACGCAACTGGTTCTCCAAACTGGCAATATGTTTGCTCAAACTGGACTGACTGGTATGTAGCACTTTGGCAGACTGGCTTAGATTATAATTGTTAATCACCGTTTGCCACACGGTCTCCAGTTGTTTAAGTTGGATTTGTAGGTGTCGTTGATTAATGATAATATTCACCGCCATGCCGTTTTGCCCTTTTTAACTGATTGTTTTTATTCTTTTTCTAAAAGCTGCTTTAGGGCAGTGATGATAATCTTTTCCATGGTTTCATCAGGGTGTTTTTGGGTGATTTTTTTAAACAATTTAACGGGTAATTGTAAATTTAATTCAATACTTTCACCCATAATTCTCGCCAATTCCACGCTGACAATCGCCCAAGTGTAGCCAGAATACTCAGGTTTTTTTAAATGGTCAGAAATCGGCGTGGGTTGCGGAATTTTTTTATCATTTTCAATCAGTTGGTGCAAATGGGCAATTACTCCCATGCGGGCATTTGTCACCACATCTGCCATATTTTTACCTGTGATATTTAATTCTGGAATATCAGGCACGGTTACATGATAATTTTTGTCTTTATGAAAAATCGCAATTGGATATTGCATTCTGTATTCCTTTAAGTTCAGCCTTTACGGTTTTCGCTTGCTAATTGCGAATAATGGATAATTGTTGTTAAATTTTACAAAAATTTATACAAAATGAAAAGCATAATGACTTAATTATAGCATAAGTTCATGGTGATTTTTTCGTTTTTTTACAAGTTATTGCGTTAAAACTCGGTATCAATTGACCGTAATTTGCAAAAAAATGGCTAAAATGAATGATTTGGCTCTATTTTTGATTTTGTTGTGGCAAAAAATCGATTATACTAACGCTTTTAAACTCTAATTTTAAATTTCAGCGAACTGATATTGCTATGACCACCGATAATCAACCCACCTCTGTAACAACGCTCAATACAGACAGGCAACCCAAAAACCCCAAAAAAACTTGGGGTGATGCGTTTTCTGCGTATATGGATAGACGTGTTTTAACTTTGATTTTATTGGGTTTTTCGGCTGGCTTGCCGTTTCCGTTGATTTTTTCTACCTTGTCAATTTGGCTTGATGAAGCGGGTTTTGACATTAAGCTGATTACCATGTTTAGTTGGGCGGGTTTGGCGTATTCATTCAAATTTATTTGGTCGCCCCTGGTGGATATTGTGCCTTTGCCTATTTTGACAAAAAAACTGGGGCAACGCCGTGCGTGGCTGTTGGTCGCTCAAGTGTTGATTTTGCTGATGACAGTTATGCTCGGTTCATTTAGTCCGATATCTGAGCAAGTTTTGGTGTATATGGCGGTGTTTGCTGTCTTGCTTGGTTTTTCATCGGCAACGCAAGATATCGTGATAGATGCATATCGTATTGAAATTGCTGATGTTTCTTTGCAAACGGCTTTATCGGCATCTTATGTAGCGGGTTATCGCATAGCCTATATTTTGTCGGCAGGTGGGGCGTTGTTTTTGGCATCTTGGTTTGGCTCGGTGGAAGGGCATTATAGCTATGAAGCGTGGCAAAAAACTTATTACGTCATGGCAAGTTTTGTCGGTGTCGGGATTTTAACTACCTTATTTGTTGCCAAACCTACCGTTGCGGTCAAACGCCACGAAAGAAAAACCCAAGATTATTTAAATTTATTTTTGTTATTTTTAGTCGGTGTTGGGACGTTTATTGGTAGTTTTATCCTAATAGGCAATGTCATGGTGGCGATGCTTGGGGATTTAACCGCCATTAAAAGCCCTTTGTTAAAATTTTTGATTGAAACGCTAAAATTTGTGGTTTCGGCTGTTTCAGTTATTTTGGTCGGCACAGTTTTGGTAAAAGCCAATGTGATTAATAAACAAGTGGCAATGGAAGTTTGGGTTGAGCCGATTAAAGATTTTTTTGTACGATATGGTAAAAAGGCCATTTTACTCTTGTTATTAATCGGTTTGTACCGCATTTCAGACATAATCGCAGGGGCAACTTCCAACGTTTTTTATACCAAAGAACTTGGCTTTACCAAAGAAGACGTAGCAACAGCGGTAAAAACAGTCGGCATGATAATGACGATTTTGGGTGGATTTGTTGGCGGTTTGTTGGCGGAGCGTTTTCGTGTCATGCCTGCGATGATGATAGGGGCGATTTTGGCATCGGCGAGTAATTTACTGTTTGTGTTGTTGGCGATGAAGGGGCATGATTTTACCTTTTTCTATTTGGCAGTTGTGTTAGATAATTTAGCATCTGGGCTAGCGAGTGCAGTCTTTTTGGCGTTTTTATCGTCTTTAACCAATATTCGCTTTACCGCCGTGCAATATGCCGTATTAAGCTCGTTGATGACACTCACCCCTAAGATTTTATCAGGCTATTCAGGCAGTATGGTGGCGGAAATGGGCTATGCCAATTTTTACACTTTTACCGCTTTGATTGGCTTGCCGATTTTGTATTTGGTCTATTTGGTGGATAAAAAAATTATGTTAAATCAAACGATTAATACAGAAGATAACCAAAATGCAAACTAAAAATTTGTTAAAAACGTTGCTAAAAAACAGTGATATTGACCGCCAAACTAATCAACAACTTTTAATTCATATTTTGCAAAAAAATCACAGTTTTTTAATCAGTCATGACGATTATGAATTAACCGATGATAAATTGCAAAGCTACCAAAAGTCACTGGACTTGCTAAAAAATGGCAAGCCACTGGCGTATGTGTTGGGTTACCAAGGGTTTTGGAAACATGATTTTTTGGTGAATGAAAATACCTTAATTCCACGTCCAGATACCGAAATTTTGATTGAAACGGTATTAAATTATATTCAGGAAAATAGCCTAAGCAATTTAAAAATTCTTGATTTAGGTACAGGCACTGGCTGTATTGCTGTCAGTTTAGCTTACGAAAAACCGAATACAAAGGTAATAGCTGTTGATTTTTCAAAAAATGCTTTAGAAATCGCCAAAAAAAATGCCGAAAGGATAGGGGTAAAAAATATTCAGTTTCTACAAAGTGATTGGTTTGATAATATTGATAAACAAAAGTTTGATATTATTGTGTCAAATCCGCCTTATATTGATAAAGATGATAAACATTTAGCCAATTTAACCCATGAGCCAATCACTGCGTTGGTGGCAGAAAATCATGGATTGGCAGATATTGAAACCATTGTTGGTCAAGCCAAAGGCTATTTAAATGACATGGGGTTGTTAGCGATTGAGCATGGCTATGACCAAGCGGGAAAAGTACAACAAATTTTTACTCATCATGCTTTTTGTCAAATTAAAACTGTCAAAGATTATGGCGGAAATGATAGAGTAACCTACGGTTTTTGCTCTAATTTTAATCAAAACTTAATAAAATAGCCTAAGCAAATATGATACAATCTATTTATCAAAATAATTCTAACAAAACATCAAAAATTCAAAAAAATCAAGTATTAACCGATGCTGAGATGTTCCGTTACGCACGCCAAATTTTGCTAGACGGTTGGGACATTGATGCCCAGCTACGCCTAAAAAATGCCTGCGTGCTTATCGTTGGGGCAGGGGGCTTGGGCTGTCCACTTGCCGAAACCTTGGTGCGGGCGGGCGTGTTGGCGGTGCATATCGTGGACGATGACACAATAGATGAGAGCAACTTACAGCGTCAATCCTTGTTTACGCCAAAGGATGTTGGACAATCTAAAGCCTTGGTTGCACAGCAAAAATTGCAAGAAATTAACGATTTTTGCCAAATTTTTGCTTATCAAACACGGGTAACTTTGGACAATTATGCCCAAATTGATTTCTTTACTAATTTGAAAAATAGCCTAAGCAAATATTTATTAATTTGTGATTGCACCGATAACTTCAAAACACGAGACCACATTAACCAAATCGCTGTCAAAGAGAATTTGCCGTTATTATCCGCCTCAGCGATTGCTCAAGTGGGGCAGTTGGCGTTATTTGAGCCGTACCAAAATACAGGGTGTTATCATTGCTTATTTCATGGTGAAGGCGATGACAGCCGAAATTGTGCAACCAGTGGCGTGCTTGCGAGTACCACGCAAATTATGGGTAATCTGCAAGCTCAAGTGGCTTTGACGTTTTTGGGGCTTGGTAAAAATTCAATCGCTCAAACGTTGTTACTTTGGCAGGGGCAAAGTATGTCGTTACGCAAAATGAAATATAAAAAAGATGAAAATTGTCCTGTATGTGGTTGATTTAATTATGTTAAAATATAACAAAAGACATTGTTAATTAAATATATCTTACAAAAAACCTTAAAATCTATCTTTATTTAATAATACCTAACAAAAATTATAGCCACTCAGAGTTATTTTAGGTCCGTTCATGAAAACTAAAAATTTATTTAAAAAATCTATAAATATCATCCAACGAGTCGGGCAGACCGCTACCATCGCAGGCAGAACTGGCTTACGTATTGCCCAAGGCGAAAAAATGTCGCCAACCTTACTCAAACATAGTTTTGAACAGCTTGGCACGACTTATATCAAAATCGGTCAATTTATTGCCAGTACGCCGTCTATTTTTCCACGAGAATATGTCGAAGCATTTCAAGGTTGTCTTGACCAAACCACACCAATGCCATATATGTATATTGAAGATATGCTAAAAAATGAATTAGAAAAAAATGGTAAAAATTTAACGGATATTTTTACCAGTATTGACCCAAAACCACTCGCATCAGCCTCCATTGCTCAAGTGCATTCTGCTGTACTAAAAAACGGTGATAACGTGGTGTTAAAGGTGCAAAAACCCAACGTTGATACTATTATTGATACTGATTTGGGTATGATGTACGGTTTGACAAAAATCATGGATATGCTCGCACCGTCATTAAAATTTGCCAGTATTTCATCGATTATTGATGAAATTCGCTTAAGAATGTCTGCAGAAACTGACTTTCTACAAGAAGCCAAAAATATTGATGATTTTCAAGATTTTTTGGAAAAATCGGCTAATCAAAAAGTGATCGCCCCCAACGTATATCACGAGTTAAGCACACGAAAAGTGTTAGTGATGGAACGCTTTTTTGGGGTATCTATGATTGATGATGTGGCGATGCGACAGTATTGCAAACACCCTGCCGAAGTCATGGCAGATACGCTCAATACTTGGTTTGCAAGTTTAATGATGTGTAACACCTTTCATGCGGATTTGCACGCAGGGAATTTGATGTTATTGACCGATGGTCGGATTGGCTTTTTGGATTTTGGCATTGTTGGAAAACTTGAACCCAAAGCATGGCAAGCGTGTGTGTTAATGATGGATAGTTTTGCCAAAGAAGACTATCGTGGTATGGCTCGCCACATGATTGACATGAATATAACCCACGATGCACGGCTGATGAATGTGGATGAGTTGGCGGATGATTTACGCATGGTGATGAAAAAAATCCTTGCCGAAGATAGCTTGTTTATCGGTAAAACCATTGATAAAACTGACCCGACCAAACTCAAAGACCACGCCGATGAAATCAATCAAATGATGTTACAAATCGTTGAAGTTGGCAAACGGCATGGTATTCATTTTCCACGAGATTTTGCTCTTTTAACCAAACAATTATTGTATTTTGACCGTTTTATGAAAGTACTTGCCCCTGAAATGGATATGTTTCAGCAGGATAGTATCAAAATGCTAGGTTAATCATCTTTTTGTTGTAACCACTGCTGATACCACGCAACAAACCGTCTGACTTTTGTATTATAATAATTAATATTTACCAAGTTTTTTTCATTGGCACGCTGTTTTTCTAACGTATCTTTGATATTAACCAACATCAGTTCGGTAATCAAATCACCAATATCCGTAACATTGCGTTGGCGTAAACTGATAAAAAAATCCACCCAATGTCCCGCCAACGCCTGCCGTAACGTTATCGGTAAGCCTGCAAAAATAAAATGGGCTTTGGCATTGATAACTGCAAAATCATCAGCATCCGATTGTTGTTTTACCTGCATTTCAAGTTGTTCTAATGGCTCTTGAATACTCTGTATCCAGTCAATCAGCTGATAGGTTTCTTTGTCAACAACTTGTTGCCACGTTATCGGTTCAATCGGATGTTGTTGTAAATGTTGCTCGGTTCGGATTTCTAAGGCTTTTTCCGCTTGCAAAATCCGAGACAACCGTGCATTTTCCGACTTTTGTTCGTCATCAGTCGGTTGGTAAACGTCATTAAACACGTCATACACAGGTTTTAAATCTTTTTTGGCAATGTCTAGGTAAAAAAAGTTAACTTGATTTGCCCCTGACATTTCAAGCAGATGTTCGACAAAAAAATGATTGATTTTTTGGTGAATTTTATTGCCAAGAATGCTCGGTTGATACAAAAAACACAGTTGTAACAAGCGTTCTTTGGTAAGTTCGCTATCAAAATTTAACAATGCATCTTGGGTATTTTGATTGGTTTTACGTTTGCCAAGCCCCAAGCGATTTCGCATTTCTTCTCGTAACAGCCAACCGTAGCTACCTTTTGGTAGTTTTTGAGTTAAGTCGCTCACGTCTTTGAGCAGTTTGGCACGTTCTTCTGGTCGTTCGGTATTGTAACGTTGGCTTAACACCGAAAACACATATTGCGATAACGGAATGGCGTTGGCAATTTGTTGTTCCATTGCTAATTTGCCGTGGGCTTTGACAAAACTGTCTGGGTCGTGGTTGTTTGGCAAGGTCAAAAACCGCAATTCTTTGCCGTCAGTCAATGCAGGTAGAGCCGTTTCCATGGCTCGCCATGACGCTTTTTGCCCTGCCAAGTCGCCGTCAAAACTTAAGGTTAACACAGGATTTAACTGCAATAACCGTTCAATTTGATTGGTCGCAATTGACGTTCCCATGCTCGCCACCGCACCATACACGCCTGCCTGATGTAGGCTAATCACGTCCATATAGCCTTCTACTACTAGCCAATTTTTGGCTTTGGCAAGCCGTCCTTCGTATAGACCGTACAAAATTTGCTGTTTATGAAAAACAGGGGATTCGCTTGAGTTGAGATATTTTGGTGTTACATTATCTGCTAACGCACGCCCTGCAAAGCCGACAACCCGCCCTTGATTATCACGAATGGGGAAAATGACCCGTTCACGTAAAAAATCATAATCCCTGCCTTTTTTTGATGTTTGTACCAAACCCAACATTTTCAAGCCTGAAATATCTCTAGGAAAGGCATTTGCCAAATTTTGCCAACCGCTCGGAGCGTAGCCCAAGCCAAAAGTCGCCATGGTCTCATCCGTCAAGCCACGCTGTTTAAAGTAGACTTGAGCCATAGAATTTTTTGCCAATTGTTGTTGATAAAACTCGGCAACATGGGCTAATAAATCGTACAAACTAGTTGAGCCGTCTTCTAACTCAGCGATGTCAATTGCATCATAATCCCTCGGCTGGTAAAAATTCGCACTGTCTGTAAGTTGCCCGTTATCAGTGAATAATGCGTCAAAATTAACCGTTTGGTTATTATCAAAATTTGCAGGAATAAAATCATGATTAAATTTAGGCTCAGCACCATTTTCTAAAAAACAGTTTTCATCGTGATAATTATTGTCACTATTGGCAAAATCTGGTGGATTTAACGGTTGTTGATTTTGTTGTGTCTGTTGTGTTTGTGGTTTTGGCTGACGTTGATAGGTTTGATTTTTTTGTATCGGTTCTTTTGGCAATTCAATGCCTGTTTGTTTGGATAATTCTTTTAACGCCTCGCCTGCAGTGAGGTTTTCGTATTCTTTTAAAAAGGTAAGTGCATTGCCTTTTGCCCCACAACCAAAGCAATTGTACAGATTTTTTTGCGGATTGACAAAAAACGATGCCGTTTTTTCACCATGAAACGGACAACAGCCTTTAAACTCATTGCCAGATCTTTTGAGTTCAACGTGTTTGCCAATGATTTTGACAATATCCGCTTGTTGCAGAATTTGTTCAATAATGTGATTAGTCATGGAAAAATTGGGAAATATTTAATGCTTAAAAAATTAAAACGGATTAAAAAAGGTGCGAATGGCTCACACCTTTTGTATTTTTTAAATAATATTAAAAATTAATATTAAAAAAATAAATTAATGCTGTTCGTCTTGTGGTAAATCCAAACCAATATTTAGATTTTTTGGTTTTCTTAACAAGCTTTCATTATCATCCGTTTTAGCCTCAGTATTTTCTTCAGGAGCAAGGCGTAAATTTGCCACGCTTTGCATACTTTGCACGATTTGGGGTTTTGTGGCAATATCGCTTGTCGTGGCTTGATTAACCACAACGTTATCGGTACTTTTTCCCAATAATCCAAGCGTGGCTTTGTTTAACCAATCATTCGCCGTACGTGTATTTTCTAGGCGTACCAAGCCGTTATTTGCCAATAAATTTGGATAATTGATTTTTAATAATTGCTTGTATTGAGTGGCGGTGTCGCTCATGCCAAGTTTGTCATAGCTATAGGCTAGGGTAGCAATCGCTTCAGGCACGGCTAGACTTTGTGGATAATATTGGAACACCCACTTGGCACGGTTGGCAGATGCTAGGTAGGCTTTACGCTTGATATACCAACGAGCGACTTCCATTTCATTTTCGGCAAATTGATTGTACAAATACCGCATCCGCAACGCACTATCAGGGGCATAAGGGCTATTTGGATATTTGGTAATCAATTCTTGAAAATTGCTAAATGCCAAACGGTAATAACCCACATCACGGTGTGCAGGGTTTAATTTGGTATATTTCATGATACCGTTGCTAGCGGTTTGCATATTGGCAACGCCACGCACATAGTAGGCATAAGAAACTTGTGGGTTGGTTGGATAAAGTTGGATAAATTTTTCGGCACTGGCGACGGCATCTTGATAATCGCCATGTTGAAAATAACCATACATCAAATCAAGCAACGCTTGTTCACTATAATCACCGACTGGATAAAATGTGCGTAAATCGTTTAAATTGGCAATCGCCTTGCTATAATTGCCTTTATCAAAATTGGCTTTGGCTTCTTGGTAATAAGCTTGTTCGCTTTTTTCAGCTTTTTCGGCTTTGATTTCGTTTTTTCCACCAAAAAGCTTGTTAGACTTTAAACTTTGGCAACCTGTCAATCCCATCACGGCAACGGTCAACACTGACACGCCTGCCAATTTTAAACCAGACATTTTGTTAAAAACTGTGTTAGCATTTTGCATAAAAACCTCGTTTTTGTTTTTTTTACAAAAAATTTTGCAATAATTTTGTCATTATACGAAAAAAAATTTCGCTAAGTTTATCATGATACGCTATACTTTTAAATCTATTTTTAACGCTTTTGAGAAAACACCATGCAAACTGAGCAAAATTCAACAGATTTTATTGAAAATGATGCAGAAAATCTTCAAGATTTTAACCAAATCATACAACAAAACTACACCCCAAAAGACTATGAAATCGGTGAACGAATTGATAAAATCGCCACATCTGCTTTTGAAAATTACTCCAGAGAACAAGTCAAAACTTGGCTAGAAACAGGCGAATTAACCGTCAATGGCAAAGCAGAAAAACCCAAATATCGGTTAAAATTTGGCGATGTTTTACAATTAAATGCGACCCTTGCCGAGCAACAAAGCGATATGCCTGAAAATATACCGCTTGATATCGTGTATGAAGATGATGCCGTTTTGGTCATTAACAAGCCTGCAGGCATGGTGGTGCATGGCGGAGCGGGCAACTGGACTGGCACGCTGGTCAATGCGTTACTGTATCATTACCCAAATAGCAAACATTTACCCAGAGCTGGCTTAGTACATCGGATTGACAAAGAAACCACAGGGCTTATGGTGATTGCCAAAGACAGTCAAAGTCAGCTACACCTGATTAATCAGCTAAAAGACAAGTCGGTTTATCGCCATTATCAAGCGTTGGTATTGGCAAATGTGGGTGAACTTGTTAAACATCATACCATTAACGCACCGATTGGACGCCACCCAACCAAACGCACCCAAATGGCGGTGGTCGGCTCTGGCAAGTCTGCCGTTACCCATATTGACAATGTGCAAGAAATTTTTGAAGGGGTGAGTTTGGTCAGTGTACGGTTAGAAACTGGGCGAACACATCAAATCCGTGTGCATTTGTCGCATTTGGGGTATCCTTTGCTGGGTGACCCTGTGTATTATGACAAACGCAAAACGGCGATGTTGTTAAAACATTTTAATGATGATGAAAAACAGGTGATTGAACGTTTTGCACGTCAAGCCTTACACGCTTATGAGCTGGGTTTTGTGCATCCAAAAACTGGCGAAAATAGGCAGTTTACCGCAGATTTGCCAGATGATTTTCAAGATTTGTTGGATTTTTTGATTAATTCTTAATGCAAAATTCTGTCAATAATTGATTTTACCGAGCCTGCCTGAGCAAGCGGTGCATTTTGCCCTGCCCAAAAACTGTTAAAATAATCTTGGTAAGGATTGTTTTTGTACTGTGCTAAATTATTTTTTAAATGATTTAGCACAAATGACGCATAAGGAAAAGGCGGAACATTGTCATTCACAAACGCAAAATCACGCATAAATGGCGTAACCATACCACGAGCCACACCACCACTAAATAAATTGGTTAAATTTGAAGTAAAAATTTATGAGTTGGCTTGGTATCGCACTCATCAGCAAGCAAAAATGCCGTGCCAATTTGTACCAAATCTGCCCCCAACCCAAAAGCCGATTTTACCGTGATATTATCACTAATCCCACCTGCTCCGATAAGTGTAATATCACTATTTTTCAATAATTTAGCAATATTTGGTAATAAGCTAAATGTACCTGATTGCGTGGTTAAATCCTTATCCAAAAACATACCACGATGCCCGCCAGCCTCAATACCTTGAGCGATAATCGCATCAACGCCTTTATTTGCCAAAAATTTGGCTTCGTTTACAGTGGTTGCTGTTGCCAAAATTTTTGCACCAGATTGTTTAACCATAGTTAACAAGTCATCATCAGGCAAACCAAAATGAAAACTGACAATCGGCACTTTTAAATCGGCAATCAGTTCCGCATTTTCACGGTTAAACGGCTGTCTTGCCCCTGTAAGAGCAATATTTTGATTATCTATATTAAATTCATCATAAAATTTTTGTAAAGTATAAAAATTGACATTAAACGGTGTGTTAGTCGCTTGTTGGATTTTGATAATTTCTTGTTCTATTTTGTCTGCAGATAACATGGCACAAGGCAATGATCCAATCGCATTTTCTTGACAAACGGCAATCGCAAGTTTGCTATTCTGCACGCCTGCCATGGGTGCTTGGATAAGGGGTTTGGTTTGAGATTCTTGTAAAAATTGGATAAAAGTTGACATTTTATTTGACTTATTAATCGTATGAAAATGTCAACAATAGCATAATTTTTTACACTAACCTAGTGGTAAATCGTGATAATTTTTTAAATTGATATCAATATACGATTGATTAAGGTTGTGGAATTGCCATTAAAAACTCATTGCGAGCGTCTTTATTGTCTTTAAACTCTCCCAACATTGAGATACTGCGAGTACTAGACTGTTGCTTGTTAACACCACGCATCATCATGCACATATGCACCGCATCCATGACCACCGCACAGCCTTTTGCCCCTGTCATGTCTATGACCGCTTGGGCGACTTGTTTGGTGAGATTTTCTTGAATTTGCAAACGGCGAGCGTACATATCCACGATACGAGCCATTTTTGACAAGCCAATTACTTTATTATCAGGCAGATACGCCACATGAGCCACCCCATAAAATGGCAACAAATGATGCTCACACATGGAATAAAACTCAATATTTTTTACCAAAATCAGCTCATTGTTATCAGTAGGGAAAATCGCACCGTTGGTAATTTCTTCCAAATTTTGATGATAACCTTGGGTCAAAAATGCAAAGGCTTTAGAGGCACGCATCGGTGTATCTACCAGTCCTGCACGGCTCAAATCTTCCCCTGCATTGCTGATAATTTGGGCATAATGCTGTGCAGTGCTGTCTACATCAAAAATAAAATCAGAACCAATAGGGCGTTGGGTGTTATTTGACATTCTAAAAACCGACCAAAAATAAATCGGGTTATTTTAAGGATTATTTGATTTTTGTAAAGTATTTTTTTGTAATTAATTGATATTTAATATCCTTGTTTTTAAAAAATATTATCAATTTAACCATCAAGCATTAAGGTTTACAGTTGTACTTTTTATGCAATTTATTTTTGCCAAAATGTGCTATAATGTGGTTTTTCATCCATTTTTTTAAGGAAATCATCATGTTGTTAACAGGCAAACGATTTGTGGTAACAGGCATTGCCAGTAAATTATCCATTGCGTGGGCAATCACCGAAAGCCTGCATGCACAAGGGGCAGAGCTGATTTTGACTTATCCGAATGATAAAATCAAAAAACGGGTAGATATGGCGAGCAAAGCTTTTGGTGCGGTGGCGGTATTGCCGTGTGATGTGGCGAATGATGCGGATATTGAAGCGTGTTTTGCCAAAGTTGCCAATATTTGGGGTGATGGGATTGATGGTGTGGTACACGCCATTGGTTTTGCACCTGCCGAACAGCTTGACGGCGATTTTACCGATGTTACCACCCGTGAGGGCTTTGCGATTGCTCATGATATCAGCAGTTATAGCTTTATTGCGTTGGCAAAGGCGAGCCGTGAATTGCTCAAAAAACGTCAAGGTTCACTGTTAACATTAACTTATGAAGGTAGTATTTCGGTGTTGCCAAACTATAATGTGATGGGCTTAGCAAAGGCGAGTTTGGAAGCGTCGGTGCGTTATTTAGCAAGCTCACTTGGGGCAGATGGTATTCGTGTTAATGCGATTTCTGCAGGACCAATTCGCACATTGGCGGCAAGTGGTATTAAGTCATTTCGTAAAATGTTGGACATGAATGAAAAAATCGCACCGTTGCAACGTAACGTCACCCAACAAGAAGTCGGTAACGCTAGCTTGTTTTTGTTATCACCTTGGGCAAGTGGCATTACAGGTGAGATTTTGTTTGTGGATTGTGGGTTTAACACCGTTGCTATGAGTGAAAAAATGTTGGTAGATGATGACGAAGTGTAATTTTTAACCATGACAAATAACAATGACAATTGTGGAGTTTGATTAAACTTAGCATAACAAAAAAGCAACTGAAAATTTTGCAAAAATATGCTATTTTTAGGAAAATGTTCAATTTCGCATAATGTATATTATGTTAAATAATAGATGACACCCATTAACCACCTGATTTAATTACGTCTTTTAGGCGGTCAGTCACTTGCAAAAAGCCATTGTTATCAATCTTAGCAATATCTTGCGTGTGTAAATAACCACCTTGCCACTTTCCGACATACCATAAGCAGTATAGGCTTCAATGCCATTCGCTACCGCATTTCTCGCTTGTAGAGTTAGTGACTGTAACACATTGGCAAGGCGATTAATGCGTTTAAAAAAATCGGTATAATTATAAGTCAACTTATCGGCATAATGGATTTTTTGATTGCGAGATGCGACTTTTGCCCTGTCTAATAAGTGTTTGATAATTAACGGATATTGATAATTTTCACTAGCAGGTTGATAATCGCTTAGGTTGATGTTGCTCATCTTAATCTTCCTTGAAAATGGTGAAATTGAACAGACTTTTTAACAAGTCAAAGCTAAGAGTGATTTGGCTTACAGTCATTTGTTTTAAAAAATCCTTCTTGCCAGATTAATAATTCTATAAAATTTTGTCAAGATTTTTCTTGCAAATTACTTGTGCAAAATTTGAAAAAATTTGTTATATTAGCAGTTTTTGTCAAAAATGTTTAAAAAATAAGGTTTTGCTATGGATAAACAGCAGATTTTAGATGCCCTAACCCCTGAAATTGTTGAAAAATTTCGCACTGCCATTCAGCTTGATAAATGGGAAAATGGCGTACGTTTAACCGATGAACAGCGTCATACCTGTATGCAGGCAGTTATGGTGTGGGAGCATGAATATTTGCCTGTAGATGAACGTGTCGGCTATATTCACCGCCCTAAAAAAGAGTCGGAAGATTGCGATATCGGGCATGACCAACATTATCCACACGTTGCACCGAGTGAGATTGACATGGAAAAACCTGTACAATTTCGTAATTGGTAAAAAATACAGATTTTTTGATAATTTTTTAAAAATCGCTTGACGTGTAAAAATTTTTGCGTATAATATGCCCCTACAAAAGGCGATGTAGCTCAGCTGGTTAGAGCGCACGACTCATAATCGTGAGGTCAAGAGTTCAAGTCTCTTCATCGCCACCATATAAAATCTTTTAAAATCAATAACTTAGCAGAGTATAATCCCCTATTGTGGATCAGTTTGTGGGCTAGGTGATATTGATAATAAAGGTTAAAAAACGTTTATATATCAATGCCTTAGCGGATTTTTATGGTCTGTTAGGGCTTTTTATTCTCGTGGGCTAGATTTTGCTTTTTAAATCTAAAAAGCCGTATTCTACAAGGGATACGGCTTTTTTTGTGTGGGCTAGTTTAGGATTTTGGCAAGATTGGGTCGCAATTTTAAACGGTTTAAAACAAAACGGTAAACAAAAGCACGCCCCTGCTCGTGCATTTTTGTTGTTAAAATCTCGGCAGATTGGGGCGACTTATATCTTAGCGATAAAAAAGTTTGCGAACGTTACCAAGTAGAATTTTTGGGCATAGACACAACAGGTGCGGGCATTGCCGTGGCTGAACACGTCAAAGCATTTTATTCGTATTACACTGGCATTAATTATAGCATAGAAGTCAAAACTCGCATGGCGTTGCGGATAAAAGAGCTGTCTTACCACCGAAAAATTCAGTTTGACGCAGGCTATATTTTATATTTATCCGACCCACTCACCACACAAGCAGACGTGGACATCCTAGAGCAAGCGGTCAAAGAAAGCAAAGGGGCTGGTAACTTTAAAAACTTATTCATGTATGTGCCAAATGGCAAGGCAGACGGTGCCAAAGTGATACCACTTGCCGAAGTCGCTGCCAAAGATGAATTTATGAACATCAAAATCGCAAGCCGAGACGACCAGTTAGCAGGACACCGAGTGCCACCACAACTCATGGGCATCGTGCCAAGCAACGCAGGGGGATTTGGCGACATCAAAAAGGCAGCCGAAGTGTTTTATTTTCATGAAATTTTGCCAATCATCAATCTTTTAACCGACTTAAACGCAAAACTGGGCGAAGAGATTATCAGTTTTAAAGAATATGATTTGAAAAATTTATAATTTATAAGGAATAATTGATAAACAAATCACGCAAGGCTAACCGTTGCCACATCGTAATCATTTTGCGACAGTTTGCCTTGCCGATACAACCACTCGGCAACCTCCCCCCAATCATACAAAGCCGAACCTGACAATACCCCTGCAACAGGTTTTGGAAAATTACCACAACCACGCTTATTATTGGCATAATGACTCATTGTCGCCCTTGAAACATCAAGGCGTTTTGCCATTTCTGCCAATGATGATACACCTTTTTCTTGCAAAATCAAATCATAAAATCCAGCTTGATTTAAATTGGCAAACGCACTCTTAACCGCATCTTTGGCGGTATCAGCAATACGGTCAAACTCAAGATAAATCACATTATCCAAACGGCAAACCAACGCATCATCACAACCTGCTTCAAACAACAAATCATCAAGGCTATCATCAAAGGCAGTGGCATCACGGACGATAATGGTAAAATGATAAGTATTCATTATTCAGCTCCTTTACATTCATCAACTTTACGGATAATTTGTTTGGCATGATTTTCAGGATTTCTTGGTGTACTCCAAACACTCATTTGATGTTCACTATGTCCAAAATGACAACGTAACCGACAATAAGCATGGCTTGATTTACCACTTTCTATTTTATGCCAACCATTTGCAAGAGCATACTCTATCGCTTGGCTAATGGCTTTGTTGGAGTGGCATTTCATAAAGATAACTCATTTTTTGTTTCCATTATAAAATAACTGTTTACAAATGTAAACACTTTGATTTACTAAAATAATCAAGCAAATAAAACAAAAACCTTTAACTTTACCTTAAAGGTTTTTGTTTTTTATTTTAAATTAGAAACCATTCAGCATTCGAATAACATCCACAACCCCCTGCTTTAACTCAGCAACATTCTCCGCCAAAATATTCAATAACAATGCCAAATTTTCCACTTGAGCTTGATAAGTTTCCAAATTCACTTGATTGCTAAATCTATTCTCTAAATCACTCACGCCGTTCTCCTCATCATCTATAGCTTACGTTTAAGTGGTTGTATACCAACTCTACACAGCCAACATAGCAAGCAATGAATTAAAAAAAATAAAAATAATTTAAATCAAAAACAACAAACTCGCCATTTATGCTTTTTTTCAGCAAAAATGCTATAATAGACTTTTCTAATCTAAAAATCATACTTATTTAGTTATCATCTTTCTATTTTCAAAAGGCATAGCATGGCATTTGTACATTTTGGCATTCACAGCGAATTTTCCATTACCGACTCTATCGTGCGTATCAAGGAATTGGTGAAAACGGCGAGTAAAGACGGTCAGTTGGCGTTGGCGTTGACCGATTTATCCAATTTGTATGCCACGGTCAAATTTTACAAAGCCTGTTTGGGTAGCGGTATTAAGCCAATAATCGGTTCAGAAATCCTGCTAGATGACGAACACCACAGCGTGATGTTGTTGGCAAGCGACCAGCAAGGCTATAAAAATTTAACCAATATCGTGTCACTCGGCTTTACGCATGGACAAGTACTTGGCAAACCGCTTATCAAACGTGATTGGGTTTTTGAAAATCACGCAGGGATTATCGCCCTACTCACCGAAAAATCGGACGTGGGACAAGCCATGTTGTCTAATCATGCTAAGCGTGCTGATACTTTATCACAAGAATGGCAAAACGTGTTTGGCGACCGCTTATATTTTGCGGTAAAACGTACCAATCGTGCCAATGAAGACCGTTTTATTGAGCAAGCCATTCGCCTATCAAACGCTTACAATGTGCCAATCATCGCTCATAATGACGTGCGTTTTTTGGTCAAAGATGATTTTGAAGCCCATGAAGCCCGTGTGTGTATCGCCAATTCGCAAATCCTTGCCGACCCCAACCGCCCACGAGCGTATTCCGAAGAACAATATTTAAAAACTCAATCCCAAATGGCAGATTTGTTTAGCGATATGCCACAAGTGATTGATAATACGCTAGATTTAGCAAAACGCTGTAATGTGATTTTGACATTAGGTAAACCTGTGTTACCCGCCTTCCCCATTCCACCTGAAGATACGATTGATACATTTTTTCGTAAAACGTCACAAGAAGGCTTAGAACGTCGTTTGGAAAAACTATATCCGCTAGAAAGCCGTGATGAAACGTGGGAAAAAATTCGCAAACCATATGACGAACGCCTAGCGTTTGAGATTAATACAATTTTGCACATGGGTTTCCCTGGCTATTTTTTAATCGTGATGGACTTTATTCGTTGGGCAAAAGCCAATGACGTTCCCGTCGGACCAGGTCGTGGCTCTGGGGCTGGCTCGCTTGTGGCTTATGCATTGAACATTACCGACCTTGACCCACTGGCTTACGATTTACTTTTTGAGCGTTTTTTAAACCCTGAGCGGGTGTCCATGCCTGACTTTGACGTGGATTTTTGTATTGAAGGGCGAGACCGAGTGATTGATTATGTTGCTCAAAAATACGGACGTGAAGCGGTTTCACAAATCATTACCTTCGGTACAATGGCGGCAAAAGCGGTGGTGCGAGATGTGGCTCGTGTGCAAGGAAAATCCTATGGTTTGGCGGATAAAATTTCCAAACTTATTCCAAAAACACCTGGTATTTCGCTCAAAGAAGCGGTGGAAGAAGAAGCCCAGCTAAAAGATTTATTAAACAATCCTGATAATATGGATTATGAAGATGCCAATGAAATTTGGGAAATGGCGTTGCGTTTGGAAGGGATAACCCGTGGTGTCGGTAAGCACGCAGGGGGTGTGTTAATCGCACCGAACAAAATCACCGACTTTAGTGCGATTTATTGTGATGACGAAGGGCATCGCGTCAGCCAATTTGATAAAGATGACGTAGAAGCAGTCGGCTTGGTTAAATTTGACTTTTTAGGCTTGCGAAATTTAACCGTTATCCATGCGGCGGTCAAAAATATTAACCAACGCCGAGCGAACGAGGGGCTTGCTCCGTTAGATTTGGACGAATTACCGCTTGATGATAAGCCAACTTATGGTCTGTTACAAGACGCCCACACCACCGCGGTTTTTCAGCTTGAAAGCTCAGGCATGAAAAAATATTTAGCAAAGCTAAAACCGACGAATATTGAAGACGTGATTGCGATGTGTGCCTTGTATCGTCCCGGTCCGCTCGGCAGTGGCATGGTGGATATGTACATTGACCGTAAACACGGCGTGCTTGACGTTACTTACGACCATGAATGGCTTGAGCCTGTGTTGTCTAACACGTATGGCGTGATTGTCTATCAAGAGCAGGTAATGCAAATCTCGCAAATCATGGCAGGTTATAGTCTTGGCGGTGCGGATATGTTACGCCGTGCCATGGGTAAGAAAAAACCTGAAGAAATGGCAAAACAACGCTCTATTTTTACCGACGGTGCCAGAGAAAAAGGTGTTGATGAAAAATTGGCAGGTGAAATTTTTGATTTAATGGAAAAATTTGCCGAATATGGTTTTAACAAATCTCACTCGGCAGCCTATGGCGTATTAGCCTACCAGACCGCCTATCTAAAGCATTATTACCCTGCAGAATTTATGTCAGCGGTTATCACGTCTGATATGAATAATACCGATAGTGTGGTGTTTTTTATCAATGATTGCCGAGAAAACTTTGGTCTAAACGTTGAAAATCCGTGCGTTAATCATTCCAATTGGGAATTTGTACCCAAAGACCCAAAGACTGTTATTTATGGCTTGGGAGCGTTAAAAGGCGTGGGTGAAGGGGCGGTAGAGTCCATCGTTCATGCTCGTCAAACAGGTGGAAAATTTACCGATTTGTACGATTTTTGTCGGCGAGTAGATACCAAAAAAGTCAACAAACGCACGCTAGAAGCCTTAATTCGTGCAGGTTGTTTTGACAGTTTTGCCCAAAACTTACGCCCTGAATTAAACAAAGAACAAGCCTTTGATATTCGTGGTGCATTATTGCAAGAATTACCAAAAGCAGTACAGTCTGCCGAGCAACACCGCCAAAATGATAGTCTTGGCATGATGGATATGTTTGCCGAGATGAGCGAAGTTTCCGCTCCACCGCCGTTACCACATGAGCCTGTTTGGACAGATAAAGAACGCCTAAAAGCCGAAAAGGACACGCTTGGACTATATTTGACAGGGCATCCTGTGGACAGTTATCGTGATGAACTCAAACGCTACACCAACTGCACTTTGGATAAATTGAGCGAAACCAAATTTGGCAGTACACTGTTTATCGCAGGGATTATCATGGATGTGGCAAATTTTGGCAACCGCTCGGTGATTAGCCTTGATGACGGCAAAAGTCGCATTGAAGTCAGCTGTTATGCCGAAAAATTTCACCGCCTAAAAGACAAACTCAAAGTAGAAAGCGTGGTGCTGATTGAAAGTACCGTACGTGAGCGAGACGGCGTGTTTTATGCGACATTACAAGACGTGTTAACTATGACAGACGCTCGCAAACGCTGGCTCAAAAAAATCTCGGTAAAAATCGCAGGCACGGATTTGTCGTTATTTGAACGGTTGCAAAACTTGTTATTAAAGGCGGATAACTCTACCATTCACTATCTTTCACATCAGTTAAACCAATCAGACGAAACTGCTGAAAATCACGCTGGCGTGCCGTTAAATCTGTGTGTTTATACCGATTTTGCGATTGCCAATTTGAATATGCCTGAACATTGGCAAATTTTACCTGATGATGATAATTTATTGGCATTAAAAGCGTTGGTAAAAGATGAAAACTTACATCTTAGCTTTGCTTAAAAGAAATTTTGCTAAAAATTAGGTTTTGCGTTCGTAGTGAACCTTTTGAAGTATTGGAAAACCATGGCATTTTAAACAACTTAATACGAACGGTTTTTAGATTTAGCACGCTAAATTTATTGACGTTGTTTGATTTTGGCAATCATCGCTTGTAACAGTTGAAATTCTTTGATATCTAATTGCAACCGTCCAAATAATCGGCTGACCCGTTGCGGTAACACTTTAGATTGATGGGCATCGTACAGATTTAAATCGCTTAATAATGCCAAAAAACTGGCTTCAAGTTGTTGTTTTTGTGTATGATTAATCGCAGGCTCGTCCCATTGTTGGCGAAAATTTAACGCCAATTCATGCGAAATTTTGGGTGATTTTTCTACTAAATTTGGGTTTAATAAGGTTTCTTCCGCCACGTCATAAATCACGCTAGCAATCACTTGCACCGCCATTGCCACGTTTAGCACGCTATAGTCAGGATTAGCAGGGATTTGCACATGATAATCCGCCAACATAAGTTCGTCATTGGTTAAACCACGGTCTTCACGTCCAAATACAAAAGCGATTTTTGGCAGTACATCACCATTTTGGCGTTGTGAAAAAAACTGATTGATTAACAGTTTTGCCGAATTACGTGGGGTAAGTACAGGTTTTGGAATATGACGTTGACGGCTACTGGTGGCAAATACCCATTGACAATCGGCAATCGCCTCTGCCAAGGTATCGGTATATTGGCAGTTGTGTAAAATCGCTTCGCCCCCTGCCGATAGCGCAATCGCATCCTCATCAATCGGTTTTTTCGGATTAACCAAAATTAAATGGTGTAAACCCATGGTACGCATGGCTCGAGCCACTGAGCCAATATTGGCAGGCAAGGTAGTATTCACCATGATAATATAAATATTATCTAATAATTGTGTTAATTGCTTATCCATTAGATTGCCAAAAATGGATGCAATTATTGCCCGATTAATTGCTTAATGTCAGTATTCACCGCTTGCGATTCAGCTTTGATTTCGTCAATTAATTGTTGGTGCTTATGAATTTGACCGCCACGGCAGATTTCCTGCAATTGATAGCACATCTCGGTTAAATGCGTTGCCCCAAGGTTTGAGCTTGCCCCTTTTAGGCTGTGCGATGCTTCAAACCCCATGCGGTTATCATCATTGTCAAACGCCACTTGCATTTCTTCAAGGCGTAGTTCGCTATCCGACATATAAGTATTAATTAAATCTAAAAAATCTTCTTCCAATAAATCACGCAATTCTTCAAATTGCGTCTGACTGATGTGTTGAGTACTCATCAAAACGCTCCATAAAAATAATGACAAAAACAATAACCATGCCAAAATAGCAATTTTATGTTAGGATTATAACAAATTTTAACAAAATCTTGTCAGTAATTTTGTAAATGATTATTATAATTTTAAAAAAATATGAAATAAACCCAGTGATTTAACGAGTTAATCCACGCTCACTATAGATTAAAGAATTAATTAATAATTGCACTTTTGGTTCTTCTAATAATAGTGGTTGCAAAGCGTCAATTGCTGATTGTTTTACTAGAGCTGAACGATAAATAATCTTATACGCTTGTTTTAAAGTATCAATAGTTCGGCTTGACCAGCCTTTGCGTTTCATACCTTCCACGTTTAAACCATGGCTTTTGGCAGGGTTGCCCGATACCATGTTAAATGCACCCACATCTTTTAAAACCAAACTCGCTCCACCAATCATGCTAAAATCATCAATGCGACAAAACTGGTGAATGCCCGAATTACCGCCGATAATCACATGATTACCAATCACTACATGACCTGCCACACCGACATTATTAGCAAGAATATTATCATCGCCAACTTGACAATCGTGAGCAATATGGGTATTTACCATGAATAGATTGCGGTTGCCAATTTTGGTTAAACCCTTGTCTTGGACAGTGCCACGATGTAAGCTACAGGCTTCACGGATACAGTTATCATCACCGATTTCTAACCAAGTTGTTTCGCCTTGATATTTTAAGTCTTGACAATCTTCACCAATACTAGCAAATTGAAAAATCTCATTACGCTTACCAATGCGAGTATTTTTAGCGACCACAACGTGCGAATGTAGCACGCTATCTGCCCCAATACTGACCGCATTACCAATGACGCAAAATGCCCCAATCTTGGCAGATGGGTGAATATTTGCCGTGGGATCAATGATTGCCGTTGGGTGGATGTGCATGAATTTTCCTTAACCGTGAAAAGGACCTATTATAGCATTTTGCCAAAAATTTGCCAAATTTAGCCTTTACCATATTGACGGCGTTGTTCACTTAAGGTGATTTCAGCACTCACTGCTAACTCGCCTGCCACTTCTGCAGTGGCAGAAAATTTGTAAATTCCGCCCCGAGCCATGGTTTTTTGCGTGCGTAACACCAACTGGTCACCGGGGATTACCAAGTGTTTAAAGCGGACTTTATCCACCCCTGCAAACAGATATAAAATACCGTCTTTGGGTTTGACATTTTTGCTGATAAACTGCAATACCCCTGCCGATTGTGCCAAGGCTTCAATCATCAACACCCCTGGCATTACAGGCTCTTCAGGGAAATGCCCATGAAAAAATGGTTCATTAATTGACACGTTTTTAATGGCGGTAATCCACTCATCAGGGCGACAAGCGGTTACTCGGTCAAGCAACAAAAACGGATAACGGTGGGGCAAATAATCACGCAACTCCATGATGTTAATGGGCAAAGTGATTTGGCGTTCTGCTAAAGCGGTCAAATCTTGTTCGGTTAATAACTCGGTGTCCATACATTTTCCTTTTAAATTTTTAATCAAATCATTAAAAAATTTAATTTTTAACTAACTGTTTGATTTTAATTGCCATTTTTTTCCACATTGGGGTTGGTAACATCGGCGTGCCTGATGAATAACTGCCCTTTTGTTGGATGCTTTTGGTAACCATGCTCATGCCTGTGATGGTAACATCATCACAAATTTCAATATGCCCTACCAAGCCAACACCCCCTGCTAACACGCACCGCTTGCCGATTTTACTACTACCTGCTATACCGACACAACCTGAAATCACCGTGCCGTCGCCGATTTGCACATTATGGGCAATCTGTACAAGATTATCAATTATCACATGATTGCCGATCACAGTATCACCTAATGCCCCACGGTCAACACAACTTTGACTACCGATACGCACATGATTACCAATCACCACTCGCCCAAGCTGATGAATTTTTTGCCAACCGACCACCGCCGTATCACCTTTTGGGGCATATCCAAAGCCGTCATTGCCGATACTGGCATGGCTATGTAGCACCACAAAATCACCAAGTTGACAATGATGTGCTACAAAACTATGGGGTTTTAATTGACAACACTGCCCAATTTTTGCAAAATCTGCCACGACGACGTGACTGTCAAGCACGCAGTTATCACCGATTTCAACATTTTCGCCAATCACACAATAGGCCCCAATCTTCACATCACGCCCAATGCTAGCACTCTCATCAATGCTAGCAGTTGGGTGCATACGCCCACTTATCAAAGCATTGGGCTGATATACAAAACTTTCACTTAATTTAGCAAAAGCAAGGTAGGGATTTGCCACCTCAATTGGCAACGTCTGATTTGGAAAATTAGGTTGACATGTTGGTAATAATTTATCGTGTACCAGTACTGCCCCTGCTTGGGTGTTGCTTAGTTGCTCTTGATATTTTGGGTTTGCCAAAAATGCCAATTCATTGGCTTTTGCATCTTTTAATGGAGCAATACCTGTTAAAGTAAAGTTTGGATTGTTTTTAGCAAAAGTTAATAATATATCCGTATTTTTTACTGACGTTTGTGGGTCATTTGCCAACTGATGAATAAGTTCGGTTAACGTAAGATTGCTCATTTTTTAATCAATTATTTCACTTGTTGATTTAAGGCATTGGTAACGTCATTGGTAATGTCAAACTCAGGTTTAACAAAACTCACCGCTCCCGTCGCATCGTCAATCAAAACATCAATATTCTTTTGTTTCATCAAGTTTTGCATAATTGTTTTTAGTTGTGGGTTGATTTTATTAAAAATTTCTTTTTGATTGATAGTTAAAGTCTGCTGAATTTGGGCAGAAACTTGTTCGTAGTTTTTAACATTGCTTTCAATTTGTTTGGCAATCTCAGCTTTTTGACTATCATCAGCGGTGCGGTATTGTTGCTGTAGGCTTTCTATATTGGCTTGATAGGTTTTGATTTGTTGTTGTTTGGGTTGAATGGCGTTTTGAGTGGTGACGATTTTATCTTTGGCAAAAGTGGTATTGGCAATCGCCAGTTCAGAATTCCATACCGCAACGGTATTAGCAAAACTAGCACTACTAAGTATCATTAAACTTAATAATAATTTTTTCATAATAAGCCTTTAAAAAATATAAATAACACGATGGACTACGCCAAAAAAGCTAATCCATCTTACACGAATAATTTAGAAAAGAAAAATCGTTAACGATTTGGATTTAGCCAAATTGGGTTATAAATCGTGCCTTTTGGCACACCGTATTGGCTTGGATTAATGCTAATTACGTTGCCTTTGGTATTAATGGTTAAGGCGTTTTTGGTTGAGTAAATATAATGCATGCCATTGGGTGAAATACTCGGTGCTTCGCTTACCCCTGCGTTATTTATAGATTTTACTGAACCTGTGGTCAAATCACGCACCACACCGTTATTTGTGCCTGATAAGTAGCTCATTTGTTTGCCATCATTACTGATACGAGCCATACTATTTAAACCACCACTCGTTAATTGTTGCATTTGCCCATTGGTTAAATTGTAACGGAAAATTTGCCCACGGTTGTTACCATGACGGTCAGACGTGAACACGAATGATTTGCCATCTGGCGACCAACTTGGGTATATTTCTGGAGCGGGGCTGTTGGTCAATCGGCGTGGATTGCCACCGTTGGCATTAGCAAGGTAAATATCAGGATTACCGTCTTTATCACTACTAAACAAAAGTTGGCTACCGTTAGGGGATATCGCCCCACCAAGGTTATTGGCTTTGTAAGGCGTTACCAAATTTACCGCACCATTAATATCAGCGACATATACAACAGGATAGCCATTGTGTTGTTGTTCTTCAAAGGTGAACTGTCTGCCGTTAGCGGATGGATTTAACGCTTTAATATTGCCTTTTACCGTGCGGATGGTTTGTGGGTTATAGCCGTCCACGTCCGATACGACTAGGTATGACGTGGCATTTTTGGCTGTACCTTGTTTCACCACATAAGCAATTTTTCCTGAGAAATCACCTTTAATACCTGTGATTAATTCTAACACTTTATCAGCAATTTTGGCACTCGCAAAACGCAAACTTTGGTTATTATTTTGGGCTTTTTCGGTATGCACACCGCCTAGCACTTGCCCTGTTTGTACATTGATGACTTCAAAATTAATTTCTACATTGCCACGGTTACTTTTACTGTTACCAACCACTACATACGGCACTTGACGGGCTTGCCATAATTCTAAATGTAGCTCACCACTGCTGTAAGGATTTTCAGGTAAGCTGTCACTGCCTGCCATTTGTCCGATATTTGTCAAATAGTTTTCTACCACATCAGACACGCCTTTTGCCCCTGCAAATGGCACAATGGCAATTTGCGTGGCAGAACGTGGAGCGGTTTTGACAATAGTGGCTTCTGCACCATAGGCTTGTGGTAAGGCGGTGGCGATTAAACCGATTAAACCAAGTTTTGCTAAATTTTTTGTTAAACTATTTTTATTAAAAATTGGATTTTTGCTAAGATTTTGCATAAGCGGTCTTCTGTTTTTAAAAAATTGCGAAAAATAATAGCATAATTTTTGCCAATAAAAAAGTAGATTACCACTTTTTGGGGCGGTTTTGTTAACAATTTTACCATGATAATGACGGCTGAATTTTTTGTAAAAATCTTTTTTTATGTTAAAATGACCGCATTTTGACAAACGCAACTTTTTTGATGCAACTTTTGACGCACTTTTTAATAAACTTTGCAGGCAGATAAATGACGGACAATCCGAACAGCCAACCCCTTGATACGCTAAAGACATCGGCATTAGACAGACGTTTGTCCATTGCCAAAGCGTCGCTAAACATCGGCAGACGTTGGGCGACCAATAGTGCGTTTGGCGTGTTTAAATCCAAAGAACAAAAACAACTGGATAAACAAGCCTTTATGAAAGAACAAGCCCAATATTTGGTTGATGAGTTAGGTAAACTCAAAGGCTCTGTGGTAAAAATCGGACAAATGCTGGCTTTATACGGTGAGCATTTTTTACCACCAGCAATTACCGAAGCCTTGCAAACCTTAAACAGCAACACGACAACTTTTTCTTGGCATATTATTGAGACTGCGTTACGCCACGAGTTGGGCGAAAAAATCCACGATTTTGATATTGACACGACGCCAATCGGTACGGCAAGCCTTGCTCAAGTACACCGTGCAACCTTAAGAACCACAGGCGAACAGGTGGTGCTAAAAGTACAATACCCCAATATCGCTGATGCGGTGGATAGCGACCTTGATTTGTTTCGTCAACTGCTCAAAGTTACCAATGCCGTGCCACAAACTCGCCAGTTAGATGAATGGTTTGAAGAAATTCGGGATTTGTTGCACCATGAAGTCAATTATCTGTTAGAAGCGAAAACCACCGAAACGTTTTATCAACGCCTAAATGCTGATAAGCGGTATGTCGTGCCACGCATTATCAACGATTATAGCACGAGCCGAGTGCTGTGTATGACCTTTGAACAAGGCATTGCGATTACCGATGAACAAGTGTTTATTTTGCCTGAAGCACGTCGAGATCGTATCGGACAAGCCTCTATTGAAATCATGTTGCGAGAGATTTTTGAATGGGGCGATATGCAGACCGACCCTAATTTTGGCAACTATCTGATACGCACTGCTGAACAGCAAACCGATGCCCACCTTAGCGACCAGCTGGTTTTGCTTGATTTTGGGGCAATTCGTCAGTTTGATGAAAAATTGTTAACAATTGCCAAACGTTTTTTGTTAGCAGGATTTTATCATGACCGCCAACAAATGTACGAAGCAATTAACGATGCAGGCGAGTATTATAGCTTTTTTGCCAAAATGAATGAACAAGTCAAGCATGATATCGTTAAGTTATTTTTGTTGGCAAGCGAACCCTTTAGTTTGCCAAGCCATAATCCGAATATTCCTAGCCACTGTTTGGACAAAGATGGCAATTATATTTGGGCAAAAAGTGATTTACATAACCGTGTGATTGGGCTGGCGAGCAAGTCAGCAAGCTCAAAAGCTTTTAGCGTACCACCAAAAGAGTTTATGTTTATTAGCCGAAAATTTATTGGGGCTTATACCTTTATGACGGTATTAAATGCCAAAACATCGGCAGAAAAACTAATACAACTGTTTATTTAGAATTTATAATTATTTAACTATATTTAAAAAATGAAAATTAGTAATAAAAAAGGTGCGGTTAGTTACCATTTAACCCACCTTTTTTATTTGTTTAAATAGCTGTCGTTAATGGCAAACTTTAATGGCAAAAACTATTTGATAATCCCATTACCACACGCTTTCATACGGTTACTGATGTTTTGAAAGGTTTTGTTGGTACGGATATCTTTGCCAGATTTTACCCAATTATCCAATTCATTTTTTTGTTTTTGAGTAATTTGTGATTGTTCTTTAACCACGCAACTACACACTTTTTGGGCGGATTTGTTGTCGGTGATTTTTTTCTCGGTCATTTGTGCCACGCACGCATTGACTTGAGCGTTGGCGTTGGCAAGGTTTGGCAACATCGCACTACTGCTTAACAAGATTGCCATAAAGATTGATTTTTTCATAGAGTTTCCTGTTTTAACTGAAATAAGGTTATTTTACTGATAACGGGTTGGGTCGTCTATTTCAGCTTGTAAAAAACCTTGCTGACGTAAATAACAACTATCGCAGTTGCCACACGCCCTACCCTCGCTGTCTGCCTGATAGCACGACACGGTCAGGCTATAATCCACACCGAGCGAAACGCCTAATCTGATAATATCTGCTTTACTTAAATGCAACAAAGGCGTTGCAATCGTGAGATGATTGCCCATAACGCCCACTTTGGTGGCAAGGTTCGCCATTTTTGCAAAAGCATCAATATATTCAGGACGGCAGTCAGGATAACCCGAATAATCCACCGCATTCACGCCAATCACAATGGTGTTGGCTTGAGTAACTTCGGCAACTGCCAACGCATGGGACAAAAAAATCGTGTTGCGAGCAGGTACATAAGTAACAGGAATATTGTCATTGTTTTGATTATCACTAAAGTCTGCGGTTTTATCCGCATCAGGTACATTAATGCTTTGGTCGGTCAATGCCGAACCGCCAAGCTGAGCCAAATCAATAGCAATCACTCGGTGGTCAACCTTGGCAATTTTGGCAATATTTTTGGCAGAAGTTAGTTCACTATTGTGGCGTTGCCCATAGTCAAAACTTACAGCAGTCACTTTGGTAAAATTTGCTTTCGCCCAGTACAGACAGGTTACCGAGTCCAAGCCCCCTGATAGTAATACCACTGCATTTTGGCTAGAATGTGTAGATATATTCATAATATTATTTCATTGGTTAAAAGCATGTATTATACACCAATTCTAGCGAGTTTTTAAATTTTACCCCATGATTTTGTTAAACAATCAATAATCTTCATTATCCAGTTCGGTATCAATATCAGCAATTTTTGCCAAATGTTTTAACCATTCAGGCTCTTCACCAAATAATCGCCGAGAATTATCCAATTCCACCAAACGTTTGATTTCCGCTTTGGCATCAATCACATTGCCGTTTGGCGTATCGTTAATGCTTTTGCTAAGCGTATTGAGCGTGCTTGGGCGGTTGATTGGCGTAATTAATTTTTCATTGGGGTCAAACGTTACCCAGGTATTAAGTTGAAAAGATTGGGCGTTAGACGTGGCGGTGTTTTTGGCAAAAATTTGTTTAAGTTGTCCATTTGCCACCACAAAATAAGTCTGTTGCCCTGTCAAACGATTGTCATCGCTCGGCTCAATCGTAAGACGTTTTTCTAAATAATGATTTAATTTTTGTTTATAGTTTTGCCAATTTTTTTGCTGATTTTCATTACTGTTAGCAATCTGTTTGTCCATTTGCTGAATAAAATTTTCTATCATATCTTGATATAGATTATCTTGCTCTTTGGCGGTTTGTTGCCATTCAATCACAACACCATTTTCGGCAATTTTTTGGTTGGCATAGGCAATATTTGGCAATAACAAATTGCGATTAATCGTGCGAAATTGACTGTTTGGTAACGCATCAAAACTTTGTTTTATCGCCATTAGCCACGATTTTGTGGTTACATTTGCAGGCAAATCTTCAGAATTTGAACTAAATTTATACCATTTATCTTGCCACGTCATGCCAAGTTGATTGTCCAAATACAATGCCACGCTCGGCATAATCACGTCAGGCTTGACATACAGGCTTTGGCTTTTCCAGTTAGCAACCAACGGCAACCGATAATGGTATTTTAGGTTCTTATTTTCAAACCCTGCATCAAGTTGCATACTGACAATACCTTGATAAGGCTGATAATTTCCGCTAATCGTGAGTTTACCTGATTTTAGCATAAACTGATTAAGACTACGGATTTGGTCTTGATTTAGTCCTATATACCCCATGATTTCGTTGAGTTCATTTAAGCTTTCACGAATGTTTGCATTGTTATCAGATGCATCGTCACTTGGAATTTCGCTTTCATATAAATAATTATCGTCTTTTTCTGCTTCTGCAATCCCTTCGGCGACAGGATTAACGGTGTTTTCACAGGCTAAAAATGTCTGTTTAATCTGCTCGTACACCAATTTTTTATCATCGGGCAAATCCGCTACTTGCGAAAAATCAGTTAGCTTATCGGTCTTCATTTGGGTAACTAAGGCATCGTCATGCTCCGTTTGGCAATCCGTTGTCAGGTTCTTTTTTGTGTCTTGTTCAGGGTTGGCGTTTAGATAAATTTGATGCTCCGCAATCCAACTTTGATTACGGTATAAGGTTTTTTGCACCGCATCAGCCAGCACTTTTTTGCTATTTTCAGCAGAAATTGGGTTCACTTGCGGTTGCGTCTTAACTGATTGGCAAGCGGTTAACGTGGTCGCAAGCACCGCCATGCTAAGCGATAAATTAAGTGATTGCTTGCAAAAACTTGCCATTTTTTGGGTAAAATTAGCTTGAAATAAGATTTTCATGTTTTTCCTTTAAAACTCCCACCATCTTTTTAATAAAACTTAATAATTAACGGGTACAGGTGCAAATACACTATCTATCTCGGTTTCAGTTTCGTTATCCGCCAACTCATAAGCATAGCCAAAACGTGCATCTTGGGCTTGTCCACGCAGTTTTTTATCCTGATAATAATTTTCTAATAAGGCATTTCCGTCCACAATATCGGCAGGATTTGGCTGATAATAGCGGTGTTTTGTTGGGGTTTCACGGTACTGTAAGCGGTTTAGCGTAATAGATTGGGCTTTAGCGTTAAACAGTCCTGAACGGTAATCGTTAATTTTACGATAAGCAATTAGTTGATTTTTGTTGTCAAAATAATAATAATTAAAATTGTTAAATGACAGGGGGCTAACCGTTTCTACCAATTGAGCCAGTTTTGCCAAATCTTCTGCACGGTACACTTTATTTAGGTTGATTAAAAAATCTAATGTCAAATTAAAGTTTTTATCATCGCTAATATACTCAGGGTGTTGTTCACGGATTTGCTGTAAATGACTGGCAAAATATTTTACTACTCGCCCCACCACAAAGCCGATATCATTGCTGTTTAAACTTACCTTTACCAATCGGCTGGCGTGAATGGATTTGCCATAATCATCTAATACTAACTCATCAAATTTTTCACCATCAAGGTCGGCATATGCCTTGCGAATCGCTTGGATCAAGCTATCTTTTAACAAGGTTAATGGAATATTTTGGCGTAAATCTGCTGGCAAGGTGAATTTTACCGATTTTCCTGCCAAATCAGGCAACGGCTTATCCACCATAAAACTCACCAAGGGCAACGCCACATCAGGCTCAAAAATCACGCTCATTTCATTGATATCAATCAGCATCGGCACACGTTTGTAGGCTTGGGTGTACGGCGTTTCAGTATTTTCTTCTACCACCGTGCTAAACTGACCTGTTTGGTGGTTGTAACTGCCTTGATATTTAATGGTTTGTGGCAATAGATAAGCTTGATTAATCACATCAATTTGAGCAGGCGTTAAGCGTAAATTAAACAACATTTTTGCCAAATTATCCTTGTTAACCTTGCTCGTTATCCCTGTTTCGCTCGTTGATTGTGTTTCATCATTTTCATCAATCGGTCGCCAATTTTTGTTATTATTATCAAGTTCTTTTAATTTATCAATCGCCTTTTGTAAGCTCATTTGATAAACTGATGGCTGATTTTCCACGATATTTTCAATGGTGGTGTATTCAGAATTGCTATTTTTATTGCTATGATTAGCACTGGTTTCATCAGTATTTTTATAAACAATCTTTGAATTATCGGTTAGAATTTGTTTGCTTGGCGTTTCAGTTGTTGCAAGTTCATCTTTTTCAACCGTCGTATTTACGGTTGGCACATCATTTGCGATATCGGCTAATAGCTCGTCAAGGGATTTTTCACGCGGTTCTTTTTTGGGCAAAGGTGGCAGTTGCGATAAACATTGTTCGTAGTTTTGATAAACCGTTTCTAGCTCTTGATTAATTTGCTGTGTTGATTTTGTTGTTACAGTTTCGCTATTATCGCTTGACTTTTTAGCCGTTTTTGGATTGGCTTGTTGAATGGTTTGGCTATAGCTTTTGCTAAAATCCACTTCGCATGCCTTGCGTTCAGGGCGACTGTCATAGCGACTGTCGTCATCATAACCTTTTTTAACGCTAAAGGCTTGGATTGCGGTCAAAAATACGCTAGCATCTTGGCTTTCAATGTCTTGCTGATTGTACAACATATCGACTTGATAATTGGTGGTTTTTTCATAGTCATAACTTTGGCTAAAACGTTGTAACATCGCATTTTTCATCAAATCTTGTGCGGTTAACGTCTTGGCAGTTGTGATTTTTGGGGTTAACCGTTTTTGGGTAGGTTGACTGATTTGGTTGGCGGTTTGCGTTTGGCAAGCAGTTATAGATAACACCAATAACACACTCGTGGTTAATTTGGCAAGAGGATACATAATTTTTCCCTACAAATACAAATAAATAGTGACAATTTAGCATAATTTTTAACAAGAATAAACATATTCACAAAATAAATTTTATTTTGGCGTATTTTTAAGCGATTTTATCAAAAAATCCTTGCTATTCAGTCGAGATTTTTTTTACAATATTCGATTATTTTAATCAATATTATTAAGTTTTAATAATCATATTTTAACATTTTAAGTGAATATTATGTCTTACTATTTCGGATTTTTGCCGTCTGCCGAATTATCCAACACGATTGATACCGCTTATGCGTTAATTGCTCAAAACAGTCTCGAGCGTTATGACGTGTACCGTGATAAAATCACCCATTTAACCAACCAGGAATTGCTTGATATCATGTTGGTTAAACTGATTGAAAGTTTACCTGAGGACTCCGACCGCAAGCAACATTTGATAAAAGTCAGCCATACGATTGAAACAACAACCGATAGGTTAATTAATACCGTTTTAAGCCCTGCTAAAAACAATGACGTGTTGCCAAGTTTTGAATTTTTTGATAAACAAGTATTAAAAAACGACCCACAAGGTAACCGCCGTATTAGCGTACCATTGTCCGATGATTTAGCCAAACAAATATTGGCAAGTTTTGCCAATGTGCAACAAGGTAATGGCAAGGCGGAAGTGGAAAATTTAACTCGGCTTTTTAGCGAATTAACGCAGGCGTGTTTGCAACATTTTTTGGTGGATTTTACCAAAACATTGCCGTTAAATATGTTAAAACGTGGGGCGATACCGATTGCAGACGGCGTAATTAACAAGGCGTTATCGCTGGCACTTAACCGCCTAATTCCACAAATGCCCCAAGATTCACTCGCTCGGTTTACCACTTATTATCAAGTGTTGATTTTTGAAAGCCACTAATGCGAATGTAAAAAAAATGTGATAAAATGGTTAAATTTTCAATCCCAAAAGGTGATGTATGAGCCAATTAAGCAACCAACAAATTGAAGAAGCCTTACGCAATTCTGAATGTTTGATTAGTAGTATTGAAGTGGCAGCGGCGTATGAGCGTCTAGCGGCGAGTGTCAATCTGCACTATGCAGGGCAAAATCCGATTGTCATGGTGGTGATGAATGGTGGGCTAATCCCTGCAGGTCAACTGTTGACGCAATTTACCTTTTATCATCGAATGTATTATATCCATGCGACACGTTATCGTAACAATGCAGGTACAAGCGAGCTTGAGTGGAAATTTAAGCCTGATGTATCGGTGGCTGGTGAAGATATTTTGTTGATTGATGATATTTTTGATGAAGGTATTACCCTAAAAGCGGTGGTGGACGAGCTGAAAAAAGAAAACCCAAAATCTGTCAAAACTTGCGTGTTGTTAAACAAATTACATGACCGTAAAGTAGCGGATTTTAATGTGGATTTTGTTGGGGTGGACGTTGCGGACCGTTATGTTTATGGCTGTGGTATGGATTATCATGGTTATTTACGTCATATGCCTGGTATTTATGCGATTAAAGAATAATTGTTCGATATTAAACGTAAAAAGTTGGGTTTTGCCCAACTTTTTTAAATCAAAACTGCAAAGCCAACCCCGTATGCCGATGTGATTTTTTCTGCAATGCCATTGCCAAACTCTGCTTTTCATTCACCAAAATCACCTCATTTTTACTACGTGTGATGGCCGTATAAATCAACTCTTGACTTAACAACCGCTGATGTGACTGCCCCACACACACCGCCACACAGTCAAACTCTGAACCTTGTGATTTGTGAATTGTCATGGCGTAGGCAGGCTCACACACGCTTGGGCTAAGTTGATTTATCGCCACCAACTTATCCTTATCAGCAAAACATACCATTAACGCCCCATTCACCCACAAACAAATACCAATATCACCGTTAAACAATCCCAAATGATAATCATTCGCTGTAATCATAATCGGCAAACCATGAAAAAAATAATAATTGGACTGCTGTTGACCATGTTGAAAAAAGATTTTTTTAAGCTGTTCGTTTAACGCCTGTTTGCCCAAAATACCATGATTACCTGCGGTTAAAATACGATATCGGTTAAAAATATCAAACAATTTTTTGCGATTTTCATCGGTTAAATTTACCCCATTTTTTTGCCAATCTATCAACAATGCAAAAAACGGTTGGTATGGCTCGGCTAGTAATTGGTAAAGGGTAACTGGCGATTGAAATTTTTCTGCGGGTAACAAGGCGATTTTTTCAGGATTTTTTGCCGTTAGCGTATCGGTAGTTTCTAATAAATCATCGATATCACAAGGTTTATTGTTGTTTAAGGCCTTTTGAATGGGCTGTGCTAATTTTCCCACTTTTGAATTACCGTCAAAACGTTGGGTTTCGGTTAATTCTGTACGAAAATCTTGTAATGCGTCAATTTTGCACAAATCTGCCAACACTGAGCCTGCATCTACCGCCGAGAGCTGATTGGTATCGCCTAGCAAAATCAAGCGTGCTGTCGGTTTAATCGCATCTATCAATTGACTGGCAAGCTCAAGCCCAAGCATTGACGCTTCGTCCACAATCACCAAGTCATCAGGCAATGGATTGTGCTTGTGATAACGTGGCGTGCCGTGCTGTCCAATACCGAGCAAGCGGTGTAAGGTTTTGGCGTTTTCTAGACTGATTTTTTCACCTTTTAAAGTATGTTGTAGTGACTCTTGCATCCGCTGTGCCGCCTTGCCTGTCGGTGCGGTCAATGCAATGGATAATGCAGGCAAATTTGGGTCGTTCGTTTGGGCTTGCTGATGTGCGTGCTGTAGGCGTTTCACCAACTCAGTAACGGTAAAAGTTTTGCCCGTTCCCGGTCCACCTGTAATAATGCTAAATGCGTAACGGTTGGCCTTATCAATCGCTTGTTGTTGCAAAAAATTTGGCGTTTTAATTTTTTCATTATTTTTATCTTGACTATTTGAAGAAGCGATTGGCGGTTGATTATCAAAATCCAACTGCCTTACTTCACGCTGTGTCATTGCCAATAACTGAGTTGCTAACTGATATTCGGCGAACCATTGGCGTTGTAGCCAAAAAGTCCACTGATTACCCTGTTTACGCACCACGACTGGCGTGTTAATTTGGCTTGGTGCATCATCTAATTGGGTAAGCCAGCCGTTATTTTGCCAAGATTGTAAAATCTGCTTATCATTGACATGGCAGTTTAGGCTAAAAATTGTATTGCCATTTTCCAAGGCATTATCCAATAAATTAAATAATTGTTTGATATTAATGTCTGATAATTGGGTAAAATTTTCTGTTTCTGTAGGATTTGATATAATGATTTGCTTAATTTTGCTTAGGCTATTTTTTGATATTAAACGCTGTTTTTGTTGTTGGCGTAACGCAATAAATTCAGCAACGCTGTCTAAGCCTAATGAATTTTCAACTTTTTTTGAGAGATTTTGCATATTTTTTCCTATTGATTTTTGGTAGATGTTTAGCCAATTAACCAAATAATTTATCTAAAGCAATAAGCATTTCACTTGGAATTTGCCAAACATATCGCCCTGTGTTTTTGTTTGGCGACATTCCACGCAAAAAGGCGTACTCTACCCCACCCAAATGCGTGTTCACCTCATAACTCGGTAACCGCAACCGTAAAAAACGGTGTAACGCGACTTGATAAATAATCGCTTGTAGCCAATAATGATGCTGGTCCATGGCATTTTGCATGGCATTTTGGTTATAATCAGCGAAATCACTACCTAAAAAATTACTTTTATAATCAACCACATAATATTTTCCTTGATAGTGATACATCAAATCAATTTCGCCTTTAAGATATTGCCAAAGGGTGTCCACCGAATTCTGTAATAACAACGGTTTATCATACTTTTTAAACAACGCATTTAACGCCTCAAAATCCAAATTGTTTTTTAAATATAACTCAAAAGCCATTTCGGTTTGTTTGTGTTGTGGTTCAATATCTTTTAAGCACACGCCCACACTTTCATGAGTTTGAGAATTCGGGGCAGATAATGGCGTGTTCATGATATCGTTAAGCCAAGCGACTAATTTATCGTACGCTTTTTGATTGTCATCATGGGCATTTTCATTGATAAAGGTTGAAAAATATTTTTCAGGTAACCCTTGATTACGTAATTCCCTATCAATAATTACTTGCATTTCAGCGTTATCACGACGTTTAGAAATTGTTAAATTCATCAAATTTTCTAACACACCGTGCAGAAAAGTCCCTGCTGACGTGCCTTTTTCAAAGCTAAACCGAATATCCAAATCTTGTTGATTATCTTCTGTAATGACAATATTTTGCTGCTCATCTTCCTGCTCAATCGGTGCAATCAGCTCATCATCTTTTTCTTTTAGCTCAAGCATGTCTACTTCTTTGTTATATTTCGCTAAATTAGTAAAGCTGGTTGATTGCCAACTTTTAAATTCGGTTTTTTTAATAATTGTTTGAAAATAATTTTCATAATCTTCTGTGCTATTTATGTTATTTGACAAACTGGTTGTGTCGGGTTGTTGTAGCGTTGTGTTATCTTCTCGCCTGAGTATTGGTTTTTGTTGTTTTTGAATAAGTGTTAAATAATTGCTTAGGCTATTTTTTAGATTTTGCGTATCAATGATATTAACAACATCATACAAACGCTCATCAAGGTTAAAATCTTTGATATCTTTTGTACCGTCCACATCTGCCAAAAATGGCTTTAACGGCGTGTAATGATTGCTCTTGTTATAAGCTGATTTTACCACGATGTAGACACGTTCTCTGGCTCGTGTTAACGCCACATACAGTAAGCGTAGGCGTTCTTCATAAAGATTTTGCATTTCTTCATCCGCAAAACTTTTGCCATTATCTTGTGAAAGAGCGGATAAATGTCGACTATTTAACAAAATTTTGTCGCTGTTGTCTGTGTATAGGTACAAATGCGGTGGCTCAAGTTTTCGCACATTATTGGTTAAGCCAACCACAAATACAATGCCAAATTCCAATCCCTTAGACTGATGAATCGTCATCAACTGCACCCCTATTTCGCTTGACAAGCGTTGTTGCAAAAATCTATCATCGTTCGGTTCGGTCTGCACTTGCTCGGCAAACCATTCTAAAAGCTGATGCTCGCCTGCCACACCGCCAAAATCATGGCTGATTTGCTCATTGATAATATCCAATAATTGGCGTAAATCAATCAAAAAGCGTTCGCCCTTTTCGTGGCTTGCCAGCCGTTGCCAAACGCTTAAATTTGACTGGTTTGGCAAACGAATTCGCTGATTAAATAGCCATTGTAATGCCACCAAAAAGCCTTGTTTTTGCCATTTTTGCGATGCTTGGTTTAATTGTGCTTGTAGATTATTTAAAATTTTTAAGTTATTTGCTAAATCATCTTTATCATTATCATTATCCACATCCAAAATTTCTACGCCTAAGTTTTCTACATCTAAGGCTTGAAATAGTTCATTCACATCGCTTAATTTTAACTGATAAAAATGCGACATTAGCACGGTACGTAGCTTATCGGTCTGATACGGCGTGAGCAATAACGCCATCAAATTTAACAAATCATGGCTTATCTGTTCGGCAAAAATACTCTGACTACCGCCACGCATGGTTGCGATACCAAATTGGTGCAATTTGCGTTCAATTTGGTCTAAATACTTATTTTTATCCGCTAAAATACAAATATCCGATAATTGTAACGCAAGTGGTTCTTTATCTTTGTCCAACATAAAAAGCTGGTCACGCTCATCTGCCTGACTATCAAACCATGCTAAAATCTGTGCCAAAATCACATCGACTTCTTGGACATAGCCAATTTCATCATCTGATTGGCTATCTTCGTTAGTGGGAAACGGCTGATTATACGCAATTTGTAAATAATGAATGGTTTTTGTGTCATTCGGATTATGACTCACCAAATCAGCGGTTTTTCTATCAGCATCAATTTTATGATAATAAATCTCATTGCCCATTTTTTTTGGCAAAGAATTGTCGTCTATATTGGTATTTATATTATCATCGCCTACCACGCCATACCAGTTATTTAAACTGTTAATTAAATGTTCAGACGCACGGCGGTTGGTCGTGAGTTGTTTGGGTTTTTCAGGAAACAGCGATTTTAATGCAGTATAGTTTTGTACATCACCACCACGAAAACCATAAATTGCTTGTTTTGGGTCGCCCACGAGCAACAAAAAACCTTTATCGGTATTGACTCGTCCATTGCTATCATCCAGATAAATTCGCTTGATTAACATGGCTTGCTCGGTGTTGACATCTTGCGACTCATCAATCAATGCAACAGGATACTGGTGGCGAATATATTGAGCAAGGGCGTTGCCTTGTGAACCGTCTAAGGCTTGATTGAGTTTTGCTAATTGTAGGGCAAAAGTCGTCAATCCTTTGTATTCTAGCACGTTTGGCAAATGCTGACGCACATAACGGCTGATAAACTGGGTAAAAAATGCATTAATTTGGTCTTTGTAAGTATTCAAACGCATCTGATAATCATACAACAATGCCAAATCATGTAAAAAACTGACATCATCTTGGCTAATGTTCGCCCCTTTGTTAAAAATAGCTTTATCATTAAATTTAAATTCATACAAGGTATTTAATACATCTTTGATTGCTTTGTCTTTTGCAAAGCGGTCTAATTGAAAAATCACATCGGTTGGATTGGCAAGCTGTTGTTGCACGTCTTTAATTTTGCCAAAATTTTTATAAACATAGCCACCTTTATTTAACCCCAAATTATCTTTATTATTCTCAGCAAAACCATCACTTGGATAAGCAACAATTCGCTGACGTAACGCTTCAATCCCTTTTAAATCCAGCTTTGGCATCGCCATAACATCAATCGGAGCGGTATAAAAATTTAACGCCCGCTCCACCACTTGCCGATAATCTTCGGTACTTTTTAGACCACTTGTCACCCACTGATAAACCATCGGATTTGCCTGATATTGCTCATGCAAATACGCCAAAAACCCACGCAACTCGTCATTTACCATACCTTGGATAACGCTGGTTACATCCTTGCTAATCTTGATTTGTGAGGAAAAACCCGTTTCACTGCTAAACTCACGCAACCACTTTTGGCACAAACTATCCAACGTGCCAACAAATAGCCTATCTAGCTGATTTAACGCAAGTTGTGTCCGCTTTAACGCCAAACTAAAATCTAGCATTTTATTCGGTGTTTTACTTTCTGTATTTACCAATATGTGTTTTAAATTTTGCTTTAAAATATAGCGTATCAAAAACGTATTAATCGGGTCGTCATAAATTTCTTTGATAGCGTATTTGCTTAAAAATGGCTCAAAATTCTTTTCAAACTGCTCAAAAAATGCTTGCCAATTTTGTTCATTATCCGCCCAATTTTCTTGCACTTGTTTGGTAACTGTTTCACGCATTTTGTCATAAATATCAGCAAAATCTTGGCTCAAAAAAACAGTTAGCACTTGATAAAAATCCTGCAACCGCCCACGGATACGTTCTTGCATTTCGGTAGAGGCACTGCGAGTAAACGTGGTGGCGATGATTTGTTCGCACGGATAGCCTTGCTCCACGATTAACCGTAGCACAATGCCTGTTAATGTCCAAGTCTTGCCCGTGCCTGCCGATGCTTCAATCAAATGCCGTCCTGATAAAGGCAAGCAAATAGCAGGAGCTAATGTGGTGTTTTCGGATTTGTCGGTTTGTTGCATGTGTTTTTCCATTAAAATTTATTTATTTGGTTTTTTGGATTTGTTCACCGATATCAACTAAATACGACTGCAACGGCTGATACAACCATGTGGCAAAACTTTGCAGAAAGCGTAAAATAACCGTTGGTTTTTGTTCGCCAATCAATTGTTGCCATGTTTCAAAATCAAAATTTTCAATCGTACTGTTAGAGCCAAACTTCCCTGTTATCCATTCTTTAATTAAATCGGTTGTTTTTTGGGCTTTGTCATCTGCTTGTTGTTTTTCTGTTTTAAGCATTTCCCGCAAATAATTTAACGTGGTCTTAGGCGGTAACACGAGCAATTTATGCTGACTTAGTTGCCAAAACATCAGCCAATCTTGTAGCCACGCATACGCCGTCTGCCACGCAATCGCAGGTAAATACAAGGTTTTGCCCTGATATCGCCATAACGAAAAGCCGTGTTGCTCGGTTACTTGTTGTTCGCTGGTTTTGCGTGCCACTTGCCAACACAAATGCTGTAACCAAAATGCCAATTGATGCCGTTCTGCACCGCTGTTTGGCAAATAATTTAGCCAATAATCGGCTTCATCGTTTGGTAAATTGGCAGTTATCATGATTTTGTTGATTGCTTGTTTATCAAAATCAGCTTTATCAAAATTGCCGTCTTTGTTTAATTCAATTATGTTCAGCGCAAAGGTTTTCGGCTCTGTCGCTGTCATTAACCCTGTCAACCAATTTTTGGATTGCCTGTCAAGCTGTTTTGCTTGGTTTTGTAAATTTTTAAAACTTTTATTACTTAGGCTATTTTCCAAAAAATCACCAATTTGTTGTAATTGCTCATAAAAATCTTGCATCGCCTGTTGAAATTCGGTTTCTTGTTGTTGCAAGGCGTGATAACGGTTTACCCCTGATGGCAAAATATCGTTAAATGCCAACGCCGAATTAATCGCAGTATCCGCCGTGTTTGCGTGGCTTAACCCTGTAATTAACGCATCATTTAACGCATATTTGCTTAGGCTATCCAAATTTAAACTTTCATACGCTTCGCTGATGTCGCCAAACCGATACGTAAACAATTTTTGAGCTTGGGTAAAACTTTGGGCAGGATTTTGCCCTGCTTTTATGAGCTGGTTTAATTGGAGAAATTGTACATCGTGATGATTTTGTTGATGGATTGACAACGCATTTAGGTTAAGTTGTTGTTTTTGCCAATGTTTTAGCCATTGTTCCAATTTAGACTTTTGCCATGATTCAACCTTGTCATCAGCTTGTTTATTAGATAAATGATGCAAGGCATGGTACAGCTGATACCAAGTTTTTGCAGGGGGATTATTCGCCATTTTTTGTTGCCAAAACGCATTTTTTGGCGAGTTGCTTTGTAAATTGTTTTGCAAAAAAGCACTAAAGTATTGTTCGTCAAACGGCAAGGCTGGATGTTCGGTGATAAAGTAGTCCAACACTTGTTTGCCAAAATTTTCAGTTAAATGAACATTGTCGCTTTGCCATGTTTGATTTTGCAAAAAACCGAGTAATTCTTGAACAGGACTGGCAGGTAAATGCTCGTGGGTGTCGCTCATGCTTTTATAATTATAAAACAGCCAACACGCCTGCCTTGCACACAAAATCGCATCTAAAAACGCTCCCAAATCATCATCTTCCCGAAATCTATCGCCACGTTTGCTAATACCTGCTTGCATGAGATTGTAGCGGTTCGGTGGTTCTTGTTGCGGAAATTCGCTTAAATTCAAATTTAGCATAACAACAAGTTTATACGGAATATTTCGCACCGCACCGATACGAGCAAACGTAATCATACCTGACGGCTCGGCACGGACTTGTTGCGTTACCAACGCATCGTCAATACTGTGTAGCACAAAGTTTAAATTTAAGTGTAAATTTGACGGATTTTGCTTGTTCGGTTGATTAGCTTTGACGTGATTGGCTTTAAGTTGGTTTTTGATTTGATTTTGTGAAGCAAAAATCGTTTTCCATGCTTGCAATTGTTTAAAAATGCTAAATTTTGCTTGCATTAAACTTTCAATATCATTTAGCCAATCATGTATCGGTTTTTTAATACCTAACAGAGAACGATTTTGTTGCAACGTTTGATAAATATCGCACAACGCAATCACAATCGGCTTATCCGCAAGGCTTAACCCTGCCAATGGTTCAATACTTTCTACATCGCCTGCCAAATTTTGATAATGCCCGAATCGCACCATTTCGCTGTTTGGCATGAGCAAGCCTGCCACCAACCGCTCTAAAGCATAAGCAAAGGTATAGCGATAATCGTCATCATGGCGGTGTAAGGATTGGCGTAAGTGCGTTTCATCAAACCCCCGCGCAAACCCTGCACTTTCTAGTAATAAGCAGGCACGTCGCATTTGTTCCATGCTTAGCCCAAAACTTTCATACATCGGCGGTAACATCAACCAATCAAAGACATCCGCACGGTTAAACCTTGCCCCGACTTGATTTAACAAAGTGTAATAGCCCGTTACCGAATGCCAAAGCTGATTAACCGCTTGGTTCGTTACCCCCGTTACTTTGGCGGGCAAGGTAAAACCGTCCGCTCCCTTATCTTTGGGAAAAATTGCTTCAATGGCGGTGCGTGCCTGTTCAATATTGGGCAACAACACCAAAATATCCGATAATTCTCGGTTTTTATCCGCATTTAACCAAGCCACAATCTGCCCACGAAGCACTTCCAACTGTCGCACGATGCTATGACAGGCATGAATAGCAAGGCTATTATCAATTTTACTCTCTATTTGGTGTAATCGCCATGCTTGTTTGGATTTTTCTTCTTCGTATTCACGTTTTTGTTGTAATTTCTCATTGTCTTTGCCAATGTGTACTAACTCACCAATTTTTTGTGCTGTATCGGTTTCATCAAGCATTAAAATATCGTTTTGTAGTTGGGCTAACACACTTTTTGACGACATTTCCCCTACATCTTCCACAAAATTATCATGCCATTCTGTATTATCCTCATTGCCCGAATAATTTGCCAACAACGCAAACACTTCTCGAGATTGTTTGCCAAATCTTGACAACAAACTATGTCCATAATCTTTTAAATAAATGGCATCAGGATTGGTTAATTGCTGTTCCAAAAACCAATTTTTATCCACGATATCCGCCCAAAACTGCTCAGACGGATTAAAGTGCAACAAGGTTACCGACATATATTGGCTTAAACGGCGTAACTCATCTAATTCATTGGGGGGCAACTGTTGCACCGTAAACAAAATCACTTGGCTGGGCAAATCATATCGCTCAAAATTTTGTTCAATGTTTTGCCAAAAATCTTGTTGCACTTTTTGACGTTTTTCATAAGTTTCTTGGAAAAACTCACACCACAAAAAGCGTTGGGCTTTCTCCAAAATCTCATAATGCTCCTTTAACCACTCAGGCGTTTCTACTGCATGATGTTGTAATTTACTTTGTAACACGTCTTTTTTGGCAATCAATTCTGCCACATTCAGCATTTTACCGTTGCCCCACAACGCCAACCAATCCGTACGATAGGTCATATAGCGGTTGAGCATACTCGCCATATCGCCTGCAAACTGCCAAAAACGTTGCTCAAGCCCCTGCAACTCAAGTGGCTCGCTTTGATTTTGTTGCTTGCTAAAATCTAGCATGTCAGCTTGCTCAATTTTTTGTATATCTTCATACATCGGCTGAATAAACACAAAAAGTGGGTGCTTTTCATCGTTGACAATCGTCTTATAATCACCCAACAAATAAGAAAAAATCTGCCATTGCATCACATTTTTTGACAAGGGAGCTTCATCTGACACATTTTTGACCACTTTTTTTAACAACTGCCAATAAAAACGTCCCCAAAACTCGGTGGTTACCAAGGTACTAATGCCAAATTGATTAGCCACTTGTTTTTTTAACCAATCGCCCATGACTTGAGACGGCACAATAACTTGAAAGGGCTGAAAAATAGATTGTTCGTTGCTAGATTGTTGATATAAATTTAAAAAATTTTCAAGTAATTTCTCAATTTTATTGCTTTGAATAATGTTAAAACCTGTATTGACTCGGCGTGTTGTTAAATCGTTCATAAAGTCCACTTTTTTGTCTGCTAAACCGTCAAAATTATAACACGTTGGTCGGATATCTTCTGTTAATTTTTGCCAAATTATGCTACATTATTCCCATTAATTTATTCTTTTAAATGTAAGGGAAAAAACCATGCTACGACCGATTGATGTGATTTTTAAACACCCCGTCAAAAAATTTACCGTCATTTATCAAAATGGTAAACTTTGGCAATTACCAAAACTAGAATTTGACGGACAGTCGCTCACTTATAAAAAAGCGTATAAAGGCAGTCGTGAACATATTTTTGTATCACCTGAACAAACGTTAGATAGCAATGATTTGGTATTGATTTCTCAGTTATTAACCGTGGATTTGCCCGAGTCGGTGCATGGGCGAAATGTTGACCAATTTGAACATTGGTGGCGACAAAATTGGTATGATTTTAAACAAGAAATGGCGGTAAAACAAGCTCGCCAAAAACAAGTCAAAGCCCAACTCGCCCAAGACCACCTTGCTAAAGGGCAAAAATCAGCCGTGCAATCAGTGGCGAACACGCCTGCCCAAGCACCGCAACCGCAACCGCAACCGCAACCGCAACCGCAACCGCAACCGCAACCGCAACCGCAACCGCAACCGCAACCGCAACCGCAACCGCAACCGCAACCGCAACCGCAACCGCAACCGCAACCGCAACCGCAACCGCAACCGCAACCGCAACCGCAAAAAAGTGTCGCACAGCAAAAACCTGTGTCAAGCCCCACGACACCGACAACACCGAATAAAACCAATCAAACGCATGATGCGTTTGATGATATGTTAGATGATTTGTTGCATCAGTTATAATTGTTTTAAAAAAATTAATGATAGGAAATGTAGAATAGAAATAACCGAGCTAATGTTATCAAGGATTTTGTGCAAACCCATTTTTAGAATTTGCACAAAATTTTATCAATCTACCTAAATCACTGCTCAACAAACGCACGTTCAACCACATAATCCCCCGTACCGCCCATACGTGGCGAGCATTTCAACCCAAAACCGTCCAAAATCTCCGCAACGTCTTTATTCATAGACGGACTACCGCAAATCATCGCACGGTCATTTTCGGGATTAATCGGTGGCAAGCCAATATCTTCAAACAACTTACCAGATTTCATCAAATCCGTCATTCGACCAGTATTGTGAAACGGCTCACGAGTTACCGTTGGATAATAAATCAACTTATCTTTGACAAACTCACCAAGCAATTCATCTTCAAACAAATCTTTTTCAAACATCTCACGATAACCAAGTTCGCTGACATACCGCACGCCATGCACTAGCACAACTTTGTCAAATTTTTCATACACTTCTGGGTCTCTTGCCAACGACAAAAACGGTGCAAGCCCTGTCCCTGTTGCCAGCATATACAAATGTTTAGCATTTGGATTTAAATCATCAAGCACCAGCGTACCTGTCGGTTTTTTACTGACCAATAATTTTTCGCCCACTTGAATGTGTTGCAAAACCGATGTCAAAGGACCGTCTTGTACTTTAATCGAATAAAATTCCAATTCTTCATCATAATTTGGGCTGGCAATCGAGTAAGCACGCATCAGCGGTTTACCGTCCACTTCCAAGCCTATCATGGCAAATTCACCATTACGAAAACGCAACCCATCACTACGAGTAGTTTTAATGGTAAACAAAGTTTCATTCCAATGATGAACATAAGTCACGGTTTCTTCATAGAATTTTGCCAAAATTTTGGCACGTATCTCATTATTATCCGACATAAAAACACCTTTTTGTTAATTGTTATGCAAAAATAAAGTACAAAAAGTACCAGTGAAAACTTGCATATAATAACAAATTTTTTGCAAAATGGGCGACTTTATTGTCAAAAAAATGGCATAATAATAGGTAAATTTTTCATACCTATTTTTTATTATTATAAAATTTAACATATCTATTCATTATGATAAACAATCAAACTTTAACGTTTCCGATTATCGGTTATTTACATTCGCCATTAACGCAAAAATTTGGCTTGCCACGCCAGCCCAATTTGGTAAATTTGGCAGGCGTGATTGAGTTTGTGCCAACGTTTGACAACCCTTCCGCCTTTGATGGCTTACAGGCGTTTAGCCATATTTGGTTGCTTTGGCAATTTCACCAAAACAAAACCACCGCCGACACGCCTTTTCGCCCACAAGTGCGTCCGCCACGTTTGGGCGGAAATGAGAAAATTGGGGTTTTCGCCACTCGCAGTATGTATCGCCCTGCCAATATTGGGCTTTCGGTGGTACAGTTATCGCAGATTGAAATCGTGGAAAATCGGGTAAAATTGCATATTATTGGGGCGGATTTAGTGGACGGCACACCGATTATTGACATCAAGCCGTACATCGCCTATAGCGATAGCCTACCCCATGCGGTGAGCGGTTTTGCCAGTGAAAAACCTGTGTTAAAAACCGTGCAAATCAGCAAAAATGCCGAACAAAATTTTACCAACTTAGTTTATCAAAATTTGTTAACTAAAAATGACATTACAACCATTCGTGAATTAATCGCCCAAGACCCACGCCCTGCGTATCGGAAAAATGAAATTCATCGGGAATTTATCCTGAAATATCAACAAGTTGACATCCGTTTTTGTCTGTTAGAAAATGGCGATTTACAAATTTTATCCGCCGTAAAAATTGATAATAAAATTTGATATTTGGCAAAACGTTTGGTTTAAAAAGTTAATTCCCTAATCTACACAAGGAATTATTACACAATTATTGCTAATTTACGCCAAAATTGCCGATTTTTTCACAAAAAACCACTGTTTTATCGCATTTTTTTAAGGTTTTTTTTGCCAAACTTCGGTATGATATGCCACAACTATTTTAATACTTATTTTTACCAAAAATCACAGGATATTTGTTATGAATAATATGCTCTCTGCCCTTGCCAAAAATTTGTTCACGGTTAGCACGTTATCGGTTGCGATGTTTGCCACTGCAAGCGATAAAGAGACGCCAATCGAGCCAAGCACGATTGCGATTGATATATCAACGTTGACCACCACCAAAGAAGAAGTGGCAGTGTTACAGGTTTTTTCCGAAATTTGCCCGCCGATGCTTAATCAAAAACAACAAAAAGGTTTTGCCACCGCCTACAATGCCGAGTTAAAAAATCTAATGCCAAGCATCAGCGACCCACGCATGGCGGTGCAATATTTGTCAACACAACAAGATTATAAACAGATTTTGGATGAAACTCGCCGTTGGACGCTTAGCTTTTCTAATGCTGAAAACAAGCAAGTATGTAGCGAGTTGGCAAGCTCAGCTCAATAACTCATTAAGCTTAAAATCTCATTGGTTGCGATAATCTGTCATAAAAATAAACCAAAAGCCAACATCTTGTTGATTTAGGCTTTTATCTTTTGTCACATTTTGGTAAGATAGGCGGTCTTTGTATCGCTTTGCGGTAATGTGTTTATTTTCATATGTTTTGATTAAATTAAAAAGGTGTCATCGTGTCGTATCAGTCAAAAAATAAAGCTCATTTTCAACAAAAAATCAAAGTTGGCTTAAAAATTGGCTTGGTTGCCAGTGCGTTAAGCGTGTTTGGCATGGGCAATGCGTATGCGATTGATGCACCGACTTTGGATAACACCGCTTATATTTTGATAGATTATGATACAGGCACCGTATTGGCACAAAAAAATGCCAATCAGCCTTTTCCGCCTGCATCGCTCACCAAAATGATGACGAGCTACATCATTGAACAACAGCTGTTATCGGGAAAATTACAAGAAAACCAACCTGTCATGATGACCGAAGATGCGTGGTGTCGTGGGCGTAATACCGAATCATGTATGTATGTGCCTGTGAACACGACCGCCACCGCATTGGATATGTTAAAAGGTATTATTATCCAGTCAGGTAACGACGCTGCCAAAGCCATGGCACAGCATATTGCAGGCAGTGAACAAGCCTTTGCCGAGCTGATGAATACCGAAGCCAAAAAACTTGGCATGACCAACACCCACTTTGTGAATGCAACAGGCATGCCTGCCGAAGGACATCAAGCGTCACCGCAAGATTTGGCAAAACTCGCCCAAGCCATCATCAAAGACGCAGGCAAGTATTATCCAATTTATAGCCAAAAACAATTCACCTATAACAAAATCACCCAACCTAACCGTAATACCTTATTATTTACTGATAATACCGTAGATGGCTTAAAAACAGGACATACCAAAGAAGCAGGCTTTTGTCTTGTTGCATCAAGTAAACGTGGCGATATGCGATTGATTTCGGTGATTATGGGAACAAAGTCAGAAAAAGCCCGTGCCGAGCAATCCAAAGAACTCTTAAATTGGGGATTTGGGCATTTTAACACCAAAGTCGTCGCACCCATGGGACAAAGTTTTGGTGATGTGGCGATTAAATACGGTCAAGCCGATAATGTTACGGTAAAAGCAGGTTCTAACTTACAAGTTTTATTAGAAAAGATTAACCAAGACAATATCCAAACAGTGGTAAATTTACCCAAAAACGTGGAGGCACCGATTCAACAAGGACAGCAAGTCGGTGAGGTCATTGCCATGCTAAACGGTAAAGCAGTCGCCTCTGCCCCACTTGTTGCCGATGTTGCGGTAGAAAAATCGGGAATTTTTAAACGTATTTGGCAATATATCACAGGTTTGTTCGGCTAATGCGTCTGTTTGCCGTAATGCTAATCAGCCTTGTGTTCACAACAGGCTGTACGGGTTATCGTTATCAATGGTACGATAGCCCCATTCCTGTACAGGTTGATTTGCCCCAATCAACGGATAAATCAGATTAACCATAAATTTTGATAATTTTTTCATCATTTTTCCATGATTTGGCATTGAATTTTTTGGCAATTTCAGTCATGATAGCGTTATCTTAGTTTTGACAAATTGTTTATGAAATCAACCGCTGTTACCAATGCTAATCCGACTTTAACCAAGCGTCCAATCAAGCCATTTGAACGTGGTAGCTTTTTGCTAAGTTTTATTTTTGTGGTGATAATATTGGTCAGCTTAATTGTGTTGGCACTTTATCTTATCAAACAAGACCGCATTATCACGCAAAAATTTGAAGGCAAACGTTGGAATTTGCCTGCTAAAGTCTATTCGCAATCGCTTGATTTAAAACAGGGCACACCATTAACCACCAAGGAACTAGAAAACTGGCTTAATTGGCTTAATTACCAAGCATCGGATAATTACAAATCAGTCGGTACTTACCAAAAACAGGGTAATACCTATTATATTCACACCCGTTCGTTCAATTTTTCCCAAACCGATGTTGAGCCAAAGCAAATTGTCAAATTAGAATTTGCCGATAATCAAATCATCAATTTACAAAGCACCGAACGCAATGCGTCTGGTAAAGTCCGCCTTGAGCCGATTTTGATTGGTGGCATTTATCCTGATAATAACGAAGACCGCATTGTCATGCAGTTAGAGCAAATTCCCACGCCGTTGATTGATGCGTTGATTGCTACCGAAGACCGTGGTTTTTTTGAGCATCATGGTATTTCGTTGCGTGGCACGACACGGGCGATTTATAGCAATTTGTCAGGCGGTGCAAGGCAAGGCGGTTCAACCATTACCCAGCAGCTCATTAAAAATTTTTATCTAAATTCTGACCGCACTTTAAAGCGTAAAGCCAACGAGGCGATGATGGCGTTACTGCTTGAACGTCATTATAGCAAGCAAGAGATTTTGCAAACTTATATGAATGAAATCACGTTGGCACAAAATGGCAATCACTCCATTAATGGCTTTGGCTTGGCATCGCAGTTTTATTTTAACCGCCCGTTGGCAGAGTTACGCCTTGACCAAATGGCGTTATTGGTCGGTTTGGCAAAAGGCCCGACTCAGTACAATCCGATTCGTTACCCAGAATTGGCTTTGCAACGGCGAAATGTGGTGTTGCAAAATATGCTAATTACAGGTAAAATTGACCAAGCAACCTATGACAATGCCATTCAAATGCCGTTAGATGTGGTAAAAAAACCCACCATTGGGCAAAGTCGTTTTCCTGACTATTTAGATATTGTCAAACGTGAATTAAACCAAAGTTATCATGCCGATGATTTAAAAAACGAAGGCTTACGCATTTTTACAAGCTTTAACCCAAATGTGCAACAATCTGCTGACAATGCAGTCGCCGAAAGTCTGCAACAACTCAAAAAATCCAATCCCAAAAAACTTGGACAATTACAATCTGCCTTGGTAAGTGCCAATCCGCAAAATGGCGAGTTATTAGCCGTGGTTGGCAGTAGTTCAGCATTTACAGGCTTTAACCGTGCGGTAGATGCCAAACGTCAAGTCGGTTCATTGTTAAAACCGATTATTTATTTTACAGGATTTGAACAAGGCAAGTATAACCTTGCCAGTGGCGTCGATGACAGTCCTGTAGAAATCGTACAAGGTGGTAAAACATGGAAACCTGCCAACTATGGCGGTGGTAGCCATGGCGTTGTGCCGTTGATGAGTGCGTTGGCAAACTCGTATAATCAAGCGGCGGTACGGGTTGGCATAGATGTTGGCGTATCAAATGTCATTGCCAACCTGCAACGCATGGGCATTCAAAAAGACATTCCCAACTACCCTGCCACCTTACTCGGTGCGGTCGATTTATCACCCATGGATATGTTAAATGTGTATCAAGTGTTGGCGACAGGTGGTGTCAAACACAACATTCACACCATTCGTGGCGTGGTGGACAAAGAAGGTCGGATTATCCAAGGGGCGAATTTTCAACAACGCCAAGTGATTAATCCTGTATCTGCGTATCTGACCAATTACGCCATGCAAAAAGTGATTAGCAATGGTACAGCAAAATCGGCGTTAACCTTAGGCGAAAATCTAAATTTAGCAGGGAAAACAGGCACGACCAACGATTACCGAGATGCGTGGTTTGCAGGTTATAGTGGCAACTATGTCAGCGTGGTATGGGTTGGGCTTGATGATAACCAAACTACAGGCTTAAGCGGTGGTAACGGGGCGTTGCCGATGTGGGTGAATTTTATGCAACGCTTAAAACTCAACCCTGTACAACTGGCAGAGCCTACCGATATTCAATGGCAATGGCTAGAAAATGGTACAGGCGAGCTATCTAACCAAAACTGCCCCAATGCCATTCGTGTACCGACTGATATCCGCTATCCGCCTGAAAATGCAAGCGGCTGTGCCAATGAGTTACGCCGTCAACAGCAAGATGCCCAAATCGCCAAGCAACAACAAGTTGACGCTCAAGAGTTATATGAGAGCGAACAACAACGTTTAAATAATTTAGAACAATCTGATAGCAATAGCGAAACCAATAGCGGTGAAAGCAATGAAAATAAGGGTGTTAGCACCTTAACCAACGATGGTTTACAATCAGACCTATATTAATCAACTTAAATTTAAAACAATATTCATATAATCATATGATTTAAACAAACTTGTAAAAGGAAAAAATTTATGGCATGGCAACAACTTCATATCCAATGTGAAAAATCCCAAGCAGAACTCGCTGAAACACTGATGTTAGAAGCCGATGCGTTAAGCATTAGTCTTAATGATGCAGGCGATCAACCGTTATTTGAGCCGTTACCAGGGGAATCGCCATTGTGGGATGATGTGGTTATTACCGCCTTATTTGACACGTCAGTAAACCTTGAGTACATCAGCCAATCCATTGCCGAGCAAGTCATCGCCACCCGTGTTTGGCAATCCAACGTTGATGACAAAGATTGGGAACGTGAATGGATGAAAAACTATCATCCGATTGAATGTGCCAACAATTTATGGATTGTGCCAAAATGGTTAACCCCACCAAATCCTGATGCGATTAACATCTTAATGGACCCTGGGTTGGCATTTGGCACAGGCTATCATGCCACCACTCGGCTGTGCATTGATTGGTTAACCGAACAAGATTTGACAGATAAAGTGGTAATTGACTACGGCTGTGGCTCTGGAATTTTAGGAATTGTGGCATTAAAACTTGGGGCAAAAGCGGTGTATGCGGTGGATATTGACCCACAAGCGGTACTTGCTACCAAACAAAATGCGGAACGTAATGGCGTTCTCGCCCAATTACAGGCATTTTTGCCACAAGAATTTGAACAATTTTGCCAAAATAGTGCGGTATTACCTACCCAAATGATTACCGCCAATATTCTAGCCAAACCGCTTATCAGCCTTGCACCGTATTTTGCTACCTTACTTGAGCCAAATGGTGAAATTGTGTTGGCAGGCTTGATTGAAAATCAAGTAGATGATGTCAAAACCGCTTATCAAGCATTTTTTGATATGGAAAGCGATTTTACCTTTAGCAGTCAAGAAGACAAACATTGGCACCGTTTATCAGGGAAAAAAGCCGACAAGCGTTGATTTTTACCTAAATTTTATCAAAAGGTTAACATTTCACCATAATTTTATCGGTAAAATGTTGACTTTTTTTGCATTTAAGGCTTTAATACATCGCAATACATTTGTGTAAAATTTTTAACGTTTTGTAATATTTTGGATAGCAGAAAATATGAGTATACATCAAACCCAATGCCCAAATTGCCAACATCGCTTTGAAATTTCTGATGAACAGCTGAGTTTAAAAAGTGGCTACGCTCGTTGTGGTAAGTGTAAAGCGATTTTTTCTGCGATTGACAACTTGACAAGCTTAGTTAGCCAAAAATCCGCTCCGTCTGCCAACATGGTTGAGCGACAATCAATCAAACGGGTAAAAAAAGCCCCTGCAGATGGCGATTTGACCTTTGATGACAATGCAGGTTTAGGGTCAGAGTTGGATTTTGATGACGCTACCAATCACTCAAATTTGAGCAATGATTTTGAAATTATTGATAATTTTGACAGTTTGCCAACTAGCAAAATCGGCAATACCACCCCAAAGACAGAAGATGAAGATTGGCTTGCGGATTTGTTAGAAGAAGAAAAACGCAAAGAAGAAGCTATGCAGTATATGCCTGATAATGACAAATTAACCAAAGTTGGGCGTAATAATACCGTTGTAGATATGCTCGATGAGCTTGGGGTAGATGTGGCTCATGAGCAAAGTTTGGAAAGTGATGAGTATCGCCAACGCTTAGACGAGCGATTTAACGCCCAAGTGGCATCACAGAAAAATGTGAAAATGCCTATCGGTATGATGCTCGTTTGGGGTGTGGGTAGTTTGTTATTGGTTGGCTTACTGGCGGTACAACACGTGGCGTTTAACCTTGATAATCTGCTCAAAAACCCTGACACTGCCAAAAATTTACAACAAGCCTGTGCGATTTTTAAATGTAATCTGCCGACTGCCAATGTCAGTTTATTAGCCACCGAAACGTTAAAATTAGAAAAAGCCAAAGACGCCAAACAAACCGATTTGACCTTTACCCTAAAAAATAGCACGAGCCAAAAAATGATTTACCCAAATCTTAAAATCAGCCTGCGTGATGGTAATGATATCAAAGCCCAGACCATTGTCACACCTGAGCAGTATCTATCCGATAACGGCTATCTGATGCCTGAGCAAATTAAAGCGGTAAAGTTACGCATTGATTATCCAAAATCAGATATTCAACAAGCCAATATTGAACCATTTTATTAATTTTAATAAATATTTAAGATTTGGCAAAAAATTATTCATTTACCCGTTTGTTCGGTCAAACGGGTAAATTTTTTATATTTTAATAAATTAAATTGATTGATTTTTATGCAAATTGTTAAAAAACCAAGAAAACTCCAAGATTTACAACAACTTTTTTTATTAACCTTACCAATTTTAATCACCCAAGTTTGCCAATCAGGACTAGGCTTGATTGACACCATGATGGCAGGGCAAGTATCCGCCTTGGATTTGTCAGGCGTGGCGATTGGCGGTGGGCTGTGGATGCCACTGATGTTATTGGCGGTAGGGATTTTTCTTGCGACTACGCCGTTAATCGGTGAAGTCATTGGGCAAAAACAACCTGAAAAAATCCCATTTATTACCCAACAATCATTATGGTTAGCGGTGCTGATTGGGTTTGTTGGTATCGTGATTGCCAATCAATTACATTATCTATTTGCACTTATGGGTGTGCCAAGTCACATTCAGCCAATTGCCAAAGAATATTTATTTGGCATTGCCTTTGGTTTTCCTGCGGTGTGTCTATATACCACACTACGTTGTTATACTGAAACCTTAAAACATCCGACGGTGGTTATGCTAATTAGCGTGGTTGGACTGTTGCTCAATGTTCCGATTAATTATGCGTTTATTCATGGCGTGGATTGGCTTGGTTTGCCTGCGTTTGGCGGGGCAGGTTGTGGTTATGCGTCAGCGGTATGTTTGTGGTTAAACTTAATGATGCTAATTGGCTATTTAAGTTTTTCAAAACACCAAGACTTTAGCAAACATCGGTTTTTTCAACGCTTTAGCCGACCCAAAACTGCCCCACTTACCAAACAATTAGCGATTGGTGTACCGATTGGTTTTTCTATTTTTTTTGAGGTGAGTGCCTTTAGTTTGGCATCGCTGATTATCAGTCCGCTGGGTGAGATTGCCGTTGCCAGTCATCAAGTAACCTTGAGTATTTCGTCACAATTATTTATGTTGCCATTTTCGGTGGCAATGGCATTAACCATTTTGGTATCCAACCGTTATGGGGCAAAGGATTATGCCAGTTTAAAACAAATAAAATTGTTAGGCGTACTCGTGGCGACGAGCCTAGCAGTGCTAACCATGGTCTTAACGGCGATTTTTCGTACCCAGTTGCCAAGTTTTTTTAGCGATAATCCGCAAGTCACCGCACAGGCAAGCGTATTGTTATGGTTTGCGTTGGCATACCAGTTATTTGATGCGTGGCAAGTGAATTTTGCAGGAATTTTACGGGGATTGCAGGATACCACCGTACCGATGTTTATCACGTTGTTTTGTTATTGGGGCGTGGCAATTCCGCTTGGAGCGTATTTGGTGCGTTTTACCGATATGGGAGCAAAAGGGGTTTGGGTTGGCTTGGTAACCGCATTGGGCTTGGCATCAGCGTTGCTTGGTAGTCGTTTATTGTGGCAACAAAAAACCTTAAAAAAGCGTTGGAAATTTTAACCAATTTTAACACGTAGTCACCAAAACTTGTGTTAAGATACCGCTACCATAATCACAATCAAGGAATGGCCAATGTCAACCAAATCTTTATTTACGGCAACCTGCCTGATGGCCGCGTTATCACTCACCGCGTGCCATTCTTTATCGAGTATGACCACTCATTCTACAAATACCATCGTGTTACCCCTAACCGATGCAAAATTACAACATTATCGTTGGCAATTAACGTCGGTAACCGATAAATTAGGTAAGCCCACCGCCGAAGTACTCTTTGACAAAAAATTACCACCACTACAACTCAGCTTTCACACAGGTGGACGTTTGACGCTTGGTAATACCTGCAACAACCTTTCTGCCAGTTATATGCTTACCAACGATAATGTGGTAGTTGGTGATATAATTGGTACTCGTATGATGTGCGAGCCTGCCCAAATGCAGTTTGATAGCCTAGCTCCAAGCGTGCTACAAGGACAGTTTAAACTCACGCAAGGGGCAGACGGTGAACCTGTGCTGACCGTAACAAGCGATAAGCTAATTAGCGTGTTTAAGCCCTATTTAAAAAACTGATGTTAACCAAATGTTAAAATAGTTAATGCAAATTTGGCGGATTTTTGGTATCATTATCCGCCATTTTTATTGAAAATTTTTAACCTATTTGGAATTTTATCATGTATCCCTTTATCCGCTTGACCACTAACATGATTAAAAGTAGCCTTGATTACAAAAAAGGCAATGCCCTTGATATTCATGACACGAGCGAAATTAAACTTGTTGCTAATATCAGCGACATGGATAATTTTTTAGAGATGAATAATGGGCGTATTTTGACGCTGTTTGATTTGGGGCGTAATGATTTTGCCATTCGCACAGGGCTTGGCAAAAACTTAATCAGGCATCGTTGGGGATTTGTGGTGGCGGGTAGCACCATTCAATACCGCAAGCGTGTGCGACTGTTTGATAAAGTCACCATTAAAACGCACCTAAAAGCCGTGGATGAACGTTGGTTTTATATGGAGCAGACCATGTGGGCGAATGGCAAGCCCTGCTCGCACGCTCTTTTACGCACTGGCGTAACCAGTCTAAAAACAGGCAAAGTGTTAGACACAAAAACCGTGCTAGAGACGTTGGGCTATCATGATATTGATATGCCCCTTGATGACTGGGTGCAAGCGTGGGCGGATACCGATAAATTGCGTCCTTTCCCCACCGTTGCAAATACCTTGTAGTGATTGATATTACGGATAACGTCATTAATTTTCAACAATCAATAACCATTGAAATGACGCTTGGTCATGCGTTGTTGGCTTGGCACAGCTTGTCAGAAAATTTTTCTGATTTAAATCGCTTCGAGAATTTGGATTTGCCAACAAAAAAAATCAATTTGGGCGTTAACCGATTTGTTGGAAAGTGCATTAATTAACAGCCACATCACAGGCAAACCAGAAAATGAGTGGCTTGCGTTAATTGAAAAGGCTAAAGACTACATGAAAGCCATTGAAGTTGAATTTGTAAACGAATTACCTGATTAAAAAATAAGCCTAAAACATGAAACTCTCTGATTTTGATTATTACTTACCTGAAAACTTAATCGCACGCTATCCACTTGCCGAGCGTTCTGCATCACGTTTGCTTTATGTCAACACCAACGGCAATCCGCAAGATTTACAGTTTACTGATTTGCCAAATTTGTTAAACGCTGGCGATTTGGTAGTTTTTAACGATACCAAAGTAATGAAAGCAAGGCTATTTGGGCAAAAAGACACAGGCGGAGCAGTAGAAATTTTGGTGGAGCGGATTTTGCCAAATGATGAAAACCAAACCAATACAGCATTTTGTCACGTCCGAGCGAGCAAAAGCCCAAAACTTGGACAAAGCTTGCATTTTGCTGATGGTAAAGTGACTGCCACAATGATGGGACGAGCGGATAATTTATTTATGTTGGCGTTTAGTGAGCCGATTTTACCGATTTTAGAAAATCATGGTGAATTACCCATTCCACCGTATTTTGAACGCCATGCAGACAGCGATGATGAAACTCGCTATCAGACGATCTTTCACAATCCTGATAAGCTCGCCAGTGTCGCTGCCCCGACCGCAAGTTTGCATTTTGATGATAAAATTTTAAGTGAATTAAAAAGTAAGGGTGTAAATTCCGCCTTTGTCACTTTACACGTTGGGGCTGGTACATTCGCCCCTGTCAAAACGGATGATATTTTAGCCCACAAAATGCACAGTGAATACGCCGAATTACCGCAAGCTACCGCCGATTTAATTAACCAAACCAAACAACATGGCGGTAAAATTATTGCTGTTGGCACAACCGTTACTCGTGTGTTAGAAACGGCTTTTAACAAAACCGCAAGCTTTGATAATCCAAGCCTTTCAGCTTGGGCAGGTGATACCGATATTTTTATTTATCCGTCTTATCGCTTTGGCGTGATTGACCGATTGATTACCAATTTCCATTTACCAAAATCCACGCTACTTATGCTTGTGTCCGCCTTTAACGGCACACAAAATATCAAAAATGCGTATGCTCATGCGATTACGAATAATTATCGGTTTTTTAGTTATGGGGATGCGATGATTTTGGATAAAATGATTGATAAATCGGCAGGTAAATGCCTTGAATAACATGAAATCAACCAAATCTTTAAGTATTATTGTTGCAATAATGAGTAGTATCATTGCCTTGTTTGTGAATATTTGGACTGATAAGTCCACATTTTTTTATGAAAAACCTTTAAAAAATGAATTAGGTTATACACAAGGACTGGCACAAGCCACACTTTTTCCTTGTACAGGTAAATGCACGCCAAGCCTTCAACTTTCTATTGGGACAGGTAGCGAATTAAAGTTTTACGATACTATCTTATATCCTAAAGATATCCGTGAGTTACACAAAAGAACTGTTAAAGTTGGTTGGTGTTTGCCAAAAACCAATGATAGATTTAGCAGTAACCGAAAAATTTTTGAGTTAAGCGTTGATAACCAACCACAATATAACTTATGAACAAAGTTTGCAACAGTCAACTAAAAATAAAAACAGGGCCATTCGTAACACGATGTTCATAGCTATTGGGATTTTTTTGTATATTTATACCGCTTGTCGGTGGATTTTTAGCATGGACGATGATACAGTACCAGCAAAACAAACGGATTAATCCGATTGCTTTTTTAAAAAAATTTTTATAAAATGGCTAAACTTATTATTTGGATAAACATTTACTAAACCTTTTTATCACACTTTAAAAAACAGGCACTTTATGGCTAATCAAGATAATTTTATTAAACGAGAAATCAAACTTGCCATTCGTCATTATCTGACCAAAAAATTAAGCCAAAATTCACAGAAATCCTACTTTCACCGTAGGCTTTACCAAATCGTGAGACAATGGCTTAATCGTCATATCCATTAATTTAACTTAATCATTCTGTGAACAATTTTCATCAATTTTTAGATAGTATCTTTAAACAGCGCCTAAGTTTTAGCGTATTTTTTCGGATTTGGTTGGCATTTGCGTTGCTGATTAGCCTTGCGACTGGCTTGGCGACTTACCAATTACAAAAAACCATTAAGCCGTCCGCACAGCGTGTTGTGGAAGATACCTTGGTAGATATTTCACGGATTTTAGCAGTGGCTTTAAACCCTGCAGTGGTATCTGGGCAAATTTATCAGCCTGATTTTCAAATGCAATTCGCCCAGTCATTCGCCCCATTTGACCCTGAACGCCCACAATTTCCCATTTGGTACGACCAAAAAACCCAAAGCCAACTGCACGTTTATGTCACCGATAAGCGTGGTATCGTAATTTATGACAGTCAACAACAAGCGGTTGGTAAGGATTTTAGCCGTTGGAATGACGTTTATTTGACCTTAAAAGGGCAATATGGGGCAAGATCCACCAAACAAGACCCAACAATTGCTGATAGTTCTATCATGTATGTTGCCTCACCCATTCGTAATTCTAAAAATGAGCTTATTGGTGTTGTGAGTGTAGGTAAACCTGTGCTAAGCCTACGCCCTTATATTGAGCTGAGCCGTGCCGAAATTATCAAGACCATGTTGTATATTACAGGGCTTGGGTTGTTGTTTGCAGGATTAATGGCTTGGTGGTTACGCCATAGTGTGCAAGCGGTGAACCGTTATACCCAAAATTTGGCGAATGATACCCCACCGCACTTTTATCTTGGTAAAGAATTAAATGAGCTTGTCAATGCTATCCACGTCATGAAAAATACCATTGAAAACAAAGCCTATGTCACTGACTATGTACATACACTTACCCATGAGTTAAAAAGCCCATTAACCGCCATCCGTGCCAGTGGCGAGTTGCTCGCAGAAGCAATGTCCACCACGCATCGGCAACAATTTAGCCAAACCATTTTGCAACAATCGGATAAATTGCAAACTTTAGTGGAAAAATTATTAATCATTGCCAAATTAGAACAACCAACTTTCAAGCTAAACTTACAAAAATACAGCTTAACGCCATTAATTAAACAAAGCATTGCTAATCAACACGCTCGGATAAAACAAAAAAACTTACAAATCTGTTCGCATATTTCTGAAAATAATACATTATTGTTGGATAAATTTTGGCTACAACAAGCCTTGCAAAATGTGATTGATAACGCCATCAAATTTAGCCAATCTTGCATTGTCATCATGGTATTCTCAACGCCAACTGGGTTATGTATTGACGTGTTAAACGATAGCGAGATGTTGCCTGATTATGTATTAGAAAAAGCTTTTGAGCGGTATTTTAGCGTGGATATACAGCCCAATCCCAATGATAGTCAAAGCCCAACCCATCGTCAAAATAAAGGCACAGGCTTAGGTTTAACCTTGGTAAAACAAGTAATTGAACGACATCACGGGCGAGTTACCTTTGACCAATTAACCGTCAAAAACTATCAAGAGCAGTTGGTCAATCGTCCTACTCAGCCGATTGAATTACCTTTAAAAAAGGATGCTAATTTGGTAAAATTAAGCATTTACTTACCGATTTAATCGCAACTTAACATTTATTTAAGAATAAATTTAACTTTGGATAAAAATAGCATGGAAAATGAAAAACAACCAGTTCACCAGCATTTGTCAGGCTATGCCCAACAAGCTAAGGGCACAACAGGATTTGCTCGCATTGTGAAAGCGACAGGCTATTCTCGGGATGGTTTTTTGGCAGCATATCGGCAAGAGCCTGCCTTTCGTCAAGTATTTTGGCTAAATTTAATTTTGCTTATCTTATTGGTTTTTATGCCATTTATGTTGCTTGTGAAAATGGTATTGATATTTGCCAGCATATTTTCATTAGTAGTGGAATTGTTTAACACCGGGCTAGAAGCCGCCATTGACCACACGTCCACCGAACGCCACCCACTCGCCAAAATTGGCAAAGATGTCGGCTCGGCGGCCCAATTTTTGGCCTTATGTTTGTTAGCTATTTTATGGTTAATGGCATTTTTTGGTTAAGTTTATTTAACAGATTGATAAATTGTTAACGAGCGTTACGGATTAATTGTTCGCTAATTTCTTTTTCAAAATCTGCTTGTTGGTATGATTTTAATCCTTGTACTTGTTCAACCAATCGCCAACTATTGGCAGAACGGCTGATTGTCGCTACCCAAATCGCGGGGATTTCAGCTTGTACTTTTGGTAAATTTAGTTTTAAGATAATATTACCTTCATCATCGCTCAACAGACATTCGCCTTGTTGAACTTGGTTCAGCTCATGCCCCGTATAGGACGATAGCACCAATGCCACTTGATAAATATGCGGTGGGATACGAGCCAAAAACAGGGCAATGCTTTCTCGTTTTTCTGCGATGTGTTCAGGTTCATCGTTCGACTGCTTGGTATGCAACACCCTATCGCCGATTAGTTCATCCCCTTGATAGCGTATGGCTTCGGCTTGGTCTCGCACGTTTTTAAACCACACACGTTCCACCACTTCGCCATAACGATTACATAGTAAACAGGATAAATCCAAATCCATGGGCTGCTCACGTTTTTTTAGGCGGTTTATCAATCCTGATTTTAGCACTTTGGTTTTTTGCCAATGTACACTAAATTGCCATTGTTTTAAGCTCACGTCTAAACTTTCTACCGCCACACCGATTCGTTTGGTTAAATCTTCTTGATTATCAATCAGCTGAGCAACGCTGTCATTGGCTAATTGTCCACTATCAATCAAAATTTGATTGTCGGTGTATTCTTCGCCTTGTAGCGTTCTATTTAAGCCGTTTTTTATAATAACTGATTGATTTAATTTGATTTTTTTCAAATTATCATCAAAATTTTTGACAAAGTTTTGCTGATATTCTGGCTCAAATTGGCTGTTTAATAGCCGAGTTTTAATAGTGGGACGCTGTTGTTCCTCAATTTGTTGTAACATCTCTATGGCTTTTTGAGTATTCTGCTCGCTGTTTGGATTAGGTTTATCAATATTTGTCATATTTTTTCCAAGTTCCTTATCAATTCTTGTTAAATTTAAATCAATTTATTTTTTAATAAATAGTTAAAATTAGGCATTTTCAAATACCGCCATTGCCAAAATCTCAGGACTGACCGAACGTAACCCTTTGCCAAAACCACGCAACCACCACACCAATTGCGATGTCAACATTAACGTGGCGGTAACGTGCAAGCCTTGTTCATCTTCCCAAGTTTGTTGGTCATGGCTTAGCTGACTTTCTAGCAAACCATTGCCAGCGATTGGCTCAAAAATTAGATGCACATCGCAAGTGGGTTTCCCTTGATTTTGCTCAGTTTTTAAACTATTAAATAATGGGAAATTAAAGCCCATTGCTCCTGTTTCAATGTACTTATCAAGGTCAAAATCCGCCACACCTTTGGCATCGCTATCCGATACCACCGCTTGGCTAAAGCGATGCAGGGCAAATTGGCGAATGTTAGCATCGGCATCATCACGTGTCGCAAGCAGATAAATCACCACACCACGTTGCACAATGGCAAGCGGATTTAGGCGATAGTCCACCGCTTCATCGCCCCCCCGTTTTTTATATTTTACCGATAATTGTTTGTTTTTAAATAAGGCTTCATAAATCGCTTCCTTGGCATCGTTGTCCACATTCGGCGGTATAAGTGGCTGATTGGCAGACAAAATCCGCACCCTATCTAACCAAGTATTAGCAATTTTGCTTTCCTTTAACTGACGTTTAGCAAGATCAAACCATGGCAACAACTCATCTAGCACGGCAGGCGGTAACAGCTGAGTCAAGTTGTCTTTTACCATACTAAATGCCACCGCTTGCGATAAATTCATATGGGGCAGGCTCTGCATTGGGGCGTCTTCTTGCCACCGCCAACCTTGCGGATTGGCATTGTTTTTTTCAATAGGAAAGCGTTCGGCAAGGGCGTTCAAATCTCGCTGAATGGTACGAATACTCACATCAAAACCTATGAGTTGCAGTTGTTCGTTGATGTACTGCGTACCAAGCCAACGCTTACGCTCTAGTTGCGACAGGATTTGCCATTGGCGAGCAGTGGTGGCGGTAGCAGTTTGTAGATTGGTTTTTGTCATATTTATCGGTTTTGGGCTTAAATTTTTGGCTATTTTAACATGACTTTTCATAAAAATTTGGCAATAAATTTTGACATTTCACCCTTTTTCTCTGGTGTAAACATTTATCATCAATCCTAAATAATTGTAATACGATTTTATTAGGTAAATTGCGATAATTTTTGCTGTTCTTGTTGAATTTGTTGTTGTAGTTGTTCTAGTTGCTGTTGCAAATTTGCTAAACGTTGTTGCGTTTTTTGCAATTTTTGCACATCACTTAACAACTCATCAGGTTCAAACGTTTCAACTTCATTGTCAGATTTGCTAAATGTTTTGAACACATCGGTAAAACCGCCTAATCCACCAATATTAGCCAGTTGACTTGCCAACGGCAAACCCATAATGGGTTGCAATTTACCCACGATATCAGGTTCAAATTGACACAATACTTGCTCAACCTGTGCCAAAAACTGGTTTTCACTTTTTTCATTTGGGTTAATATCATTAGGATAAATATTTGGATATTTGCTTAGGCTATTTTGTTGAAATTGTTGCGATAAATCGGCAAAATTTTTGGCAAAAATCGTCGCATTTGGCAAATTATTTGTCCTATTTTCTACGGCATTTGGTTCAAATTTAGGTTCAAAAATTGCGGTTTTTTGTAGGACAGGCTCAAGGCGAATGTGTTTTTCATTAAATAACACGTCAAGTTTTAGGCGTGGCTCACCGATGACAATGCGTAGCGTTTTGCCAGTTAATGCCTGTAAATTTAGTTGAGTAATGGGGTCGCTGGCAATGGCGGTATTGATGATTTTCTCAACAATAACAAGAGATAACACAGCAAGCATTTTGATTTACCTTTTAGAATTTTTTACAATTATATTTTATTATATTAATCATGCTGGTGGGTTACGCTTTGCTAACCTACTCTTCATTATTTAATTTTACAAAACTTACTTTTTAAAACCACGATGCACCGCCACAATACCGCCTGTCAAATTGTGATAATCACAATTGACAAAGCCAGCCTCTTCCATCATGGCTTTTAGCGTGCGTTGGTCTGGGTGCATACGGATACTCTCAGCAAGGTATTGATAACTTTCGCTGTCGTTTGCCACGATTTTTCCCATTAATGGCAAGGCGGTAAATGAGTACAAATCATAGGCTTTTGACAATGGTTCAAACACAGGTTTTGAAAATTCAAGCACGAGCAGTCGCCCACCTTTTTTTAGCACTCGGTGCATGGATTTTAAGGCAGATTCTTTGTCAGTTACATTGCGTAAACCAAAACTAATGGTTACCAAATCAAAACTTTCATCGGCAAATGGTTCAAGATTTTCGGCATTCGCAAGCACAAAATCCACATTGTTACAACCTGCATTAATCAGACGCTCTCGCCCCACTTCTAGCATGGCTTCGTTAATATCCGACAACACCACACGCCCAGTGCGACCGACTTCTTTGCTAAACACTTTTGCCAAATCACCTGTCCCGCCTGCGATGTCAAGCACGCTCTGCCCTGCTCTCACGCCTGTTAGACTAATGGCGTAACGTTTCCACAAACGATGAATACCAAATGACATCAAGTCGTTCATAATGTCATATTTTTTGGCGACAGAGGTAAACACTTGGGCGACTTTTTCTTGTTTTTCGGATTTTTTTACCGTTTGGTAGCCAAAATGCGTGTCTTCATTACCATCCGTTTCGGCAGTGTGTGGGTTATAAATCGCTGATTTATCAAAACCTGTCACTGATTTTTCAGTGTTTGAGCTATTTGATTGGTTAATTTGTTCACGGGTTAACTGTTGCCCTTGTGGGGTTGATGGCGGTAAACCTTGTGAGTTGCTAAAATTTTGTTCAGTCATAATTTTGCCTTAAGTTAGATTATTTTAAAAAAAGTTGTAAGATGGTTAAAAGTTTGCGAAAAATTCAAGTATATTATACCGAAACTACACGGTAAAAGGTAAATTTTTCTGTGAATGGACATTGTCAATAATTTGACGTTCTTTGGCACAAAACGGCTCAATAAAATCCGCCATGTTTTTAATCGGTTTTATCGCCATAAAACCATCATCAATAAACTGATACAGCACATCAAACCCATGTTTTTGGGCGAGCGGTTTTGCTAAACCAAAGGTTTTTTGTAACAAAAACGATTTTAAATGTTTTTGGGTCAAATAACACATATTCGCCAAATTAATAAGTTGTGCTTCCCTTGCGGTTTTGGCATTCACCGCTTGATAAGCGGTTATCATATTTTCTTCATTGACTGTTAAGTTATTTTCAAATAAATATTTGGCAATTTGCAAATCCAGTTTTACCACCAAAATCGCTTCATTCACACCCATGACGCCTGTTTCTAAGCTTTTTTGCGGAATAAATTTTTCCAATTTTTCACCTTTTTTTGCCATGCGTTCTAGCTGTTTGGCAAGCAATTCAAATTTTTCACCAGCATACAGTTGCCCAATCAAAAAATCTGCCATTAATTGGTTTTCTTTTTTGGCAAATAAATCTTGGTGCGTGGTTAACAATCGCTTGCGTTGCCATGCTTGCACCGCTTGTAAAGTTTGGTTTAATTCGGCATTATGATGATGTTCTAATTGCCAAAATTCGGTTAAATTTTGCTGTAAATCAGTTAAAATGCTCATAAATTTAAGGTTAAAGATGTGATGAAATTTAAAAAGTCTCGGTTAAGGTAAACCAATTTTGCCAAAATTACAATGATAAAATGGTGTTAAATTGTTGCCCAAATGCTTGTTTAAAAACAATCTTAACAATAGATTTTTATTATAAATTAAATTTTATTAATATATTGGTAAAAAATTGTTGTTATTCATAGCTTTTTTTAGCCAAATAGATTAGAATATTGGGTTAATTTTTTTTGATATTTCGTCATTTTTGATAGTGAATAAAGCGAGCCACAATGGAAGCATTACGAGCATTTTTAAAAGGTTGGATGGGCAAAGGGTTGCTTATCTTATTTTTGTTGCCCTTAGCGATTACAGGTTTTGAGTCTATCGTGCATCAAGGCGACGACCCAAATGTGGTTGCCAAAGCAGGCGAGCAAAATATCAGTGCGTCCGCCCTACAAAACTCGGTGAACCAACGCCGTGAAACCTTGTTACAAAGCGTGAATGGCAACGCAAGTTTGATTAATGACAACGTATTGCGTGATCAGATGTTGAGCGGATTGATTGACCGTGCATTGTTGTTGCAACAAGCCAAAAAATTAGGCTTTACCATTTCGGATGCAAGCCTAACCCAAATGCTTGCCACCGACCCGAATTTTCAAGGGGCGGACGGTAAATTTTCCAATGAGATTTTTGGCAATTATTTACGTTCGCAAGGCATTAATAAAGACCAATTATTTGCAATTTTGCGAGATGACGAAATCGTGCCTGCGTTTGGGCGTGGCATTGTCACTACAGGGATTTTTGCCGATGCGGGCGTAGAACGTTTTATCAACATGCAAACCGAAGTGCGTCCGCTGTGGGTAGCACGTCTTGATTGGCAAAGTTTTGCCCCACAAGTGAGCATAACCGATGCCGAGATTAATGACTATTACCAAAAAAATAAAGATAAACTTAATAGTGAAGAAATGATGGATTTAAATTATTTAATTTTGGATAAAAATAATTTAAGTATCCCTGCACCAACCACGCAAGAAATTGAACAACAATACCAACATTATTTAAGCGAAACAGGTAACCAAACTAGCTATGATGTGGCGATGATTTTGGTCAATGGGGATAAAGCCGAAACGACATTAACGGATATCAAACAACAGCTTGATGCGAAAAAAGCTGACTTTGCCACGCTTGCTAAACAATATTCGCAAGATGAGGGCAGTAAAAATGACGGTGGAAAAATCGGTACGATTAGCCAAGGTATGTTTCCCAATGATTTTGCCAAAATCCAAACCGCCTTACAAGGCTTAAAGGTGGGTGAAGTTACCCCCCCAATTCAAACCAACTACGGTTATCATCTGTTTCAGCTCGTCAAAGTAAATGGACAAAATCCACCAAGCCTAGACAGCGTTAAAGCTCAATTAATTGAACAAATTAACACACAAAAACGTGAAAATATGTACCAAGAATTGATTGGCAAAATCAATAATGATGCGGTATCAGGCTCAAGCGTGGCAGAACTAGCAAACCGTTACAAACTTACGAGCCATAATCTAAAAAACTATACCAAACACGGGAATACGAGCGAGTTAAACCAACCTACCGTAATCGCAACCGCATTTGAACCGAGTTTATTACAAGAAGGTGGCACATCGGTGGGCGTGGAATTGCCAAATCGTATGGTATGGCTACAACCGAGCAATCACCGTGCCGAAAAACCGCTCAGCCAAGCCGAAGCCATGCCTGTTATCAAACAGCGTTTAACGGTAGAAAAAGCCAAAGCGTTGGCATTAAAACAAGCAGAAACCATTGCCAAAAGTATTGGTGATATCACCAGTTTGCAAAATGCGAGTATTCCGTTCCAAAATCTTGGGACAACCAATCGCTTTAATCCTGCGTTGCTAGACGAAGAGCGTGGTGTGGCATTTAGCAAACCTGCGGAAAATGGCAAATTATCGGTGGTTAGCCAAACCACCGAACAAGGGGTTAGTATCATCGTTGGCGGTTCAATCAGCAATGACAACAGCCAAGTAACCGCTAAAATCCGCCAAGACACCGCCCAAATGCTCCGTGATAACCTAGGGCAATCGCAGTTTGAAGATTATTTAGCTTACTTGCGTGATACGCACGAAGTGAAAATCAATCAGCAAAATCTAAATCCATAATCTATGTTGAAAATGTTAAGCAAAAGCAAAAACCCCTTAAACCAATTAAGGGGTTTTTGCTTTTGACTTTTGACAATCGGTTTTAAGTTAAGCTAAAACGCTTGCCATCGCATTTGCGACATAGTCAATATTGCTAGAGTTTAGCCCTGCTACACACATACGACCGTTTGACACCATATACACCGCAAACTCATCTTGCAGGCGTTGCACTTGCTCAGGCGTTAAGCCTGTAAAGCTAAACATACCTTGCTGAGTGGTAAGATATTCAAAGCTTTTATTAGCAACTTTAGCCTCTAGCACGTCCCGCAATTTTTGACGCATCTCACGGATACGGTCTCGCATAACGTACACTTCAGACACCCATTCATTGAATAAGCTTTCATCATTCATCACGATATCCACCACATGACCGCCATGGCTAGGTGGGCTTGAGTAGATACGACGTACAGTAAACTGCAATTGACCTTGTACTAACTTAGCTTCGTCTGCCGTTGGGCAAACGACCGATAAACCGCCGACACGCTCACCGTACAATGACAAGTTTTTAGAAAATGAATTGCTCACAAAGAACGACAGACCTAAATCTACCGCTTTACGAATGGCATAAACATCAGCATCCATGTCTTGCCCAAAGCCTTGATAAGCGATGTCCATAAAGGCGATTAGCTCTTTGGCTTTAACCACATCTAGCACTTTATCCCATTGTTCATTGGTCAAATCCACACCCGTTGGGTTGTGGCAACATGGGTGTAATAGCACTACGTCGTTTTTGTTTAAGCCGTTAAAAAACGCCAATAATTCATCAAATTTAATGCCGTTGGTGTCTTTGTCGTAGTACGGATATTCACCAACTTCAAAGCCTGACCCTTCAAAAATACCGATGTGGTTACCCCATGTTGGTTTAGACACATAGCATTTAGCGTCTTTAAACCAAGTATGAATAAAATCCGCTCCAACTTTCAACGCTCCTGAACCGCCAATAGTTGCGATGGTGGCAACCCGCTTATCGCCTAAAACTTGTGAGCCTTTGCCAAATAGTAGATTTTGACACGCAGTACGGTAACCAATCAAACCATCCATTGGCAAATACGGACGCGGTTTTGGCGGATTGGCGATTTGGTTTTCCGCTTTTTTGACCGACTCAAGCACAGGCAATTTGCCGTTGTCGTCATAATATACACCGACGCCAAGATTGACCTTGTTTGGGCGGTCGTCTTTGGCAAATTTATCCATCAGACCCAAGATTGGGTCCCCTGCATAGTGTTCAACATGATTAAACATGATAACTCCTTGGTTTTACAGTGGTAGCAACTAAATCTACCCACCGCATGGTAATAAAATTATTGCCTGACAAGCATAAACCACGATAGCAAAAAACACAATATTTTTTTACATTTTTTGCAAAAAATTTGCTCAAACTGTCGGTTAAATCCGTCGCCACGTCGTCCCAGCTCGGCTGTCTTCTAATTCCACCCCTTTTTGCTTGAGTTCTGCACGGATTTGGTCGGCTAAGGCAAAATTTTTATCCGATTTAGCTTGTTTACGCTCGTCAATTTTTGCCAAAATCTCATCTTCAGACAAGCCATCATCACTTAGGCTTTTTTGCAAAAATTCATGTGGGTTAGCTTGGGCGATATTCAGTGGCTCTGCTAAGGTTTTTAGGATTTTAGCAAAGTGTTTGGCGGTATCCATCTCATTGTTTTTTACCGCTTTATTGATTTCACTTGCCAAGTTAAACAGCACACTTACCGCTTTTGATGTATTAAAATCATCATTCATCGCGGTAGTAAACTCTCGTCCAAACTCGCTATGCCAAAGGCTTTCGTCAATCGTAATTTCATTCATATCAAAGAGTTTTAACGCATGATACAGGCGTGATAAAGCGGTGTGTGCTTCTTTTAGTGCGGTATCGGAAAAATTAATCGGACTGCGGTAATGACTTGACAAGATAAAAAATCGAATGGTTTCAGCATGAAAATCTTTTAACACATCACGAATGGTAAAAAAATTGTTCAGCGATTTGCTCATTTTTTCGCCATCCACATTGACAAAGCCCACGTGTAGCCAGTTGTTGGCGTAAGGTTTGCCTGTCGCCCCTTCACTTTGGGCAATTTCGTTTTCGTGGTGCGGAAATTGTAAATCATGCCCACCGCCGTGAATATCAAAGTTCTCGCCCAAACAGCAAGTACTCATTGCCGAGCATTCAATATGCCAACCAGGTCTGCCCACGCCCCATGGACTTTGCCATTTGGTCTCGCTAGGCTCAGAATCTTTGGCAGATTTCCACAGCACAAAATCAAAGGGATTTTGCTTATCATCAACCGTATCAACCCTTGCACCTGCCTGCATATCGGCAAGTTTTCGCTTGGATAACTTACCATAATCGGCAAAATTTTCCACTTTATAATAGACATCGCCACCACTACCTTGGTAAGCTAGATCTTTGTTCTGTAATATTTTTATCATATCAAGCATTTCTTGGATATGCTCGGTTGCTCTTGGTTCGTGGGTAGGACGCAAACAGCCCAAATTATCGGCATCTTCATGCATGGCTTTGATAAATCGCTCGGTTAAAGCAAAAATACGCTCGCCATTTTCACCCGCCCGCTTGATGATTTTATCGTCAATGTCGGTAATATTTCGCACATAATTAACCTCATAAAACCGAGATAGCCAGCGATAAATCACATCAAAACTTACCATCACACGGGCGTGTCCAATATGACAATAATCATAGACCGTCATACCACAGACGTACAGTCCGACTTTACCAGCAGTGATGGGCGTAAAGGGCTGTTTTTGGGCAGTTAGGGTGTTGTAAAGGTGTAATTGGCTCATAATCGTCTGCACTTTTTAACAAAATAAACGCGTTATGATAACCAATTTTTTATAAAAATGCCAATTTTTCGCTTGAATTTATGCAAAATAAAAACTGTGTTAGATTGCGTTTTTTGTTGGGTTAAAAAATCCATTCTACTAAGCCACCCTCGAAAAATTAGATACACAACCTTTGGGATAGGGTTCATTTAGGCAGTCATGTTCTATTTAAAACACAAGCAGTTTTTACCAAATCGTAATCAACACCGAGCGATTATTCTTTAAAGTATTTTGATAAAATTGTTTAAAATTTTCAAAACACGCTTTTAATCTGTTAATCTGCAAGATGCGTAAATAAATACAGATTATTTAATTTTCACTATCTAATTTGGATAAAATAAACTCAAAACGCTCATCTTCTTTATTATTGATTTTTCTAATATTATCTCTAATCAAAGTTTCTAGTGAATCAGCAATTACAATTCTTTTCCAACTATCATTTTGTAAATCAATAATTTGATACATATTGCCTTTTTCACTTGGGTCTAAATCAATCATAAAATAATCGCCTTGAAGATTTTCGGCAAATGGTATCCATTTTGGATTAGCATAAATTTCACAATGAATTTTTTCATCATATCCCTCAGTTGGATTATCCTCATCTGCATATTCATCATTCCATTCTAAAATTTCTATATAAGTATCAAAAATCTGCTCAAAAGGCAATAAATAATATACCATTTTATCAACGCCAGTTAATGAAAAGGTTGAAGTAACAGAATTATACTTAACATTATGTGTTTTATAAAAATCCACCAATACAGGCGGTAATGCAAATCCTAATTGACTTTCCAAGTCTTGAATTTGCTCATCAGTAACGCCATCAGTCAAGTTATAATATTCGCTACTTTCTGGCACAACAGCTAAAATAGCCTGTTTCCAGCCTTCCCAAAGTTGTTTTGTATTTTCTGATGACATTGCACTTTGCTCCTTTGTTACATTTAAATGATTGGCGTTAAGATTACTCTCATTGGCATAGCCAACAATAGAGAATAAAGATAATAAAAATACCACTACAAAACGCATTATATTAAACCTAAAAAAAATGGCATTATATTTCTATAATACCATTTTTATTTTTTAAACACAATTAAAGTATTACATCACTTCTTTAACCGCATTGACCACATTTTCAACCGTAAAACCAAAATGTTTAAACAAATCTTTGGCAGGGGCGGACTCGCCAAAAGTCGTCATACCAATGACTTTGCCGTCCAATCCCACAAATTTATACCAATAGTCTGTATGGCTTGCTTCTACCGCAACCCTTGCACGGATAGCATTTGGCAGAACGCTTTCAATATAGGCTTTGTCTTGTTTGACAAACACTTCGGCACACGGCATAGACACCACACGCACACCAACGCCTTCATCAGACAGCGTGTCATAAGCACTCATCGCAAGGGCAATCTCTGAGCCTGTGGCAATGATAACGGCTTGCAATTCACCTTTTTCTTTTGCCAAAACATAACCACCCTTGGCGATGCCTGCCACTTGCTCGTCATCTCGTGCTTGATGTGGTAGGTTTTGACGGCTAAAAATCAAGGCTGACGGCGTGGTTTTGGCTTTAATGGCTTGTACCCACGCCACCGCAGATTCCACCGTGTCGCAAGGTCGCCAAGTGTGCAGATTTGGTGTGGATCTTAGGCTGGCAAGTTGTTCAATCGGCTGATGTGTCGGACCGTCTTCGCCAAGCCCAATGCTGTCGTGGGTGTAAATGTGCAGAACTCGCTGTTTCATGAGTGCTGACATTCGCACCGCATTTCTGGCGTATTCCATAAACATCAAAAAAGTCGCCACATAAGGCACAAAGCCACCGTGCAAGGCAATGCCATTGGCAATGGCGGTCATTCCAAATTCACGCACGCCATAATGGATATAGTTGCCCGCAGGGTCGGTTTCTAGGGCTTTGGCGTTTTTAAACCAAGTCAAATTTGACCCTGCTAAATCTGCCGAACCGCCCAAAAGCTCAGGCAATAACGGTTGTAAAGCATTAATCGCATTTTGACTGGCTTTACGAGTGGCAATATTTTCAGGATTGGCTTGACAATCTTTGATAAAGGCGGTCGCTTTTTGCTCAAAATCATCTGGTAAATCGCCACTCATACGGCGTAACAATTCTTTGGCAAGCTGTGGATAGGCTTTTTTGTAGTTGTCAAAATCAGCCTGCCAGTTGCCTTGTAATGTCTCGCCTTTGGCAACGCCATTCCACGCATCATAAATCGTTTGGGGGATTTCAAATGCCTTATCTGTCCAAGCCAAGGTTTCACGAGTAAGTACGATTTCATCTGCCCCAAGTGGCGAGCCGTGGCAATCTTCTTTGCCTTGTTTGTTTGGAGAGCCTGCTCCAATCACAGTTTTACAGATAATCAAAGACGGTTTTTGTGTCTCGTTAAGGGCGTTTTGGGTGGCTTGGCTAATGGCATTGCTGTCGTGTCCGTCAATTTTTTGCACTTGCCAGCCATAGCTTTCAAAGCGTTTTTGGGTGTCGTCCGAAAACCAACCTTCTACTTCACCGTCAATAGAAATACCATTGTCATCATAATACACAATGAGTTTGCCAAGATTTAGCGTGCCTGCCAGCGAGCAAACTTCGTGGCTAATACCTTCCATTAAACAGCCGTCGCCCACAAAACAATAAGTGTGATGATTGATAATCTCAAAACCGTCTTGGTTAAATTGACTGGCTAAGGTTTTTTCGGCAATGGCAAAGCCCACCGCATTGGCAAGCCCTTGCCCCAAAGGTCCTGTGGTGGTTTCCACGCCTGCGGTATAGCCGTATTCTGGGTGTCCAGGGGTTTTTGAGTGTAATTGACGAAAACTTTTTAAATCATCAATACTCACATCATAGCCTGACAAATGAAGCAAGGCGTATTGGAGCATTGAGCCGTGTCCGTTGGATAACACAAATCTATCACGGTTTAGCCAGTTTGGGTCTTTGGGGTTGTGTTTTAAGAATTTACGCCACAACACTTCGGCAATGTCCGCCATACCCATAGGGGCACCAGGGTGTCCTGAATTGGCTTGTTGAACAGCGTCCATGGCAAGCACTCGGATAGCGTTGGCAAGTTTACGTTCGTTGATTGGGGTTGGCATAAGGTTTCCTTATTAAGTTTGCAAGAAGTTTGCTATTTTAGCATATTTTGACTATACTTTTCATTAATCAAAAAAATAGCTTAATAAAATAAACAAATTAAGGTATGATACAATCATCAAAGAAGGAAAATATTTATGCAAGCAAAATCTTTCCACCCCTATTCTGATGATGATTTTAAACAATTATTTGATAAAATTGATAAAGCAACTGCTGAAGGAGATTACCAAGCAATCAGCCAATACCGACCAACCCTAAAAATATATTGGGATACAAATAGTGTCCTTAAAACAAAACAGCGGTGCAAGACGGCTTTCAACAAGGTGTTGAAACAGGTATTGAAAAAGGCATTCAACAAGAAAAATTATTGACTATTCAAAATGCCAAAGCAATGGGGTTAAGCGATGAAATGATTAGCCAATTAACAGGCTTAACGCTTGCACACATTTACCAAATTCAATCCAATTAAGGAATAATAATGAATACCCAACAAATTTTTGATTTTATCACTTCACGCCGTTCTATGGGACGGCTACTTTCACCTGCCCCAACGCATACCCAAGTGCGTGATGCGGTCAAAATCGCCTTGACCGCCCCAGACCATAAAATGTTGCGTCCTTACCGTTTTGTCGTTCTTGAGAATCAAGCCCTTGACGATTTGGGATTGGCATTATATCAAGCTTTACTTGACAAAGGGGAAACCGACCAAACCGCCCTTGATAAAGCCAAAATGCTCCCAAAACGAGCCCCCATGATTATCACTTGTGTAACCGATTATAAAAACCACCCAAAAGTACCAAAATTTGAACAATTATTATCCGCAGGGGCAGGCGTGCAAAATCTGTTATTGGCATTAGAAGCCCAAGGTTTTGCCAGTGTTTGGCGAAGTGGCGACTTGATGAATGAAGTTGCTGTTAAGAATTTTTTTAATCTTAATGAACAAAATGATGTGGTTGGTTTTATCTATGTCGGTACAAAAGGAGCAGAATTACCAGAAAGAAAGCCGATTAATGTTGATGATTTTGTGAGTTTTCAGGGATAAACTATGAAAAAACCGTTAGAAAGTTTAAGCTTAGAAACGCTAAAAAGTGAAGCCTTAAATCTAAAAGAAAGCCTTGAAAACAATGAAGCCTTACATCAAAATTTAGAAAAAATTCAACATGGTACTGAAAAAGCCAGTAAAATGTTAAGTGAAATGCTTCAAAATTTTAAAAATCGTAAACAACATTTGCAATTTCCCAGTGAAGATAACAAAGGTTTAACCGCACCTTTGACATTGGCGTTTTTGGGCGGGGGTAGTTTTGGTACGGCGATGGCAAATTTAGCCAGTCGCAATGGTTGTGATACGACACTATGGGTGCGTGATAAATGGACGGTCAAATCCATGCAACGCTCAAATATTAACAAAAAATATTTGCCTGATTTTAAATTGGATAAACGGTTAAAATTTGAGCATGATTTGCAAAAAGCAGTCAAATGCAAAGACATTATTTTTGTCGCTGTGCCAAGTTCCGCATTTAGAGAAACGTTAAAAAAAATCGCACCATTTATCACATCTCAAGTGATTGTTTCTTTAACAAAAGGCATGGAAAAAGACACTTTCGCTCTGATGAGTGAAGTGGTTAAACAAGAATTGCCAAATGTGGCTTTTGGCGTGATGAGCGGTCCAAACCTTGCTAAAGAAATCATCAACAATATGCCTACGGCAACCGTGATTGCCAGCGAGTCTGAAATGGTACGTCATGCGGTACAAGTGGCGTTACATGGGGCATTTTTTCGGGTGTTTGGCAGTGATGATGTGATTGGGGTGGAGCTAGGCGGTGCGTTAAAAAATATCTATGCGATTGCCATGGGTATGGCAGAAGCCTACAACGTGGGCGAAAATACCAAAGCCATGTTACTCACTCGGGCATTGGCGGAAATGAGCCGTTACGGAGTCCATGCTGGGGCAAATCCTTTGACGTTTTTGGGCTTGTCGGGTGTGGGTGATTTGTACGCCACTTGTGCTTCACCGCTTAGCCGAAATTATCAAGTCGGCAATATGCTCGGTAAGGGCTTAAATTTGGAACAAGCGGTAAAAAAACTGGGGCAAACGGCTGAAGGCATTAATACCATTCGACAAGTACATGAAAAAGCCATTCAAGAAGGCGTTGATATGCCTATCACGCACGCCATGTACGATGTGATTTTTAATGAACAAACCCCATTTAGCGTGGCGATGGAGCTGATGGAAAAAGGTTTTAAAAGTGATGTAGAATTTGTCATGCCACATGAAAATATGAAATAAAGATAAAGGAGAAAAAATGAAACTCATCTTAATCAGACACGGTGATGCAGGGGCATACACACACCCCGACAGTGAACGCAATTTATCAGAGATTGGCAAAGCCCAAGCCCAAAAAACTGCCAAATGGCTACAACAAAACGCCAACCCAACCCTATTTATCTCAAGTCCCTATAACCGAGCGATGCAAACTTGTGAAATTGTTAAACAAGCATTTGCCGATGTTGAACATCAGATTTTTGCCAACATCACACCTGACGACGACGCACAAACGGCGATAAATGGCTTGGCAGATTTGTTAGCAAATATGAACGACGATGACTGTGTTGTGATTGTGTGCCATATGAATATCATTGCATATATGGCAGGACTTTTAACAGGTGAACAGCCTGAAAGCTTTGGCCTTGCAGAAGCTCGTATATTGGAAACCAACGTTTTGTCAAATGGTTTGGCAACTCAAATTGGAAAGTTTGTGCCAAATTAGTCGCACCCTAGTCATTTTTTTTAATCTCCACAAAAAACGCCCTAATTTCTTAGAGCGTTTTTTACAAACTGTATCGTATCCATAACGTTTTTACAATGAAAAATGCGATAAATCGTTCACTTTTCAAGAAAAAAACGCAAGTTAATCGTTATTCTATCAAACATACTTTTGACTTAGAAAAGCAAGATTTCACCAGTTTTTGTGCAAAAGTAAATTTTTATTAATTATTTTTACAAAAATAATTACGTTTCTTAAGATTGCAAATAATCAATTCTATGTAATATCAATTAACTTAACCCTGACGATAATTAGGTGCTTCTTTGGTAATTTGCACATCATGAACGTGTGATTCTTTCATGCCTGCCGATGTAACACGTACAAATTCAGGCTTGGTTCTCATCTCTTCAATGGTGGCACAGCCCGTATAACCCATGCTAGAACGCAAACCGCCTGCCATCTGATTAATAATCCCTGTCACAGGACCTTTGTAGGGTACACGCCCTTCAATGCCTTCTGGCACGAGCTTTTCAACGCCATCTTTGGCATCTTGGAAATAACGGTCAGATGAACCATTTGAGCCACTCATCGCACCAAGTGAGCCCATACCACGATACGCTTTGTAATAGCGACCTTGGAAGAGTTCCACTTCGCCAGGGGCTTCTTCCGTACCAGCAAGCAATGAACCTACCATAATACAGCTTGCCCCTGCCGCTATCGCTTTTGCCATGTCACCACTAAAGCGAATACCACCGTCAGCAATCAGCGGAATGCTATCTTTTAGGGCAGTCGCTACATTGTCAATTGCTGAGATTTGTGGCACGCCCACGCCAGCAATAATACGAGTAGTACAGATTGAACCCGGTCCAATGCCCACTTTTACCGCATCCGCTCCAACATCACGCAATGCCAACGCCGCATCACCCGTTGCGATATTACCGCCAATCACTTGCACTTGTGGGAAATTTTTCTTCACCCAGTTCACACGCTCAATCACACCTTTGGAATGTCCGTGAGCAGTATCCACGATGATAACATCAACGCCCGCCTCCACAAGAGCTTCCACACGAGCCTCCGTATCCGCCCCTGTACCCACCGCTGCACCGACACGCAAGCGACCTTTGTCGTCTTTACAAGCATTGGGGTTATTTTCTGCTTTGGTAAAATCGTTAACGGTAATTAATCCCTTTAATCGCCCATTATCATCGGTAACAATCACTTTTTCAATACGGTGTTCATGTAGTAGTCGCTTGATGTTTTCGGTAGATTCGCCTTCACGCACGGTGACAAGTTTGTCCTTTGGTGTCATGACGTTTTTGACAGGCTGATTTAGATTTTCTTCAAAACGCAAATCACGGTGGGTCACAATCCCCACCACATTTTTATTGTCATCAATAACAGGTACACCGCTGATTTTGTAGGATTTGGTAAGTTGAATAAGCTCGCCAACGGTGGCATCTGGCTTAACGGTAATCGGGTCAGCCACTGTCCCTGCTTCAAATTTTTTGACATGACGGACTTGACGGGCCTGACGGTCAATGTCCATATTTTTGTGGATAATGCCCATACCGCCAAGCTGTGCCATCGAAATCGACATTTTAGCTTCGGTCACGGTGTCCATCGCCGCCGAAATCATCGGTAAATTTAGCGTAATTTCACGAGTCAGACGCGTTTGCAAGTTCACCACTTTTGGCAAAACTTCTGAATACGCAGGGAGCAACAACACATCATCAAATGTCAGTGCTTCATTGACAATTTTTAACATAACAGCCTCTTTTTTAACAGTAATTTTCTAAAATTATTTAAAAAAAATTGGGCAGATAAAAACCAAAAAAGGCTAAGCACAATTTGCCTAGCCTTTGATTATTCATAAAATAAATACAAGTTTTTGAATCGGTGTCGCCAATTTTTTATCCCAAATTGAATGATTTAAACTTTTCAAATAAAAATTAGCGATTTATTGTAGCGGTTTTGGGTGGTTTTGTCAATTATTTTTCACCAATCCTTTTGCCAAAACACCTCCGCCCCATTATCCGCTCTTGCAATGACTCGTGCCAACACAAACAAAAAATCCGACAGACGGTTGATATATTGCCGAGTTTCATGACTTACATTATTATCCCGTTCGTTTAAACGGATTAACGTCCGCTCACTATCTCGGCACAAGGTTCTGGCGATATGCGTGTGAGCAGTAGTGACCGAGCCAGCAGGCAAAATAAATTCCTTTAAATAGGGCAAATTATTATTATACGCATCTATCCAGTTTTCAAGTATGCTAATATCATCAGGTGTAATGGCAATATAACCAATCTGAGCATGATTTGGTAGGGCGATTTCCCCACCGATATTAAACAGTTTATGCTGAATTTGGCTTAATTGCTCGGTGAGCTTGTCTTTGTGTTCAAATTCATTTTTTTCGCCAATCAACGCATGAATTAAGCCAATTTTAGCGTTCAAATAATCAATCACGCCCATGGCATCAAAACGCAAATCTGACTTTGATAGACGTGAACCGTCCGCCATGCCTGTCATGCCGTCATCGCCTGTGCGTGTGTAAATTTTTGATAAACGATTGCCCATAGTTTCTCCTTTTATGGAATTTAGTCAGTTTGTTTGATAAATTTACCATTCACATCAAATAATAGTGTTTTATCATTATCTATGCCCAATTCACCCAACATCGGATTATTTTCTCAATCTCGCTTAACCACAATTACAAGACCATCAGGCAATATCAAAATTCTCTTTTGTTTGTGGTTTGATACAGCCAGATGTTTTTTCATCGTCAGATAACTTGTGAATCACCACAGGTTTTGTATTGCCACCAACCGCAACGCCCAACATACAAAACACCAAGCCCAATTTTTTGATAAATTTCATCAAATTTTTTCCCAAACCCCAATTTGTCCTTCGTGTAGTTTTGGTACAACGCCCAGCGTCCGCCACGGCATAGTTATTCCATGAAAATCACTGCCAACTGATACCAACAGCCCATGTTCCTTGATACATCTGTCTATCATGTGGCGAGTGGACTGCGGTTCGTTGGTCGCAGGCAACTCCACCGCATCGCCTCCTGCTTTAGCAAAATCAGCTATCAATTTGCGAGTTTTGTTGGCTGTCAAATTGTAGCGTGTGGCATGAGCAAGCGAGGCTTTTCCGCCACAGGTATGGATTAAGTCCACGCAATCTTTTAAACTCAAGCCGTCCAATGCCACATAACAGCTTTTGTGGTCGGCAAGGTAGCCAGAAAACGCCTTTTGCACGTCATTGACAATGCCTTTTTCTACCATGACTTTGGCGATATGCACTCGCCCAACCGCTTGCGGGTTACCTTTGGCTTCTAGCAAAACCGCTTGCCAAAATTCGTCAAAATCCAACTGACAGGTTTTCGCCACTTTTTCGCACATGGCTCGCCCACGGGTTTCACGAGATTGTTGAATGGCGGACAGCCGAGCGTTCATCTTATCAAGGTTATCAAAGCCATAGCCCAGTACATGAATGACTTTTTCCACTTGAGCGGGCTTTTTGCTATAACCACCAATGATCCGATGCCGACAGCTAATTTCCACGCCATTTATCAAAAAAATGCCGAGCTTTTCTGCCGTTTGTTTGGCTTCATCTATGCCCAAAATCGTGTCATGGTCGGTTAAAGACAAGATTTTTACGCCATTGTCAAAAGCTTTTTGCACAACTTCGGTTGGCGAAAATGTACCGTCCGAACACGTGCTATGACAGTGCATATCAAACGGTAACGTGGTGTAAGTAGGGCTTTGGTTAAGTAAATCTGTACAGTCAAGTTGTGGCATATTTTTTCCAAGAAACAATTGATTTTTCATTTGCAATTTTAACACAGTTGTGTAAACTAACCACATTATTTTCTTTGAGATTTTTTATGACTGCTCTACTTGATTTAATTCCACTTTTTGCGTTTTTTTATTTTGCCAAAACTCAAGGCGTGATTGCAGGTGCAGGGGCGTTGTTGGTCGCCACCCTAGCTGTCTATGTCGTACACTTTACCAAACAAAAAGGCAAACTCAACAAACAACAGTGGGTTACTTTGGTTTTAACCGTCGTTTTTTGCGGGCTTAGTCTAGCGTTTAATAATGATGCCTTTATCAAATGGAAATCTGTCGTCATTAACGCTATTTTTGCCCTCGCTTTATTGATAAGTGTTCTCATTAATAAGCCATTATTAGAGCTTGCAATGAAACAATTTTTTAAATTATCCAACAAAGGTTGGCAAAATTTAACCCTAGCTTGGGTCGGCTATTTTGTGATTATGGCAGGTTTGCAATATTATTTTGCCTTTTTTACCAGTAATGAAACGTGGATTAATTTTAAAACTTATGGTTGGATACCTGTTATGCTGATTTTTATGATAGGACAATTTATTGTGCTAAAAAATCACCTAAATCCAGAATTACAAAACGAAATACAAAAAAAATAGGAAAAGGCACATGAAAACCCTACAAAAAACCGCCACAATGCTCACGATTACCGCATTAATCAGTTATGCCATGCCAAGTTTTGCAGTGGACGTGGTCGTCAATGACCCAAAAACAGGGCAACCGATTGCCCCCCCCGCACCCACCCTAGCCCAAATAACCAAGCCAAGCGACAGCCAACTTTCCCAAGCAAACCAACAATTATTAACCAAAAATGCCGAATTACAACGAGAAATTGACAGCCTAAACGCCCAAGTTGGCGTATTAACCCATGATTTTAGCGGACAATTGTTTATTTATGGGGCGTTTACCGCCTTGCTAAGTTTTATTGCAGGAGCGGTATTAAGCTTTTTTGTGCTTGGACGTAAACGTGGTTGGTAATGAGCAAAATTACTTATGCAAATTTGGATTGGCAAATTGACAAAAACGTCTTAACCGTGCCTGTTTCTGCCGATTTTGGCGATGTCTATTTTTGTAAAGAAAATGGGCTAAACGAAAGCCGATATGTATTTATTGAGCAAAATAATTTACAGAAAAGATTAGAAAATCTTGATGATTATCAAACTTTTGTTATCGGCGAAGTTGGTTTTGGCACGGGTTTAAATGTATTGGCAGTTTGGCAACTTTGGCAAAAAATTGTTCAACAAAATCCCAATACAAACAGTCGGTTACACATCATTACCACCGAAAAATTTCCCTTAAAACGCCAAGATTTACAACAAGCTTTATCCATTTGGCAAGAATTAACCCCGTTTTCCGAACAACTCTTGGCAAATTATCCACCGCCTTTGGCAGGTTGTCATCGCCTAAATTTTTGGCAAGATAGATTAACCCTTGACTTATGGCTAGGCGATGCGTGCGACAGTTTGAGCCAACTCATCGGTCAGCAAAAGGTTGATGCATGGTTTTTGGACGGTTTTGCCCCTGCATGTAATGGCGAGTTGTGGGCGGAAAATTTATTTAATCAAATAAAACAATTATCTAAACCTACCACGACTTTAGCAACTTTTAGCGTAGCAAGTTTGGTAAAAAACAACTTAAAAAACCAAGGTTTTAATTTAAAAAAAGTGAAAGGTTTTGGCAAAAAACGAGAAATGCTGACCGCTTTTTTTACTGAAAATGATACCCAAAACCTAGCAATAAGCCAACAAAATTCTGCTAAATTTAATCAAATTAAGTTTAGATATAATAAAAAAATCCCCCCTTTTTGGACAAAAATTCCCTTTCTACAAACGCCAAAAACTCGCAAAAAAATTGAAAAAATTCCAAAAAATCCCGCTTTTTATTTGCCGAATATTTATCCAAATGATATCAAAAAACCATTAAAAATCAGTGTTATCGGTGCAGGCGTTGCAGGTTTAAGCTGTGCTTTTGCGTTGGCGATGCGTGGGCATGACGTTACGATTTTTGATAAAAATGCTCCGATTTCTGGGGCATCTGGCAATATTCGTGGCGTACTCGCCCCAAAACTCACCGAGTTACATCGGCTAAAAAATGACTTGCATACCATCGGATTTTTGGCGAGTTGCCGTTTTTATCCCACTTTAGAAAAAATTGCACAGAAGGTTTTGGCAACGCCGATTTTAGAAACTACAGGCTGTTTGGATTTGTTATCGCACAATCGTGTAAATCTGGACAAAGGATTTAATTTTCCTAAAGAACTTGCCCAATTTTATGATACCGATTTGACAAAACAAAGCACCAATTTTAATTTAGGACAAGCGATTTTTACCCCAAAGTCTGGGTTAATCAATACCAAAAACTTTGCTCAAGCGGTTTTGTCTTTACCAAATATTCACTTTAGACAAGCTGAACTGCAAAGTTTTGAGCAAAATAATCAACAAATTTTGGTTAGTTTTAAACAAATTCAACACAACCACAGTTTTGACCATGTAATTTTAACCACGGCTTTAGCGACTTGTGATTTTTTACCGCAACTTAAAGCATTTAATCACAGTCGTGGGCAAGTTTCTTGGTTACCAATTGATATAAAAACGGCAGAAATTTTACCAAAAATTCCCCTAAAATACGGCAGTTATTTTGCGACTTTTTACGACAAAAAAACCAAACAGAATTTTGTCATGCTAGGGGCGAGTTTTGTGCGTGATACGTTGGATATTACGCCAAAAATTGATGATTTAATGAGCAATCTCAAAGATTTGCAAGATTTTATGCCAGATTTGGCGAAACAGGAAATTTTTCAACAAAATTTAGAAAATTGGCAAGGGCGAGCGAGTATTCGCTGTCAAACGGTGGATTATTTGCCCCTTGTCGGTCAAGTTTATCAGACGGATTTTGGTAAAAATTCGCATTTATGGACATTTTCTGCTCTGGGTTCAAAGGGTTATGCGTATGCACCGATTTGTAGTGAACTCATCGCTGGGCTGATTTGTGGTGAAATTTTACCGTTAAGCGAAACCATGGTTAAAAAATTAAATCCAAATCGGCAAATATTACAGTGCTAATTTACTCAATATGAATATCAATGTTATGAGCGTTCGTCCCTGTCTGCAAGTTTTTTTGCAGTAATGGTAAAATTTGAGACTGTTCATAGACCAACGTTTTTTCTTCGGTTTTGATAGTGATTTTTTTGATAGTTTCACTGCGACTTAACAGCTCATCTTTGTCCCAATAACCCACGCCAAAAATCATCAATTCTTCTTTATTTTTGTCATTTAAATCAAATATTTCAGGTATTTCTTTGCCCACATATTCCACCACGACTGTAAGAGATTTACCAGTATGATTGATAAAACCAATATTTCTCACAGGGTCGCCAAATGAACCAAGAAATCCGATACAACCACGCAAGATTAACCCAATCAATAAGATGATAATAAACGGTTTTCGCCAAATTTTGAAGGTGCGTTTTAGCCGTGCTTTTTGCATATTTTTGAGGCGTTGTAATTTTTTCATGCAATTTATAACCTTATTTTCTCAACAATTTTTGATAAATAAGCGAACGCAAGCCATTCGGTAGCAAACGAACAGGTATCCGAATTACCAAATTTTTCGCCAGTTGCCAAGCTGACAAAAACCCCCATCGCCAAAATCTTACCTGCATTTGTACTTCATTTTTGACGTATCTCACACCGCCACGCCGTTCATACATCGCCTGCCCTGCTCTTGCATACACCAAAGCTTGGGGCAAATTAGTAAATTGATAATTTTTACTTAATAATCGCACCCATAAATCATAATCCTCATACAAAGGGGCGTGCTGATAACTGCCGACCGCCTGTACTGCCGATTTCTTGAATGCCACCGTCATGTGATTGATTGGATTGCGAGTCTTAGCGTATTTCACAATTTGCTCGTGCGATGTAGGAACGGTGCGGGATTTTTTACCCTGTGAAAAATCTTGTTCAAATTCAATAATTTGCCCACCCACCACATCAACATTTGGGTGCTTTTTGATAAAGTTTATTTGACTAGCAAAACGCTCTGGCACACAAATATCATCAGTATCCATGCGAAAAACCCACTCAAATTGACAGTATTCCAGTCCAGCATTTAACGCTTTCCCCAAACCCACATTATTGGGTAATTGTATGATTTTTAACGGTAATTTAATTAGAAATTTATCAACAATTTTTTGTAATTCTATATCAATTTCACCGTCATATACCAAAACGATTTCATCGGCTTGCAAAGTTTGATTAGATAAACTTAATAGACATTCTTGTAAAAATTTTGGTTGTTCTTTGGGATAGAGCGACATCAAAACCGAAAATTTCATACGTGCTCCTTATTCAGCCATTCATTCGCCACATCTTGATGAACCTTACGGGCAAACCAATGATACTGTTGTTTGGCACGTTGTAATTGTACAAAATCAAGATAAATTGGACTGTTACCATTGTTTATTTTTTTATCAAAAATAATATAGCGTTGATTTACATTGCTCGGTTGGATTTGTGTTTCATTTTTTAGTAATGTTTGAAAAAAATGCTCATCAGGAACCAGCTTTTTGGCAAAAAATTGTTGATATTTTTGTAAAAAAGGCTGAATTTTTTGCCAATCATCTCGTGTGATAGAAAACCATTGAGAACCAAAATACACAGGCTGTGGCTTGGTAAATAGCAAATACGTTCTTGCAAAAATTTGTTGGATTTTAGTTAAAATTTTCCCTCCCAAACTGCGTTGCCAACGCGTATTCGCATGAAGCGTATCGCAAAAGAAACGATAGAAATAATTAGAATTTTGTTCACAAATTAACATAGGAGCAAAATGATACACGTCTTGCCAGTTTTTCTCAATCATTTCAAAGGGTTGTAATACCACATCTTCGCCACTTACCAAATGAAAAAACTGATTTTCACTATCCAACATCGCTCTATGAAACAATTTTAAAGTCGCCAACACTTGGCTAAATCCACCCCAAATCACCGAAATGCTGTCCTCAAGGATATAAAAATTGGTAGGCAAATCTTGATTTTTTAAACATTCAAATTCAGCAGATTTTTTATCCAAATGTACATAAACATTTAGATTTTTTTCATCATTGGCAAGCTGAATAAAATAATCCAAATTTTTATGAGCTTGGACTAGTAAGGCATGTTTTCGGGTAACTTTAGTCATTATCTTTTCCCAAAATTGTAATGCCTTGTGTCTGTAAAAACGTATAACTTTGGGTAAAATCCGCTTGCAAAATATTATGAAAAATCGCGAAGACCGTTACCCTTGACAAGGCTTGTAACGAAAAAATAGCAGTGCTGGTAAAGGTGTAAATCTCAAATCTCGTATTAGGCTGTTGTTCAAGCTGATTAATTAGATAATCTTCAATAATCATTTGAGTATTAATCACATTTAATACATCATCAAAACGATTTTTTTCCCGTGGATGCGGGTAAAAATAATCAATTTGATAGGTATTAACTGTTTGCAAAATCATGGTTTGATAGTTTTTTTCCCCAATAATATCATCAAACGGTTGTCCGAGTAAAATACGTACTACTTTATTAATTTTTGGAATATTTTGATAAGTTTGGCTAAACAAATTTATCGTTATTGGATTAGCAACAATATTGGTTTTATTTAGAAAAATTGTGTAATGTTTGGATATTTTTGCTAAAATTTTGGCAAGATTATCATCTTTAATTCCTAACATTTTTTTAAATAGCCACTTAGCAAAACTTTGCTGTTTTGGCAAAAAATAACGACTGGTCGGAAAAATATTAATTGTGCCGTCATCAAAACTATGCAAGCGAATATAATTTACTTTTGCTAAAATATATTGCGTGACAATTAAATCCAAATTTGCCAAAAATACCGTTGCCACAGGTTGTTGCCAGACATTTAAACCAATCAATATTTCTTTGATTTTTGTAAAATGCTGAAATTTTGCCGATAGTTTTTGACAATTATTTTGTGCTTCATCATTGTTATTTAAATTCAAATAGGCATGGCGTTGGCATCTGTCTGCCAATTTTTCACTATAAAAACGGTGTTTGTCATTATCCGTTTCTGCCAAATAAATGCCGATAAAATCGCCTGCGTGTGCTTCAATAATGCGTAACGCTATCAGTACTTGGAGCGGTGTCATACAAATAATCAAATTCGTTTTCATTTAGTTTTTATTCACTTTTATTGTAAAATAATATAATAATGGCAAAATTGCCAAATTACTTAGCACGCTTGCAAATGGCACATAAATCAACTTTATTTGACTAAATCCCCACAAAGCAACTAAATACACGAGCGTTGATAGCACCGAACTGGTGGCAATATAGCGGTTTTTACCATGATAAAATAAGAAATTCACCAACAACAAATACGGTATCGTCAAAGCAAACGCCAAAAAAAACACCACTGTATAATAACGACTGGCAACAAAATCTCCCCCCAATACCCACGCATATACCACATCAGGCACGAGCCACGTAATGGCGGTGATAATAGGTGGTATGCTTAGGCTAAACCAAAAAAATCGGTGAAGTTTGGCTAAATTAATGTTATTGTTTTTTAAGTTTTCGTACAGATAAGGAATACTTGCAGTATTAATTGCCATAATCACAATGCTTAGACTACTGGCAATCTGTACGCCTGCCGAGTAAATACCCAACTCATGTTCGCTAAATTGTTGATAAATCAAAATACGGTCAAGCTGCCCTTTGGTGGTATAACTCAAAGCGTGAAGTAACAATGGCAAACCCAGTCCAAGCAGATACTGCATGGCTAGTATCAAGCGTTGGCGAGTTGGGCGAAACGTTAAGTTAAATTGCCGTTTTGTCAACAAAAATGCCACGGTAAAACTAAATAAATACGCCAAATTAATGGCAATTAACCGCATTTTGACATCTTGATTAAATAGATTAAATAAAATAATGGTTAATAGTAAGTTAGCAATACTCAAGGTAATTTGTACGCCAAAATAATGCAATGGTAATTTTTGACATTGGCGTAAGGCGAGCTGATTTTGGAGTAAGGTCTGCAAAAAAGTCATGCTAAAACAATACCATAGCAAATCATTGCCAAGCAACCAACTCAGCATCCCCCCACCTATTAACCACGCAAAACTATATAGCCCACCTGCCAACAGCACACTGCCTAAACCCTGCTTGCCGTACACATAATAATAACGACTTAGCGAGCCGTTTTGCGATAAGCTCATGCCGATAAGCAAAAATGCCGATAGTGACAGATAGTAGGATAATTCACCAAAACCATCCGTACCAAGCGTGCGTGTCAGATACGGCAACAACAAAAAGGGAACGGCTTTTGCAAGCATTTCGCCAATGACATAAATGACGCTATCTTTTAACAACCTCATGATTTTAATAGGATTTTTATTTGACGATTCTCAAGTTGTTGCTTTTAAATTATCGCATGGCAACAATCGCAAGCACTACAATGATAAGCACCGCCACGCCGAGACTGATTTTTAGGATTTTATTTTGGCTTTTTACTTGTAATAAAGCGGTTTCGGCTTCGGCGATTTTGACGGTTAACGCATTGATCTGTTGTTTTTGCTCTTCGATTTTTTGTTGGTATTCTTCAACGCTTCTTTTCGGCTTTTCAGGCTTATCTTTAGATTTTCCTTTAAATTTAGCAATCAGCTCTTGCACCACTTTACTAATCGCAACGGCGGTGAAAAACGCTTTAACATCAATAACATCAGCAGACTCACCCCGAAATTGTAACTGTTTTAGCACCGATGGTTTATTACCAAACAATGCCTGTAACACTTGAAAACTAAAACCATTAATTGTCACGTCCACTTGCTGATTGGGACGTAATTCACTGTCTAACAAAACACCATTGACGGTAAATGTTGCATAAATCGTCACGTGTGGCACATAACTACGGATACACAGCACCAAATTTCGCTGAGCAAGCGGATACATCACTTGACGCAAATTGGCATCAAACCGCAGTAACAATGCAAGCAAGGTTTCTAACAATACAAGTACCACACCTAACGCTGTTTTACTGAGCGTTTGTGCGTTAGGTTCAGGATTTTGCTCACGATTACCACCAATTTGCGAAATCGGCGGTAATTGGCTATCAGTTTTGGTTAAATCATCAGACACGGTCGCTTTTCACTCTAAACAAAAAAATTGTCATAATGATACATTGCCAAAGACCTAAGTACAATAGAATAATGATGAAAACTCGTTAAAAAACGTTTTTTTTGGTAAAAAATAGGCAAAAAATGTGAAAAATTAATTTTTTTGTAGAAAATTGGCAAAAAATTACAAAATTTGCTTGCTTATTTTTGCGTAAACCCTTAATCTATAAGCCGTTGAGATAATTTTTTGCCAAGGCCATACATTTTTTTATCAATTTTTTGCAAAAATTTTCACAAAATGTGTCTTTTTTTTAAAAAACTTTTGAAAAACACTTGTTTATTGGCAAAACTTTACTTATAATCCCTAACAACGCAAAAATGCTAAATCTTTTTTGGTTTTTTGTAAAATTAGTTTATGTACAAGTTGATTGTACCACGACAACAAAGGATACCCTTATGAACAAGTCAGAATTAGTTGCAAGCATTGCAAAAAAATCAGGTTTAAGCCAAGCTCAATCAGCAGACGCTCTGAACGCCTTTATCAGCACCGTTGGTGAAGCACTAGAAGCAGGCGATAGCATCGCATTGGTTGGTTTTGGTACATTCTCTGTCAAAGAGCGTGCGGCTCGTACAGGTCGTAACCCACAAACAGGTGCCGAAATGCAAATCCCTGCCAGCAAAGTACCAAGTTTTAAAGCAGGTAAAGGCTTAAAAGATGCGGTAAACCCTGCACAAAAAGCTCCTACAAAAGCTAAAAAGAAATAATTTATCATTTCGATAATTGTTAAAATAAAAACGCACATGAATATGTGCGTTTTTTTATGAGACAATGTTTTAAAAGATGATGTAAAAATTATTTTATTTTTTAAATTTTATTAAAAATTATTGAATGGTTAGTTGACTAATCGCACGGCTTAATACTAACCCCCTTGGGGTTTGGCTGAAGGTGGCTCGGGACGTGGTGGTCATATTGAGCGTTTTGCCGTTTTCGGTGATAACTTCGGTGGTAACAATGTCGGCTTTGGCTTGATTGCCTGTGCTAATCACGTTGTTAATACGGATTGTGTAGTGATAATCGGTAGCTTTTGCCCAGTTGGTTTGTAGTAGGTTTAGATAGCTAGATTTGTCAAGCGTACTGGTCGTCCCACGCCGAGAGATAGAGATTAACGCATCATCACTGATAAGGCGACTGACTTGGGCGATGCTTTTACTATTGGCGGATTGGTGCATTTGTTGGGCAAATTGCTCTACATCACCTTCGCTGATGTTAGCAAACGCAACATTGTTCATTAAACCTAAACCAAGCATAAAAACTGTTAAACTAGTTGTAGGGTTAATTGCGTTAAAAATGGATTTATTCATGCAGTTTCACTTTCCTGGCAAAAAATATTAAAAAAAGAAATAATTTGTTACAAGTAGCATAGCATATTTTGCCAATTGATTGTTAAGGATTTGTTATATTTTATCAGCGATTTGGTTATTTATTCGCTGTAATGCTAAAAATTGGGCAAAATTTTATCAACTTTTTTTTGGTTTTTTAATTTTTTTGATAATTTTTTACCGGTTTTACTTTTAATTTATTTATTAATAGCCATAAATCGGTTATTATTGTCAGTTATTTTGTTTATTTTATTTTTAAGGTTGTATTATGTTGTTATTTATTCAGTCTGCTTTTGCTGAACCTGCAACGGGAACGGCGTCTGCTCCGTCAATGTTTATGCAGTTGTTATTACCGATTGCGTTTTTTGCGATTTTTTATTTTATGATTATCCGTCCGCAAAGCCGTCGTGCCAAAGAGCATCGTCAGATGATTGATGCGATTAAAGAAGGCAATGAAGTGGTGTTTGCAGGCGGTTTAATGGGCAAGGTAAAACGTACCCAAGGTGAATATGCGGTGATTGCGTTAAATGCGACCCAAGATGTCATGGTGCAACGTGCGTCTATTATTTCGGTGTTGCCTGTTGGTACGATTGATAGTTTAAAATAATTTAAAATATTATTAAAAAATGATAAATTTTTAGCTGTTAATTTTTTCGCAAAACCTTTTTATTTTCACTATTAAGAAGTTCACGTTATGCAATATCCTGCTTGGAAATATGTGTTAATTGGCATTATACTGTTGATTAGTAGCATTTATGCCTTACCCAATCTTTATCCTGATAAACCTGCGGTGCAAGTAACAGGCTCGTCTGCCAGTACGGTGTTAACCAATGATGTGTTAACTCAAGCTGAACAAATTCTCAACGATCAAGGTATCAAGACCGTTAATAATAGCTTTGACGGTAGTTCAGCGTTGTTAAGAATGGCAGATGAGTCTAGCGAAACCCAAATTAAAGCCCAACAAGTTCTTCGTGAAAAGCTTGGCGATAATTATGTGGTAGCGTTAAACCTTGCTCAAACCACACCTGAATGGCTACGCAAAATCGGTGCAAATCCTGTTAAACTAGGGCTTGACTTGCGTGGTGGCGTACGGTTTGTCATGGAAGTAGACATGAGTAAGACCATTAACCAACGTTTAGAAGCAGTGAGTCAAGACGTAAAAAATGAGTTGCGTGGACAACAAGTGGCGATTAGTCAGTTGAAAATCGTTAATAATGGGCTTGGATTGGTATTTGCCGATAATGCCCAACGTGATAAAGCGTTAAATCTCCTGCGTAGCCGTTTTGGGGCGAGTTATAATTTGCAACCTGTGATTAGCGATAGCGGTGCAAGTATTAATATGACCTTGACTGAAACCGCCTTAGCACAGATTTCCCAAGATGCGGTTACCCAAAACTTAACCACCATGCGAAATCGTATCAATGAGCTAGGCGTTGCCGAAGCGGTGGTACAATCGCAAGGGGCGAACCGTATCGTGGTAGAATTACCGGGGGTGCAAGATACCGCCGAAGCCAAACGGGTGATTGGACGTACGGCAAATCTTGAGTTTCGTATGGTTGCCGATGAAAATAACAGCTGGCAAGCCAATCCAACCCAAATTTTACCTGCAGGGACAGAAAGCTATTCTTTTGGTGAAGTGGACAGCCCACAAAAATCTTTGTTAGAACGTCAGCCTGTGGTAACAGGTCAAAATGTCCAAGATGCCCAAGCAGGGCTTGACCAAAATGGTATGCCCCAAGTGAGTATTACCCTTGATAATCAAGGCGGTAAACTCATGCAAAGCACTACCGCAAAGTCAGTGGGCAAACAGATGGCAGTGTTATTTATTGAAAATAAACAACGTGTTAGCTTTGAAAGAGACCCAACCACAGGTGAAACCAAAGAAGTACGTACGCCCTACTCTGAAAGCCGTATTATTAACCAAGCAACCATTCAAGGCGTATTTGGTTCAACATTCCAAATCACAGGCTTAGACAATAATGCCGAAGCATCCGAATTGGCGTTATTATTGCGTGCAGGAGCGTTGGCAGCACCGATGTACTTTGTAGAAGAGCGTACGATTGGACCTTCACTCGGTCAAGACAACATTGAAAAAGGGATTTTCTCGACACAAGTTGGTTATTTATTGGTTTTCTTATTTATGCTCGTATTTTATCGTGTGTTTGGTTTGATTGCCAATATTGCGTTGGCATTTAACTTGATGATGATTTTGGCAATTATGTCCGTTTTGGGTTCAGCATTGACCTTACCAGGGATTGCAGGTATCGTGTTAACTATCGGTATGGCGGTGGATGCGAACGTATTAATTTTTGAGCGTATTCGGGAAGAACTCGCCAGTGGTGTAAGACCAAAATCAGCGATTGTCGCAGGTTTTAATCGTGCGTTTACCAGTATTTTTGATGCACAAATTACCACGTTATTGGTGGCGTTTATTCTGTTTGCCATTGGTACAGGCCCGATTAAAGGCTTTGCGGTAACCCTTGCGATTGGTATTGCCAGTTCAATTTTTACTTCGGTTACGGTAACTCGTGCACTGGTGCAAATTTTTTATGGCTATCGCAAATCTGTCAAACGTTTGAGCATTGGTTAAGGAGCTAACATGAGTAACGAAAATTTAGATTTAGACTTAGACAATGCCGACAGCGTTGACAAACAAAACGCTAAACAAAAATTGCAACACATGGGGGTTTATCAAGTCTCCCAAGATAAAAGCGTGAAACGTGAACGCCGTACCCCACGCCGTAATGGTAAAGGGGTAAACAAAAATTTAAGCAAAAATCCAAAAACAACTGAAATGCCTGCACAAACTCCAGTTACGACTGAATTGGTAGAAAATCCAAATGTAGCAAATGATGATTTTGGGCAAGATTTTGGTGGTGAAAAAACCCTAATCGGACGGCGTATCATTGACTTTATGAAAGTTGCCAAACCGTTTGCGATTTTTTCGGCAATTTTAACGATTATTACGTTGATTGCGATTTTTGCCAAAGGCTTAAATTTAGGTTTAGACTTTACAGGCGGTGTGTCAGCGAACGTGGTGTATGAACAACCTGTAGAGCAAGCCCAAGTGCAGTCCGCTTTACAAAGCCACCAAATTAATGACGGTGCAGTACAATATTTGGGTAGCAACAAAGAAATTTTGTTACGCTTGCCACCCCAAGAAAAAATTGACGGTTTAAGTGCAACTTTAGACAAAGCCCTTGATTTGCCAAACAATAATGCCACTATCAAAAACCTTGACGTGGTGGGTAGCCAAGTCGGTAATGAAATTTACCTAAGTGCCTTTGGTGCAACGGCGGTTGCATTGATTTGTATGTTCCTGTATGTGGCGGTGCGTTTCCAATCCAAACTCGCATTTGGTGCGGTACTGGCGTTATTCCACGACAGTATTATTACCGTGGGTTTGTTTGCATTATTTGGCTGGCCGTTTGACTTGACGGTTCTGGCCGCCGTATTGTCATTGATTGGTTATTCTATCAACGATACCATTGTGGTATTTGACCGTATTCGTGAAAACTTCCGCCGTGTGCGTGGCATTAGCCCAACCCAAATCATCAATTTATCACTAACCGAAACGTTACGCCGTACTTTTATGACTATCTCAACCGTGTTGTTAGTGGTGTTAGCCATGTTATTTTTGGGTGGCGAAAGTTTGCGGTGGTTCTCGGTGGCGTTATTTATTGGTTTGATTTTGGGAACATTTTCATCTATCTATATCGCAGCCACTATTCCGCTGTGGATGGGCATGAGCCGTAAAGACTTTATCGTGGAAGTTAAGCCTGAATTTGTGGAAGAAGAAGTGGTCTTTGAAGACCGCAACGCCCCAATTTATGACGCTGAAGTGTTAGAACTTAACCCAAATAACTTAAATAAATCTTAATCATAAATAAAAACACCCTGTTGATTAACGGGGTATTTTTGACTTTGAAAAAATAACATCATAAAAAATTTTTATTATTAAAATATTAATCATTCTAAAAATTTATTCACATGATAGCAACTTCTGATTGGCGAGATGCCTTAAGATTAACCTTGCCTGTCGCAATGGGTTATATTCCTGCAGGGATTGCCTATGGTGTGCTATTCGTGGCAGCGGGCTTACCTGCATGGTTGGCAATTTTTTCCAGTGTTATTCTGTATGCAGGGGTGGCTCAATACGCATCTATTCCGCTATTGGCGAGTGGTGTCGGTATTTTTACCCATGCCAGTAACACTTTTGCCATTAATTTACGCATGGCATTTTACGGCATTCCGATTATTCATCAACTCCCCACGCATAAAACCGCACGCTTGATTTGTTTATTTTGTTTAAGCGACGAAACTTTTTCATTATTAACCACATTAACGCCACAACAACGCATTCAGCTAATTTTACCGATTAGTGTGTTAAATTGGTGTTATTGGTTAGTTGGTACGATTTTAGGCTTGGTGGTCGGTGCAGGTTTAAATGACTTAGTACCAAATTTGGATTTTGCCTTGGTGTGTTTATTTGCGATTTTGGCATATGAACAATTTAAAAGCGTAAAGGCAGTTTATCCGATTGTTTTTGCCTGTATCGCCTTTTTGGTTGCGATATGGCTGATGCCGTCATGGGTATTGCTCGGTGGCATTGTGCTAAGTAGCTTGATGATTATCACCCGTTTTTTTTGGCAACATCGCTAACAAATTCCAACGGAAACTTTTATGCAAAATACCCAACTTTATTTTATTTTATCTGTATTAAGCATGGCGATAGTAACTTTTATTATCCGCTTAATGCCAACTTTTTTACCAAAAAAATTACTCAATTCACCATTATTATTGGCTGTGAACAAGGGGTTACCTTTGGCAGTAATGACCTTATTGATTTTAACATCGCTAACTTGGCTTGACAAAAATCAACAATTTAGCCTATCGCCATTATTAACCGCCCAAATTTTAGCATTGATTTTAGTACTCATCAGCTATCATATTTGGAAACAGATGTTTGTGAGTATGATTATTGGTATTCTCTTTGTGAATGTTTTTCTACAACGATTAAGCTAATAAATTTGGTACAAAAATAACCTTTAATCTTATAAAAAGAACATTTACCCCCTTTTTTGTTGTTAAACTGCCCAATACTCGTTATAATTTAATAATCTACAACCATTATTTAATATTTTTAACACTTAGGGCTTTTATGAAAAATATCATCGTTAAAACCAACACCGCCAACAAAACCCTTGCACAAAAAGTATTGCAAAGCAAAGACAGTTTGGTTGATAAAATCCAAGCACAATCTAATGTAAATTATGAATTAATTGACCAAACTACAGGACTTGCCCCAAAAAAAGTGATTGCCAAACGTACGGGCGACGATTTATTATTATCGTTTGAAGATAGTAAACAAATAGACTTAATTTTAGAAAATTATTATCAACATAATGCCAATATTTTAGGATTGGCAGAAGATGGAAGCTATTACCAGTATTTTTCTAACAGTCATTTACTCAACGAATTACCGCAAAATCTCGCTCAAATCCAAAATTTGGGAGCAAATCCTACAACATCAGCATGGTGGGCAACCACTACCACATCCGCCATTAATGCAAGCATAAGTACAGGTACGATATTGGGGGTAGTTGGCGGTATTAGTGTCGCTGGCGTAGCAGTTAGTGCAGGTAAAAAGAACAAAGTTTCAAAACCAGTACAGCCACCCAAAGACGAAACAACCAAACCAGCACCAACAGAAGAAGAAACAAAACCACCTGTTGCACCAAAACCGCCTGTAGAAACTATCAGCCCTA